>CAMBEP010000014.1 GCA_945865635.1 Candidatus Kuenenia stuttgartensis
ACCACCGGCTACAATCTGTGATGCCTCCGGCATCATTATGATGCGATGTATCATGTGTGGCCGCGACAACTATAAACCCATTACAATACCATGTTTTTTTGGCGAAGTGCTGCTCAACAACAGTCTTGAGGGCGGCTGAATTGAATTTCGCGGTTAAGAGAGTTGCATCGGTCTGTGCCGCAGCGTATGACTTGCATCTCAATGACGGTGCAATTCTTACAGAAGTCTTCACGGGTCGATGCTCAATCGCCAATTATTTTGCTGCGACATAACCTTCGCCGATAAATCATGCGTCTGGAATCAATCCTAACGATTATGCCCACTCGATTGTCCCGATCTCCAATTGGCGAGTTCGAATTGGGCTGTCTCGGTCTACTCTTTTTTCGGCTTCGATTTCAAAACAGTCCGTAAATCGCAAAGCCAGGCTCATCGCCTGGCTTTGCACCAACACATTGGCTATGAAAATCAGGCTGGATCAGATATGGACGGATTCGCCCATGCCTTGGCCGGCGGCTTCCATGATGGCTTCGGAGAAGGTCGGGTGCGGGTGCATTGCGTGCATGATCTCTTCTTCGGTGGCTTCCAGTTTCATGGCCATGACCAGCTCGGAGATCATCTCCGTGGCCTCGGCTCCAATGATATGGGCGCCCAAAAGTTCGCCATGCTTGGCGTCAAAAACGAGCTTCACAAAGCCTTCGGTCTCGTCTGCCGCCTGTGCCCGGCCACTGGCGATGAACGGGAACTTGCCGATGCGAACGGTATGGCCCTTCTCTTTGGCCTGTTTTTCGGTCAGACCCACCGAGCCAATTCCCGGCACGGTGTAGGTACAGCCTGGAATGACAGAATAATCCACAGTGCGCGGATGCTTGCCGAAAAGCGTTTCGATGCAAGCGATCGCCTCGTGGTGGGCAACGTGAGCCAGCCATGGCGGGCCAATGATGTCGCCGGCTGCAAAAAGGCCTTCGACGTTCGTCTTAAAGCCTTTTTCCTTATCGACCTTGATGTGATTCTTCTCGATCACCACACCAAGCTTTGAATCAAGCACTTCCTCGATATTTCCGACAACACCGATCGCCACAAGCATAACGTCGGCTTCCACCACCTGCTTGCCTTTGGGTGTGTCGATCTCAACCTTGACACCATTGCGCGTCTTTTCCACCTTGCCGGTTTTGGTGGAGGTGTGGATCACGATCCCACGCTTGGTCAGGCTCGTTGCCAAGGCGGCCGAGATCTCTTCATCCTCGCCCGGAACAATTCTATCCTGCATCTCGACAACCGTTACCTTGGTACCGAGGGCATTATAGAAATAGCCAAACTCAAGACCAATCGGACCCGCACCAATCACGATCAGACTCTTCGGCTGAACGGTCAGTGACATCGCTTCCTTGTAAGAAAGAATCGTCTTGCCGTCGTATTCAGCGCCCGGCAGAGGCCTGGGGCGAACACCGGTTGCGATCAGAATCGCCCCTCCGGTGACGGTTTTATCACCCACCTGAACCTTGTGAGGGGCAACCACCTTGGCCAGCCCCACCTGATGGGTCACCTTATATTTGCGAAACAGGCCTTCGATACCCTTGTTCAAATTGCTTGCCACGCCACGGCTGCGGGCAATGATCTGGGCAAAGTTCCACTTGCTTGTGCCCTCAAAGCCAAAGGATTTGCCGTGGCCATTGATCATCTCGACCAGGTGGGCGTTGGTCAGGAGGGCTTTGGTTGGGATACAGCCCCAGTTGAGGCAGATTCCGCCAAGTTTGTCCTTCTCGATACAAAGCGTTTTCTTGCCCATCTGGCTAGCGCGGATTGCGGCAGCGTATCCGGCAGGACCACCGCCAATAACGATCAGGTCATAGTCGTAAGCCATGTTAGAATCACCGTTTTCGAATCAGGTATGTCGAGGGTTCAGAGCGGGTGGGTTATCGCTGGCCAAGGCTCATCAGAGGAGCATGCTGGTGGGTTCTTCCAGGAAGCTCTTGAGGGTGCGAAGGAATTCGGCAGCGGCCGCTCCGTCAACCCCCCGGTGGTCGGCGGTCAGTGTGACTGTCATCATGGTGCCCACTGTGAGCTGATCGTTGACGACAATTGGACGCTTCTCAGCAGCGGCCACTGCCAGAATGGCGACTTGTGGCAATGCCAAAACGGCGTCGAACTGCTTCACGCCAAACATGCCAAGATTGGAAATCGTAAACGTGCCGCCCGTCATCTGTTCCACGCTCAGACGTCCGGAACGTGCGTTTTCATAAAGCTTTTCGCTCTCAACCCGAATGTCTCGCAAGCCATAGACATCGGCATTACGCAGGACTGGCACAATCAAGCCACCTTCAAGTGCCACAGCGATGCCCACATTGACGGCCGCATGGCGGACAATCACGGCCTGGCCCAGATTGGCGTTGTCGCCTTGGAATGTAGCGTTGACGGCTGGGTGGCGACGCAGGCTCATGGCCACGGCCTTCGTCACAAAGTCGCCCACAGAGAGCTTGACACCCTCGGCAGCAAGCGACTTGTTGAGCCGCTCACGCACCCGGACAATTTCGTCCATCCGAATATCGACCGTCACATGAATTTCGGGGGCTTGCGTTTTGGCGGCGATCATGCCACGGGCAATTGCCTGACGCATCCGATCCAGCGGAATGCGTTCATCCTCGCCCAGCGGCACAAAGAGCTTCGGAGCGGGCTTGGGGGCAGCGGCTTTGGCAGGAACCGGAGCCGATTTTGGCTGCGAAGCACTGGAAGCATAGGCTTCCACATCGGCCCGTATGATTCGGCCAGCAGGGCCCGAACCTGGCACAGAAGCAATATCAACGCCCGCTGATTCGGCCACTTTACGGGCCAGTGGAGTCGACTTTACCCGACCTGAAGCTGAAGCCGCCTCCGCTGAAGCCACTGGGGCTACGGCCACGGCTGCGGCCTGGACTGGTGCAGCCGTTTGGGCCGCCGCTGGGGCAGCAGCACCTGTGCCGGCATAGGATTCTGCGACCTGTTTGGGGTCCTCGCCCTTTTTGGCAAGCACCAGGATGCGCGTACCGAGCGGAATATCCACACCTTCCAAAACATCAATGCGGGCCACGATGCCGTCATCGAATGTTTCTACCGGCATCACGGCCTTATCGGTCTGAACCTCGGCGATTGTGTCGCCTTCCTTGACCTTGTCACCGACCTTGACGAGCCACTTTACGATCTGGCCACTTTCCATTGTAGGGCTGACTTTGGCCAGTTTGACTTCGATAGGCACTTGGGAATCTCCGGAAATTTCGTGGCGGGAACTTCGATTTTCGACTGTGTTTTGGGAATGGCTGGGACGGAATTCAAAACCCTCGTCGAGCCATATCATTGGCTGCCGACGAGGGTTCGTGATTCGAATGTGGCTTGGCCCGGCAATTCATGCAAGACCAGGCAGTTCGTCCCATCATCAGGCTTTACGATAGAGAACGTCGTTGACTTTGGCGACGATGCGCTCGACTGTCGGCAACATCGAAGCTTCGAGCTTGCGATTGTAAGGAATCGGTGCATCCTTGGCAGTCACTCGACGAATCGGGGCATCAAGCTCGTCGAAGACCTGCTGGTAGATTCGGTCGGCAACGCCGGCTCCGATGCCACAATAGGGCCAGTTCTCTTCAATAATCACACAGCGGTGGGTCTTGAGTACGGATGCCAGGATGGTGTCCATATCCAGAGGCCGCAATGTCCGCAGGTCGATCACCTCGGCTGAAACCCCTTCACCAGCAAGCTGTTCGGCTGCGGCAAGGGTGGTGATCAGGCTCCGGCTGTAGGTCAGCATGGTGACATCCGAGCCTGCTCGCACCACATTGGCCTTACCAATCGGTGTCAGGTGATCGCCTTCAGGAACTTCGCCCTTTTCCCCGTAAAGATTCTCATGCTCAATGAAAATCACTGGGTCATCAGACCGGATCGCAGACTTGAGCAAGCCCTTGGCATCAGCCGCTGTGGCAGGCATGACAACCGTAAGGCCAGGAAAGTGGGCGTAAATCGACTCCAGACGGTGCGAGTGGGTGGCGGCCAGACAGCCCGCCATACCCGACGAACCGCGAAACACGATGGGCACAGAAAACTGGCCGCCCGACATGTAACGCATGTTGGCAGCATTGTTCAAAATCTGGTCAATGGCAACCAGACTGAAGCTGAATGTCATGAACTCAATGATCGGACGCAGCCCGACCATGGCAGAGCCAATTCCAATGCCTGAGAAACCGCCCTCAGAAATCGGTGTGTCGATCACGCGGCGCGAGCCGAATTTTTCCCAGAGACCCTGGCTGACTTTATAGGCGCCGTTGTATTCGGCAACCTCTTCCCCCATGAGATAGACGTTGTCGTCACGCTCCATCTCCTCAAGCATCGCCTGGTTCAAAGCGTCGCGGTAGGCAAGGATGGGCATCTCAGTCAGACTCCTGCGGCGTGTAAGGGGCCACGGTGATATTGGTGTAAAGGTCTTCTGGACCAGGTTCAGGACTGTTTTCCGCAAACTCGATGGCCGCTTCCACCTGGTCGCGAATCTCTTCACGCATCTGCTCAAGACTGGATTCATCAATCCAGCCGCGCTGCAAGAGACGATTCTCCCAAAGCGTGATCGGGTCGCGAAGCTTCGCCTTGTCCATATCTTCCTTGGTCCGGTACTTCTGAGGATCGGACATCGAGTGGCCACGGAACCGGTAAGTGATGGCCTCAATAAAGGTCGGGCCTTCACCGGCACGAGCGCGATTGATCGCCCGCTGAGTCACTTCCGCAACCTGCTCCACATCATTCGCGTCTACCCGTGCCGACGGCATGTTGTATGGCTCGCCGCCACGCACTGTCAGGTCAAGAACCGCCGATGATCGCTCCAGTTGAGTACCCATCGATATCATGTTGTTCTCAACATAATAAATCGCCGGCAACTTCCACATCCCCGCCATGTTCAAGGCTTCGTGAAAACTGCCCTGATTGATCGCCCCGTCACCAAAGTAACAGAGACAAACCTGGTCGCCACCCCGGTACTTGTTCGCAAAGGCAACCCCTGTCGCCAGAGGAATATGGCTGCCCACAATCGCGTGGCCACCCAGAAAGCCCCTCTCTGCCTGGAAGAAGTGCATCGAGCCACCCTTGCCGCCCGAACAGCCTGTGGACTTGCCCAAAAGTTCAGCCATGGCCGGCTTTGGATCCATCCCACGCGCCAGGGCATGGCCGTGGTCGCGATAAGCGGTGATCAGGTAGTCATCGTCTCGCAGCATGCCGATCGATCCGACCGCACACGCCTCCTGGCCATTGTAAAGATGGCAAAAGCCACCAATTTTTTGATTCTGATAGAGAAAAGCGGCTCGCTCCTCAAATCGTCTGATCAAATGCATCTGGCGAAGCCATATTACGGCTTTTTGCCGATCAACGATCGTTCTTGGAGCTGTTTGTACCTGGGACATGACCTGTCGTCACTCCTCGTCCTCTTGGCTCGGTTGTGCATCCGGACGGAAAGGGCTGCACACCGGGGATCATTGACCTGCCCGACTATCGCAAAGTCAGTAGACTCAACACATTCAGCCCACATTTAGTAGGCCACTGCCCACCACCAACTGCCAACTCTCGTTCAGTCAATGCCTGGCCGATGATTGGATTGTGCCAAACTTTACGCCCGGCGTCCAGATCGGTCACAGACTTCAACCTTGCTTCAGCAACTGCCTCAGCACAAACGGTAGAATCCCACCATTCTGGTAATATCGGATTTCCTGCGGTGTGTCGATACGAACTCTCGCCGAAAATTCCAGGCTCGTGCCATCAGACCTCCGAGCCTTCAACTGCAAATGCTTACCGGCCGCAAAGCTCGAATCCAGCATCGACGGCAATCCCACAGTCTCGAATATCTCTTCGCCTGTCAATCCCAGAGAAGCAGAACTTTCACCATCCTCAAATTGTAGAGGCAGAATTCCCATCCCAACCAGATTCGACCGGTGAATCCGTTCATAGCTCTCGGCAATCACCATCCGAATGCCCAAAAGCATCGGCCCCTTGGCGGCCCAGTCACGACTCGAACCGGATCCATATTCCTTGCCCGCAAGAATCACCAGCGGGGTACCACGCTCAAGGTATGCCTGCGAGGCCTCAAAAATCGACATCACTTCGCCTTCCGGAAGCAGCCGGGTCACGCCACCCTCCGTCCCGGGGGCAAGCTGATTCCGCAGCCGAATGTTCGCAAATGTCCCGCGAACCATCACCTCATGATTGCCTCTACGGGCGCCATAGCTATTGAAATCCGTAGGTGATACCCCTTTTTCCACCAGGTATTTTCCTGCCGGACTACTCGCCTTTATATTGCCAGCCGGTGATATGTGGTCCGTCGTAATCGAGTCGCCAAGCACGGCAAGCACACGAGCCTCATGAATGTCGAACACCTGGCCCGGCTCCAGATTCATGTTCTCAAAATACGGCGGGTGCTTGACATACGTGCTCTGGCCATCCCATTCAAATCGATCGCCTGCCGGCACCGCCAAACCTTGCCAATGGCTGTCACCCTGAAAAACCTCGCCATATTCCTTCTGGAACATGCCCGTCTGAACCGACTTGGCCACTGTCCCGGAAACTTCCGCCTGAGTTGGCCATATATCTTTTAAATAGACCGGCTGACCATCAGAGCCCGTCCCGATCGGGTCTTTCGTCAAGTCAATATCCGTCGTGCCAGCCAATGCGTAAGCCACAACCAATGGGGGGCTTGCAAGATAATTGGCACGCACGTCGGCATGCACGCGACCTTCGAAATTGCGATTGCCTGAAAGCACAGCCGCAACCACCAGATCGTCTGCCTGAATCGTCTTCGATACTTCCTCGGGTAGTGGGCCTGAATTCCCAATGCATGTGGTGCAGCCATAGCCAACCACCTGGAAACCAAGCGTGTCAAGCGCCTCCTGAACACCTGCCTCTGCCAAGTAATCTGTGACCACCTTCGAGCCCGGAGCCAAGCTCGTCTTCACCCAAGGCTTGGACCTCAATCCCTTGGCAACAGCCTTCTGGGCCACTAGCCCTGCCGCAAGCATGACCGATGGATTCGATGTGTTTGTACAGCTTGTGATTGCAGCGATCACCACATCGCCATTCTTTACAGCATTCGAGCCTGATTTTGTGGCCGGTGCAGGCTTGATCTTGCGATAGTCGGCCAAGGCCGTCTGATAACTGGCCTGAACTCCGCTCAGGAGAACTCGGTCCTGAGGCCGCTTCGGGCCCGCCAGACTTGGCTCGACAACACCCAGATCAAGCTCCAGAGTGTCGGTATAAGTCGCAGCCGGTGTTTGTTTTGTATGAAACATGCCCTGCTCTTTGGCATAAGCCTCTACAAGCTTGACCAACTGGGGGGGCCGGCCTGAAAGCTCAAGATATCGAATGGTTTCGGCATCGATCGGGAAGATTCCACATGTGGCCCCGTATTCTGGGGCCATATTGGCGATCGTTGCACGATCCGCCAGCGGAAGGTCCGAAAGCCCTTCGCCAAAAAACTCGACAAACTTGCCAACAACCCCTCGATTGCGAAGCATTTGCGTAATGGTCAGCACCAAATCTGTCGCCGTCACGCCTTCCTTCAGCCGGCCATGCAGCCTGAAGCCGACCACCTGTGGCAGCAGCATCGCCACCGGTTGGCCCAGCATGGCCGCTTCGGCCTCAATACCACCCACTCCCCAGCCCAGTACGCCCAGGCCGTTGATCATGGTGGTATGGCTGTCGGTGCCTACCAGTGTGTCCGGATAAGCCAACGCGCCACCTTCGGCGGTTTCATTCACAAACACTACGCGGGCCAGATATTCCAGATTCACCTGATGCACAATCCCGGTTTCCGGTGGCACCACACGAAAGTTTTCGAGAGCGTTCTGGCCCCATCTCAGAAAGATATAACGCTCTTTGTTTCTCTGATATTCCAGATCTGTGTTCGTTACGAACGATAGGCTCGAACCTGCCGAATCCACCTGGACCGAGTGGTCGATTACCAATTCCACAGGCTGCAACGGATTGATCTTGCCCGCGTCGCCGCCCATTTTGGCCATCGCATCACGCATGGCCGCCAAATCCACCACTGCGGGAACACCCGTAAAGTCTTGCAGAAGCACGCGGGCAGGCGTAAAGCAGATCTCGTCGGTCGGTTCCGCTATAGCGTTCCAGTTGGCTACAGATCGAACCGTGTCAGACGTGACAGAAACACCGTCTTCCGTACGTAACACATTCTCCAATAAGATCTTGATGGAGAAAGGCAATCGGTCCAGATTCACACCCTGGCTCTTCAGAGCCTCAAGGCGAAATAGCCGATAATCGTGGCCGTTCACCGAAAATGAGCCGAGTGCGTCGAACGAATTCTTCATGGGAATGGATACCTGACAAATACCTGCCGACTTTTTTCGAATCGAGATCCTCAATTGCTATATGTTGCGGAAAATGCCGAATGTCCGCAATAGGAAATCGAAGTTCCGCGCGAATTCTGTCGAAATGGGTCGGCAAATTCGACTCACTTGGGCTTATCGACCCTTGGCTTGAAACGTCTTTGATCCCACACAAAAGCATCCAGAATGGAGATCGGCAAGCGCACGATCCCCAAGCTTGAAATGCTCAGAAAATCAAAAGATTTCTGGGGCGAATACGGCTCAGATCATTCTGAACGCTTCAGGAGCGTCGCTGGTTCTGCACCATCGGCTGTTTTGTCGGTTGGTTTTGGTGCGGTTGGTGGGATTGGGAAGTCGATGTCGATATAGCCAATCATCATTTCTTCCCAAGTCTGCTCGCCCCAACGAACCTGTTTCGAAGAATCAGGATTGGCGCGATTTTTGTCGGAATTGTCAAACGTGGCGTCGCATTTCATCACGGTTCCAGGCTTCAGTGCGAGAGGCTTGGTCAGCGTGTAATAGCTTTGCCAGCCGAAGTCAAAAGCCGGCACACTCAGCAACACTTCTGGCTTCTGGTCCGGAACTTCCAACGTATACTTAAACGACTTCCCACGCAAATGCATATGCGGCATGAATGCCAGCAGCCGGACCTCGTTCTTGAACTTCTGCTCGGAATGCACCGGATGACTCTCAGCCTTTGCGGGAATCATCAGGCCGGGATTGGCGATCCCAACCGTCAGGGCCTCTCGCTCAGGCGGCTTTTTGGCCAGAATCAGGCCGACTTTGGATCGATCCTTGGACTGCTTGCCATTGGGCGTGTAGTGCATCTGAAAGATCAGATTGCTGCCGGCTGGAATACGCTTGGCGGTTCCCGGCGGATAAATCGATGGCATGTCCCCAGGTGCATATCCACACAGATGCCCCCGACCTTCGCCAATCACCCGGCCCCGGTTGGCTCCCGGGGGAACCGCATAAACAATGATGTGGTGGACCACACCTGGGTCTTCCGGGCGAGCCTCAGCCGCTTGGATCCACATATCTTCCTTGAAATTTGTCGGCACACTCAGCATGTAATAAGGAACAGTGCCCTGGGCCGGAATCAGGTTGGATTCGGGAAGTTCGAAGACCAGGTCAGGCGTGCCGATCGTCCAGCCCTCGGGCCAGGTTTTGGCAACGGGAACCTTCGCAGGATCACCCAGCGGTGCGCCTTGTTCCACCCAGGCCAGAATGGTGGCACGATCTTTGGCAGACAGGTGACGATCATTCGAAAAATGGCCGAATCGCGGGTCGGCATGCCAAGGCGGCATCCGGCGGTCGTCTACCACCTCTCCAATCATCGCCGACTTTTTCCGGACATCGTCATAGGTCATCAGCGAAAAGCCACCCACCTGCCCCGGCCTGTGACAGTTCTGACACTTGTTTTGAACAATCGAAGCCACATGCTCTGCATAATTGACTTTGCCAACTTCCGGTGCAGGCTCCGACTTATCGTAAAAGGCCGCAATGTCGTCAGAAACGCCCCGAACCCGTTCTACACCGTCAAGCTTGGAAGGCTCAGGCGTCATTTTGGTCAGTTTGCATCCGGCAACATCTGTGCCCTTCTGAACAAGCTGGTTGAATTGTTTTGCCAAAACGGCGTCGAGCGCCGTCTTGAGATAGTTATTTTCTGGTTTCTGACGGGTTGTTGTGTACCCATACTGATCATCAATAGCCCCCCGGTATCGAATCTGGGCTGTGCCGTCTGCCACGATCACTTCATTGATACGTTCGACCATGAGGGCATCGGCGATCACGTTTCTGGCGTCGTATAAAATCGGAAAGCCCAATTGATTTTCGTTGGCCCATTTTTTCAGGTCGTCCGGCGAATCACCACTGTTTGAGGCCAGGCCAAAAAACTTAAAGCCTTTGGCATCATATTCCTTGGCAATTTCTTTGAGCCGGGGCAGATACTTTTCACCGATCGGGCACCCAGGCGATACAAAGACCAGTACCACGCCCTCAATGCGCTTAACTTTCAGAATTCCTCCCAGACTCCGGTTGCCCATTGCGAACCCATAAAGCCAAATCTCTTTTCCATTCTGTACATCTTTCAAACGAAAATCACCAATCCGCTTGCCGACTAGACGGTCGAGCGGCAAGGCTGACTTCGCACTGATGTCGTCAGTCGCACGTGCAGGAACGGCCAAATTGTTTATCAATACGAATGCAACCAGACTCAAGACCATACTCACACGGATTTTGAACAACATGAACAAGACTCCAGAATCTGAAGCGGAATCGATTCTTTCTTCCAGGAACGGACGAATTTCCCAGAAAGAGGATTACATGATGTTATTATAGGTTAGATCGTCGGAATCGAACAGCATGCCAATTCGAATCGATCATCGCTTTTTCATCAGGAAGTCGCTGTTAACGGCCTTCCGGTCCATCTTTTTTTTAAAAAAAACAGTAACTCGACTGCGAATAGGTCTTTATTAAAATCTATACACTCTCTCTTGCCTGATGTGATACAATTATCATGTGTCACCCTAGAGTTCGCTATCGAATCTATTCGGTTGACTTGAAAAAAGCATGGACGTGTGTGGAATGAACCGGATACCAGACTGCTCCAAAGTCGTGGTCAGTGTTCCGCATTGCGTTGGTATAAGCGCCTCGGTATCGATCCGTGTGGGCTTGTGGCATTGTGCCCAAGGCCGGAGGGTGCGTGAAGGCCAGCGACTGGTTGAACTTTCAATCGGGCCGTTGGCTTATCAGGTTCATGCGCCGTGCGATGGCCGACTCATCAAACATTCAGCAGACGAAGATGACCTGGTCTCGGCCGGGTCCATTCTGGGGGTTATCATTAAGGATGGACACGACTCCACGCCGGAGTCATAATGTGCCAGACTCCAATCCCGGATCTCCCCGTCCGGTGGGCCCACATGACCATGCGCCTTCAGGCATGGTGGCTGTGCTCGAACTCTCTGCTGGCATCATTCCGTTTCGAATCGCTGCTTCCGGCCAGTTCCACTATCTTGCGCTTCATTCTGCCACCGTGCGTAACCCTCGTGCCCGCTGGGAGTTCCCCAAAGGCGGGATTGAGATCGGCGAGACCCCTCTTCAAGCCGCCCTGCGCGAACTTCGGGAAGAGACAGGTATTGTGGAATCCAGCTTTCGCGATGGGTTTGAGCGTTCCATCAGCTACACTTATGTCAGAAAAGGTCGGAAAATCCTCAAATCCGTGACCTATTTCATGGTCGAGGTCAAGTCTGACCGGCTCTTCAAATCTGTCGAGCATATGGAAGATACCACCGGCCACTGGTACCATTGGGGCACTTTGGACGAGATCTCCAAACTTCTCTACCACTCAAAAATCCGCCAGCTTTTTGAAGAGGCGGATTCCTGGCTGCATCTCGAAAAAAACTCGCATCGTTCATGACCCGGATCCATTCATGAGTGATTCCTCGCAAATATCTACCAAATCAGGTCTGATCTGGCGAACTTCCAGACCCCCACACGGGCTATTCCTCTGCCTTGATGGCCCGGATGGTGCCGGAAAATCGACACAGGCCGCCCGGCTTTGCCAGCAATTGCGCAGCGATGGCTTGCAGGTGCTGGCCGTGCGCGACCCGGGTGGAACCCCCCTGGGCGATCGGCTCAGAAGCCTTCTGCTTGATCGCGACAGCGTCGAAAGCTGCCCCCGGGCCGAAATGCTGATGTTCATGGCCAGCCGCGCCCAGCTTCTGGCCGAACAGGTCATGCCCGCACTTGAGGCCGGCACGTGCGTCGTCACCGATCGATTCCTGCTCTCGACCCTGGTTTATCAAGGCACTGCAGGTGGTATTGATCCTGCCGAAATCTGGCGGGTCGGGCATGCCGCCACAGCCGGGCTCATGCCCAACCTGACCCTGCTTCTGGATGTCTCCCGAGAGGCCGCCAAAAATCGTATGGAGCGCACCAGAGACCGAATTGAAAGTCGCCCTGAATCCTATCAGGACGCCGTTCGGCAAGGCTTTCGAAGCTCCATTCTGGACTTCCCGGCACCAATCCGCCAAATCAATGCCGACCTCGACCCCGAGACCGTTTTCGCCCATATCCTGACTGAGGTGCGCCATGTCATGGCTGAACATTCGCGGACATGACGATCAGGTCGATCGCTTTCGAATGCTTCTCGCAAATAGTCGCCTGCCTCATGCCATGCTTTTCGTCGGGCCACCTTCGGTAGGCAAAACCTCGTTCGCCCGAGCCTTTGCCCAAGCCCTGCTCTGCGAAACCCATTTGCCGCAAGATCTTGCACCCTGTGGCACTTGTCCCGGCTGCAAACAGGTCATCGCCGAAACTCATCCCGATTTCATTGCCGTTCGCCGACCGGAAGACAAGCAGGCCCTGCCCGTCGATTCCATCCGCGCCCTATGCGGCAAGCTCTCTCTGAAACCGATCTCAGGCAAATACCGAATTGTCATTGTTGAGGATGCCGACAATCTCACCGAGGAATCGGCCAATGCCTTCCTCAAAACCCTCGAAGAGCCAGGCCCGGGGTCGGTCCTGATCCTAATCGGGTCCGCGCCCGAAACCCAGCTCGAAACCGTGGTCAGCCGTTGTCAGGTCGTTCGATTTCAACCGCTCACCCCCGATGATATCGCGGCCATACTCATCGAGCGAGGGCTCATCGCCCAGACCGACCAGGCCCAGCGACTGGCTCAACAAGCCGAAGGCAGTGTCGCTCGCGCCATGGCCCTGGCCGACCTTGAATATCAGGACACGCGAACCGCCGTCATCCAGGAACTGGTCGATCACAGCCCGCCCTCGGCCCCAAGAATCGCCAGACTGATCGAAGATCTCGCCAAAAACGCCAGCAAGGAATCGTCGGTGCAACGGCGCCGGGCTATTCTCATTCTCGAAGATCTCTCCCGCTTCTTTCGCGATGTGCTTTGGTCCGGAGCCGGGCTCGCCGCACCCTCGGGCGATCAGGCATGGGCTCAGGCCGCTTACAAAATGACGGAATTCTGCTCGCCTGAAGATGTCTTCGCAATCGCCGACCGATGCATGCTTGCCATCGCCCAAATCCAATCCAATGCCAACCTACCACTCGCACTTTCCGCCTGGGCCATGGATCTCTGCAAAATCTTGCAGGAATCCAATCTCTCGTACCCAAGGTCTTGAAACCGTGCTTCAGCCGTTTTGTAAAAGCGCCGCAGAAGATTCGGAACAAGGCCTGATCTGATTGAAATAAAGCCCTCCCGATTGCAATTCCCTCTGCCCTTGAATTCCGGATACAATCCGGGCCGCCCCTGCCAACCCCCAAACCATCATCAAAGGCTCCCACGGCAAATGAAACCGGGGGGCTGTGATCGTCATGGCATGAAACACGGTTGTCAGTAGAAATGCAATTATGGTGGGCGATATTTTTCGTCGCACCAAGCTGTTCATCGTGAACACACCCGCCAGACTGAAAACCGTCAGCGACAAATGGGGAATTCGATAATACAGTACGGCTGTCTTCGGGTTCGTTTCATCCAGCCATAAAAAGAACCTTAACCGACGCAGACAAAGCGCAAGATATCGCCCCGGCTCGGATGCCAATTCGGCTTTGACCCGCCGATACAATTCCGCAGATCGTGCCACTTCAGGCAATTGACCAAGAGCCTGTTTCTGAGCTTTGCTCAATGCAATGTCGTCCACACACCCCGCCTCGTGGCGTGCGGCCCAGATTTGATCATTCAAACCCGACAGACCAGAGGCATTTCCAGAGAGCGCCCCAAGCACGGAATCACGCATCACTTTATCTGTACCGACACTGAGCCTGTTATTGCCTTGCCAGAAGGCATAGCCAAATGTGCTTTTGATAAATACAAATTGGCCATGCACAATTGCATTTCGCACAAGCCAGGGCGAAATGGTCAAGCCACTGACCATTACCAGGAGTGACCAATATCTGAGCAATTTCTGACGCTCGAACTGGCTCACTGGACGATCAAAAATCAGCCAGGCGAGGGTGGTTCCCACACCTGCCAGCACCAGGATCGGGTCTGTCAGGGCAATCAAACCCATCAATAAACCAGCCCGGATTGCATTGCAGCGGCTCGGCCTCTGCCTGAGGTCAAATAACGCCAAAAACAGCCAGACCAAGAGCATGGTGGCGGTCGAGACCACTTGTATGTGTGTGGCGGAATAGACCAATGACGGATGGATTGCCACAAAAAAGCCTGAAACCAGGGCCCAGTTTGGCTTGCCGATGAAACGATTGGCCAAGCCCATTGTGCCGACCACCAGCAGCCCGCCTTCCATGGATTGGATTGCAAAAAACAGCCAATGAGCCGAGCTCGACCCAACCCCTGCAACCCAGTAGCAACCTGCCAGCAGATAAGGCACCAACGGGGCTTGTTGCGATGTCAGGCCCCAAGTTCCAAGCAGCTCGACCGAAAACCCCCTGCCGGCGAGGAGATTTCTGGCAATTTCGCCATGTTCGTAAGTATAAATATTGGTTGTAGAATTGTGGTGCAATATGCAGACGGCCGCCAATCTCGCTGCCACGGCCAGGCCTGCAATCCATAAACCAAGGCGTTTCTGAGTGATCTGTTGCCCGTTCATTTGACCTTTTTTTTCGCTTGTATCATTCGGATTCTGCAAATGTCCAACGAACCGCAAAATTGGTCAAGAGCATTTTGCCTACTATCTTTTCGATGCAAACCATGACAAAATGGATATTCAACAGTTGGTCGAGCCGGTCTCAGGCCTTGATCCAGCTCTAAGCATACCCGCCTTTTGCTGCTGACAATCCCCCACATGATGAATCCCGAAGCCCTGATTTTGAATCGCCGCAAGCTGATCCAGTTCAGTGGTGGACTGGGTTTGAATCTTGGTGGTTTCTGGCGGGCTGAGACTCAGGCGCAGGCCTCAGGCTTGGCCCCGGTGGTGTCGAGCCCGGTGAAAGCCTGCATTTTGGTTTTTTATTACGGTGGTCCCAGCCACATCGACACCTACGACATGAAGCCGGACGGCCCGTCGGAAATTCGTGGCGAGTTCAAGCCGATTGCGACCAGCGTGCCGGGCCTGCACATCAGTGAGCACCTGCCACGAATGGCTCGATTGATGCACAAAACGGCAATGGTGCGAAGTGTCACCCATCAAGCCAGGCTTCATGATTCGGCATCGATCCACGCCCTGACCGGCCGGCCGCTGGAGGGGCCCGATCGCGAACTCTTCGCGCCGCAGCCTCAAACTTTTCCCAGTTATGGTGGTGCCGTCTCGTATTTAAATCGGCAGAACCCGGCTGAAACACCTTTCGCAACTGTCCCGTTTGCATTTCAGAATGTGCACCCTGTGCCGTGTCAGGGTGGTGGCTTTTTAGGTGCGGCTTACGATCCCTTGCTGATCGATGTCGACATCAAAGGCCTGAAATACAATATTGAGATGCTCAAACTGGCAGAGGGGCTGGAGCCTTCGAGATCGAAATATCGACAGCAACTGCTGGACCACATGGAACTCTCCTCCCATGAAAACGAGCGGCTTAAAGCCCTTTATCACAAGGCGCACAAGCTGCTGGATTCACAGAAGTTAAAGGATGCCCTGGATATTTCTCGTGAAACCAGAGCGACTCGCGATCGCTATGGCTTCTGGCCTGCCCCACTCCCTGTGGGCGAAGGTGGGGGTGGCGGAAATGGAGCCGAGATGGGTACAGCGCGAGAGATGCGGGGTCAGAACATGCTGATGGCCCGGCGACTGGTGGAAGCCGGTGTTCCGTTTGTCAATGTCAACGATTTCAAGCAGCAAGGCCAGAATTGGGACGCCCATTACAAATGCTTCAATCAGCACAAGTCCTTCCTCCTGCCCATGGCAGACCAAGGGCTATCAGCCTTGATCGAAGATCTTGACGCCCGTGGCCTGCTTGATTCTACCCTGGTGGTGGCCATGGGCGAATTTGGCCGAACTCCAAAAATCAATGGCGATGGCGGCCGCGATCACTGGCCCGACTGCTACACCGTGCTCTTTGCAGGGGGCGGCGTCAATGGCGGGTCGATTTATGGGGCCAGCGACCGAATGGGTGCCTATCCATCGCGCGATCCCGTCACTCCAGGCGATGTGGCGGCCACAATCTTCTGGCGATTGGGCTTCGATCCTGCCACAGAAATTCACGATCAGACTGGCCGACCCCATAGATTGGCCACTGGCGATCCGATCAAATCAATTTTTAACCAAGCCTGACCACAACAACTGCCGACTCGACTGCACCGCTCAAATCACTGATCTAACGTCAGAGCCAGGTTTTCAACTGCCCGCCGGAAGCGTTCCAATGACCGATGGAGCACCAACGGCCAGCATCAGGTCGGACTGAGCCTGAGTGGCCTGCCAGATGGCGTCGAGTCGCGAATTCTCAAGCTGAATCAGCCGCTGACGGGCTTGCAACAGACGTGAAATGTCTGTCTGATTGGCTTCAAAAAGCTTTTCGAGCCTTGCCACACTGGCTTTCAGGTTTGTAGTGCTTTTCTCGATCTGATTCACCAGCCGATTGGCCGAATTCCACTTGGTGGTGGCCACTTTTATTTGTGTCGTGGTTCTTTGTTCTAGCTGCTCAACGGCTGTCAGGGCACGACGGTGCTCTGCTTCCCGCTGGCGCACTAGCGGAGCACCACTATTGAGAATCGGTAGCGGCACTGCGGCGATGAATCCAGCAAAATGGTTAAATTCGTCCTTTGTATATTCGGGACCCACTAAAAGTGCGGGAATCATATCGCCTTTGGCCAATAAAATTGCCGAATGAGTCCCTTTTGAAGCGGCCCGTGCTGCTACGATTTCCGGACGCGTTGTCAAAGCAAGGTTGATCAAGGCTTCATCCTGGGCTTCTTCGATAAAGGTTGGCAATACAAAATCGCCCAATGGCTCGATGACGCCTGCCGATTGCGGGTGCCCAATCTGGTTTTGAAGGTCTGCCAAAGCCGTTTCATAATCCTGGCGTGCCAATTCCACCTGCTGCAAAACCGCCTCGTGTTCCACCTCGGCCAAGGCCAGATCGTCTGCCTTCACCGCATTGTTTTCCACGCCTCTACGCAGCGTTGTCACAAGCTTTTCATTGAAGCGAATCAGCTCTTCGGACAATTTCAACTTATCGCGCCGGTAGGCAGCCGTCTGAAAGGTGCGATAGGTCTGCACCAGAAGTGTCATCTCAGCCTGATGAATCATGGACTGAGCCTGTTCATAGGCGGCCATGGCGATGTTATGACGGTGTGTCGTCTGGTGCCCCAGCTCAATGGGCTGGCGAATCGAAATATTGAAGTAGCCCTGGGTGGTGTGATACCCGTTGTTTTTAATATTGCGTTCCCAAACACCCGGACGCGGGTTGACCCACAATGTCGGGTTTAGGGCCGCTGGGAATCTACGTGCCACTTCCACAGCTTCTGCCGATGCCGGCGCATTCTCACGAAGCGTGATCAAGTCCGGATTACCAAGCAAAGCGCCCGTCAGGGCCTGCTCCAGGCCAATCGACTGCCGAGCAATATTCGTACTATAAAACTCGGGCGTCGATAAATCTGGAGGTAATACAGTAGGTACGCCGAGCAGGTCTGTTGCTGTGGCCTGAGCGGCTTTCACCTGACTATCGCCCGACTTCGAAGCTGTTGTCAACTTCGGCTCCACTTGCCCAGCACCCACTTTTGATCCGTCTGCCACGGCATTCGGCTGGCTGTTGGAACTCTTCACCCTGCCTAATAAATGAGGTGGAATTTCCAATCGCGACGGGTCAGATGTCGCGCAGGCGGGCAGGCAAAGGCTCAGCCCAAGTGTGGCAAGCTTCAGCTTGGACGATGAAACGGGCATGGCCTGCGCTTTCTGCGAAGGATGAACGGTTTGAGAGCCTCCCCAGAATCTGCTCCTGAGGCCTCATAATCATCATCGGATGAATTACCGGACTTCCTGAAAGATGAAACATGATTAATTTACTGCTGCACGATCTGATGACCGCCCGAATGCCAGATAGAGCGATGGCATGATGAACAGATTCAAAACAGTGGAAGTAACTAGCCCACAAAGAATTACAACCGCCATTGGGTGCTCGATCTCGTGCCCTGGCTTGTCGCCGGCGAGGACCAGGGGCACCAGCGCAAGGCCCGTGGCCAAGGCGGTCATCATGATCGGAGCAAGACGCTCCAACGAGCCCTGAATGACAAGATTCAGGCCAAACGGCAACCCCTCTTCCACTTCCAGATGGCGATAATGGCTCACCAGCATGATCCCGTTACGAGCTGCAATTCCCAAAACGGTCACAAATCCAACAAGGCTCCCCAAGGAGAGAACCCCTCCGGTGAGCAATGAGCCAATTACCCCACCGATCAGGGCAAATGGCAGGGTAAGAAACACAAGTGCTGTCAGGCGAATGGTTTTGAAGTCAAGAAAGATGATCAGCAAAATTCCGGCCAGCGAGACCGTCGAGAGTGCCAGTAGGCGCTGCCGCGATTGCTCGCGGGCGGCATATTCGCCCAGAAATTCCGGGTGATATTCGCGATCAAATTTGACGCTTTCCAAGACTTTCTGCTCAATCTCGCGCGCCACACTGCCCAGGTCGCGGGTGGAATCGACATTGCAGGTCACGTCAATACGACGCGAAGCCCCCTCACGCTTAATCTCATTGGGCGCAGGCCTGACCGTGACCTCAGCCACATCACCAAGCGGAACCTGATAACCCAACGGCGTTTCGATCAACAGATTACGTATCGACGAGACATCGGAACGCACCGATTCCACGCCCCAAACCATCACATCAAAGACCTTTTGTTCCTGATAAAGTTCGCCGACTTTCAGGCCTTTGACCAAAGTGGTCACAGCCTTACGCACATCGCCGGCGGAAAGGCCAAGCCGGGCTGCGGCTTCTGGCTTGAGCTCCACATCAAGTTGAGGGACAAGAATCTGGGGCTCGACCTTGAGTGTCGTTACGCCTGGCACTGTCTTGATCACATCCGCAATCTCAGCCGCTTTGGAGCGAAGTGTCGGCAAGTCAGGCCCAAAGGTGCGAACCACAATCGTTGCGCTGGCACCGGTCAGAACTTCTTTGATCCGCTCTTTGAGATACGTCAGAACATCCTTCTGAACCAGGCCTGGGTATTCGTCGATCACATGCTGAATCCGGTTCATGGTCGACTTGTGATCATATTTTGGGTCGACGCTGATCCACAGCTCTGTAAAATTTGGGCCATACACTTCGTCCGCCACTTCGGCACGGCCAATGTGCGAGCCAAAGTTGCGCACCCCCTCAAGCGCACGCAAGTCCTGGCTGGCACGCACTGTAAGTCGACGCATGGCCTCTAGCGATGTGCCCGGTTTTTCGACCCAGTGCATTAAAAAGTCGTTTTCCAGAAAATTTGGCAAAAACTCTTCGCCCAAGCCCATAACAGCATAGCCTGTAAAGCTGAAGGCGGCACAAAGCACAACAATTGCCCAGGAAGGGCGGCGTGAAATGGTGGGCAAAATGGCGGCGTAAGGCCGTTTTATGAGACGCACCAAGGGCGATTCCCGATGTTTATCGGCGGCTCCAGGCAGAAGCATCAGCGACAGGGCGGGTGTGATGGTCAAAGCGACAAACAGAGAGGCCATGATGGCCAGCACATAAGTGAGTGCCAAGGGTCGAAAAAACGAGCCGGCAAGGCCATCAAGAAAAAAGATCGGCAGAAAGACCAAAATCACGATCAAGCTTGCAAAGACAACTGCTGAACGGACTTCTATCGAAGCCTCATAGACCACCTGCATGGCAGGAAGCGGCTTTTCCAGGGTGCGGTTCAGGCGCAATCGGCGAACAATGTTCTCGACATCAATAATGGCGTCGTCGACCACCTCGCCCATGGCAATGACCAGACCGGCCAGCACCATGGTGTTGATGGTCACGCCCATCCAGATCAGAATCAAAGTGGCCGCCACCAGCGAAAGCGGTATCGCAATCAGGCTGATGACAGCCGTTCGCCAGTCGAACAAAAAGGCAACCAGAATGACCACGACCAGAGAGAGGCCAATCCACATGGCTTCCGTAAGGTTTTCAAGCGACTTTTCAATGAACCCGGCGGGTCGAAAAATGGTCGGATCCAGATCCACATCCTTCAAGCCAGGCTTGAGTGCCTCCAAGGCTTTTTCGACGTTCCGGGTGACTTCAAGAGTGTTGCCGATGGGTTGTTTTTCAACGATCAAAAGCAGGCCGGGGCCATCGTTGATCACGGCATCGCCAATGGGTGACGGGAATCCGATCCGCACTTCGGCCACATCGCCCACAGTGATCGGGGCCCCATTGCGCACCACAACTGGCATCTTTGCAAGATCTTCAGGCTCGACAATCGGCGATTTGTATCGCACGGCAATTCGCTGATTGGGCCCATCAATAAAACCACCGGCACCGACGGCAGCAGAATCCGTCACGGCCTTGGTCAGGGCGTCGAGCGTAACACCATTGGCCCGAAGCCGATCCGGGTCCACCATGACTTGAAACTGACGGTCGCGCTGGCCCCAGATGGCCACATTGGCCACGCCTGGGATCGACATCAGTCGGGGCCTGATTGTCCACTTTGCAAGTGTTGTCAACTCCATCTGATCAAGCACTTTAGACGACACGCCGATCTTCAGGAGACGGCTGGTCGACGAGAGTGGCGAAAGAATGACCGGCGGCTTGGCCACAGATGGCAATCGGGTGGCCTCCACAGCGACCCGTTCCTGAACTAGCTGGCGGGCTCGCATGAGGTCGGTCTGTTCGGAAAAGATCAAGACAACCGACGAAAGCCCCAATACCGATTTGGACCGCAGAGTTTTCAGCCCCTGAGTACCATTGAGCGCATTTTCCAAAGGCACGCTGATCATGGCCTCAACCTCGTCGGTCGATAGGCCTGGAGCCTCTGTCTGGATCTCGACCAGTGGAGGCGCGAATTCGGGGAAGACATCCAAAGGCGCTTTTCCAGCGGCCCGAATGCCCACAATCATCAGCAAAACCGAGAGCGCCAAGACCAAAACCCGAAGCTTGAGCGATGTCGAGACAAGCCAGTTCATCGTCGTTTGGTTCCGTTCAAGTTCTGATTGCCAGCGCCATTCCCAGCTTCGATTTGTCCGGCCAGCCATTTGCCTGACTGCGATTGGATCGGCTCCCGATTCATTTTGAACCACCGAATTCTGTTCCAAAAAGCTCGGCTGCACCATCCGTCACAACCTTTACACCCGCTTTGGGACCAGCCGAAAGGCTTGCCATCTCGCCCAAAACAGCCTCGACCCGAACACGCCGTCGGGCATACTTATGCTTGCCCAAATCTTCATAAACCCATGACCCGCCATCAACATCCCGCAAAAGGGCCGCTCGCGGCACCATCAGCCCAGACTTCGTACCCTTGAGCGGCAAATTCACACCCACCCGCTGGCCGGGATGAAACAGACGGTCCGCATTGTCAACTTCAAAATAAAGGTCCACAGTCGCAGCAATCGGGTCGGCCGAGGGCGGGTTCGATACCCTCTGACCCTTCCGGGTCATGCCCCCTGGCAAGCCGCCCAATTCGCCAATCTGGGCCGTCTGGGAACTGTCGATTTTCGTCAGATCACCCACATAAACTGCTGTTCGCACATGAATTGGATCAAGATCTACGACCTCGAAAAGCATTGTCCCGGGGGCCACTTTCTGGCCCGGCGCCACATGCATATTACGAATCACACCGCCGCCCAGAGCCGCAATTGGCAATGGCTCCACATGGCCACCCTGAACCCCAGCTATGGCCTGATTGATCGCAGAACGCCGCGTGGTTGCCGCTTTGAGTGTCGCCTCGGCCACTTCAAAGGCAGATCGGGCATCGTCCACCGCCCCTGCTCCGCCAAGGTTGTCTGTCCGTAGCTTTTGGGCCCGGTCAAGCATGATTTTGGCCTGGGCCAATTGCTTCTGAGCCTGTTCAATCTGCCCCTCTGCCTCCACCCTCGATGTCGTAAAGGTCGCCATCGACTCCGCCGAAAGCAGCGGCACCAAATTAAAGATCACCTGACCGGGCTTCACCTCCATTCCGGCTGACAGCAGACCCGTCGAAGGCGCGTAAAGCGTTCCGGCGATGGGTGAAGAGACGATTAATGTGCGGCCCGGCGGTACCACCACCTCGCCGCCCACCATGCGAGTCGGCTGAAAGGCACTGGCTATCACGGCTGACGTCTTGATTTGAAGCCGCGTCTCTGCTTCAGGCGTCAGTGTGATCGTGGTCAGATCCGCCTCGCCAGGCATCTTCTCGACCTTGGCCGGTGCCACCGATTTTGCTGCAGGGGCCGCATCCTTGCCCTTGTTCTGCTGGCAACCAGTCGCCAGACCGATCAAAATGAAACCCCCGACAACGAGTCTCAGCAGATGGTGTCCGATCACTCTAAACCTAGCTTTCACCACTGGTTGCAGAGACATGAGATGAAGCGGCCTGACTCTGAAAAGTGTATTTTTATAATCGCATATGGGGTGATCATAACCTTTCAGGACAGAATTTCACAGAGTTCAAACCGCGAAAATTCCAACTCAGAAGGGCATTTGCCCGTTGTAGATTTATTTTTAAGGATAAAATAAGTTTTCCGACCCTCTGCAAGCCGGCCTGATTGTGTTCCGTGACACGACCCGATAGGATTTATACTCTTCGCGACCATTAATGACTTTTTTTGATCGCGACGATGCTGGAGGCATCGCAGCCAGTAGCCGGTGGTTGAGGAGCCCAAGCGACGACACCACCGGACGAAGACGCGACATAAGGTCTTGCACCCCTGCCGGGGTGCCAGCAGCTTTTACCCCCATCTCATAATCGGTGGTGTCGCTTCGCTCAACCACCGGCTACTTGCTTTGATGCCTCCGGCATCATTCTGATACGATGTATCATGTGTGGCCGCGACAACTATAAATAGGAAATCGACATCATAAAACTGCTTGGTTTTAAACCAACGTGTTTTTTCGACCCTAAAACAATAGAATTAGGCGCAGTTTCATGACGGATTCCTCTATGCAACCGGGTCTCGGACAAACCGCCAAACTGGCAATATTGGCCAGACTGTGGAATCCCTAAACGCAAGAATTCACCAACTCGAAGCCGAATTGGCGGAATCCACCCACAATGCATCGCTTCAGGCGAAAGCGCTAGCCGAGATCGTTTCCGAATTGCGCACCCAGACCACGCTTTTGAGAATTTTGATCGACGAGAGCCCGGATCTTATCCTGGTCAAGGACCATATTGGCAATTTTGTCTTGGGTAACAAGCGTATCGCCGACCTTTACGGAACCACGCCTGAGGCCATGGCCGGCAAAAACGATGGCGATTTTAGTGCGACTCCGGAACAGACAGAATTCTATCGTCAAAATGTGATCGGAATCATGGCTCGTGGACTGACTGAAATTGTCTACGAAACTGCAACGGACAACTCCAATGGCAAGGTCCGTCAGTACAGGTCGACCAAAACCCCGTTCAAGGGTGCCGATGGACTCTCAAGTATTCTTGTTATCGCTCACGAAATCCAGAGTACGACTCAAGCCTGAATCTTTTTGCCAATGATCCAGCAAGGCAAAACCAGGCGGCAATACCGTCGTGGCCGCATATCGTCTGAATGCTGGCCCCGGCTTTGATCTGCTTCGATTGAATCACCTTTCAACTGCCCTGCAATGCTTTTATGGCCGATTTGTAAACCGCGACATAAGCCTCGGCACTGCGTCGCCAGGACCAGTCTTTGGCCATACCGGCACGAATCATTTGATTCCGCATGGGTTTATCACGCCAGATGCTTAGGCCACGGTCAATTGCCCAGCTCAGGCCTGCCTGGTCAGGGTGATTGAAGACAACGCCTGTGGCTGGAACGTCCGGAAAGCTGGCGTCAGACGGGTCGGTCACGGTATCGGCCAGCCCGCCAGTGCGGCGCACTATGGGTAAGGCGCCATAAATCTGGCTGTAGATCTGGTTGAGACCGCATGGTTCGTAGAGGCTTGGCATCAGGAACAAATCGGCGGCAGCTTCAATCTTATGCGCCAGTGGGGTTGAGAATTGCATGAGGCTGCGGATTTGGTTTGGATATTGGTGTTCGAGGTTGGCCAAAGCTTCCTGATAATGCCAGGCGCCAGTCCCAAGGATGACAAACTGGCTGTCGTCTCGCTTGAGATATTGATGGGCCAGTGGCAAGAGCAAGTCCCAGCCCTTCTGGGAGTCGAGCCGCCCAATCTGGGCAAGCATCGGCAAATCAGGCCTGATGGGCAGTCCAAGTTCGTGTTGCAATGCGGCTTTGCAGGCCGCTTTGCCTTGCGTGAAATCGGTGTGATTGTATTGCCGGGCGATAAACGGGTCGAGGCTTGGGTTCCATTGCGTGGTGTCCACACCATTGACGATTCCGGTGAGATCGGCCTGACGATGCAAGAGCATGGAGTCCAGGCCATGCCCATAGTCTGGAGTTTGAATCTCCTGGGCGTATGTCGGGCTGACGGTTGTAATCTTCTGTGCATAAGCCAGCCCGGCCTTGAGAAAATTCACCTGGCCGTGGTATTCCAGGCTTCGCCAGTCGAAAAGATCCCAAGGCAAGTCGGCAAGCGGCACCACCCATTGGCCATATCGCCCCTGATACGCCATGTTGTGTATGGTCATGACAACGGCAGCTTGCCCCACCTCCGGGCAATGAGCATAAAACTGCCTGAGATAGATGGGCAGGACGCCTGTGTGCCAATCGTTCACATGAATGATGTCGGGCTTAATGCCTGCCAGACGCATGGCCTCGATGGCGGCACGGCTGAAGAAGAGGAACCGGGCGGGGTTGTCCGGATAATCTGCCCCATGAGCGGAATAGATACCATCGCGATCAAAAAACTGGGGCTGATCAATAAAAAGAATACGCACATGGCCGGCAGGCGATCGCCCGATGGAAACCCCACCTTCAACATGCCCCCCACCGAGCGGCACCTGATATCGCCATGGAGTCGGTTGTGGAACCGGTTCAACGCGATCTACGACACGATAATGCGGCATGATCAGGGTGACATCGTGACCAAGCTGCGCGAGAGCATCAGGCAAAGCGCCTGCAACATCTGCCAGGCCACCCGTCTTGGCCCAGGGAACGGCTTCTGAGGCCACAAAAACGATTCGCATTTGAATCCAGCCCTCTCATTCTGTGTCGGCAGATTCAAAAGCATAAAGCATGGCGATGATTTAAGATCGCCATGCTCGAGCTTGATGAATTGAATTTTGAGAACCGGCTGATGACTGTCAAACCAGAGATTTTGTCAGGCTTGGGGCGTTGTCAGCGGATCCACCCTTGGGGGAGGTGTCAAAGCCATACTTGTTGAGCACGAGCAGGAGCATTAAAGCACCCAGCACGATGGCACCAAAAGAGACGGCAAGCAGCGTGTGGTATTCATCCCAGAGGCCTGGCGAACTGCCACGTGGGCCACCAGCGGCTCGGGACTTCGCTTTCGCAGCAGGAGCAGCCTTCGCGGTTTTAGCTCCGCGGTTTGATCGTGGTGGAGACAACGTCACCCTCCGTCACTTTAGTGCCAAGATATGTTTTGCCAACAACGATCGCTACGGAACGTTCCGGATCCGTGGCAATGATACGAACCTTACCGATGTATTGGGCCCGGGGCGAGCGTCGAAACACAAACAGTTCATGACCTGGCACCAGTCCATCATCACCACCGATGGATAGCTCAATATGATCAGAGCTTGGATCGACCCGTGATACCATGCCTTCCACTTCCGGTGGATTGGCAAGCGATGTCACATTACGTACATCCGTATTTAGGCCAGCCTTGGAAAGGGTGGTGCTGAGAGTCGCCACTTCCTCACGCAGACGAGAATTTGTCTTGCGGGCTGTGTCAAGGTTTTTGGTCAGGTCGACCACACGCTGATTCAAGTCGGCTTCTTGCAGCTTAAGCGTGTTGGCTTGATCCTGAGCAGATTTCAAACTTTCGCGAATCACTTCGGTTTCCGCAACGCGGGTCCCGGACTCCGTCGAGCTCAAGGTGGCCGTCTGCTGGGCCACACTCAGCTCCTTGCGAACCTGTGCCAAATCTGTGTCTTTTGACTTCTCGCTTGCTTGAAGATCACTGATCTGCTGATCCTTGATCGCAATCGCATTCTTATTTTCGGCTGCAAGCCGAGCCAGCTCAGTCACTGCCTGGGCCGTTGCGTCCTGGGCTTTGGTGACTTCGGCTTGGGCCGATTGCAGCTTTTTGGTTTCTGCAAGGGCCTTATCCTTCCAATTGTCAGCGGTCTTGAAAACCACTGCCGAAAGGCCTAGGAAGACCATCGCGAGAATCGTGATGGCAACGACCAGTAATTTTCCGAGTTGGGTCATGGCAGGTCACTCGTCCCGACGTTTAAGTGATACTATGGACTTCCGCAACTACACCAATGGTATTGGGATGATCAACAACTCACATACAAATGAGTCATTTTGCCTTCAATAGAGATCCAGAGCGCGTCAGTTCACCCACCTCACGCTCAAGCTGACTCACCTGATCGTTCAACTCTTCGTTTTGTTTCACAAAGGCTGACTTCTGATCCTCAAGTGCAGCAATCTCCGACTGCAAACGCTTCAGATTCTCTGTCGTCTGTTCCTGAATCTTCAAATCGTCAGAAAAGGCTTTCTGGGCTGCCTGATAGTCGACATGTGTTTTACTGAGGGCATTCTTCGACTTCTGAAGATCCACCTTCACCAGATTGATTCGTGCCGAATAGGACTTGTCCTGCGAATCTTTCAGCTCTTTGGCCTGAACCAGCTCCTGGGCCTCAACTTCCATCGCCTGAGACACCTTCTGAAGCTCGCCATTGAGCCGTGTTTTGGTCGCGGCCTGTTTCGCCAGCTTGCCCTTCCAGTTCGTGGAGGTGGCATTCACCGCCAGGGATATTCCCATGAGTGTCAGCGACAAGCATAACAGCAGAAAGACGAGTCGCTTGCCCAGCTTGCTCATGTCATCCCCTTTTCCAAAGTCTTCGCCAATTTGGCGAACCATTCCGTCTGATGCCACATTCGTATATCTATCGTATCCCACCCAAATCGCTCTAAGTCAAGCCCCACGCCGGACAATTTTTGCCCAAACCTCAAGGCGACCTACCAAAGCGAATTCAATCTGGGAAGAATACATAGGCTGACGTAATTTACAATAAAACTAAGCCATAGGCAAATAGACAGGAAGAAATAATCTCAGGAATCCAGGCGCTCTGCATTAATCTGGTTTGATTTTTAGCCGTAGGCAGCTTTTAGCGAATATGAGTTTTTGCTCCAAAACCACCCGAGCAAGCATAGCAACGAACTGAAAAATCCTGTTAGATCACCACAAAGCCTGTACAAAGAAGATCTTGCATCAAGTGGCACCGTCTCGATCAAAACGTCTTCCACAGCGGCAGGGAGCTCTTTGACGATTCGCCCATTGCCATCGATTATAGAGGATATGCCGGTATTGGCGGCACGAACCATCGGGGTCCGATTTTCAATACACCGAAAAACACTGGCACAGAGGTGGACCTCGTGCTCTTCGGACCCCCGGAACCAGCCATCGTTTGTAATGTTCATGAAGAAATCGACCCGACCCGGCCCCGGGGACTCCCCGGAATTGGTAAAGAATCTCCGAACCACATGCGGTACCGTATCTTCAAAACAAATCAAGGGCGCCATGTGCCAGAGATTCTTCAGTGTCAAAACTCGTGGCCGATCCCCATGATTCATATTCGGACGCTGATCTGGCGGAAACGGGGCGAGCTCTGCAATAAACGGCAGAGATTCTGTCCAGGGAATGTATTCGCCAAATGGAACCAGGTGGGTCTTGTAGTAATACTGTGCCGCTTGGCCAGGCTCAAACAGGGCGGCTGTATTGTACTTGCGGAATCCTGAGGGGCTCAGGTCCCAGGCCGTTGCGCCCACCACCATGGGGGTCTGCGATTGCGTCGCCCAGGCGTCCATCATCGCCTGCGACTGATTGCGATTTATGAACCAGTCCTCAACCGCTTCTTTCGGAACATATTCCCCGAGCACGGTTTTGATCCCATTTTCATCGAGCTTTGGGTCGGAAACAATCATTGGGAACGGGAACGATGTCTCTGGCCAGATGATCAAATCGAGGCTCTTCTCCGATTTGATCGCCTTTTGGATCAATCCCCGGTAGATATTCAAGAGATCATCATGATTGGGGTTGAGGCGTCGCGACTGGGGCACGTCTGACTGTAGCAAAGCCAGTGTCGGACCAGGCTTAAACTGGGCTGTCAATATGCGAACCTGCCCATAAACCACCGTCAGAAGCAGGCTCGACAAGGCCACCATCACCCCTCTGCGCCAGCACTTGGGAGCATTCATCCAAGTCCATTGCCCGGCAAAGAACCACTCGGCAGCCAGTGCCTGAACAGCGACCAAGAGGAGACTGAGCATCGAGGCCCCGCCGATGTCGGAGATCTGAATCAGCCATGTCTGGCGGAACTGGGTATGAGCCACATGATACCAAGGGAAGCCGGTGAGATAGTACTCACGGGCAATCTCCTGAAAACCCCAGACAGCAGGCCAGACGACCCATAAAGGCCATCGATTCCGGATATACAACCGGCGCACCAGCACGGCCATGATAGGCCACCAGACAGCCAGAACCAACGACATGACCAACCAACCGGGCCAGGCACTGGGGTCTGATAGCCGCACCCACTGAATGGCCAGAACCCAAAACGCCAGACCGCCCGTTAAAGCGACTCGAAGTGTTCGCCTGAATGAGAGTTGCGGGTGATCAACCCAAACTCCAAACCACGGCACCAGCGCCACCCAGGCCATCCACCAGAAACCCGTCGGCGGGAAGGCTGACCAAAGCAAAACACCGCTCAGGCCTGCACGCATTTCAGGCAGCCAGCCTGAATTCGGCTTATTGGCGATCCATGATGTGTCTGGAGGGCTATTGGCGTCATCCATAACGTACTCTGTAAAATCCTTTTTTTACGGCAAAAGCGGCAGGAATGAGACGTTCGAACCCGCCGCCAGGCGACATGGTCCGCCAGGCACCAGGATGAAACCATCGGCAAGTGCAGCGCCCCTAAGGTCATTTGATCCGGCCCAGCTCACAGGTTCGGCTGCCATTCGGTCGTGCCTTCTGGAGAGTCGGGCTGGGATGTAAGAAGGCCGCTCGTCCCGATTTTCAACGGCGTCCGCCAGTGTCACAGTTCGATGAGCCACTGGTTCTGTAGAGATACCTCGAAGAGCCAAGATGGCGGGCTTGACGAACAGAAGAAAATTCACCACCACACTCACTGGGTTGCCGGGCAGGCCGAAGACCAAAACCTTACGTATCGGCTTCTGGCCCAGTTCTTCTGCCGAGTGCCTCACACCAAACCAGAGCGGCTTACCAGGCTTGAGACGGATTTTATGAAACACGGGCTCGACACCAAGGGAGGCCAAGGTGTCGGGCACCAGGTCTGCCTCGCCGGCTGAAACCCCACCCGTCACAATCAGGATGTCTGAATAGAGGCCGGCCGATAAACTCTCGGCAAGTGATTGCGGATCATCTTTGGCAATCGGCAGCACTTCGGGCAGCCCACCGGCCTGCTCGATCAGCGAACGCAGAACATAAGCATTCGAATTCCGAATCTGGGCTGGCCCGGGCTGCTGGTCAATTTCAACCAGCTCATCGCCAGTTGGTACAATGCGAATCCGAGGCTGGGGCACAATTCGGACCCGTGTCCTTCCAACCGATCCCAAAACGCCAATCGCGGCCCCATTGAGTCTCAGCAACTTAGGCAAAATGACCTCTCCAGAGGCAATTTCGCGGCCCCTGGGCAGGACATTCTGGCCGGCTTTGATGTGCCTGTCAAACGGGAGCCGGATCTGTTCCGTAGGGATCGTCTCAACCTGTTCCCACATGACCACGGAATCCGCACCCATGGGCAAAGGCGCGCCGGTCATGATCCGGGCCGTCTGGCCAGGCTCCAGACCAATCGTTGGAAACCTTCCAGCACGAATGGTTTGGGTAACCTGAAAGTCGCGCAGCCCAAGGCCAGCTTCCTCAGAATTCAAGGCATATCCATCCACCAGGGCCTTATCAAACGGAGGCAAGTCCTGGTCCGCCAGAACATCTTCGGCGAGAATGGCCCCCAGCGCTTCTTCAATCGATCTCTCGGCCGGCTGCAGGGCCTGACACCAGGTCATGACTTGGCGAAATGCTTCGTCTGAGTTCAGCACGACTTGGTATCTCCAGTAGGGACGGATTTTTGTAGCGTATCAACGAGTCCCGCTGGCCACGGACGATCGACAAAATTGGCGAGCAGTTTGATCCCATCAAGTGTCAAAAAACTTTCCGGGTGATATTGCACACCCTCCATCGGAAATTGCTTGTGCCGCACGCCCATGATTTCCTTCTGATCCGTCCAGGCCACCACTTCAAGCTCGGGGGGAACGTGGTCCGGATGGATCACCAGACTATGATAACGCGTTGCTTCAAAAGGGCTTGCAATTCCACGATAAAGCCCCTTGCCATCATGAAAGATCATGGATGTTTTGCCGTGCATGATGCGTGGAGCACGCACCACAAGCCCGCCCAGCGCCTCGCCCATGCACTGATGACCCAGGCAGACTCCAAGAATCGGAATCTTCGCACCAAACCGGCGAATCACCTCGCAAGAAATCCCTGCTTCCTCCGGCGTGCACGGGCCAGGAGAGATGATAATTCGCTCTGGCGAAAGCGTTTGAATCTCATCCAAAGTGATCTGGTCATTGCGGCGAACCAACACCTCAAGTGCGGGATCAATCTCGCCCAGCCTTTGGACAAGATTATAGGTGAACGAGTCGTAGTTATCGATCAGAAGGATCATGCCTTGGTTCCGGGCCGGTCGGTTCTGGCCAAGTCAAGCGATTGTCAATTTCTGTGGATCAAGCCGATTGATCAACGTGTATCAAACGCGATGACATTCAGCATCCTAACGATCAGGCTAAGCCTTGGGAAGATGCGATGCAGGCTTTCTGCTCGCACCAACTGGATTCATGTGTCATGTTAAGTATGGATGGATCGCGCACTGACCAGCGGCCACATGCCCCTGATTGCTCGATCTTGGGGATCGCCAAGAGCGGATTTTTCGGAACGCGAACAAGCCCACGGAGATCACGGATATGATCAACCTTATTGCAATCGGTTTAAGTTGTCTGGTTCTCTCCGCGGGCCATACGCCTCCGGAAGGTGGCGAACTCGGTCCCGGGCCCGGCCAAGGCTGGGGCTTCCCAAACGGAAATCCTGACGGATACGGTTATTGGTCGCAAGGTAGCAAATTGCCGATCTGCCAAGGCCGAACCACAGAGTTTTATGTACAGCGATATATGATGGTTCCTGGCTACCAATTGGTATTCCCACAGTATTACAACCCTTATGTCATGCGCTCGCAGAGATTTATTCCCTACACCGGCTGTGGCGGCTGCCACCCCTTCTCTCCTGAGATCATACCGACCCGACTCTCAATGACGCCTTACGACGAACTTCCAGCCAGCAATGTTCAAGTCGTAAATGTACCCAGATTCTCCGGTGTCTCCGAAACCGAACCCATCAACTCCGGATCTTCAGGCCTCTTGCCCTAATTTTCTCAACTCCGACTCAAAAAAAACGCTCTCTGAACAACTCGCAGGCAACCTTAAGGTTGCCTGTTTTTTTGTTTGTATCCCAACCTGACTGTCATCCGGGGCTTTAGACGAATTGCCCTTATGGCCAACAATTTTTTCAAGATATTTCCATCAAACCGCCTTTTCTGCTTGTGATTTCCCATCCAAACCCATAGATTGAAGCCCATCTTCCCGCACTCAAAAAAAAACACCAGTGCTTGCAATTCTTTTCAAGGAGCTTTATCCATGCCCTCATCTCAACCTGCTGACTGCCTACTGGTGATTGATCAAGGCACGACCAGCACGCGAGCCATTGTTTTTGACACCTATGCCAATCCCCTCGGCACAGGTCAATATGAAGTTCCGCTTGCCTATCCACAAAGCGGCTGGGTCGAGCAGACGGCCTCCGACCTGATCCACTCATCAGCCGCTGCCGTGGCAACCGCAATCTCTGCCAGCGGAATTGATTCCAGCCGAATCGCCGCCATCGGCCTGACCAATCAGCGCGAAACCACGGTTGTCTGGGATCGTATCCAAGGGCAAGCCATTGCTCCAGCCATAGTCTGGCAAGACCGCCGAACGGCTGAAACCTGCCGGTCGCTTGCAACTCATCGAGACTTGGTCCGCCAGAAAACAGGTCTCGAACTCGACCCCTATTTCTCGGCCACCAAGATTGCCTGGATCCTCCACAACAATTCCGGCTCAAACCTGCGTGCCCAGCAGGGCGAATTGCTCTTCGGCACCGTCGATTCGTTTCTGATTTACCACATGACCAGCGGCCTGACACACGCCACCGATGTGACCAACGCCTCACGCACCATGCTCATGGATCTGGCCACTGCCAAGTGGGACCCCTCACTTTGCGAACTCTTCGGTGTGCCTACCTCCATGCTGCCTGAAATCCGGCCCAGTGTCGGCTCATTTGGTGTGACCAAGGGCTTGGGCTGGCTGCCCGACGGCATTCCCATCATGGGCGTGGCCGGCGACCAGCAAGCCAGCCTTGTCGGGCAAGGCTGCTTCCAGGCCGGCCAGACCAAATGCACCTATGGCACCGGCGCTTTTTTACTGACCCACACCGGCAATAAAATCGGTAGATCAAAAAATGGCCTGCTCACCACTCGCGCCGCTACCCTGACGGACGGCCAGCCCCAATTCGCACTCGAAGGCAGCGTCTTTGTTGCCGGTGCTGCGGTGCAGTGGCTTCGCGATGGCCTGAAGGCCATCGATTCCGCCCCTGCAATCAACCCACTCGCCGAACAAGCCGATCCCGCCTCAGACCTACTCTTCGTCCCTGCCCTGACCGGCCTGGGTGCCCCCTACTGGAACCCTGAAGCCCGCGGCACCATCTTCGGCCTGACCCGATCCACCTCCCAGGCCGACATCGCTCGGGCCACCCTTGAAGGAGTCGCCTTCCAGGTGGCCGACCTGATCGACGCCATCGTGGCCGACACCGGCCAGCCACTCACCGACATGAGTGTCGACGGCGGCATGTCCGATAGCGACCTGTTCCTCCAGTTGCAATCCGACATCCTCGGCTTCCCCATGCGCCGCAGTCTCCAGCGCGAGGCCACTGCACTTGGTGCAGCCGTTCTGGCTGGTCTTGGCATCGGGCTTTGGGCCTCTGTCGAACAGGCGTTTGCAACCCACACCACAGCACAAAAACGTTTCACACCGGCCCGCGACAACTCATGGAGAGCCTCTGCCATGGCCCGCTGGCGAAGGGCAATCGCTGCCGTCAATCAATTCTACAGCCATTAAGATTGGCCAACTTCAGCCACTTTCCATTAGAATCGCATTTCACCCATCTCGATCCTTTTTTGCCCATCGAAGGTACAAATACCATGTCGACCGTTGTCCTGACCGATGTCTCCAAGAATATTGCCTCTGATCACGCCTCGATCCAGTCCATCGGAGGTGTCACCGCCACACTCCACACGCTTCAGGGCGGCAGGCGGCAGGGTGTCCAACTGCTCGAACTGAGCAACAGTCGCTTCCAAGTCTCCATCATCCCCACTCGCGGCATGGGCCTCTGGAAGGCCAGACTCGACGACCTGCCCGTCGGCTGGGAATCGCCTGTAAAAGATGGGCCGGTCAATCCCTCATTTGTCAATCAGGCCGCCCTGGGTGGCCTTGGCTGGCTTGAGGGCTTTGACGAAATGATGGTCCGCTGTGGCCTCACCCAAAATGGGCCACCTTCGCCGGTCACCGAACCTTTCGCTATCGGCCTGCATGGCCTGATCGCCAACCGCCCTGCACATTTCCTGGCTGTGCATGAAGAGGCCGATCGCCTCATCGTCGAAGGCCATGTTGATGAAACTTGCCTGTTCGGAATGAACCTCAGGCTCGTCACTCGCATCACACTTTTAAAAGACTCCACCCGCCTTGAAGTCGAAGACGAAATCATCAACATGGGCAATGGCATGGCCGACCTCCAATTGCTCTATCACTGGAACTTCGGTCGCCCTTGGCTTGATGGCGGCGCCCAGTTCGTTTCGCCTGCTGTGGAAGTCATTCCACGCGACAAAATCGCCGCCCGCGGTGTCAACAGTTACGATATCTACGACGAGCCCATGGTGGGGTATCACGAACAAGCCTTCTTTTTCAAACTCAAAGGCGAACCCGATTCGAACAAGACCACCGTCATGCTCCGAAACGACGCCGGCAACAAAGGCCTGGCCCTTCGGTTCGACCTTGACCAACTCCCCTACTTCACGCTCTGGAAGAACACGGCTGGCTATCAAAATGGCTATGTCACTGGGCTTGAGCCCGCCACCAACTTCCCCAACCCCAAGCCATTCGAAAAAACTCAGGGTCGCGTCATCCAGCTCATGCCGGGAGCCCGACACCTGGCCGTCAGTTCGCTCGAAGTTCTGCCTGAAAAAGGCGATGTCGATCGTGTCCAACACGAAATCGACCGAATCCGTAACGGCACAAAACCATTCGTACACCACGAACCAGTCGCCCCCTACGCCGTCGTTTAATCCAATCCAGCACGCCTGAATCCAAAACGGGCATAACTCACCACCTGCCGGCCATCAGTTCACAGACCATTGATTTGGACTGCGTTCCTGATGGCCTTCTGGCTTGGTATTTATCGTGCCTTTGGGTTATGCTTGAATCCTCATGCGATCATTCTTACCGATTGAGTCTTCATCCCCCCTGCTGAGAATTCCCAAAGCTGATGCACCATTCACCAAACCCAATCTGGGCACTGCCTTTTCTAGCCATTCTCACAGCCATCGCCATTCTGCCTCTGGTGCACAGAACCGCCCACGCATGGGAAAAAAACTCCAATAAACTTTACCTCAGCCTGGTTTTATCACTCATCACACTGGCCTATTACTCCACTCGCTCGTTCGGCTTTCACGACGCCGCCCCAGGCTATGACAGCGTCCGGGCCGTGCTCAAGCACGCCGTTATCGAAGATTATATCCCCTTCGTCATTCTGCTCTTTACATTATACGTTGCCGCAGGCGGACTCCGACTGGACGCCGACCTGCTCGCCACACCCACCAATAATACAATCCTTCTGGGTATCGGTGCCCTGCTCGCCAGCCTCATCGGCACCACAGGTGCTTCGATGCTGATGATCAGGCCTGTTTTGCAAACCAACTCGGAACGAACCAAAGTCTCGCACACCATCGTCTTTTTCATCTTTCTCGTCTCAAATATCGGTGGCCTTTTAACACCCATCGGCGACCCACCCCTCTTTCTGGGCTATCTCCAGGGTGTCCCATTTCTCTGGACATTGCGACTCTTCCCTTATTGGTTAGGCTGCATTTCAACATTGCTGGCCGTCTACTGGGTCTGGGATTCCAAGGTCTATCGCTCAGAACCCTATCGCGCCTTGGCCGCCGACCGCGCCATGCAAATAAAACCCCGAATTCGCGGGCAAGTAAACTTCCCAATTTTAGCCCTGATTATCTTATGCGTCGCCCTGCTTGTGCCAGGTCAAAAAATCGGCGGCTATATCGTGCCCGAGAATTCGCGCGATCTGGCACTGCTTTTACTGGCAGCCATTTCTCTAGTCCTGACCCCAAAAAAAGTCCGGAACGATAATCTGTTTAATTATGGGGCGATCCAGGAAGTGGCCGCCCTGTTTTTGGGCATTTTCATCACCATGCAGGTGCCTATGGAAATATTGAAAGCCAAGGGCCCAAGCCTGGGGCTGGAAAAACCAATCGAATTCTTCTGGGCCAGCGGCGGACTTTCAAGCTTTCTGGACAACGCACCAACCTACCTGGTTTTTCTTGAAACTGCGAAAACCCTGCCTGTCGCCAGTGGTGTGGAGATATTAAAATTATCCACCGGCGAAGTGGCTGCATCCCTCTTGGCCGCAATTTCCCTGGGCGCCGTCTTCATGGGTGCCAACACCTATATTGGCAATGGCCCCAACTTCATGGTCAAGTCCATCGCCGAGCAGGCCGGCGTAAAAATGCCCAGCTTCTTCGGCTATATGGCCTATAGCATCGGCATCCTGATCCCTCTGTTCCTGCTTGTCAGCCTATTCGGGCTTTAATTCTGCCCTGAAAATCGTTGCTCCTCAAAACTCTGCAACTCCTCAAGGATTTTCTCGTCCGCCTCGACCAATTTCCCCATTGCCAATCGACCCATCCGTTCGCCAATTTCTTTGGACGACAACCACAAAGCTTCCTCGCCAATCCGGATCTTGATCCGATTTCTCAATTGCAACTCTGCCAGTCTGGATCGGTCCCGATTTTTCAACCTCTCCCTGTATTTCCAAATCATCACCATCAACAATACAATCCCTATGCCTGCCGTCATCAGCCAAATACCATCCCAAGAATCATAAGAACTTGGCCCGTCTTCTACCAATGGCGTTTGCATCCATGGCGGAGCAGGTGCAGGCGGCCATCGTGTTATTGTTTTTTGCATGGTTAGCACTCCGAATTTCCAGAGCCACGCCGCAGCCAGCAGGCAATCTGCAATTCAGGCACTGGCCAATCGCTGGAAAGGCCAAGGATCGGCATTCCAGCTTCTCGCGACCATCGCTGCAACCGGTTCTGATGTTCTTCAACGGAAATCTGTGATCGAGCCTTGATCATTTCACCTGTTTCGCAATCCTTCAGATGACTGGTTTCAAAGTACTTTTGATTATCCGCAGATCGAGCGCAGATTCCACGCAATTGAAACTGCCCAAAACTTTCGTTAAAACACCTGGGCTCCGGCAACCAGAGAAAGTCGCTGACCCAAAACACCCAGGCTCCCGGACTCACTGATTCTGACCATCCACCCAAATCATTCCAATTGGTTTGTCGATTCTTTGGCTGAAACTTGGCTAGCTCCGCAATAATTCCACCAAGCTTGTCACGCCCCTTCAAGCTTTTCAGATGCAACTCCACCCGATCGCTCACCAGCAATAAATCCACTGTCATTTGCCGGGATAAAGCCGAGGCCGCAATAATCAACGCCACTTCAAATACAAAATCCATCGGCCGCCTGATATTCGATTCCCCACCCTCAAACCAGAGACTCGCCGAAACGTCCACCACAATCACCACCGGCAATTGCGATTCCGCCTCCCAAAGCCTCACCATAGGCACCCTTGTCCTTGCCGTCGCCCGCCAGTCAATAAATCTCGGATCGTCTCCCGGCTCATAATTCCGATAGCCTGCAAATTCGCCCGCAAACCATTCCCCATTGACATGCCCTGTTGTTTGATCGCCAGCCGAATTGCCCCTCAAATTCCGCATCTGTTGCCGAAATCGTAACGCCCGACCTGTATCAGGAAAATGGATCACCGACGAACGCGACCATACATCGGCCACCTGTGAAGGCCTGTAACGCCAAGGCTCCATAAGAATCCTACGCACCGGCCTGCTCCATACAATCGATCGAATCCAGCTTATGAATGACATGCCTTTTCCCTCACTTGTCTTACCCCGCCAGGCCCGGAAATTTATCCCATCTCACGCGATGGTTTGATGACCCAGCGGAACTTGCAACGAAACGAATCCTCCGATCCACCACCGACAAGCCAACTGGCTGCAATCGCTGAACTTTGAAAAACCGATTCATAACCCCCATCACTATTCGATACCGTCCGGATCGGCAAAGTCCAAACCTCCTCAGGTCCAAATTCCTGCCATTCCAGACGACTGGCTAAATCCAGCCATTCATCTACAAGTGTAATACTTTTTTCATTGACAAGAGTCAGTGACGAATCCAGTTTTCCCAGATTTCTTCCTGAGTGGTCGCGAAATTGTCGGTCGTCCTCATGACCCGCCATAGCGGCCATGTTGATTTCCACAGCAAATCTGTGGGGCTCCAGGCCTGCCAGGCCATTGAGTTCGTAACCAATCTCAAGCGCATTGGCCTGTCGATGGATTCCAATTTCTTTCTTGATCCTGATGACTCGCCCATTCCAATCCGATTCCTGTGATAATACAACCAAATACGAATCTTCGGTTTTCAAGATCTCGTCAACGTGATATTCCGACGTCGGCCAGGCCGTCAATTCCTGCTCCAAACCGGCCCTCCATTGTTCCGCTGTGGTCGTGGCAGGCCAGAGATGATCGACCAAAGCCTTGCGCGGGTGCCTGTCATAGACCAGCAATTGATCCAAGCCAGGCTGCTTGAGCGTGATGCGGTCGTGCAGATTGGACGGGCCTTCTTGCGCCTCCGCTTTGCTTGCCTCTCTCGCTGCCTTGGCGACTGCATGGTGGTAAGGTTCGAAGCGTCGGTTGAGGGTGGCCAGAATGTTGGTTGCTGTCCGTCGATCATCAAGCTCGTAAATCTGACCGCCCTGGGCCGGACTGATCCAGGCGATCAGATGCCTGTTATCAAGCCGAATCTCAATCTTTGTATCGGCATTGAAATCCATCTCAAGGCATCGAATATAATCACCGGCAGGCGCCAGAATCCGGTCGATATGATTTTCTGCCAGAATCAGATGACGATAAATCGCATTTCGCAAATGCGGCATATAAAGACCACCAAATGCGCCATGCCAGTATGGACAATTGCATTGAGCGCGATAGAGTTCCAGTTTCGCCGAATCTATTGCCAATTGCTGATCTGTGGTTGGATTTAATTTTACGGATTGAAATGCATTTTCGATCCGCGCGATGGTTTGCGACACGGATCGCATATGGGCTGCCATTTCGGCGGATTCCGGATATTTCACCAGAAAATTCCGCCAATATCCGCCGGGGGCGAAGAAGCTCTGGATGGGCAGGGCAAAATCGGCGTCTGCAAGTTCGAGGTTTTTTTGACCTCTCTGATAGAGTTCAAGCCGCTCAGGTGGCAGCACCCATTCTGTCATTTCCCGATAGCTTCCAGGCGGCACATAAATCCGCCCCAGCGGCGGGAATTCCTCTAGAATCTGGCTGAAGGTGGAGGTCTGAATCTGCTCTTTATTGGCTTCAAGCAACGTTAAAAACCGGGCCAGCCATTTTTTTCCATAAATCAATTCATAAGTCCCAGGCCATCCTCCAAATTTCTCGCCATCGTCGGCCGTGATCGCCAGTGGGGGGTTTGCTCCAGATTCAGCAAGCTTGAGAAGATGTTCGATCGTCTTGTCAGGCTCCTGCCAGGGCACCAGATATCGAAGTGGCTCGGAGTTGGGGAAAAGCCTGAGCAAATGGCCTTGATCCTCGGTCAGAAAATAGCCACCAAGCTTTGCGGGATCAAGCCCGGCGCGATGAAAATGGTAATCATCAAGCACTGTATATTCCATGCCTGAACGTGCCAGCGATTCGACCAGATCCTGCTCCCAGACCCTCTCTGCAAGCCACATTCCGCGCGGAGCTTTACCAAACCGGCGCGCAATGATCTCATTGAAATGGCGAATCTGACCAATTCGGTCGCGGCGCGGAATCATCGGCAGGATCGGCTCGGACCAAGCCCCCCCAAGCAACTCAAGCTGGCCTCGATCCAAAAGTTCGGCAATTCGGTTAAAAAAGCACGGCCGGTTTGCTTCCACCCATTCCCACAACGGACCAGAAATATGGAGATTGAATTTTATGGCCGGAAATTCGGCGAAGGTTTCGATCAGAGGCTTATACGCCGTCTCAAAATTCTGGGCAAAAACGCCATCAAAATTCCCCACCGGCTGATGGCAATGGAACCCAAGAACCAGACGCGCAATTTTTTGGGCAATCATGAAAAGAGTCTTCTAAAAGTGGGGGCTCCCAAGCTTCGAACCCGCAATTGTGATTGAATCGAAAATCCTGCATCGTCTCTCTTGGGTAAATTCTAACGAAACCTCTTATAGTTTGACAAGTGTAGGGCACAGAAGCTCTATAAGTTTCCCGACTGGGCTTCGGAATCGAGCCGCCAAACGGGCATAATCTGCCTGGTTGGCGACTCTTCTTTTTAGAAATCCGTTACACCCGCCCGGGCAAGCCGGGGTGGAGCGATTGGCTTAGCCCACAACCAGATTACACAGCTTGCCGGGCACCACAATGGCCTTTCGAATGGTTTTGCCAGCGATAATGGCAGCAATTTTCGGGTCAGCCAGGGCGGCCTTTTTGACGGTCTCCTCGTCGGCATCCACAGGCAAAACCACGCGGCCCCTGACCTTGCCATTGATCTGAAGCACCACTTCCACTTCGCTCTCTTTCAGCAGGGCGGGGTCGAAGCTGGGCCAAGGCTCGTAAGCCAGGGTGGTGGAATGTCCCAGAACTTCCCATAGCTCTTCTGCCTGATGCGGGGCCATCGGCGCAAGCAGCAGAACGAACGATTCCAAGGCTTTTTTCGGACGCACCTCACGACTCGTCATGAAGTTCGTAAATTCCATGAGCTTGGATATGGCCGTATTGAAGCGGAGGGCGTCCAGATCTTCGGACACGCCGGCCACAGTTCTGGCCAGCAATTTCGCCGTTTCCAGATCGGGCTCCACATCCTGCACACGTGATTCCAGCTTAACGGATTCCGACATGTCGTCCACGATCAATCGCCAGACCCGGGCCAGGAATCGCGACACGCCTTCCACACCCTTCATGCTCCAAGGCTTGGTCGCCTCAAGAGGACCCATAAACATTTCGTAGAGACGCAGACTGTCGGCTCCATATTCTTCCACCACGATGTCTGGATTGATCACATTACCACGACTCTTGGACATCTTGTTGGCGCGGGCATCGACCCGAACGCTCGGGTCAGACGCCAGTACAAACCGGTCGCCCTGCTTCATGGCCTGCTCCGGCATAAGCTTGACCAGCGCCAGGTTCACACGCTTGCCGGCACGCATGGTGAAGTGGCCCAGCTCATCACAGACGGCTTCGTCCACTCCCACCCAAACCCCCTCGGAATCCTGATACACCGTATATTCTGTCTCGCCCAGAATCATGCCCTGATTCACCAGCCTGTGGAATGGCTCGGCGGTGTGGACCAATCCGCGATCAAACAGCACCTTGTGCCAAAAACGGCTGTAAAGCAAGTGCAATACAGCATGTTCCGCACCACCGATATAAAGATCCACCGGCATCCAATACCGCTCCAGCTCTGTGCTGAATGGGGCCGTGTCGTTCTTGGGATCCATATAACGGAGGTAATACCAGCACGAGCCAGCCCACTGCGGCATGGTGTTGGTTTCCCTCTGGAATCGCTCGGAATAGCGTACCCATTGAGTGGCCTTGGACAACGGCGGTTCCGGGTTACCAGACGGCCTAAAATCCTCCATATCAGGCAGGCTTACAGGCAATTCGGCAAGGTCCACTGCATGGGCGTTGCCATTTTCATCAAGCAAAATCGGAAACGGCTCGCCCCAATACCGCTGGCGGCTGAAGAGCCAGTCGCGCAGCTTGTAATTGATCGTCAGCTTGGCCAGGCCCTTGTCCGAAAGATACGACTCGACAATCACACGCTTGGCCTGCTCTGTCGGGTGGCCATTGAGATTAAACTCATTGTTGGCCGAGTTCACTGCCAGACCAAGTTCTGTTTCGGCCTCGGGCAAGGGCTTGTCATGATCCAGAAGGTCTTGCGCCACCACCCTCAAAATTGGCAGACCAAAAACCTGCGCGAATTCAAAGTCGCGTTCGTCGTGGCCTGGAACGGCCATGATCGCACCGGTGCCATATCCTGAAAGTACGTAATCCGCAATCCAGACAGGGATTGGCTCGAATGTGACTGGGTTCACGGCATAGCCGCCCGTGAAAACACCGGTTTTCTTGCGAGTGGCATCCTGCCGCTCCATGTCGCTCTTGGCGGTCACCTCCGCTTGATAGGCCTTGACAGCCTCAACCTGATCGGGCGATGTCAGGCTTGGAACCAGCGGATGTTCCGGAGCCAAAACCATGTAGGTCGCACCAAAAAGAGTGTCCGGACGAGTCGTGAAGACCCGGATAAAGTCATCCCCAGGCTTCACCGGAAATCGCTTCACACTCCTCTGGCGGGCCCACTCGTGAAACGTTTTGGGGTCGCCAAGATAGAAATCCACTTCCGCACCCTCGCTCCGGCCAATCCAGTTGCGCTGCATCTCCTTGATCGCCTTCGGCCAGTCGACAAGCTCCAAATCGTCAATCAAATGCTCGCAATAGGCCGTTATACGAAGCATCCACTGCTTCAGGGGCAGACGAATCACCGGATGGTCGCCGACCTCCGACTTGCCGTCCTTCACTTCCTCATTCGCCAGAACCGTGCCCAGCTCAGGACACCAGTTGACTGGCACTTCGGCCCGATATCCAAGCCGATGAGCATCCCGATAAGCAGCCGGGTCGGTGCAATCCACCGGAATTGGCAACTCGTCGATCGGGCGGCCTTTACCAACCCGCTTACGCCCCTCGGAATCGGCCCAGACATATTCCGGGTCATACCAAGTGTCGTAAATCTTCAGAAAAATCCACTGAGTCCAGCGATAATAATGCGGGTCGGTCGTATCCACCTCTCGATCCCAGTCGTACGAAAATCCCAACGACTTGATCTGTCGGCGAAAATTATCGATGTTCTGCTGGGTCGTATCACGCGGGTGCGTTCCCGTCCTGATCGCATATTGCTCCGCTGGCAATCCAAAAGCATCCCAGCCCATCGGGTGCAGAACGTTTTGGCCAAGCATGCGCCGATATCGACACAGAATGTCTGTCGCCGTATAGCCTTCCGGATGGCCCACATGAAGGCCCGCTCCCGAGGGGTAAGGAAACATGTCAAGCGCATAGAACTTCGGCTTGCCAGGTACGAAGTCCTGCGTACGAAATGTTTTATGTTCGTCCCAATAACGCTGCCATTTCTTTTCGATCCGGGAAAAGTGATAAGCGGGCATCTTCGATCAACGACCTCAAACATGGGGCAACTTGCAAGACTTCAGAGGATACGGATACTATTCAGAATAACGCTTTTGACCAAGAATTGCCAACCAGAAAGCGTTGTATGAATCGACTTTGGCAAGCCAAAATCAGAAGCTCCGCAATGACCCATTTCTGACATTCACGCCATCACCCAACTCGTGGATCCATCCAGCACCTGCCCAACCCACCCCAAAACTTTAACTTTTTTATGGAGTTTTTTGGAATTTTTACGCATTGCTCAGATTTCTCCCGGTAAAACGATTCCGCTCCCTGATGAACTCTTTATTTCCACACCCTCTGCGATTTCATCGGTTAGATTTCAGAGTAGGTACACCAAAAGAGTGCAGCACCATGAGCTGATTTCTGAATAAAACAGCATCTTGCAGCGCATCTCTTGATTTTGAGGCTCACACCATGATTGACCACAAACACAAGCGTGTTTCACGCTCGAAATCGTTGCGGCACAAGTCGCTGACTGTCCTGATGTTCTGTGCCGTGAATATCTCCGGCTGTAACAACGGAAATATGCGCAGCGTTCAGCGGCCTAAATTTATGACGAATCCATTCCGCCGGCCAGCGATTGTCGTGAATCCCGCGATTGATGCTGGAGGAACCTCTGGAACTGTCATCGTCGAACAACAGGGTGGAGTCACAACCACTCGCGACACCGCCGCCGAACCGCCTGTGACCATGCTCCAGCCGCGTCAGGGAGGCTCTTCGGTCACAAATGTCGTCCCTTCCTTTGACGATGCCCAGCAGCCAATCGGTTCCGGGTCCAAGTCAACAATCGACACCAATCGGCCTGGCTCCTCTCCGACCGACGCCAAAAGCATCATGAATAGCCTGGCCCCACCGGCTGAAGCCCCCCAGGTCATTATGGAAGCCCCGCCTCTGGGCGCAGGCTTATCTGGAAAATCCTCTGGATTATCAGCTCCTATCGATTCCTCCACCAATCGCACAGGTGGCCAGAGCAACGAAGAACCTCGCCTGGAAGCCATCGAACCACGAAAGCCCTCCGGATCAGGCGGATCAGGAAAATCGGCCCCAAGCGATAAGCCCAAAGACGCCGGTACACAGAAAAGCACCTCCTGGCGATCTCCAAAATTCGGCGATGTCTCAGGCAGAACTACCTTTCAGGCCAGCTCAAAACGGCCATCCGGAAGCGATGCGGCACCCCTTGGTGAAATTGATTAACCCCCGGCTCTCAAACCGATTGCAATCTTAAAAGAGGTGGCTTCACAAGCCGCCTCTTTTTTCCATTCCGACAAGTCATGATTCCGCCTGAGTTTCAATCCGCAATGACGATTTGTCCAGAGACCAAGTCGTTCACCTCAAAAGAAAACGGGACCAGATTGGCTTTTTTGCGTTTCCTGATTGCAAACAAATGCCATTTGGCTTGCATCAACCTGCAAATCCCATTGTCAATAAGCCCGCATAATTTGAAACCCGCTGTTCGGGGATCAATCGATAATCGATATCTGGTCGGCTTTTGCTCGATTCGCGATTCGGGTTCCGCTAAAATCTTTCGAAGTGATCAATCCACACCTCACCCATGTTCAAATCCAACGGACAAAATATCCCATGAACACGCTTATCTTCTGCCTGAGTGCCCTCACACTCGCTGCCGGTCTGGAGCGGCCCAATGTGGAATACAAAATCTTTCAGTTTCCGGCCAACCAGATTCCACGGATCGACGGCGATTCGTCCGATTGGTCGATTGTGCCTGATTCCTACTCCATCGGCTCCGATCAACTCAAGGAGACCGTGGGCGGAATGGGCGACAAACGCGACCCCAAAAATCTCGATGTCAAAGTGAAGGTCGGCTGGGTCAAGGGGCTTAATCAATTGTATTTTCTCTATGAAGCTTACGACAATTACTGGGATTTCGCCAAGAACGACCTCCATAATGACATTTTTGAGGTCGTTATCGATGGCGACCTCTCCGGCGGACCTCTCATCCGCCAAATGCACCCAAACCTGAAATACAAGGACAAACTCGAAACGCATGCCATGTTTCATGGAGTGCATGCCCAGAATTATCACATTTTTACGCCTGCCGAAGGCAAAGACTGGGCCATGGTCTGGGGCTGTCAGCCATGGATCAAAAATTTACCTTGGGCCAATGCCGCCTATAAATACAATTTCAAGCACGGCCAGAGCGGCAAACTGACTCTCGAGTTTTTCGTCACCCCCTTTGATTATGCTCCGCCCGAACCAGCTCGGGCTGTTCAATCAAAACTTGATGAAAACAAAGTCATCGGCATGTCGTGGTCCATTCTCGACTACGACGACGAAAAAAGCGAACGCTTCAGCGCCTTCTGGAACCTCTCCCATAAAACCACCATGTATGGCGATGCCTCAGACCTGGTCGCCTTTCGACTCATGCCCTTGGAAAAAAGCCTGAGAAAGCCAATTGAAGCCAACTGGAGCTTTCAGGTGATCAGCCCAGCCCAACGGCTCGTTGCATTTCAGGATCAGTCCTTTGGCAATATCAAGTCTTGGAAATGGGATTTTGGTGATGGCAAATTCTCCACGGAAAAAAATCCGCAACACCAATTTGAAAAACCCGGCGAATTTGTCGTGACACTTTATATAGAGGGGCCAGATGGAAAAGCCCGCCGCGCCAAGGTCTGGGATGTAACTCTCCCATGACCACCCACAATTGAGGCCTGAAAATCCGATGTGGATCGATTCTCAAACCGTCATTGCAATGCCGGTCCATCTGAAAATCACTCAATGCATGGGCAGTTTGCTCAGCCTTGTCAGCCGATTGAGAGCCTGCTTCTCAATGATTTTGGCCTTCTGACGCGGCAACCCAAGCTTTTGGGCCGCTTCATTCAATCGCATCGGATCATCTCCGCCAAGCCCAAAACGGCATTCAATCCATTCTGCCTCAAGCGGGTCGAGTAATTGCATGCCCTTCTGGATCCGCTCCATACACTCAAGATCATGCAATTGCATGTCCACCGGCCGGGACCGATAATCTGAGACAAACTCCTCCAAAGTGAATTCCAGAGGGGAGTTGCTCTCCTGATTCGAAGGCATCGCTCGAGTCACTTTCAATGCCCAGACCGCAATCTTGCTCTTCCGGGTCGATAGCTTTAATGCCGCGCAAACCTCATCATCGGTCGGCGACCGGCCCAGCCGTTCTGTCAAAATCGCCGTTGCCCGATGCCATTTTATCATCAGATTCACAAGATAGGCAGGCAGGCGTATCGGACGACCCTGATTCATCACGGATCGACGCATCGACTGCTTGATCCAGTAAACCGCATAGGTGCTAAACCTCGTTTCCGCATCAGGATCAAAACTTTCCACTGCTCGCATCAGACCAAGGTTGCCCTCTTCAATCAAATCTTCCAGAGCAACCCCACGACCAAGATAATGGCGGGCCACTTTCACAACGAGCCTTAAATTCGCTCGGATCATCAAATCACGGGCGGATGGATCGCCCTGAGCCACCTTTTGGGCCAGTTGCTTTTCCTCTTGCGCAGTCAAAAGTGGGGTCTCTTGAATCTCCTTCAAATACGGCTGTATGGCGGCCGAACCTGGCAAGCTTGAAGATTTGGAATCCGTTGGTGTTTTGAACATGGTGACTCTGCCTTCTGTAAACAATCGATGAATCCGCAGGATCATAGGACACTCACCAAAATCCGAGAACTTTCCCCCAACAAAAAGTTCCGATTTCTGGGATCCAAAGCCCAGCTTGCACGGTTGTAACGATTAATCACGATATATCGGCAAGCTCTGCGATGTTCCTGCTTGACTGCATGGAAATCGTGGCTCTTTGTGACGATCAAAGAGAAGTTAAGTGTCCGGCAGGATGACGCCGGCCGATCGACCCAACCGATCAGATTGTGAGAAAGGAATCTCGCCGTGATGAATACCCGTCGAAAGCTTTTTGGATTGGTTCTGACTGCCTGCATGGCCAATGTCGGCTGCGTGATGTTTGACGGTGCAGACGACTTCCCGCAACCCTGCTATGGACCAGATTGCCAGGGCGGCAGGCTGGCCCAATATGGCAACGCCAAATATGGACACAATGGCGGATATGTCGGCGAGCCTGTCTATACACCCACTGCTCCGGTGATCCCAGGTGGTGCACCGTTGCCCGACGGTGTAAGAGAAGTGCAGCTCACACCCGACCCACCCGTCAAAGCCAAGGTTGTGGACGTCCCAACTCCGCCCACACCTGCCGCCGTCATACCACCTACCCAAAATCGTTGAATTTGATTACGAACCTCTCGTTATCATTTGATTTAAAAGGGCCCGGCAGTTCCCATTGTCGGGCCCTTTTTCATTGGGAAAGTGCCATAAACCCCATCACCACCTGGGCCTGCCCAGCCTTTGATTCCAAGCGAGCCATTTCATATGACTTGCCAATTCCTCTGGTGATTTTGCCAACCCCTGCCCATCATGTAGTAAACCAACCGGGCAAATGTGTGTTGACAATTCCAGGGCCGCAGTCGATTCGGGAATACCAAGTGCCTCATCGCCCGGAATGTGATTTAATATCACTCCGGCAATACGCGAAGGACCTTGTTTCAAAGCGTTTACCGTGCCGATGGTTTTACTTAATGTCCCAAGCCCGCGCCGAGCCACCACCACCACTGGCCAGTCGAGCATTTCAATCAGATCCAAAACGGTTTTCCCGCCTTCCGCCATGGGGCAGTGCAGGCCTCCCACGCCTTCGACCAATATGCAATCCACATCCAATGCAATCCACCCACGAATCGATTGAATCACACCATCGCAGATTTCTGACCATTCCAGCCTTCGCCCAGCGGCACGTGCTGACACAACAGGAGCAGCAGCGACTTCAAATGAGATGGGGCAAGCCAGTTTCATGAACTCGGGACGGATCGGCCAGCCGGCCATCTGCAATAAGCAAAATGCATCGGAATTGTCTGAAAACAGGTCCGTCAACCCCGTTGCCACAGGCTTGATCACTCCCACTTTCAGGCCGGTTTCAGCAAGATTCCGCGCAATCGCAGCGCAAACCCAGGTCTTGCCCACCCCGGTATCGGTTCCTGTGACAAACAGGCCTGGCAATTGCAATTGCGGCTCTTTCATTTGGACAATTCCAAACCGACGGCTTTTTCCATCTCCAGATACGATGCCATAAAAATATCGAGCATGGAATCGATTTCCTCATCGGTCGAGATCAATGGCGGCAGGAATGTGACAATATCGCCCAGTGGCCTGATCAGCAAGCCGTTGGAACGTGCAATCCGGCACATCTGGGCCGCAGGTTTTATAAGGGGCTTGAATGCGGTCGGGGCCGCCCGATCTTGCACGAGATCCACACCCACCATCAAGCCTTGCTGACGTATCTCGCCAATAAATCTGCGGCCTTTCAAATCCTGATCAAACCGCTCTGCGACCCGAGCTGCCTGCCGATTGACATTCTCCAGAATTCCGTCGTGCTCAAATGCATCCAAAACAGCCAAAGCCACTGCCGAACCCAATGGATTGCCTGTAAATGTGTGGCCATGATAGAATGTTTTCGGGTTGGCCCAATCGCCTCGAAATGCGCTATGGATTTCATTTGTCGTGAGCGTGGCCGCCATCGGTAAATAGCCACCCGTCAAGCCTTTGGCAAGGCAGAGAAAATCCGGTGCAACGCCTTCACGTTCGCAGGCAAACATCGTCCCGGTCCGGCCAAAACCGACGGCCACTTCGTCCAGAATCAGCAGCACGCCTCTGCTGCGGCAATGATCCGCCAGCCCCTTGAGCCAGCCTTCAGGCTGCGTAATCATGCCCGCTGCACCCTGAACAATCGGTTCCACCACCACTGCAGCAAGGCTTTCGGCATGCTCGTCGATCTGTTTTGTGGCTTCGCCCAGGCAAGCCATTAAGCAATCAGGCTGCCTGAGCCCCAGTGGGCACCGATAACAGTGGGGTGCCGGGGCCCGCAAGGTTTCAAACAATAGAGGCTTGAAAAGGGCATGAAAGTGGCCGACTCCGCCCACCGAAACATCGCCCAGAGTATCTCCATGATAGGCCCCGGTAAGGGCCAGAAAGCGGGTCCGGCCGGGCTCGGGCAATGCCTTTTGACAATGATATTGAAATGCCATTTTCAAGGCAATTTCAACTGCCGTCGCCCCATTATCGGAATAAAAGACTCTGTCGAGCCCTTCTGGCGAGATTTTTGCCAGCCTTTGTGCCAGAAGAATGGCTTTGGGATGAGTCATCCCCAAGAACGTCGAGTGTGCCATCAGCCCAATCTGGTCTGACAAGGCCGAATCAAGCCTCGGGTGGCGATGCCCAAGGGCTGTACACCAGAGGCTTGAAGTCCCATCAAAATAACGCTTTCCAGCGATATCAAACAGATACACACCCTGACCCGACTGTATGATCAGTGGATCTGATGCCTCCCAGTCTGATACGGGCGTAAATGGATGCCAGCAATGAGCTTTGTCAGCCTGAGCCAACATATACGGATCCGCATCCATCATGGTATTACCATCTATCTGTCAAGCAATTGGTAATTCGACCAGATTTCAATGGCTAGGGCCTGAATATCTTACAGTGATCTTGGAAGTGACACCGCCTCGGGCATTGAAATGGCCGATCACTGTCATTTGCCGGGGCTTGCTGGCAGCCACCAGGTCATTCAGAATCGTGTTGATCGAGTGCTCGTAAAAAATGCCCCTGTCGCGAAAGCTGAAGAGATAATATTTCAGGCTTTTCAGCTCAATCACATGCTGATCAGGCACGTAATGGATCACAATCGTGGCAAAATCAGGTTGCCCAGTCTTGGGGCACACGGCCGTAAATTCCGGGCACGTGTGTTCCACTTCGTAATCGCGGTCGGGAAATTGGTTCGGGAAGCATTCCAGTTTGAGCATCGGAGGTTCTGAAGTCTCGCAGGAGAAAGGATCGGGCGTTTTTTTTCATCCATTCGGCACAATCCCCCCCCTCGCTTCTTCTTTTTTGAGATTGGAGGAATGCCGCCATATACAGATCTTACCATAAATCTGGCTGCGGGCGGAATTGAGCATTTTGCTGTCAATTCACCCTGGCCCGGCTTAGACCTCGCCGATCCACTTCTGAAATGACGATTCATCGGCATTCCGGCCGCTCAGGACAATCACAATATCGCCATCACCCGCCAGATCCAATGCCCCTTGCAAGACAGAGGCCGTGGCAATCGCGCCCGATGGCTCTGTACGGAGCCCGTGTCTCTGATAAATCCACTTCATGGCCTGCTGGGTTCCCAAATCTGTGACGGAAATTGACTCGGACACATATTTCTGCAAGATCGGCCAATTCTGCTCGCCCACATCATAGGAAAGCAGCCCATCGCAAATACTTTGGGGCTTCTCCACACGAACCCGTTGGCCAGCCGCCAGCGACTGCCGAAAGTCGTCGGCCCCAGCCGGTTCCACCCCTATGATCCTCGCTTCTGGAAATCCATCCGCAATGGCCAGGGCATGGCCTGCCATCAATCCCCCACCACTGACCTGACAGAAAAAGTGCGACAGCCCGCGGCCCTGACGCCGCAGCTCCTGAACAATCTCCAAACCACCCACACCTGCTCCGGCGATCACATGAAGGTCATCGTAAGGCGATGCCTGAACAGCCTTTTGAGTTTCAGTAATCTCGCGGGTCAGACGATCCCGCACGCCTGTCAGGTGATCTGTCAGGATGTCGTAGGTACGAATCTCGGCACCAAAGGATCTCGTCAGTTCAAATTTCACCTTGGGCGCTGATTCCGGCATCACTATGATCACGCGCTTGCCATACTGCTTGCCAGCAAACGAGATACCCGACGCAAAATTGCCCGACGAATGAGCCGCGACCGGCCGATCTCCAATCGCTTCGGCATGCGTATGCATCCAGTATAGGGCCCCCATAAGCTTATATGAGCCAACGGGTGTCCAGCCGTAATCCTTCAGCCAGACCTGGCGACCCTTTCTCAGGCCAAGCGCTTGCTCCAGAGCATACGACCGCACCAGCGGAGCAACAGAAATATGTTGGCGAATCACCGATTCTGCCTGGGCCACATCGTGAATGGTTGCAATTCGAACGGACATGGGCGAAATTGTCCTGACAGCATGTGAGAAAAAGACTTTGAAGAATTCCGCAAGGTCTCAATGACCGATGCACCCGGGTAGCTCGTTTCAGGCTGCCCATTGCCTCGTGATTGACGATTCGAGACTTGATTCCAAGCCATTTTACGAATCGGATCAAGGCCACCGCTGGCGACGTTCCCACCAGGCCTGCGGACGAATCATCCAGGTAATTCGGCCCAGAAAAACATGCTCGATCGTCATCCAGAGCACTTTGATATCAAGCCAGAACGACCATCGCTGAATGTAGTCCAGGTCATATTGCAATCGCTTCCGGATACTCGTCCGCCCCCTCCAGCCATGCACCTGGGCCCAGCCAGTCATGCCCACCGGCATGGCGTGCCTGAGGTCATAGTCGGGCAGAATCTCGCGAAATTCCTCGACAAAAACCGGCCGCTCCGGACGCGGGCCCACCAGACTCATTTCGCCACGTAATACGTTCCACAATTGTGGCAATTCATCGAGATTGGTTCGCCTCAAAAAGCTCCCGAACCGGGTGCATCGCGAATCGGCGGAGGTGGCCCAGATCGGGCCTGTTTCGCGTTCCGCATCGCGCTTCATGCTCCGAAACTTCAAAATCTCAAACGGTCGCCCACCCCGGCCAATCCGGGTCTGGCTGTAAAGAATCGGCCGGCCCGAGCTGATCAGCACGCCAATCGAGATCAGAGCCAGTACTGGAGAGATCAGGAGCAGGCCCGCCAAGGTGGCTGCAATGTCCAGGCCCCGCTTCAATATGCGTTCCGCTCGCGGGCGTGTGTGAAACAATAAAGCCGCTGGTGCGGAAAGATGTGCGGCCAGAGAGGCTACCGTCGGGCTGCTTTCAGCGATCCAGACCACACTGACGCCCGCATTCTGAAGCATCGAAATCTGCCGCCTGATGCGTGTCAAGGAGCCTTCCGCCTGCGTAATCACAATGTGTGTCGGGCGCCTTGATGCAATCAGACGGGGCAAATCCTCAAGCCTGCCTATTACGGGTATTGGCTCGCAACCCGGGGAAATCACCACTTGGCGGGTCCGTGCCAGGGGCCCTCTTGATCCTCGGTGGGCTGCGTCTACATAGCCGAGAATCATGGGCGGAGCAAGGCCGTTTTCGGTCAGGCGAACTCGCCGCGAAGTGTGTCGGGAGTCGGCTCTGGAACCAATGATCAAAACCCGCGCCGGCTCTTCAGGCAAAGGAACGATCGGCAGATTGAGATCAGAAAATGTCGGATTCAGGGCGGCATTGGTCAATGAGTTTGTCATGTTCCACCTTCCGTGGTGCGAATCCCATTCGTTTTTGTCGAGTTGCGAATCTGTGGATGACAACTCATTGACGAATCTGTTGCGTTCGGTTTTGCTAGAATAAAGTCGATCGCGCCAATCGAGCGGTCATGGCGGGTCAGGCACAAGCGATTCTGGCAATCAGACAGGCGATCATGAAGGCGATCGGGACTCCACAATTGAGCATTGTGATCGTCAATTACGGCAGTTGGCCGGATGTGATCTCCCAAACCGAGGTGATCCAAGCCTCCAGACCATTCCAGGCCGGCCAGCTTGAACTCATCGTGGTCGACAATCATTCGCCCGGCGGCCCGCCCCCCGACAGGCCCCAAATGCATGGCCTGACATGGCTCGACCTGCCCGACAACGGCGGTTTTGCAGCCGGTGTCAATGCTGGCTGGCAATCTGCCAAAGCCGGCTGGCTGCTGCTGCTGAACCCTGATGTGAATATCACAGCCAATTTGTTGAGCCAAGTTCTCGCCCTCCTTGACGAGACCCATGCCAGCCACCCTCCAAAAACCGATATCGGTATCATCGGAATCGGGCTGACCAATCCGGACGGTTCACGCCAGCCTTCCGTGGGGGCGTTCCCGTCTGCACTGCGCGGATTGATGGAGCTTTTCTTACCACGAACCCGCCGACGTTACCAGATCGTTTCTCCACAAAATTTTGGACCTGTCGATTGGGTCACAGGGGCCTTCTTTCTGGTCCGTACAGAGCTCATGCAGCAATTGAACGGGTTTGACCAGGATTACTTTCTCTATTTCGAAGAGACGGACTTCTGCCATCGGGCCCGGCTCCGCGGCTGGCGCACCGGCTTCGAACCCGATCTAAGCGTTTGCCACCAAAAGCCCTTGCAGAATCGAGCCGTTTCCCCTATGATTCGCCTGTGGACCCGCCACAGCCGATTGGTCTATTTTCGGAAGAATAGGCCATGGCTTGAGTTCCGCATCATGCTCGCGGTCGTCCGGATCGAATCGGCCATCAAGGCCAGGCTTGCCAGATTTGGCTTGGGCCTCTATCCGGCAGGCCTCTGGATTGCAATCCACCAATTGACAAGCCGCTTCCTGGAAGGCACAGAACCTCGGGGAACTCTAGCTCGCGACTGGGCCTGGCAAGTCGTCCAATCATTCCCAGAGAATTGCCCGAATCGGAATTAACATCAGATCATTTCACGCCGGTTCACGGAGGAGCCACCACAATGAACTTCACAGAACATGCCCGCCGCGTGGCTTGCCTGCTCATGGCCGTGACAGCCCTTCTGGTCTGGCGAGTGAGCCGCGCTGAGGTCCTATCAGCCGACGGCCTTCGCTATACCTCGCAGGCCAGTAAGATTGCCAATGGCGACTGGCGGGGCGGCCTGGTCGGTTCGGTGGATCACCCAATGTATCCGCTCCAGATTGCTGGCATCTGGACCATTGTCGGAATGCCCGACACACCCGTCGGCTGGCAGAATGCCGCTTGGACGGCCTCATTGATTCACGGCATCCTGATCGTCATTCCGCTCTACTGGATCGGCCGCAACCTGTTCGGCGACCCCGTCGCATGGCTCGGTGTGGTCGCCTTTTACGCTGTCCCACACACCAGCCAGATCCTCGCCGATGCCCTCAGCGAAAGCACCTTCCTGCACTTCTGGTGCTGGTCCGTTGGATTTGCTCTCGAATTTCTCAAGCGTGGCCGGCCCGGATGGCTACTCGGCGTGGCCGCCTCAGGCGCCATGGCTTACTGGACAAGGCCAGAAGGGCTCCTGATCTGCATCGCTCTGGGACTCACCATTCTCGTCACTCCACTGCTGCCCAGCACCCGTGTGGACTGGCCCCGGCTCGGTCAGGTCCTTGCCATGCTGGGCTTGGCAACCGCCATTTTCAGCGTGCCTGTCATTCTCTCACGTGGCAGCATTGCCACCAAGCCCGCCATTGCCAAAGTGCTTGGCCTGCAGAAACGGGCCGCAGTACACGCAGTCGAACGCGAGCGACCGCTCGACCCCAATCAGACTGAGCTGGAAACCTGGGCCATCGCCTCATCCGCCTTTTATCAATCCACAAAACAGGCCACCACAGGGCTTGGACTGGCTCTGGCCCTAATCGGTTTCATCACCTGGACTCGACCCAATGCCGCCGCAGCCCGCAGCGGCCTTCTGATCGTGTTTATCCTCAGCCTTGCGGCCGCCGCCCTGATCCGGCTCTATGCCACACAAGGCTACTGCGCACCCCGACACACGCTTGTACCATCCCAGATTCTGCTCATCGGCAGCGGTGCGGGCCTCTACTGGGTCAGCTCCCGATTGATGGGCCTGGTTGCCAAAATAAAACTGGTCCCAAATGCAATTCAAGCCCAGCCAGGTCCTGCCATCTGGCTCATGATCGCCTCCGTTTGGTGCGTCTCGCAAGCCGATGCCTTCTTGAAGCCCATTGGCCATGATGCTCTGGGATACAGGCTGGCCGGTGAATACCTTCAGAACGAAATCGGCTCGACAAACGAACCAATCATCGATCTCACGGGCTGGGCCCCCTATTACGCCAATCATCCCGGATATACTTTCAAGAACATCAACGACGCCTTCACCAATCAGGACGCTCGTTTCGTAGTGGTTCGAAAATCGCATCTGGTCGGCCCCTGGGATTATTGCCGCACTATGGAAAAACTCACTCAGGGAGCCACACAAATTGCCACTTTTCCTAAAAATGCCGGCCGCAGGCAATCGCAGGTCATCCTGTTTGAATTGAATCAGACACTCAGTCGAAATGCTACGGCCACTGTGAATAAATAAATAAATAAAACCGCATGATAAAAACCATGCATGACCCAATATGACAAAGCCTTAAACCCAGATCTGATTTATCCTCGACAAACTCAGCCTCGCTTGCGAGCCGCATGGGGCACCTGGCGTTTTTCTACCCACATTGAGCCCCGATGGGCAAAATTGGGGCGACTTGTTGCCGGGGAGCTCTATTCTGAATTGTCCCGTAGGGACTATACTCTTCGCGACCATTAATGACACTTTTTGATCGCGACGATGCCGGAGGCGTCGTTCTCGATCAAAACATGTCGTTTATGACCGTGAAGAGTATAACATCGCGCAAGGTATAACGTGTCGTCATCAGCAACTTGTTTTCCATCAAATCCTGAATGTTATGAGACCAGACCCGGCCCAGGAAATGGGGACGGGTCTGGCTCTTCTCTGCCTGGATTTATTCCAGATGGCCATTTTTTATTGATGCACAATGGCAAGCCCGATACCTTCGCCCATCGGCAAGGCAGAACGTTCGGCAATCTGCTGCCGTCGCTTCACTTCCAATTCCGTAGGCTGATTGACTCCCTCAAGAGTCGCCGAATGCTCGATAAAGGCCAGGGTCATGGCCTCAAACTGCTCAATTTCCAACTGCGTTTGATGATTCATATCGCTGTCAATCCTTAATGCATCGGAAAATGCCTGCGATGGGAACTGATCCAGGACCGCCATGAGCTTGGTCTGGGCCTCTGGCCTGAGCATTTGCATTTCCTGGCGGGCGATCTGAAAGATTGCCGAACAGGCATTGGCATCGTTCGTTTCAATCGCCTGACTGATCAGGGCTTCCAAAAATCCCGGTTCGGCCAGCCGCCCGACAATTGCCATTTGATATTTTGTAATCAGGCTTGGATTCAAAGCCCCCGGCCGGTCGCAGACCAGATCAATCCGCTCCCTCATTTCCGGCGATACCATAAAAGGCTTCATATTTTCCAACTGGCGACGAGACCACTCCGCAGCCGCCTGATCATCACGCAACTCCGATTCCTTCAAATATTCAAACAGCTTTTCCATCGATGGTGCTGCAACCTGATTGGGGCCGTTTTTGACGTATGTCCTGGCCTCAAATTCCGGAGACCGGTTCGAGATTTGCAACTCCACAAGATTTTTCGTCATAACATTGAGAATCTCTCGCTGAAGCTCTTCGGTCGACTTCGCCTTCTTGCGGTTCCTGACCGATTCGGCAAGCTTTTGCGACAATGGCGGTACATGTGCCTTTTGATCCTTCACAGTGCGTTCCACCACCTGTTGCATCTCGGCTGCCAATTCCTGAGCCCTCTGCCGGGCCGCCTTGAGTGTCATTTCACCTTCGTTTACCATTTGAATAAGATCCGACTTGCGCTGGCTGAAGTCTTCCAGTCGCTCTTCAAATTTCTGCTTCACAATCGCTGGCAAACGATTCACAACTGCCGGGTCGATAAACGTCTGTTTTTGTTGCCGTGGGTCGAGCATCTTCTGATTCTCTTTCTTCTAGGGGTGATCGATTCGCAGATTCTGATTCAATCCAAAAGTGATTTTAATATTCGACGAACCGGTTTGCGGCCGGTTTTGATTTAGGACTGCTTCCTGCACGATTCATTCGCCTGCTTGTGAAGCATGTCCAGCATGTGACGCGTGGCGGAGTCGATCGCCAGGCAACGTGATTGCCCAAGGGCTTCGACTGTTTCCGGATAATTCGGGCAACTCAGTCGCGCCAGCCAGAAATCATCTTCCTGTGGGTACCAGCTCAACAGCCATTTCACCCGACCATATTCCATTCGCATTTTCGCAGCCCGGGAGATATCCACATCCTCCATCACCTCCGAAAATGGCCGGCCTTTCTTGGCCGTTTTGACTGCTGCGGGTTCACTCGACTCATTAGGTGATATTGACATGCTTTTGTCCATTTTTGATGTATTTCGATGATGCGACTGATTTGCAACTCGCCAGGCATTGGATCCACATGACTCATGCATCCGTACTATCCAGACTTGAATTCCATGGATCGATGCTCCAGAACTTTCCAATCCGATTCCACGATCCCGATTCAACGGTCAGGCAAACTTTCTCGAATGTCCCGATTCCATAAAACAACCACTTTTCTCACACATATCCCGATCTTTCCAACCGTCCCCAGAGCTTTTCCACTACATCAATCAGCCCGATTTTTGATATCATGGTTTTAACATTCTGTTCCATTCGCTTTTGGACGAGGTCGCAGCTTTCGTGATCCGCCAGGTGATTTGACGACGTGACCGCGAGAAATATGATGGCCGAATCCGTTCAAAACCCAGAAGAAACAAGCCTTGAAGCCTCAAGCAATGCGAACAGGCCCAACCCGCTTGTTCCCGCCCGGATGCGCGGCATCGCCGGCTCGCAGGACCCTGCCCAACTCTCGGCCGTGGCCCGCGCCAACCCCGCCCGACTCCTCAAAGCCTATGAATTGGCCCGCCTGGCCGCTCAGCTATCCCAGGACAACAAAGCTCAGGACATCCTCCTGCTCGACATGCGCAAGCTCACCAGTCTGGTCGACTTCTTTGTCGTTGTCACCGTGCCCAGCCGCCGTCAGGCAAGCGCAATCGCCGGCCAGATCGAACTTGAAATGAAAAAACTCAAAGAATCCAAACTCAGCCTCGAAGAATCCGACACGGGCCGATGGACCCTCCTCGACTTCGGCGATGTCGTCATTCACCTCTTCTCGCCCGAAGGCCGCGATTTCTACAACCTCGAAGATGTCTGGGGCGATGCACCAAGGCTCGACTGGAAAGATGCCAACCTCAAAATCAACTGAATCCTACTCTCCACTTGCACTCACTCCAAAACCCGAACTTCGTCCGCCTCAGCAGACCCTCCCGGACCCGACTACGACCATGAATGTTCTGGAATTCTTCCGCCAAAGATTCGCTCAGGCCATCGCTGACGAATCCCAACGCCCTGCTTTCGCCGACGCAGTCCGACCCGCCACCGACCCAAAGTTCGGCGACTATCAGGCCAATGGCTCCATGGCCATCGCCAAAGCCGCCAAACGAAACCCCCGCGATATCGCAAATGAAGTCGCCGAAGCTGTCAACCTCGAACCCATGGCCGATAAGCCAGAACTCGCCGGCCCAGGCTTCCTCAACGTACGACTCCGCAACAACCAGATCGAATCACTCCTCGCCGATCTCCTCAAAGACGACCGACTCGGTATCGAAACGCCCGCCATTCCCAAAACCGTCGTCGTCGATTACAGCTCGCCCAATGTGGCCAAACCGATGCACGTCGGCCATATCCGGTCCACAATCATCGGCGAATCACTCGCCCGAACTCTCGCCGCCCTCGGCCATCATGTCATCCGCGACAACCACCTGGGCGACTGGGGCGCTCAGTTCGGAATGATCCTCTGGGGCTACAAAAACCTGCTCCACAACGACGCCTACGAAACCGACCCTGTCCACGAACTCGCCCGCCTCTATAAAGCCGTCCAATCCCAAATCAAACCCGCCGAAACCTACGAAGAAACCTATCAAAAAGCCTTCCAGCTCCTGAAAGCCGGTAAAGCCGACGAAGCGGAAACCGTCGCCTCCAAAATCTCCGGCCCCGATGGACCCGACTGGGCCGACATTCAAGCCCAAACCGCCGCCGCCGCACTTATACGCGACCAGGCCCGCCAGGAGACCGCCAAACTCCACTCCGGCGACTCCGAAAATCGCCAGCTCTGGGGCCAGTTCATGCCCCACTGCCTCAAAATGCTCGAAGACGTCTACCAACGACTCGACGTCCGTTTCGATGTCCAACTCGGCGAATCCTTCTACGACCCCATGCTCGCCGATGTCGTCACCGACCTCCAAGCCAAAGCCATCGCCACCAATAGCGAAGGGGCCACCGTCTGCTTCTGCAAAGCCACAAAAGCTCCCATGCTCGTCCGCAAAAGCGACGGCGCCTTCACCTACGCCACCACCGACCTCGCCACCATCCGCTATCGCGCTCTTCGCTGGAACCCTGATCAAGTCCTCTATGTCGTCGATCACCGACAGGGTGACCACTTCCACCAACTCTTCGAAACCGCCAAAACCTGGGGCTTCGATAAAGTCGACTTCCGACACGTCGCCTTCGGTACCATCCTCGACCAATCCGGCCGACCCCTGAAAACCCGCGAAGGAGACGCCGTCGGACTCGCCGGCATACTCGACGAAGCCGTACAGGTCGCACGCGGTGTCGTCGATGAAAATAGCCCCGAACTCAGCCCGCAAGAACGCGCCCAGGTCGCCGAAATCGTCGGCATCGGAGCCGTCAAATACGCCGACCTCTCCCAAAACCGCTCCAGCGATTATAAGTTCGACCTCCACAAGATGATGGCCATGAATGGCAACACTGCCACCTATCTCCAATACGCCTACGCCCGCATCCAAAGCATCTTGCGAAAGGCCGAAACTTCTGAGGACGCCCTACGCACCAACACCCCACCCATAAGCCTGGCACATCCCGCCGAACGTGCCCTCGGTATGCAAATCCTTCGCCTGCCTGAGACTCTCGAACAGGCCACTGTCGAAATGAAGCCCAACCTGGTGGCCGAATATCTCTTCGAACTCGCCAATCGCTACAGCTCGTTCTATAGCGAGTGCCCTGTACTACGAGCCGATGAGCCTTCCATACGCCAAAGCCGACTCGCCCTTTGTGCCGCCACCAGCCGTCTCCTCCGCTTCGGGCTCAATCTCCTCGGCATCCAGGTCGTCGAACGAATGTGATTGGCCTCCAACGTCATTCCCAAAAGTCTGGCAGTGGCTTGACGACAAACCTAAAATGTGTAACAACGGTGAAAGATCATCTCCACCGCTCCTTAAAATTCGCCTCATCAGGGCCTCTACTCATGAACTCATCAGGAATTGCGAAAATGTCCACTCGCCATGCTGCCCTGATCCTCCTGATCGCCTCTGCTCTAATCTCCCCACTTCCAGCAAACGAAAATAGCGACCGGTCACCCGTCTCAATCGCCATTTTCGCCAACGGCACCCGACTCATCACCGCCAACCAGACCAGCGGCTCTGTCAGCTTGGCCGATACCAACTCCCGAAAAATACTCCACGAAATCAACACCGGACAAAAACCAGCCGGAATCGCCGTCACACCTGATGGCAAAACCGCGATCGTCTCTCACTGGTATGGCTATGATGTCGCTCTCCTCAAAATTGAAGGCGACCGCCTCTCAATTCTGGGCCGCATCGAAGTCGGCCCCGAGCCCCGTGGAATCGCGATCTCCAAAGACTCCAATTTCGCCTATGTCGCCGTGGGTGTCTCCGACGAAATTGTCAGGATCGACCTTCCTGGCCTCAAAGTCTCTGCTCGCCTGACTGTCGGACGCGAGCCCAGGTCAATCGCCATCTCGCCCGACGGCAAAACCCTGGTCACCACCAACGCTCGCTCCAAAAGCTTCTCCGTCATCGACCTGGCCAACTTCCAAAAATTACGCGACCTGCCCATCGACGGCGACAACCTCCGCCAGGCCGCCATCTCCCCCGACGGCAAATATGCCTACACCGTCAATATGAAAAATCGCGGCTTTGCCACCACTCGTGGCAATATCGACATCGGCTGGGTTCTCGGCCAGCGCGTCACTCGCGCCCCCCTCTCAGGCTCCGACGACGAACCCTACGAAACCCTCTCGCTCGACCCACAGGGCCTCGCCGTCGGCGACGTCTATGGTTGTGCCATCAGCCCCGATGGCAACCATCTCGCTCTATCCGCTGCCGGAACCCATGAGGTGATTCTGCTCAGGCTCGATCTCGCCCCTCTCCCCTGGCGAACCAACGGCAGCCGAGACCTGCTCGCTGGCGAACTGGCACGCGACAACCAGCGACTCCGACGAATCAAAACCGGCGGACGCCCCATGGAACTCGCCTTCAGCCCCGACGGAAAAACCCTCTACATCGCCAATTATTTCCTCAACAGTGTCCAGACCGTTGATCTTGCCAATGGCCAGCCCACCGGCGAAATCCAACTCGGAGGACCCTCCTCCTCCTCAGGGCCATCCCTTGCACGAAAAGGCGAAATCCTCTTCCACGACGCCACCCGATCCTTCAACCAATGGTATAGCTGCGCCACCTGTCATGCGGACAGCCACACAAACGGACTCGATTTTGACACCATGAACGACGGCTGGCACGACCTGAGCACCCGGCACGAGCGCAGCCGAAAGAAAGTCCCAACCATGCGCCGGGTCGCCAAAACCGGCCCCTGGACATGGCACGGCTGGCAGACCAGTCTGGACGAAGCCATGATCGAGTCGTTCACCAAAAGCATGCAGGGCTCGGAGCCATCGGACGACGAAGTCAAGGAGATTGTGGCCTATATCAGCTCTCTGGATTACCCAAAGAACCCTTACAGGACCAAAGACGGCTCCCTGACCGCATCGGCCCAGCGCGGCAAGCGGGTCTTTGAGTCCGCCAGGGCCGCATGCAACACCTGCCACGGCGGCCCGGAATTCACAGACGGGAAGGTCCACGACGTGGGATTGGACGAACCCGGCACCCGCTACAAAGGCCACAACCCACCCTCGTTGAGAGGAGCCTACGACAAAGGCCCCTACCTCCACGACGGACGCGCCAAAACCCTTCTGGAAACCCTAAAAGGCGACCACTCCCCCGAAAAAGTCACCGGCCTGGGAGAACTGACAGACAACGAACTCAACGATTTGGTGGAGTATGTGAAGAGTTTGTGAGCATGATTGAAGATCAGAATTTGGAATCCCTTGGCGTCATAAATTTTATGTCGCCATTTAGCAATGATCAACCAAACTATGAAATTGAGGCCATAAATTGACTCCTCCGCGCCTAAGGCGGTATTTTTATTCAGATACAATTTCAACATTCTTAGATAAGCCACAAGAAACGATCCTTGGGGAACTTGCTACAAACAATAGTTTCAATCTAGAAACTTCCCAGCGAGACGCTTGGGTGCAAGAAATATCTATATTAAAGTATATCCTGACAGAATTAGGTTCGGCTGGTCAAGTTTTCTTTGAATATTCGATTCCCCGACTTGGAAAAAGAATAGATGTCGTTTTATTAATAGGTCCTGTAATATTCTTACTTGAATTTAAAGTCGGCGAGACAGAGTTTCAGTCCCATGCGATCGATCAGGTATGGGATTATGGCCTAGACCTAAAGAACTTTCACGAAACAAGTCATAATTCGCTGATTGCCCCAATATTGATAGCGACCTCTGCAAATTTTACAGAAACGAACTTAACTTATAATCCTCGTAATGACAGGATGCTCGACCCGATTCTTTGTAATAAAGAATCTTTGATCAATGGAATTACAAAAGTCCTAAATTTAGCGCATGGCGATCAAGTTAATCCAGATCATTGGTCACAAGGACGGTATCAGCCTACACCGACAATTATTGAAGCCGCAAAAGCTCTCTACAATGGTCACTCTGTGGATGAAATATCTCGAAATGACGCGGATGCAATCAATCTTTCTTCAACATGCAATTTGATCGATCAAACTATTCGCTGGGCTAGTATGAATAGAGAAAAAGCGATTTGTTTTGTAACAGGCGTACCTGGTGCGGGAAAGACTTTGGTTGGGTTAAAAGTCGCAACAGAGCATGTAAGTCAGCAAGAATCATTGCATAGTGTATTTTTATCAGGTAACGGCCCACTTGTTGATATCCTGAGAGAAGCACTTGCACGCGACAAAGTGAGCCGGGCTAAAGATAATGGCATAAAGATAAGAAAAGCCGAAGCTTTGAGTGAGGTGAAAATGTTCATACAAAATGTGCACCACTTTCGTGATGAATGCCTAACAGATTCAAATCGACCCCCTATTGAACATGTCGCAATATTTGATGAAGCCCAAAGAGCTTGGAATTTACAACAAACAAAGAAATTCATGGAAACAAAGAAACAAGTGGCAGATTTCAATCAATCCGAACCAGAATTCTTGATTTCCTGTTTAAACCGACATGATGATTGGGCTGTTATTGTCTGCCTTGTTGGCGGTGGACAAGAAATTAATACGGGTGAAGCTGGAATTAGCGAATGGATTCAAGCTCTAATTCGTTCTTATCCTGATTGGCATATTTTTATTTCACCAAATTTAGTAGATCATGAATATAATGCTGTAGAGGTCTTAAATCAACTTGAAAAGCATAACAACACGACATACCATGAAGATTTACACCTTCGAGTTTCAATGCGATCTTTTAGAGCCGAGAATGTATCTTTACTTGTTAAGAATTTACTTGACAATGATATAGATCAGGCAAAAGAGAATTTTTTGCAAATTTCAGAAAGATATCCAATAGTTCTCACAAGAGATCTAGTAAATGCTAAGAAATGGCTCAAAGCAAATGCTCGCGGATCAGAGCGTTACGGAATTGTGGTTTCTTCAGAAGCGCAGCGACTAAAGCCACATGCAATAGATGTCCGAACAAAAACAGACCACGTTCATTGGTTTCTAGATAGTAAAGCTGATGTAAGATCTTCGTATTATCTAGAAGATGTCGCTACTGAATTCCAAGTACAAGGCCTCGAACTGGATTGGACTTGTGTCACATGGGATGCGGATTTCCGACGAACATCTTCTGGGTGGACGCACTGGTCATTCTGCGGTGATCGTTGGAATAGAATCTTAAAAAAAGAACGGCAAAAGTATCAACTCAACGCTTATCGGGTACTTTTAACAAGAGCACGCCAAGGTATGGTGATTGTTGTTCCAAACGGAGATATTGAAGATCCGACACGTAAAGCCGAATACTATGATCCAACATTTGAATACCTATCGGATATTGGATTAACATTAATCTGATTCTATTTTCGCAGGTGAGCTAGCCATAAATCGCCATGTCCAACAGAAACCCATAACCCCGGAAACGTGATATTCGGGCTCCAGAGGTTCCCACCTAGCTGGTTCTATGGCCAACTTAAAAATCGCCGCAGTTTTCCGTTTCAGTGTATTCAGTCCAAGGCTCCTTTGTGATGAAGTAGCCTAAACGATTAACGTATTGCAACCCACTGGCAATGATCAAAGAACTTTCTACATCAAGCAACGTCCAAACGTGCCGGGGTTGATTAACGTTGTAATCTCTAACGTATTCCCAGTGCGGAGAGAAGGTTTCAAACAGACAACCATCCCAACCAAGGTCTTCGTCGCTTGTTGGATTTGGTATGGGGCAATACTTTTCCCAGAATTCTTGTTCCTTTAATCCCATTTCACGTTTTCTAGCGTTTGATTTATGATTTTTGAATTCTCAAATTACGCATTTTTGAGATGTTATTGATTGCGAACTTGTCATATCAACCCCGAACATCATACCATTGCGGCATAAAGATCAGCAACGAAGAAACGAACGAACTTGCTTTCGCTGTTTATACCCAGCCCATCTCCAATCATAACTAACCTCGGAGTAAGTGAATCTATACCGATCCCCGCCTTTTCAGTATCTGAGCCCCCAATTGGGCGAAATGCGAAAACGCGGCTGGATTGATTCACTACGAGCTGGTGACACTGCACTGCACTTGCTTGTTCGAAATCAAAAACTATAAAACCTTATACTCTTCGCGACCATTAATGACACTTTTTGATCGCGACGATGCCGGAGGCATCGAAGCCTGTAGCCGGTGGTTGAGGAGCGCGAGCGACGACACCACCGGACGACGAGACGACCAACAATTCTTGCACCCCGGCCGGGGTGCCAGAAGCTTTTACCCCCATCTCATAACCGGAAGGTGTCGCTTCGCTCAACCACCGGCTACACGCTTTATGACTCCGGCATCATTCTGATACGATTTATTATGTGTGGCCGCGACAACTATAACCTTGCCGTAATATATTCCACTATTACCAATTGTAACGCACGTTTCCCGTATTTTCTTTATTTTCCATGTAATCACGTTATCCCGCTTATGGGTCATATCTGTTGATCGATACGGGATCGTTTCGTTTTATCATGCTTTTTTAAACGCGATGCGAATAAAGAATCACACCTGCCGGAAATGTCGTCAAACACAGACTTTCTGGACTTCGTCATATGCCAAAAAGCCGCAAGGCCGAGCTTGGGCCGATTCAACGCCATCTGATCGAAAGCACCCAGCCAGAACACCCCAATCCTCTCTCGATCTCAAAATCGGCTCTTCCCAAGATTCACTTCTTGTGATCATCCGTTCACCGCCAACCAATCCAACACAGCGCCCCAATCGCCAACCCCTAACCGGCTCCGTGAGGCATCAGAAAACCGGCCTTCAGGAGAGCGTTTTTATTTGACACAACAATATACCACACAATAGGTTTCGTCGCTGCTGCGAAACAAGATCCGGGTCACGATTCAAAACCCGTCCGGCCACCCGTGCCGATCCCTGAGGGCTTGTGAAGGGTGAACCCAAAAAAAATGCCCCCTTGAACTCTCCTGAAGACCCACCCAAGGTTCAAGATTCCAGATCGATCAGGCCAGATGGAAAAGAGCCTCAGAAGCCGGATAGTAAACCGGCCCTCCAAGAATGATCCAAAGTGAGATGGTCAGGCGCGAGGTGGGGCCGATTGCCATGAACTTGAGAATTCTGATCCCGACCACTTTAATGACGGCGCTCGACATTTTTCATCACCCAAGCCTGCGCGTCATCCATGTAAGAATCAAAAACCTCGAATCCGTCAATTCGATCGCTAAAACCCGGAGAATCCGAAAACATCTGATTCCAGAATTCAAACAACGCATCATCGAAAAAAAAAGGTCAAAAAAAACAACCCTGCTTCCGTTTTTGACCGAAATCGCCCCCCCCACCCAAGGCCAATCCGAGAGACTTTCTATTTGACACAAACCCTTATTAACAAAGGTCTATCGGCGCCATTGCGAAACAAGATCCGGTTCCAGTCAAAGCAACTCGATGGGTTTTTATAAAGAGAGAAAGAGGCCAGACGGGCAAATATCCAGAGGATCAAGGCAAACCGGAGAAAGAGAGGGTGAAGCGGCATGAGACGTTGACAAGTCAAAGTTATCGGATTCCGTTTCTGAAGTCTTGCACATCCCTGAGAAAATACACAAGATAGGGATTCTCGGAAACATAGGAAGGCGGATCTTCCAAATCAAGAGACCTTGAGACTCGTTGGAGACTATGATGTTTGAACGAATGGTTAAGAATTGGGGAACGGTTTCGAGGGTCCGCAGAGGGGGGAGCGGCCGCCGGTCGGCGCGAGCTCCTCTGGCGGTAGAATCGCTTGAAGGGCGCCAGCTTTTGGCCACGATACCGATGCATGCGATGCCCCAAGTGCATACATCCAATAGCCATGTGAAGACGATTCCTGGAACGGGCGGCAAATTTATCACAGGCCAGCCGCTTAAGGAGCCGACTCAGTATTTCAGTAAGGATGGGGAGCTGAATGTGACGCTTCACGTACAGCAGAAGGTGGTGAATGTGAGTGGCCGGCGGGTCTTTGCGATGATTTACAACAATTCCTTTGACGGCCCGACGCTGCACCTGAAGCCGGGCGACACACTTAAGATCTCTCTTGTCAACGACTTGCCAACCCAGGTGACAGACCTTCACTTCCATGGTCTGCATGTCTCGCCCGAGGGGAATTCCGACAACATCTTTCTTGAGATTCCGGCAGGAACTACGTTTGACTATGTCGTACACATTCCTTTAGATCAGGTCAGTGGCACTTATTGGTATCACTCGCATGCCCACCCAAACTCCGAGGGGCAGGTCTTCAACGGGCTTTCGGGCCTGCTTGAGATTGAAGGCCTGAAGCAACTGCTGCCGCTCAACTTGCAGGGTGTCAAGGAGGTCACGATGGCCCTCAAGGACTTGCAAGTCATGCCCAACGGGGCCATTCCTTATACCAATATCAATAGCGGAGCCCCCACCACCCGCACCATCAACAGTCAGGTTCAGCCCAAGGTGAGCATAGCACCCGGCGAGACCCAGCTTTGGCATATTGCCAACATCGGGGCGGATATCTATTACAAACTGGCCATGGGTGGCCGCAAGTTTACAATCATTGCCGAGGACGGATACCCGGTCTGGAATGTGACCAGCGCCACCACCTTATTGATGCCACCCGGCAAGCGGTTTGACGTGCTTGTGCAGGGCCCGCCGAAGGGCGTATCCTATTTAGTGACTAAACCTTACAGCACAGGGCCATGGGGCGATCAATATCCTGGTGTAGTGATGGCGACGATCGTCTCCAAGGGCACGCCTCAAACACCATTGCCCATGCCGACAGCGGGGCTTGTTCCCAAGAGCAACCTGAGCACGGCAAAGATTGATGCGAGCCGGACGTTCGTATTTTCTGAAAACCCAAATACGAACCAGTTTTACATCAACGGAGTCCAATACGACCCGAATGTTGTGAATGTGACGGTTCCGCTGGGTTCGACCGAGGAGTGGACGATAGTCAACGCGGCTCAGGAGCAGCACCCGTTCCATATTCACATCAACGACTACCAGGTCATGTCCATCAACGGAGCGCCCTATCAGGCCAACAGCCTTCAGGACACGATCAACCTGCCTTATGGTGGCTATGTCGTGATTCGTCAGAAGTTTACGCAGTTCAAAGGCAAGTTCGTCTTTCACTGCCACATTTTGGGACATGAAGACAACGGCATGATGCAAGTTGTTGAAGTGGTGTGACTTCGAAAGACCCATCAAGGGCTGAGAGGTATTGAAGACCATGGGCAAACCGCTCATGGTCTTCAATGATTCATTGGGGGGAGGAAAGCAGCCGAATCATGAGCCGATCTGTAGTGACACAAGTGATTATACTGTAGGGTGTATCGTCGCCATTGCGAAACAGGGTTGCGAGCGATGTTGGAGAGATCGATTCTTGTCGGCCGGCTAAAAAGAATACTATTGCTCAGGAAAGTGCCAAAAAAGAAGGTTCTGGATCGAGATAAAAAGCCGAGATCTCACGGATTCGGATTTTTAATAAGACGACTATGTCGAGTGTTGAGCCGTTTCCGATACGAATCCAGACAATCTTGGGTGGGTGTCCGTAAAGGAGAGATCGTTGTTGAAAGTCAGCATCTTTAGAAACGATGGTAAACTTGTGGGTGATCGCGTATTCCCAAATCTCTGAATCTGTGGCAGATTTCATCCCGAGATTTCGGATATGCTGGGAATCTGGAAAATCAAATTTTAGCAATTCCATGAGGCGAGGCGACAAATTTTCATCAAAAAGCAGTCTCATGCGGCAGGAACCTCGCGTAATCGTCGTTCGCGATCAGCGGCATATGCAAGGCAGGCCCGAATATCGTCAGATGTCAGGTCTGGGAAATCTCCTAAAATCTCATCGACCAACATTCCAGACGCCAGGTATTCCAGCACATCCTGAACAGTGATTCTGATACCTCTTATACAGGGCTGACCGCTACGGATATTCGGATCAATCGTGATTAAGTGCTTGTATTGCATAGTTCTAAACTATCCGGGATAGAATCTGGGGTCAATCAGAAAATCGATTCCTCCAGATTATACCGACAATTGCACTTTTGGGGTCAAAAACGAGCAGCATGAGCATTCGAATCACCTGCCCATTCGTATTGACACAAGTTGTTACACTGTAAGGTGTATCGTCGCCATTGCGAAACAAGGTTCGATTCAGGCGAGGAATTTTTCCAGGGCGTCGAAGCCTCGTCCGATGGTGTCGAGGTCGGTTGCAAAGCTCATTCTGGCATAGCCTTCAGAGCCGAATGCAGAGCCCATGACAAGGGCCACGTGGGCTTTTTCGAGGGCTGTCATGCAGAAGCTTGTGGAGTCGTTAACGAGCACTCCGCCCAAGGTACGGCCGAAGTGACTTGAGACGTTCATGTAGGCATAAAAGGCACCGTCAGGCGGCACACAGGTCACGCCCGGCAAGGTCTTGATGCGATCCAGAACGTAAGCCCGGCGCTGCACAAAAGCGGCCTTCATGATGGCAATGTCGTCCTGTGGTCCGTTGATGGCCTCAAGGGCGGCCCATTGGCTGATGGAGCATGGGTTGGACGTTTCCTGACTTTGGACATCACCCATGAACTTGGCAACAGGCTCGGGAGAGATGGACCAGCCAATTCGCCAGCCTGTCATGGCATAGGACTTGGAGACTCCGGAGATGGTTATGGTTCGATCGGCCAGGCCGGGGCGAAGTGTCGAGAAGATATAGGATTTGGCATCGCCATAGGTCAGGGCTTCGTAGATCTCATCTGAGATCACGCCGACGCTGGTCTCAAGCACAGCATCAGCCAGGGCTTCCATCTCGGCCTTTGTGTAGACAGAGCCTGTGGGGTTTGATGGGCTGTTGATCATGAGAAGCTTTGAGCGGGGTGTCACCGCATTGCGAAACTGCTGGGCCGTCATCTTGAAGCCCTGGCTTTCAGGGCAATCGACCAAGACTGGCGTGGCCCCAGTCAGTCGGACGAGGTCGGCATAGCTGACCCAATAAGGGGCGGGAATGATCACTTCATCGCCGGGGCCAGTGACAGCCATAAGTGCGTTGTGAATGGATTGCTTGGCACCATTTGAGACAATCACCTGAGCCATCTTGGTGGGCAGTCCACGGCTGGTGTAGTGGTCGGCCAGAGCTTCGCGGAGCTCGGGTGTACCGGCGGGCGGAGTGTAGTGGGTTTGTCCGTCGCGCATGGCCTTGATGGCGGCCTCCTGAATGTTCAGAGGCGTGTTGAAGTCGGGCTCGCCCAAGGCGAAGTCCATGACGGCTACGCCTTGGCCCTTGAGCTTTTTGGCAGCGGCACCCATGGCCAGAGTTGCGGATGGAGCAATCAGTTTGGAACGTTCTGCAAGTGTCAAAATCGCCATGTCACTTCGCCAATCTGGACATTTGGGGGATCAAAATTCGGGGGCCCGAGGCGATAGTATGAGAGAGTCACCCTTAAAGGGCACCTCGGACGCCAATGCTCTTTATTATAACAAACATGATGATTGTCAAGCGAGTCCTGATCCATGAGCAAGTCGCGGATAAAGCCACATGAACAAATTTTTTCCATTGTCACAGGCTCGCTCAGAATGATTTTGAAAAACTGAACACCGGTAACTTGCCACTGATTTGATTATTTGTAAAGATTGTAGGGATTGAATGGTTTGAGGTGGTAGGTAAGTGATGGTGTTCTTGCGGAATTTCTACCTGATCGTTTGAATTTGACGTATTTCGGGGTAAACTCAATTGAAGGCAGGCAAGCTGGGAGACATGCACTTGATTGAGCGAAATAAAGCGCCTGAGCGAACTGCATGATCTGAAAGCGGGATTGACGAGTGACATGATCGGGCATCTTGAGAGGTTTCGAATCAGGCTTGGTCGCCATTCTCTGGCGATGAGTCAACTCTTGGTTTAAGGCGAGTCACACCAATGCGTCGCGTGGTGATCACAGGACTAGGTATCGTGGCGCCAAATGGAATTGGCAAGACGGCATTCACCGAATCAATCCTGGAGGGGCGATCGGGGGTATCTCGTATCGAATCTTTCGATACCAGTGGCCATCGGATCAAGATCGCTGGCGAGATCAAATCGTTTGATGTATCGCCCTACCTGGGCGATCAGCGAAAGAGCGAGAAAGTCATGAGCCGGGCAGTGAAGTTTGCGGTTGGTGCCGCTTCACTGGCCGTGACTGATTGTGGCCTTGATATGGCCAAGCTCGCGCCTGAGCGATTTGGGATCTGCATGGGCACGGGTATCACGCCCATGGAAATTCGTGAACTGGCCCGCCCTATTTCAGAAAGCATGGACGCAAATGGGATTCTCGATTTGGGCAAATATGCAAGCGCCCAGGCAGAATCGATTTTTCCGCTCTGGCTTTTGAAACATTTGCCCAACATGGCCGCAGCCCATATCTCGATTATCCACAAGGCGATGGGGCCTAACAATACGATCGTGACGGCATGTGCAGCGGGCACTCAGGCCGTGGGCGAGGCGTTTCGGCTGATCCAGCGTGGCGACGCCGACTACATGCTGGCCGGCGGATGCGACAGTCGGCTGGATCCTCTCATGCTGGTGGCTTATGACGCGATGAAGACGGTTAGCGGCAGCGATCGGCCTCCGGGTGAGGTTTCCCGACCATTCGATGGCGAACGCGACGGCTTTGTCATGGGCGAAGGAGCCGCGATCCTAATGCTTGAAAGCCTTCAGTCAGCCAAGCGCCGCAAGGCCAAAATTTATGCGGAAGTGACTGGCTATGGCTCATCATTTGATGCCTATGGGATTACCCGCCCGGAACCTGAAGGCAAGGGTGCAGCCCTTTCGATGCATGCGGCCCTTCGGGAGGCGAAGCTTGATCCGGAACGAATCAACTATATCAACGCCCATGGGACATCCACCCGCCTGAACGACATTATGGAAACCAACGCCGTCAAGCGTGTCTTTGGGCACCGGGCCGGCCAGATCCCGATGAGTTCACAAAAGTCCATGGTTGGGCACCTGATTGGTGCCTCAGGCGCCTTGGAAGCCGCAGCCACGGCCATTACACTCGACATGGGCGTCATTCCCCCGACCATCAACCAGACAACCAGCGACCCATCCTGCGATCTTGACTATGTCCCGAACATTGCCCGCGAGCGTAAGGTGGACACAGCCATCACCAACAGTTTCGGTTTCGGTGGCCAAAATGCATCTCTGATCATGCGTCGCCTGATCAGGGCCTAGAATCAACAGATCGATATCAGGAGCTTTTTGTCCATTTTTGGTCTTGCCGCTTTCCATGATCCTCCAACAGGCCATAATGAGTCATCAGGTGCTCGCAAATGGGGTATTTACCCCCTCCATTTGAATCCTTTTGATATCTATAGATGGTGGAAAGGCTTGTTGCAATGATTCGTAACCGATTGAAAACGGCCACACTTCTGTGCCTGGCATTCTTGATGACCGCCTCAGGCATGATCGCTTATCGGGCCAATGCCCAAGACGACCTTGCTGGCCGACGCGGGAAGCGATCATCCTTCATGAAAATGAAGCTCGAATACTCCAAAAACCTACTCGAAGCACTCACAACAGAAGACTATGACAAGATCAAGTCCAACTCCAGGGCCCTTAAAGCCATGTCGCTTGCTGCTGAGTGGGAAGTGCCGGAAATACCAAGTGTCCAAGAGTACCTGACCTATTCCTCTGACTTCCAGCGACTCTGCGACGACCTCTCCAAAGCCGCCGAGTGAAAGAATCTTGATGGTGTCACACTCAGCTTCACCCAGCTCACCATCAATTGCGTAAAGTGTCACCAATTTGTCAGGTTCAAGAAAAACTGACCCCAAAATTCAACATCTGAAATTAAAAGGCCATTGAAATGCAGCCCAGTCGCGAAGCGGAAGTCACATCTCATGGCCGTTTAGGCTTATTGCAGTGTGTCAGTATCAATATGGCCATGATGGTGGGCTCAGGTCCCTTTATCACCATTCCATTGTTTATTGGCAAGATGGGCGGCCCGCATGCGATTGTAATCTGGATTATCGGCGCTCTTGTGGCCATATGCGACGGCATGGTTTGGGCTGAGCTTTCAAGTGCCTTTCCAGGTGCAGGCGGAACTTTTCATTTCTATGATCAGGCCTATGGCAGAAGGCCGGTCGGTCGGCTCCTGAAATTCTTGTTCGTCTGGCAATTCCTTTTCAGCGCACCGCTTGAGCTGGCCTCGGGCGCACTCGGTTTCGCCCTCTATCTTGGCTATCTTGTGCCGGGGCTCGATCAAGTCGTTATCCAATGGCCATGGCCGATACAACTTCATCACTTTGTAGCTGTCGGTATGATGATGGGCGTAACATCCATGGCTTGGCGCAATGTCAATGCCGCTGGAAACCTGATGATGGTGCTATCGGTCGGAATGCTGTTCACCGTTGGCGCGATGATCACGGGATGCCTGTTTCAAGCAGATTCTGCCCTGATCCATACGGCCGTCCAGCAGGTCAAGGACGGTCTCGGAGCGGCCACTGGCGGTGATTTCAGGCTCTGGCTCGGAGCAGGCGGCGCGCTTGCCATCGCCATGTATGATTTTCTTGGCTATTACCAAATTTGTTACATGGGCGAAGAGGTGCATAAGCCTGAAAAAGTGATCCCCAAATCGATCCTGATTTCGGTCTTTATCATTGGAGCACTCTATTTCAGCATGAATCTAAGCCTTTTCGCAGTAATGCCTTGGCAGGATGTGGCCAATAGCAGGCACATTGCCAGCGACGCTTTCGAGCGGCTCTATGGCCTATTTTCAGGCAAGGCCATGACTGGACTGATCTTATGGACGGCACTGGCCGCCACCTATTCCGCCATGCTCGGCTACAGTCGTGTGCCTTACGCCGCAGCCCGCACAGGCCACTTCTTCAAAGCCTTTTCCGAGCTTCACCCAAGCCATGCATTCCCTCATAAATCGTTGCTGTTTTTAGGATTGGCAGGCTCTCTGGCATGCCTCATGAATTTGGAAACCGTGATTGCCGCACTCCTGACAAGCCGCATTGTGATCCAGTTCATCGGCCAGATAGTGACTGTTATCTACATCCGACGAACCCCGGAACTGGCTGCTAAAATGAAATTCCGAATGCCCCTATTTCCTTTACCAGCCATGATTGCATTTTTAGGCTGGTCGGCCGTCTTTGTCACTTCCGATTGGCCAGCTCTGATTTATGGCACATTAAGCTTTGTCATTGGGCTCATCTCATTCATGGCCTGGAATTATTCGACCAAGTCCAATGTAATCGTCAAAGATGCTCATTAAATCCACAAGCTTACACGCAAGAACACGATTTCGCATTTTTTGGACCCGCAGGCTGGATTTTGGCTGCCTGCTAAACGTAATATACAATGCTCCTGAACCAGGCAAAGCTCAAAAACCAGACATCTCCACATCATGTTCACCAGAGTTCATTCGATTTCGATTCTGAATTTAGGGCTTTACGCCTGCCTTTTCCTGCTTTCTCTGAATGCTGCCGCGCAGGAATCAGCCAAGCCCTCGGCCAGCGAGACAGTCATTTTTGGCCGCGATATCGCACCTGTTCTGGTCGCTAATTGTATCGAATGTCACGACGACGCTCGAAAACGCGGCGGACTCAGCATGACTACTCCCGAAAAACTCACCTCAGGTGGCGAATCCGGGCCCGTCATACAGCCCACAAAGCCTGACGAGAGCCTTCTGGTACGCCACATTCGTGGCGACGAACAGCCCAGGATGCCCAACGGTCGTCGCCCTTTGGCTGAAACAACCATCGAAACCATCGCCAAATGGGTGGCAACCGGTGCAAAACTGGACGAAGGCCAGTCAGCCACAGCCATGATGACAAGCCTTGCCTGGTCGCCTGAGCGTATGACGCGTGACCGACTCTCGCGAATGTCTGAAACCGACCGTCGCTCTGCTGAAGCCGCCGAAATCGTACGAATCATGGCTGGAGTGAGGCCAAACCAGATTACCGACGATGCCAAATCCGTGCAATCCACAGACCACTTTATGATCCTTGGATTTGCTGACCAGACAGGCTCCAAACGACTGCTTGCCAGCCTCGAAAAAGCCCGCTCCGAACTGATCGACTTGCTCAAGCCTCCCGCCGATCATCCATTGCAATCCAAAGGCCGCATATTGCTGCTGATTTTTCAAAAACCTGCGGAATTCGCGGAATTTCAGCGTCAGAATGGATTTGAATCCACAGAACCTGCAACCAATACCATTGGACAACTGGGCAGAGCCTGGCCGATCCTTTCCATTGCAGTGGCTCCCGAATCGCTTGATTTTCAGGCTGGCACTGCAGCCGCACCCAAAAAAAGCCGCTCCAAGACCACCAAAACCAAAGCCACCAATCAAGCGACACCGCTATTGCAATCGGCAGATGCAATGGCGATTGAAGCCTATACCATGGCTGCTATCGAGACATTTCCCAAAGCACCCGCATGGCTTAGATTTGGAATGGCCATTGTCAAAGCCCGGGAATATGACCGGGACGACCAGTATTATCTCCATCTTAAGGCTCAGGCTGCGGAATTTGGCCCACGCAAGGTTTCAGGCGATTGGGATCAACGCTCGGTTCTGTTCCTGAAAGATCAGCTCCCACCACAAGTGACTCTGCCAATGGCCTATTCCCTGATCGACTGGCTCAAAGCCAGCCAGCCCAGGAGATTCCCGGAATTTATCCGCGAACTGACTGCGGGTGAAGCCGTTCTGGACTCCGTGCTCACCAGATACTGGAACATCAATCGCCAGATATTTCTCAGCAATTGGACATCTGCCATGCTTCGCAGCCCATCAAGCACCTCAAAGAAAGGCCGCTGAAAGAAATGCAATCCACTGACCAACCCACCTTCATTCGGCTAGGCCAGGGCCACACAATGAATCTATTCCCCGGGGTGAACCTGACGACAAACGCTGGCGAAAAGATCATGCTTTCCTACGTCACGTTTGAGGACGGTGCCATTGTTCCCCTGCACTCCCACCCCCACGAGCAGGGCGGAGTGCTCCTATCCGGCCAGTTGGAATTCACAATCGGTGACAACACCGAGATTTTAAATCCAGGTGATCAGTGGATCATTCCCGGCAACGTATTGCACACTGTCGTGGCCGTGGGCGGACCAGCCGTAGCCCTGGATGTTTTTTATCCGATTCGTGAAGATTACTGCAAAAGGAATTGAAGATTCCATTAAGTCCATTGCCAACGATTGACAGGCGAGCAGAAATCCAAGATGATGCCTGAACTGAACCCCCACGATTGCAACAAACGAAATCAGCCATGAATTGCCATGAAATTGTCAGTCAGATCTTTGCATTGTTCCATGACCGCGGCCACCAGCAATATGGCGAAGACGTGACTGAATCGCAGCACGCTCTCCAGTGCGCCACATTTGCCCGCCAGAATGGCGAAAGCCCTGCCATTGTCGCCGCCTGCCTGCTCCACGATTATGGCCATCTGGTGCATGATTTGGGCGAGAATATCGCGGATCAAGGTGTGGATGCCCATCATGAAACTCTTGGTGCCAATCGCTTGAGAAAGTTGTTTAAACCCGAGGTGGTTGAGCCCGTCCGATTGCATGTGGCCGCCAAGCGCTATTTATGCTGGAAGGAGCCGGGTTATTACAATGGGCTCTCGGACGCCTCGCAGAGAAGCCTTTTGATTCAAGGCGGGCCGATGACGGACAATGAAGGCCATACCTTTGAAAGCCATCCGTTTTATAAGTCGGCTGTGACTTTGCGAAAATACGACGACATGGGCAAAGTTACGGACATGAAAACGCTAGATTTCGAAGACTTTCGCAACGATCTTGAACCATTCGTCTTAATTCAAAACGAAATCCATGAACCAAAATAGCCGATCAGCAGAAATACAACACGTAAAGATGACTATCCCGGCCCGATGGCTCCCAATCTGGTCCGTAGTGGCGGCTTTTGGAACGTATTTCTGCATGTATGCATTTCGCAAGCCGTTCACGGCCGCTGGCTATGAAGGCATGAATTATGGTGGACTGGGATTTAAAACGATCCTGGTCACATCTCAGGTGTTTGGCTACATGCTCTCGAAGTTCATAGGCGTAAAAGTTATTTCTGAATTGAATCCAGAGCATCGTTCCAGGGCCATTATCGTCCTGATTCTGGGCGCACAGCTCTCTCTGATTTTATTCGCTCTTACGCCACTCCCTTACAATGCCATCATGCTGTTTTTCAATGGCTTAAGTCTTGGTATGATCTTTGGCTTGGTACTTGGGTTTCTTGAAGGCCGTCGCAATACCGAAGCCCTGACGGCTGGCCTCTGCGCCAGCTTTATTCTGGCCGATGGCATGACCAAGTCGGTGGGTGGATATTTCATGAAAATGGGGGTGGATCAAATCTCCATGCCCGCTCTGGCCGGATTCCTATTTCTGGGCCCAATGTTCTTCTTCGTCTGGATGCTCTCGAAAATTCCTGCACCATCCGCCGAAGATCAAAAGGCTCGCAACCATCGCTCTTCAATGAATCGCAATGATCGCCGGCAATTCTTCCGTAAATATGCCGCTGGACTGATTCCGCTCATGGTTTGCTACCTCCTGATAACCGTTATGCGCAGCATCAGAGCCGATTTCGCCGCGGAATTATGGAAAGATCTGGGCACCTCTGGCCAGCCAGCCGTCTTCACCCGCTCTGAATTTTATGTGACTATCTGTGTTATGCTGGCAAGCGGATTGTCGATTTTTATTCACAATAACCGGATTGCATTTTTTCTCTCGCTTGGCAATTCCATTGTTGGCTCCATGCTCATCATTATTGCTGCTGTTGGCTGGAATCAAGGCTTTATTGAAGATGGATTCATGCTGATGGTCCTGCTCGGCCTTGGCTTATACTTGCCATATGTCTCTGTTCACACCACCGTCTTTGAGCGATTTCTGGCCATGACCCGCGACAAGGGCAATATCGGCTATCTCATGTATCTGGCTGATGCCTTCGGATATCTTGGTTATGTGGCTGTCATGATCTGCCGCAATTATTTTGGCGCGCCTGATCAGCTCCTGAATTTCTTTCTGCTCACCTGCATCGTCTTAGGCGCCATATCAATGCTTTGTCTTGCCATTTCCATGATCGCCTTCCGCAAAATCAAGGTGGCTCCAGATTTGGTTTAACCTGATCTCAAACTATCGCTCCATCGACACATTCCTTAGCAAACAATTGTCACCTCTAAAAATTTATGCGATATTAGGTTGACCTGCTCCCAAAACTGAATCAAACCCTCGCGATATCACTGACAACGACCATGAATCAACCTGCCCACGCTTTCTGGATCATGATCGGCGCACTGGCTATCCTCTCCATTGCGTTTCGCTTCTACAGCCGGTTTCTGGCCGTCAGGGTGGCCGGCCTCGACGGTTCGCGAGTCACCCCCGCCCACGAACTCAACGACGGCCAAAATTATCACCCCACCAACAGGTGGGTCCTCTTCGGCCACCACTTCGCCGCAATCTCTGGTGCTGGCCCTTTGATTGGACCTGTTCTGGCCATCCAGTTTGGCTACCTGCCAGGCCTCATCTGGCTCCTGGTGGGCGTCTGTCTGGCCGGCGCCGTGCAGGATTTCATGGTCCTTTTCGTCTCTACCCGCCGCAAGGGCCGAAGCCTCGCCGGTATCGCGCTGGACGAACTCGGCCCGACCGCCGGTCTGGCCACCGCCCTGGCCATTCTTTATATCATCGTCATTGCCTTGGCCGGCTTGGGGATTGTTGTCGTGAAGGCCCTTGGTGGAGAGGAAGTTAAGATGAAGGCAGGCACTCAGATTGTCATGCCTGCCGACAATAATCAGATCCACAAAACCATTCTCCCCGGCACGTCTAAAATCTACGACATTCCGCCCGGCAGCCGCTATCAATACGCTCCCGGCGAGGAAATGGTCTTTAATGAGGGCTATCAACTGGCCGTTCCTGCCGCTTCAGCCCTCGAATCCTCCAAAGAAGGCCAGGGCCTGACCCTGCCTGAAGGGGCCCGGCGCCTGGTGCCCGGCTCAAGCTGGGGCACTTTCACCATCGCCTGCACCGTGCCAATTGCCTTATTTGTCGGGCTTTATATGTACAAAATCCGCAAGGGCAAAGTGGTTGAGGCGTCCATTGCAGGCGCCATTGCTGTGCTGGGCGTGACCGTGGCCGGCGCATGGATTCCCGGGAGCTCTCTGGAAGGCTATTTCTCGCTCTCCCGCAACCAGACCATCGCCGCCATTGCTGCCTATGGCTTCATTGCCAGCGTCCTGCCCGTCTGGCTATTGCTCTGCCCACGCGACTATCTTTCGAGCTTCCTGAAGATCGGGACGATTGCATTATTGGTCGTCGGTGTATTGATCGCGAATCCAGTGCTTCAGGCGCCACCTGTCAACTCTCAATTCGCCAACGGCGGCGGCCCTTATTTCGACGGCCCGATTTTCCCCTACGTCTTCATTTGCATTATGTGTGGAGCCATTTCCGGGTTCCACGCCCTGGTCAGCTCGGGCACCACTCCGAAGATGGTCAGCAATGAGCTCGACATTCGCATGATCGGCTATGGATCCATGCTGATTGAAGGCCTGGTCGGCATCGTGGCCCTGATCGCTGCCGCCAGCTTGCCCACTTCCATGTATTACGACATCAATATCGATCTGGCCAAGCGGCCCCAATATACCAACGCCCTCGCCGCGCTCGGTGTGGACCCGCACGGCGACCACGGCGGCGAGCTTGTGGCCATGGAAAAAGAGGTACAGGAATCGCTGCACGGCCGCACCGGCGGGGCGGTCACTCTGGCCGTCGGCATGGCCCGCATTTTCGACAGCGCGCTGCCGGGCCAAGGCTGGCTGATGAAATATTGGTATCACTTCGCCATTATGTTCGAGGCCCTGTTCATTCTGACCACCATTGACACCGGCACACGCATCGGTAGATTCCTGCTCCAAGAGCTGTTGGGCCGAATTTACAAGCCTTTGGGCGACCTTGACTGGCTCCCGGCGTCGATCCTCTCCACAGGTCTGATTGTTGTGGCCTGGTCCGGCTTCATCTGGTCCGGGTCCGTCGAATCCATCTGGCCCATGTTCGGCATGGCCAATCAATTACTGGCAGTGGTTGCATTATGCCTGGTCACCACCTATCTGATCAATCACGGCAAGGCCCGATTTGCACCTGTCACACTTCTCCCAATGCTTTTCGTGCTCACCACCACCACCACAGCAGGCTATTCCGAAATCACCGGCAAATTCTGGGGCATGATCAAAGCTGGATCAGTCGTCAGGGGTTATTTGAATATCGGCCTGACATTTTTTGTCATGACCTGCGTAGGCATTATTCTGGTCATCGCCGTCAAACGCTGGCTGGCAGTGCTCTCGGGGCGGGTGGCGGTGAAGGTGGAGTAAGTGTAAGGGGGGGGCATGATATGCAATCCTTTTGATGTATATTCTGGAAGATTTAAACTTGATGGCCTAAAAATAACAACCGCTTTTAACCACCAAACGTGCGGTCTAAGCTAGCTAGGCCCAGCGGCTCTGGAATACGTGGCGATGAGAAGAATTCCTACCTGATTCTCACCACATCCCGCCCCCGGGACCAAAGGTCCGGGGGCGTCGTGAGATGGTAAATGATGATGATGATTAAAAACCTTACATGGACCCAGCGCCTTGCCCTGGGCTGGTATGGGGCAGGCCGTTGGCCTGCAAATCCACAGTCTGTACCAATGACATGGAATTATGGATTACGAGATGTGTGGTACAACGAGGTGCCCTCGCCCGGAATGGCTTGTTTTTTGTAAAGACACCTAAATCTATGTTTATTCTAATCTTATGCATGATTGATATGTAATCCGAGAAACGCCGGGTGAGGAGCACCCTGCCTTCGCAAAGAGAGAAAACTTCAGCCTTCAAAAAGAACTGGGTTTAGGTAGAATCCGTGTAAAATGAATGCAAGGAGCCTGAAAATGAATTGCTCGCCCCGAGTAATACTTCGAAGAGCTCCTAACCCTATTGGAAAACGACGATCAAACCATGAACTCAACCGATCAAGAGCCGATCGACTATCTGAATCCGCAACTACCGGAAGGGCTGAAGCGCGTTGTCATGCCGATTGTTGATGCCACACCAGCCAACCTTGCAGGATATGGCCACCTGGTGGACGACCCGGCCAATTGTGAATTCGAGATTGTTCGATGGCCTGCTTTAGGTAGCCGTCCAGTGGATGCCGGAACGGGAGATCAGGGCGGGACAACGGAAGGAATCTTCATCAGTCAGTGGCAGGGCGACATCCTTTATGGTCGAAACGAAGCGGTGGGTGGACATTATATTTTGGCATATGCAAAGGAGCCTGCACTTGCGAAAGTGGATCACCATTATCCCCCATCACGAATGCTGCTTTGGCATGCCAACTATCACCCGGATGGGGGTCAGCTTTTCTTCCCGCTTGATGGTCGGCCTTTCTATGTACCGCTGGCTCTACCGGGCGACGACGTCAGCCCTGAGCGATTCATATGCTTCCGATTTTCAGGCGAACAAGGGCTTTATATACACCCAAACATTTGGCACGAAGGGGTTTTCACGCTGAGCGGAACGCAGCGATTCTTTGACCGCCAAGGGGCGGTGCATGCGCGGGTCTCGGTGGAGTTTGCCCGCGAGTTTGGCTGCTTGCTGGAAGCCCCTGTGAACAATCCAGACTGAAGCCGTGATCCTAAGGCGAAAGGCGGATCTCAAAACAAGCTGAGTAAAAACGAAAAGACCCAAGCTTTAGAAAGCTTGGGTCTTGAATTATTTCCGCAAGCAGGCATTTGGGCTTTGATTACTTTGCAACCACGCGATGGATTGATGGGCAGAGGCCATGCCTATTCATAGGGGCCTGTTTTATGGATGACCAATCATCAAATGCATCAGCCACCTGAACGTGCGAAAAAGGTGGGTTGCAACCCACCTTTGCAGCCCACCCTACAGCCTTATTTCCCCCAGCATCTGACTTTAGCTGCTGGTGTATCTGGCCATTTGCAATAAGCAAGACCGGTTGTCAATTCGAAATCGGAGAAGTTAGCTGGAAGTAATTTCTGGCCGTAAAGGTTACCGAGTTTTGATAAACCTTTATCACCACTTGTGCATGCAAAGGCAACGCATGTACCAATTTGACTTAAAAAGTCGTCGGATTCACCTTGGAAATCGGTTGGATCTTGCGATAGCAACATGATTACCACCCCCTTTGATCGACCTTGACGCACTAAATCCACTAGAGATTCTGATTTATTTGAAGCCATAACACGACGTGCTTCATCAATGACAATAAGATTCCTTAACGATTGAATATTTCCAGTCTGTTCAGAATCCGGAAGTCTCAGTAAGTGAGTTTTAGCAGCATCGAGCAATAGCATAACGATCAGTTTTTTCAACTCTTCCGAATCAACTGATGCCAAAGAGATAACCCACGATTTACTGAAGAAATCGCTTGAACTCATTGTAGGCTTAAATATGTTTAATAAAGTTAGTTCATTCAATCGAGCGTACACACTATCTTTATCCAGGTTTTCTCTATTCAGCTCTTGCAAATAGGCATCTTTAATAGAATCAAGTGATCGATCAGAATCATCTCTCATGATATTTTCGATTACCTGATGAATTCTATTTCTCTGTAAGTCTCCAACAGATCTACAACACATTGCAAGCGAATCTCGAAATCTCATAGCGGCATTTTGAATTCCAGTATCACCAATCCCAGAATTAGGCAAGAAATCCAATGGAATAGGAATTTCACCAGCTTGAATTGGTGTGATTGAAGAGTTATTCCACTTGGCAATAGAGCTTGATAGTTTCCCATTTTGAACAAATTCTCCTTTGGGATCGATCAATAAGATTGGAATCGAAGATTGATCAACAATCTGTTTGGCCATTTGAATACCAGTCGTAGTCTTACCTTTGCTAGTTGCCCCCATTAAAGCAATGTGAGGAGGTTTTCCTACCCGATTGAGTGAGAATTCCACGCTTTTTTTAGAGGGGAATAGTTGCGAAACCTCTCCTAGTCTCAAGACCACTTCGTTTTTAGAAGAATGAATTGTCAATACGGATGATTTTGTAGACAAGCGACGCGAATATAGTTTTAACCAGGTAATCACCCCCATACTGTGCTCTTCTAAATCACTATTTATTAAACGGGCACCTCTGTCAATATGCATTTCGACTCGATTCTTAAAATCTGACATTGCCGCATGATGAGTTAGTTGACCATCAATTACAATAATTGAAGCCCATGTGCTGATATCCTCATTACCAAAAAGAAACTCGCCTTTTATAGGTCTTTCTTTAAATAGTACTTTCGTTTTATCTTGGTTGAAGTCTTTACTAGATTCATAGATTGATCTACCGAGAAATAAACGAAGGATCTCGTAACGCCTCGGTTTTGAGGTCAAGCCTAAAGCAGTTTGTAAAGCTTCAGTAAATCGATCTTCAAAATCTTTTGCAAAAAGACTTAGATTATAGTCTTGCCCCCAGATTGCCTCTCGAGTGAATACAGATACAGGAGTATGTTCATGAATACTCATAGAATTAGTTCTCTTTCGTTATACGAGTGTCAATAGAAATAGTGATTTGGAAGTATGGTAGACTCGTTGAGTGACTCATCATATTCTACAAGGAAATATGTTCCGTCATCAGAAGTGATTTTTTCGCCAAGAACCTTGTTGTGCAACTCCTCTGTGATTTCTTGATCATGAGACAAAAGTATAATCTGATCAAGATCTGCATTAGCAAGCGCTTGAAGCAATCGCTCCCTATACTCACTATCTGCATTACCAAGGGGGGTATCAATCACTAATGGGGCCCGATAGTTTGTCAATTCAGTTAAGGCGAGTGAATAGGCAATTCCGAAAGATCTTCTCTCGAAACCAGCCATAGTTTCAAACATCTCTAGTTTACCTGTCCGATTTACAAAAACAGGCTTTACTTCATATGGATTACTTTTCTCGAGTTGAATATGACCACCTTTAAAGCGACTATCAGCAATATTAAGAAACTTCTTCGTAGTCAGATTGATAATCTTATTCATGGTCATAGGTCGAAGTTGATCGAGCCATTTATCAAAAAGATTATGAGTACTCTCAGCGACGTATAACAAGGATTTAGTGTTTTTAGTTTGTTTCAGGAACTCCCTGTAGGAATCGATCTCTGATTTAAGCTTTGTCTCAATATCAATCTGAACAGAAAGAGCAGATTGCAGTGTTGACAAAGCCAATTCTTCTTTAATTCTCGTCGCATTACTTTCTTTTAACTCTTGAACAACATCCTGAATATTTTCACTATTAGATTGCAACATAGTATATTCGGATTTTAATTGGCCAATAGTTAAGTCATTCGCGAGAACTTCATCTGCCTTGTGCTGTATGGAGGAAATACTATCTACTGGTTTTTCTATCTTATTTGCAAGATTGTTTCTGTCTTTATTATTAACGAAGACTAGTAAGAAAGAATCCGCGCATTTAATTGGTGGTGGGTTGTACATACCTTCAATAGCAGATTTAAATCTGCTTCTTAAGTTCTCCCATGATTCAATATTCAAATCGCAAAGCAATGGGTCGTGATAATATGGCTCAGGTAAAGCTTTACTAATTACATCTTGAAGTTTCAACTCTGTTCCCATGCGGATAGTATCCCATTTCTCTCTTTCGGATTCCATCTCTAAGCGATCAATAATTTTATCTCGATATCTATGTAAAGCCATTTCTAAAGCGAGATTACCCAACTCAGAATGAATGTAATTGCGTGCAGACTTGACGGCATCAGATTTCTCTTTAAGTTCAGTCCTAATTACTTCCATGCGAGGCTTGTTATCACCCCCATGCTCTATTATTCTATTATCGATTTGGTCAATCTCTTGTATAAGATTATTAATTGAATTCTTTAATCGCCTCTCTTCTGTCTTTAGCTCTTCGATTTTACTTTTGACATCTCCTAGGTTCTTCATATCTGCAACATATTTGTCTTTCCGTTCATCATATTTCTTTTTCCCACCAGTTATCTGATTTAGGTTGTCGATATAACTTTTAACTCTTTGCTGAGATTTATATAGCACACTAGTCCCAAATAATATATCCACAGCATCCTTTACTTGAAGATTTCCAGATGCGTTGATTACACTCTGGGCTTGTTCGCCATCAAAGAAAAAGGCCGGAACGACGTCCGATTTAAAAAGCAAGTTCTGGATTTTTTCATGGTCTTCACCATTTTCATGCTTAGGCTTTGATGGAAAACCATCATTTTCATGAATTTGAACGTCTTCAAACGATGAACTTTGCCTGAGTTTGCCTTGTGAATTAAAATACCATCGCCTTAATATTCTTACTTCTTTAACTCCTTTTAATCTTTCATTATCTGTCGGGGAAATTGTTATATCAATAACCATTGGTTCGTCACTATCCGCATCTCGCTTACGAAAACTTTCCAGTGCACTCCTATAAAACAACCTATCGTCCTTATCTTTATAAGATTTATGATTCTCAACAAACTTAAGACCATAACGTCCAAAAAGTCCGATATACAAAGCCATTAGAAATGATGTTTTCCCAGCACCATTCATTGCACCAACTAGAATGAGTGGTTTTTTGGGAATAGGCTTCTTAAAATCGAACGTTACATCTCTATAAGTGCGCCAGTTCTGAATATTTAGTCTTGAGATATACATTTTATTTCCTTTAATTCTTTTGTGATTTTGTTGTTAAACTTGATGCAGTTTCTTTTTGTCGTTTCAAAAAAGATTCCATTGCACGTGCGACATCGTCGTAGACACCAACGGCTCTTCCCGAACCTTCTACAATTAGTTCAATCTCGCATATTTCACGTATGAGTATCTCGTCTACACTCTCTTCCGAACAAAGTCTGGATAAGATTGATTTTGATTCTGGCTCTTCAAAACAATATGGAAGTCCCATCTCTGATTCCTATACTAGAATATTGCGATATCCTGATCTCTCAGAATGTTTATTGATCGATCTGACGCCCAGATATATTTGATACGATTGATCTCAGAATCTGAAATCAATGAAATCACATTCTCATCAGAATGTTCATCCGTGATTTGATCTTGAAGATTAAGCAGTTCCTTAAGAAGCATTTCGCGTGCTTCTATAGTCAGTGGGCCTAATCCTGGTTGCCCATTCCTTCGAACAGTCGATCTCATCTTCGGATCGTTTGAGACAGCTTTCAGCCTATCACGGAATCGTGATAGGCCTTCTAAATATTCATATCCCGAATCGATCAAAGCGTCGATTGATTTGTCTTTGTCTACGACCGTACAGGTCCAACAACCAAATCTCGCATTTTGTGTACCGCATGAAGCGGATTCACTTTGATCAACAACAAACGGACACTCGTCACTCGTCGCGTTTCTGTAGAGCGAGATCAGATCTTTAAATGTCCCACCCCAAGACGGTTTACTATTAAAAATGAGAAGCCATACCTCCTCATTCGTAAGAGTAACTATCGGCCTGAATATTTTACAGCCAGATATATCGTTGTGTTGGCTCAGGTTAAATGCGTCATCATGCGATGCATCAACCACCTCGGATTTGGTTGTATATTTCTCAACGCGTTTTGCCCGATCCGCAGATTCAGCACGTCTAACCCCAAGCAACAAAATCGCCTCTCCAGAAGTTGAGACGCAGTCGATAATAAATTTTGTCGTTGGCTTGATCTTCATCCGATCGGTACACCACCTGAAAATCCGATTCGGCGCTGGGTATCCTCGACCTAGCAGGTTTACCCAGAATGTGCTATCGATATCGGGCTGTGAAACAACAACTTCGATTGGTAAATCAAGAGCTTTGACACCTTCCTTGATATTGCCAAGCGATTTGTAAACATGCCCCACATAAACCGGTGACTCCACAAGTGTATCATTCGAAATGATAAAAATTTTACGGCTTCGCATTTCAGGAGGAAGGCTCAAAAGCGATTCCACAACTAAGTGGAGCAAAAGAGTACTATCCTTGCCACCTGAATATCCGATGATCCAAGGAATGGAGTGATCGGCAAGGTATTCCTTACGGATGACCTTTTTAATAATTTTCAGTTTGTCAGGCAGGCCTTGCAAGTCCATCATCTGAGCGGATTCGTTCCTTATAGGTGGTACTTATGTATACCACTGGGCTGAGCGTATGTCAAGCAATCGCGTCTTTAGGGCCGGACTTGTCAACAAGGCCGAGGAATGGAAATTCGGTTCCTTGTATTGTGGGCTGAACGGATCGGGTAAAATTCTACTTGATCCGTCATTCCAACCACGCGACGCAGACTGGACGGACCGAGTGAATCGTCCGATGACTGAGAAGGAACTTACGACAGTACGCCACTGCGTACGTCGCGGCACGCCATTCGGAACGAAATCCTGGACTTCCAACGCAGCAGAAAAACTGGGACTTGAGTCATCTCTGAGGCCCCAAGGACGGCCTAGAAAAATACAGTCGCGAGAAAAAGTAGAACGACCCCTTTTCCCGAGGTTTTGATGCGATTTACAGCACCATTCTACATTGACGCGGAAAATAACCAACAATTCTATTGGCAAATATAGCGTTGCCAATCACGCCTTGGACATTTTCCATCATCAATGTCATGCCAAGCAGTCCGGGCAACGTCCCGCAGCGAATCATAAAGTCGATACCACCCAGTGTAATAGGAACCTCATGTGTCTCCGTCTGAAACTCACCAAATCCAGGATAGAAGTCGTTGACAATACCAGATGCGGGGAATTCTCTTATTGAGTTGTTTTGGAAGTAAGAAAGCTGGGCCCCGGTGTCTAAAAACATTTGGTATTCCGTTCCACTGATATGCGCCGAGACAATAGGAATCCCCTTAAACTGGTTCAGAAAAACGCTCTGACCAGTATGAGACAGTTCATCTTTGGAAATAATAAAATTGCCGTCAATAGTATCGAATATCAGGTCGAATCGGCTCAGTATGTTTGTGCCTATAAGACCTACACAGTTATCACCAACCATCTCCGAGAGGGTTTTAGCTGTAAGCCCAAGATAATTCGAAGCGAGTTCGAATGTTTCGCCACAAATCGAGAGGTTGGGCGTTTCGCCAAAGCTCGATGTCGCACCGGTGTCTATAAGCCATAGATTGCCATCAATGTTTACGAAATAGTGTCCGTTTCGTACAACAAGAGTCAGTGTAGTCATTTGCGACTTTCCAATTAGGCAGAAAAGGGGACATTCTTTTTTTGCATTTGTTTCACTTTCGCGACAATTCGAGCAGATTCACGAGGAAGTCTTGAACAGCTTTTACTCTTGGCTGCGCCAACGCTTCGTTGCGAAGCCAGCGGTTATCTTGAATCGAGACTTGCACTGCCTTGCCAGGACGCAAGATGCTGGCCATCGCGCCAATAATTGCTTTTTTCTTTCCTGCTGGCTTTCTAATGTCTTTCATTTCGTCCCCATTTAATGTTGCGTCGAGAAGTGCTGCATCGACGTGACTTGCGGCCGACGCCAGGAGACTTGGATAGACCGTTGCCGCTGAGTCCAAGAGCAAATCTTCGAGAGTTCCTTGAACTTTGTTATCTGGGAGCACATACGCGCCGTATTTTGGTGTGCCAGAGGCAATCTCACCGGGATTTGCGGGGAGTTGAAACCCCTTCTGGGACATTGCGTCTTTGATTGCTTTGAATCGGACAGTCGCTGGAACAGCATTGTCAGAGTCAAGAAGAATTCCGACGCCCGTGACTAAAGCATGGTCCAAGTACAGAGTGTTTTCTTGGACCACTTCAACCAAACGAGAATCTCCACCTGCACTATGAATTGCGACCGCATGTGAATCGTTCTGCAAAAAGAGCGGTACTGGCATACGCTTCTGCAAATCCCCGTCATCCTGCGGGAATTTGCGAGGAACCAGCGGCCCCAAGAACGAGTCCAGATCCTTCTCCCACTTGATTCGCTTGAATCCGAAAGGGCTCAGTAGCCGGTAGACGAACTCGACATCATGCGGACCTTCAACCACCAAGTATCCGTATTTCGGCATGGTTACCTCACATCCAATCCGCGCTCACGCCGAAGTCGGAGCAACAGTTCGCCGGGAATCCGCTTCACCCGTGTTTCTTGTTCTGTCTGATCAAGGTGAAACGTCACCAAGTCGTCGATGCGATCGTTCACAGACTGAGCAATGGCATCCACTGCCTCAAGGCTGTGCGTCGTAGCGATGATCTGCACGTCGAACTGCTTGGCTGCATTGGCAAGCCACGCGAAGACGCGCTGCAACGCGCTGACATGGATTCCTGTTTCAATCTCATCAATCAGCAGCACGCCTCCGCCTTTGAGTGCATGAAGTGTGCTTGCCAGCAACACCGCCCGCCGCAGCGCGTCGCCAAAAATGGACAACGGCGCAGGCCCCAGCCGTTTGTGGTTCAGATAGATGGCAGGACGCACACCACGAAACGACGCAATCTCGATGTCAATGATGTCCGAATCGAACTGCCTAATCAGTTCCAGAACATACTCACGTCCCTTCGTTGGATCGGCAATCGAACGAAACAACTGTTGTGAGTGCGACCGCACTTGCAATCGGTTGATTTGGTAGGAATAGGGAGTGAGTGTGTCAGTTGGCAGGTTGCCACGTCGTCGGGAACGGGAAAATCGGCCCATCATCCGATCTTCTTCCCAGAGCTGAATCACAATGGGTTCGATGGTCGAATGCGTGCCGGAGTCAAACAGTGATGACTTCAAAGGAGTGGGATCAGCTTCGACATAGTGAGTGATTTCCGCACCTCGCCACTGCTCGTCAATTGCGTCCCCGGTACCGGGTCGTTGACGGGCGATCCTTTCCAGTTCCTTCGCGCTGGGTTCACCAACGATGTCCTTGTACTCAACGTGCAACTTCCTCAGTGGAAATGCGCCCGTTGATTTCATTTCGCAGTGGCTTTGGAACATGAAGTCGGCATCGGCAAGCTCTCCTCGTTGGGCAAAGCACCACCGCAGTGAATGAATGCGAGTTTCGTCGAGTCCGCCGAAATCACGCCGTCGAACCATCTCCAGCCATTCAAATGGTTCATAGGGATTACAGAGAATCGACAACGCCTCCAGCACGCTGGTTTTGCCAGAATTGTTTTCGCCAACCAGAATGTTGAGCGGACCGAGTCCATCGAGCGTAAGATTTCGCAGTCCGCGAAATCCATCGATCGAGACGTTGTCCAGAGAGTGTTGAGGCATTTCTTTGCTCCTTCGCGCAGTATTGCGTCGGGCTTCCTGTGTTCTTGGTTCAGTTTGGCTTTCGGCCTCTTCGCCCCGTTTTGGCGGGTGGCGTCCAAGCTTTGATTTCGGGGAGGGTTTTGTTGAGTTGACGGGCTTCTTTGGACTTCCCCAGGAAAAGTAGACACTGAAACAACAGATCTTATGGGTCTACCTGTACACTATTCTTAACCGATGTGCAACTCATCTCGCCTGGTCTTTTCAAAAATTGGCTCGTTACGTCGCATGGGTTGGTCGCCATACGCTCCGCTGGCGCTGCGCCGGGGTGAGCGACCAACGCGAGATTGTCCCGCCAATAGTTGAAAGTTAGGCGGCAGAATGATTTATTATAGCCCACTTTCACCTACTCGGCAATAGGCAGATTTTGCTCTTTTAGGTTGTAAATTCGCCTTCAGCATCCAGAGATCTTTGTAACCCATCACCTTTCGGAAATTCTTTGATGATGATACCAACGCCGATGCTGTCCAACGAACCGCCATATCACCGCTCTGCCAGTTCGTGACCCTATGGATCTTTTGACGTGCCGCGGAATGCGAATTATCAATGATATTTGTCGTCCCAAGGCAACGTTTCAGCATCGGTGGCACAGCAGGAAATGGGTCATTCTACTTTTCCTGAAACGTGTCTTAATCCTTGGCATTGTGGAATAATTAAAAACGCTTACTCCCAAGTTTAAGCAAATGATAGCAGTAATCAGGGGCTGAAGCTCTGGAAGCTCTTGACATGAAGCCAGCCTCGCACAAAAACGGGCAGTAAGTCAATCTGGAAAGCTGAATGCCTCTTTTCCTCTGCAAAAAATACCGGCTACCATGCGTCCCCCATTTCGATTACGACACGCACCCAGCCCCGCCAACCCGGACAATGGCGGCCTATGAAATGGGGTGTCAGGGCGAGATATCTCTGAGTTCTCTGCCTTTCGGCAAGTGAGGCTTAGATCTGACCTGCGTTGCGTAGTAAGGAGAAGAGTTTTGCATAGGAGTCATACCGCATGTGGCTATGTAATGGCACAAATAGGCGGCGTTCTTTCAAGGCTCTGGCATTCGGTAGTTCAATGCCACTGGCATGGGCGAGATCCGGCAGATTCGTGGTGCCGGTCTCCACATGATGGCGAAACAGGACTTCCCTGGCCTGTGCCACGCTTTTGACAGGGATCACAAATTGCCAGAATGTGGCCCGTCCTTGGTGGTCGGGGGCCAGCCCGAAACTGGTCAATCCCGTGGTTCCAGTGGCCACATCCTGCCGGGCAAGAAATGCGATTCGGGCTTGTTCTTGCCGAGCTTCAAGAAGTGTATCGAGTTTGTCAAGTTGCTTGAGTATCGTCCTGCATTGAATGGTTGCGATATCTTCGAAATAATAGTTGGGTAGCGTTTTTTGGTCGAGTCTCAGAGGAATTCCAGGGCCCAGAAGTTTCTCGAACCGAATGGGGCTCAGTGCCTTGAGACATGACAATACAGGAAAGGTTCCGATATTGAACATGTGGCGGTTCAGAGCGATATTCCAGATCAGTGTTCGCCGGATACACGCCTGAATACGCCGACGATCCGGTGGATGAAGAGCCTCTGCCGCAGCGACCAGGGCGTGGCCAAGCTTGGGATTGTCCGTGATGAGAAAAGCACCGTTGTAACCATCGACATATTTCAACAAGGACGCGCTGTAAACCCCGGCTTCGCCGAACGTGCCAAGCAGACGGCCAGCATAGGTGGCACCGATGTTTTGTGAGATATCTTCAATGACGCGCGTGCCGGATTTGTCGCAGGCCTGGATGATTGCCTCCACCTGCGGCACAGCTCCGAAGAAGTACGTTAGCAGGAATATTTCACGATAAATTGTTTAATAATAGTCTTGTATAACCGCAATATCTTGTTATAATGAGACTTACATCACTTCTTCTGTTCAAGAAAGGGCTTTTCTCTCGTGACACCTTGTGCTAAAAATTTGCTCCGGTTTGACAGCCTCGGAACCAAGCAGATCATCGGTAATTTTGATGGCGGGCGAATCACCTCCGACACCGGCGTTTTCCAGCAGTCAGCACGGATTTTGTTCCACCTGATCGGACAACTTTGGACGCTCATTTCCACTTGAGAAAAAGCTAAGGCAAAACCAGGGACCGGTTTCGCCATTTTTGACAAAGGAAAGCGGATCCGATGCGTTTTTCAAAAAAAGTAAAAATTTTTAAATACTAACCCACATGGACTTACAGAATTTCACAGGAAATAAACTCCCGTTATGTGTCCACTCACTTTTGTCTAAAACAGTAAGAGGGAGCGAAATGGCGAATTCACGTTCGACTTTTGATTCTTCACCGCTCAAGATCCTCTAGGAACTTCCACCCGGGATTGGAAGCTTTTAGAAGGTGTGCACTTCGATCATTGCCGGTTTTCAGCCCTACTCAATTCGCATCAGAGAGCCAACAGCCCTAAAGGACCAACACCATGAAGTCGTTTCAATTCGCCCGTTCCGCCAAGGCCGCCCGCAAG
>CAMBEP010000015.1 GCA_945865635.1 Candidatus Kuenenia stuttgartensis
GTTTCCCGGCTTGATCGTGGCCTCGGGCGAATGCCGAAGGCGGATGTCTCTAGTTGGGATGACCAAGAGATTGACCAGTTGGAACAGAGTCTAAGTGTTGTAGTAAGAGGATGATTGACAAGGAAATAGAGAGCTATGGCAAGACGAGCCCCCACGATTCCGGATTCCGAACTGGAAGTTTTGAGTGTGATTTGGGAATTGAAAAGCGGGACAGTGCGCGAACTGTTGGATGAACTGAAAAAGCGTGGTCGTACGTGGTCGTATGCGACCGTAGCGACTTTGCTTGATCGCCTTGAGCGCAAGCAGTTCGTATCATCCAATCGCGATCAATTGGCGTATGTGTACAAGGCTTTGATACCCATTGATGATGTCAGGCACAGACGATTGTCGAGTGTGATTGAGAAGCTATTTGAGAACGACCCGCTGGAGCTGATGCTTCATCTGGTCAAGACCTATCGCATGAAGCCTGATGAGGTAGAGAAGCTGAAGGAAGCCTTGGAAAAGGGGGTTCGCAAGCGAACCCGCTCAACGACGGCATCCTAATGATCAAGCCAAGATATCTTATTCATTTGATGAGCCTTTGGTGTAGGCCAGGGGACCTTGACCTACACCAAAGACCTCTTTGCAATCAATCAAGCTTCAATGGGCTCCTAAAATCTCAGCCTTCGCCCTTGGCTAATGCTTTTTTTCTCGTTCTTTTGGGTCTTGTTATTTTCATTCATCCACAAATTTGGTAATAATCATGTGTGGATATCCCAAAAGTCCGTGAATTTGCGTTAGGGGCATAATGAACGAAGCCGTCCTGACTAAAGATCTGGGTGATCAAGCCCGTGATGGACTGAACCGACTGACCCAGCAACTCAATTCTGTAGTTGTGGGCAAGCCTGAGCCTATTCGAATGGCGCTGGTGGCTATGTTGTCCGAGGGGCACGTTCTGATTGAGGATGTACCCGGGGTCGGCAAGACCCTTTTGGCGAGGGCGATTTCGGTATCGATTGACACGCCATTTCGGCGGATCCAGTTTACGCCTGACTTGTTGCCGTCGGACATTCTGGGATCGAGCATTTATTCCTCGGCTACGAGCGAGTTTTTGTTCAAGCCTGGTCCGATTTTTTCGAATGTGATTCTCGCGGACGAAATCAATCGGACAACGCCCCGGACTCAGAGTGCATTGCTTGAGGCGATGAGCGATGGCCAGGTTTCGATTGAGGGCACGACACACATTCTGGCCAAGCCTTTTTTCGTGATGGCGACGCAGAATCCGTTTGAATTCGAAGGTACTTACATTCTGCCCGAGAGCCAGCTTGACCGATTCATGCTGCGTATCAAGATGGGGTATCCGGCCCGCAGCGAGGAGCGGCGAATATTGACAATGCACCGGGGCGGTTCGCCGGTCGAGCTTTTGAAGCCGGTGATTACCGCCGATGATGTGCTTGCCATGCAGCAGAAGGTGCGCGAGGTCCGGGTGGATGATTCGGTGGCCGATTATCTTCTGGAGATTGTGCGTGCCACACGCGAAAGCGATGATCTTCGGGTGGGGGTGAGCACACGCGGGGCCCTGACACTTTACCGGGCAGCGCAGGGGCTGGCATATATTTCTGGCCGGGATTTTGTTGTACCCGACGACATCAAGGCGCTGATCAGCTCGGTTCTGGCGCATAGGATTGTGGGTAAATCGTTTTTGAATGCGGGCGAATTTGGAGCGGCCGAAGCCATTCTGCGAGATATTGTGGACCGAATCGTAGTGCCTGTTTAAACGGAAATCGGGCAGAATCCTCGGCGAATCCGTCTCACGATCTTCCGGCGAACTGGTGGGCCAAAGATGGGAATTCCGCGAACATCAATCTGGCGACGACTATGGCTGAAGATCGCCGACTGGCTTTTGCCGACCGAGCGACTGAAGACGACGCTTGAAGGGCTGGGTTACTGGATCAGTTGGTTTGCACTGGCCGTGATTGGCTGGTATCAGCAGATCAACCTGATCCTGCTGATTTCCGGTCTGGTGGCAGGGCCACTTGTGGCTTCATTTTTCATGAGCACGGCGATGCTTCGGAAGGTGAAGCTTCAGCGCCGATTGCCGACCCACATTTTTGCAGGCGACCCGCTTTCGATTGATTACATTCTGGACAACACGGCCAGGAATTCTGCGGTACTTGCGTTGTGTCTGGAAGACCACTGGGCACCGGTGGAATCGGTTTTGGGATCGATCAGTTTCGAGCCAAAAGTCTTCTATTCACGAGTGGCTGGTGGGACCAAAGAGCGAGCCCGCTGGGAGATCAAGGCTCCGGCCAGGGGCCTGTATCGAGCGGGAACGATGAGTTTGATCACACGATTCCCGTTTGGGCTGATGGAACGATCGAGCATGATCGCCAATGAGGATTCCGTGGTGATTTATCCACGTGTAGGCAGGCTGACACGTCGGTGGCAGTTGGTGCATCGGGAATCGAGCCAGACACGCCGTGGGCAGCGTCATGACCGGTCGGCGCAGCAGCAGGAGTATCATGGCCTGCGTGATTATCGGCCGGACGACAGCCCGCGCTGGATCCACTGGCGCACCAGCGCCCGAATCAACCAGTTGATGATCAAGGAATTTGAGCAGCAGAATGAGCAGGATCTGGCGATTTTGCTTGATCCATGGCTGCCCCGGCATCATGCGTCTGACGAAATGCGGGCGCATGTGGAAAAAGCGATTGAATTTGTGGCGAGCCTGAGTGTGGATTTATGCCGCAATGCGCGTCGCCGGATTACGCTGGGCTGGACCAGTACGGTGCCGGATTTGAGACAGGGGCAAGCGTCGGTCCGGCTGCTTCATGAGATTCTTGGCTCATTGGCGGTGATGAAGCCGAACCACGAGCTTGCGCTGCATCAGTTGCTGGATATCATGCCTTCAGTGACACTTCGCGAAGCGATTTTCGTAGTGGTGACCACCCGCCCGATCGAGCTTGCTGAAGAGGCTTTGAAGTCGGAACGGCTGCGTAATGCGACCGGTCGCGGGCTTGCCAGCCGATTGATATTATTGGATGTATCGCATGGCGACCTGGAAGGGTTGCTGGAATTTGACGAGCGCAAGAGACATGGCTCATCGGGAATTCCCTCGCGGTCGGCAACCATTCTGGAATTATTGAACCCGGAGCCTGAGTCCGAGAAGCTGGAAGTGTCGATTGGAGAGTCCAGATGAAGACTCGAAGGAGGTCCAGGCGATGATCGGCATCCGTTTTGAGCGGCTCTTTCGGGCCAGCGTTTATCTCATGCTGGTATTTGCATCGATCGCACTATCGATTGATTCCAATGGTGATAATCCGATTGCGATGGCCTATCCGCTGGTTACGATTTTTATCAGCATCATTGCCTTTCTGAAGGTCGATCGCGGTGATGTGGCAGGATTGACACGCAGGCTTGGAAGCCTTTTGGCGATTTTGTCGATTCCCTTGGTCATTGCCGAAGTTCGAATTGGCTGGCGCATGCTGGAGTCAGACCTGCTCGTGCTTGCCCTTGGCCACTGGCTGCTTTATCTCTGCTGGATCAAAATGATGATGCCGAAAAGTGTTGAGGACGACTGGTTTCTCTTCCTTCTTGGCCTTGTCATGGTTTTGACCTCGGCTGTGATCAGCCAAAGCGATGTGGTCGGCCAATTGATCTTCATCTGGGCCATCATCAGCCTTGGTTCGCTGACACTGTTCCATCTGGAGCGGGAGGCGGCCCGATCGAATCATCCGGAACTGGGTGCCAATCTGCCAGCCAGCGCACGTATCAAAACGCGGGATCAGCCGTATCCAAGGATTTTTGACCGGCCATTTTTGATTTCGGGCATTCGTGTTGTGGCCACCACCTTGGTGATGTCGGTGCTGGTCTTTTTGATCATGCCGCGTGGTGACATCATGCGGGCCTCGCGTAACTCCGGGGGTGCATCGCGCCACCTTACAGGTTTTGACGAGGAAGTGAAACTGGGGCAACTTGGTGAGATTCTTGAGAATAACGCCGTGGTTTTGACGGTCGAGTTTTTTGACTTTGAAGGTCTTAAAACCATGCCTCAGGAGGAGACTTACTGGCGCGGTGTGACGATGGCCCGCTATGACAATGGTCAATGGAGGCGTCAGGATTCCTCTCTGGGCTCTCTGCCGGCTCGGCCTGACCTGAAGAACACAATTCGCCAGAGGATTCGCCAGGAGCCGTCCGACAGCACGGTGGTATTCGGTCTCAGGCCAGTCTTGAAGGCCGACTCGCTGATGCGTCTGCGGTCCGGAATCATGTTTAACAACACTGATGGGACCATGTTTCGGAGGTCGTACTCAAATACTTATGAGTACCAGATTTACTCCTCAAAAAAATCGACCGACACTCAGCCCAGCGAAATCTTGCCCAACTTGAAGCAGAGTAATCAGCTTTTGGCGATGACTCCCAACCTGAGAACCGAATTGCAGAGCCTGACGGGCCCAATTGTAAGTGCCATTTCAAAGACGGATACCGAGGCCCGCGCCCGTGCCCTTGAGAATCACTTTTTCAATCCGTCGCTCTATGCCTATACCCTTGAACAGACACGAATTGACAATCAGATTGACCCGGTTCTGGACTTTCTGAAGAATCGCAAGGAGGGCCACTGCGAATATTTTGCATCGGCGCTGGCCCTGATGCTTCGGGCCGAGGGCATTCCCAGCAGGCTCGTCAATGGCTTCAAGGGTGGCGACTGGAATTCGCTTGGCCAGGTCATGTATGTGCGCGAAAAATACGCGCATGCCTGGGTTGAGGCCCTGGTCAGCAGCGGCCCTGATCAGATCCCACGCTGGATCACGCTTGACCCGACACCTGCCAACCAGCGGGCTGAGAGTGTGGCCCAGGTGGGGATGTTCAATTACTTTCGGCAGGCGACAGATTTTGTCCGATACATTTGGGTCTTTTACATCATCGGATTCGATTCGGAACGCCAGTACAGGCTGATTTATGAGCCCGTCATAGCTTTGTTTCAAGAGGCCAAAACGGGCCTTTTCATCATCGTGGAAGGCATCAGGGAATTGCTCAACGGGACCCGGCGATTATCGGATCTGGTTCGGTTCTTCAGTGCCAGGGGCTTTATTGGCGGCCTCATGCTGGCTGTTTCAGCCATTGTCATCTTGCAGATTGCGCGTCGAATTTTCAGGCAATTCCTCTACCGAATGGCGGAAAAGCGGCGAGCTCAGACGCTGGTCACACCAGGGATCGCAATTTATCAGCGATTGGAAGCCCTGTTGGGCGAGCTTGATCTCAGGCGATCCAAAAACGAGACGCCCCGCGAATTCGCCGACCGGGTAGGCAGAATCCTTTACGAACGGTTTGTGGAAACAGGTCTTGAGGGTATTCCCGACCTTGTCGTAGATGCGTTCTATAAGATCCGGTTCGGGGGCCTGGCCATCGATGCCCAGCAACTGGCCCTGATGGACGACCAGCTCAATACCCTGGAACTCCAAATTCGCAAGCGACCGGGTTCCTAAAAAAAGACCTTGAACCACTCAGCCACCAAAGCCGATTTGATCATTCGCGAGATGCAGGAGGGCGAGGAACAAGCCCTTTGGGATATTTTTTACTCGGCGGTTCACGATGTGGCAGCACGCCACTATTCCCAATCGCAGCTGGATGCCTGGGCTCCGGGGAGTTTTGATCGTAACTATTGGGTGGAGCGAATGCGTAAGCTTCAGCCATTTGTGGCCCAGGCGGGCGATCGGATCGTTGGCTACACAGACCTTCAGCCGTCCGGATTCATCGACCATTTCTTTGTTTCAGGCGAGTGGGGCGGTCGGGGGGTCGGAACCGCGCTGATGGGCCATCTCCTGGAGACGGCCAAATTGCATCGAATTCCGTTGCTCACAGGTTTTATCAGCCTGGCGGCACAGTCGTTCTTCCAGAAATTCGGATTTGAGATTATCCGGCACCAAACACTGAATATCCGAGGTGTGGAAATTGAAAACGCCCTGATGTGTAAGACCCTTTAGAGATCTCTTTTTAATGGATCCCAAACCGATCGCCCCATTACCCTGATTTGCCAACTTCGCCAGGCCCCGGTGCTTTTTAGTTTGATTTAATGGCCAGTTCCGATGCGTTTGGCTGGTGGCCCCCGCCCTCTTTGATCTTGGGCAAGCGGATCAATCGGCCCGTCAGTGGCTTGGTTTCGAATTGGCCGTGATGGAGATCGCGATTTTCTTTCCAGACGAGATCTGCCCAGCGATCGTCACCAAAAACCCGCCGCGAGACATCCTGCCAGGTTTCGCCCTGATCCGCCAAAGCAAAGCCTGCTGGCATGGCCAGGCCGGAGCCGCTTGATGATACGGATTCCTGCGAGGTTGACACAGGCTCAGCCGATGGCTCTGGAGTGACTGGCGATTGCACGCTTAAGCTGGAGTTGGAACTCGAGTTTGTCGATGAGGCCGCAGGGCTGCTTTCTGAATTTGAGCCAACCGGGGCGTTCTCAGGAACGGGGGTCGCCTTTTCCACAACGCTGTTGGTCAATCCTGTCGGTGTCTCAGGCTTGGTTTCATTGGTCATTGCTGACCCATAGGCTGTGTCCGATGGTGCGGGATTCTGGGTCGTCGGGGTGGCCTCATAGCCGACAGGCAATGCGGAATGATCCGGCTTGACGGGATCAGCCTTGGCGGGATCAAGCCGGGCTTCAATGGCAGTTGCGGCGGCGGATGAAGTCTCGATGATGGGTTTTGATGCGGAATCGTCTGTTTTCAGAGGTTCGGCGAGCGGGGTTTGGGCGTTGTCAGGGCCAGTGATTTCAGTGGCAGTTTTTGGGTCTGTGGCAATCGGTTGGTCTGTGGAACTAACAGCAGGAGGGTTTGTATCGGTCGTGGTCGGAGTCGGCGAATTGCTGCTGGAGGCGGTATGACCCGGATCGCCAGACGAGCCACTTGCAGAGGAGTTTGAGCTTGTATCAGAAAGGTTTGAGACAGATGCGGAATCGGAAGTCGTGCTGAGCTGGACTTTGTCTGAGATTTGGGCATTGTCTGTTTGCGGGCCTGAGCTTGCTTCGGCAAGTGTCGCAGCCGGTGCGATGATAGCAGAGCTGGAATCGTTGGAGGGTGGTGAGTTTGTCGACTCCTTGGAACCAGTCTCGCCTGGGTCCGCCGAAACTTTGGTCATTTCGGGCAACTGGCTGGTGTCTGAATGAGCTGGATCGACGGTTGCAGGTGGCATTTTTTGGGGTTCGTCGGCCGATGTATTCGCGGAAGAGCTGGAGAGGGCTGTCGGCGAATCGGACGAGGACTGACTGGACGTATTGGAGTCAGTGGATGCCTGAATGTCAGTCGAACCCGATGGGCTGGCCGTGGTTGAAGAGGAATCTGATGGAGCCGGTGTGCCATCAGAATTTGATGCGGAATCAGGTGGAGCCTGAGTCGATGGGCTGGTTTCGGCTGGCGTGGTGGAGGATTTGACGGAGGTGGCGGGATCATCGACGGGATTTGCGGATGAGCTGGAATTCTGGCCGGTCGGAGTGATCCGAAAATCCACTTGAGACATGAGCGCAAGTGTGATGGGCATGCTGTAGTGCATGAAAAGTTTCAGGGAGTAGGCAGCGATTCTCATGGGTGTGCGCCTCGTTCAATCAGATGCCGGTCAATGTGGTCTCAAGTCCTATCGACTAAAACCTGAAAGAACTTTTGTTTTTCATTCAAAATTCATGAAATGATTCATCGACCTTGTTGGTTTAGGGAAGGTCGTATAGGATGTAAGATAGTGAATGATGAGGGAATGTCAACCGGCAGAGAATACGCGATGATACAAAAGATGATTCGGCGTTTTCGTGTTCCGCTGTGCGTGGCCGGTCTGGCCTCGACCACAGCCATTTTTCTAGGTGCACAGGCTCCGAATTTGAATCCTGCGCAAGTGGATCAAGTTACGGCCCGCCTGGTTTCATTGATTGTTGAAAACAGTCACATTGCGAAGCCAAAAATTGATGACGAAATCTCCAAGCGATGGGTTCGCAATTATGTGAAGTCGCTGGACCCTCAGAAGCTTTATTTCCTGAAGTCGGATGTGGAGACATTCCTGAAGCAGGAGACGGTGCTTGATGACCAGATCAAGGACGGCAAGATTGACTTTGCCAAAGAGGTATTCGACCAGTTTCTCTCCAAAGCAGACAAGACACAAAGCTGGATTACTGAGTATTTAAACAAGGACATGGATTTTACGGTCGATGAATCGATTCCTGAAAATCCTGACAAGGTCGATTATCCGAGCAGCGAAGATGAGCGTAAGGATCGATGGCGCAAGCGAATCAAGCTCGATCTGCTGCAATACAGGATCGACGACCTGCCGATTGCTGAGGCCCGTCAGAAACTGACCGTGCGATACAAGGACCGGATGCGTGCCTTCAAGCAGGTCACGACCAACGACATTCTTGAGATATATCTCACGGCATTATTGACATCCATTGACCCACACTCCAGTTACATGTCGCCCAGAACCTGGGAGGACATGTTGCAGAGTCTGCGGCTTGAGCTTGAGGGCATTGGAGCCTCGCTTGCAAGCGAGGACGGCTATGCGACAATCAAAGAGATTGTACCGGGCGGAGCCGCGGACAAAGACGGTCGACTGCAGGTGGAAGACCGTATTGTTGGGGTCATGAAGGACGACGGATCGGAAGAAGATCTGATCGAGAAGAAGCTGAGCGATGTGGTTCGCAAAATTCGCGGCCCAGCCGGTACGAAAGTCAAGCTGATTGTGATGCCCAACGGCACCCGCGAGCGTAAGACATTTGAGCTGACCCGCCAGAAGATTGAGCTCAAGGAGCAGCACGCCAAGGGCAAGCTGATTGAGACCAAGGCTGCTGATGGCAAGGTTGTGAAGGTGGGGGTGATCAGTCTTCCCGCGTTTTATGGTGATACGCAAGCCATATTTCAGGGCGATCCGAATGCCGTCAGTGCCACTCTCGACTGCAAGAAGCTGATTAACGAATTCAAGGCCCAGAAGGCCGATTGCGTGATTATCGACCTTCGGACCAATGGTGGAGGTCTGCTTCAGGAATCGATCACACTTTCCGGCCTTTTTATTGACAAGGGGCCGGTGGTGCAGGTGCGACAGGCTTCAGGGGTGCGGCATCTTGACGATGAAGCGGCTGGAGCCGAATGGACCGGCCCCATGGCCGTGATTATTGACAAGACAAGTGCCAGTGCCTCGGAAATTTTCGCAGGTGTGATTCGCGACTATAATCGTGGCCTGATCATTGGCGATTCGAGCACATTTGGCAAAGGCACTGTACAAAGTATTGTTCCGCTTAATGAGCAGGTTCGAATCAAGCAACCGGATTTGGGTGCCTTGAAGCTGACAATCCAGCAGTTCTATCGTGCCAATGGCGAGAGCACCCAGATTGAAGGTGTGAAGCCTCATATCCACATCCCTTCGATTCGCGATCAGGCGGATTTTGGTGAAGGCAAGATGGATTTCGCCCTGAAGTTTGACAAGGTTCCCTCTCTGGAGCGTGAGGACTACAAGCTGGTGCCTTCAGATATGGTGAGCAGGATTTCGCAGGCGTCGTCCGCACGGCGATCCAAGGACGACAAGTTTCAGAAGCAGACTGAGATGATACGCAAATCGATCGATCGCAAGAAGCGCGAAGTCATTCCTCTGAACGAGGCCAAATTCCGTGCCGACTTCATTCCTGAAGACGACCATGACCCAACCAATCCGGACAAGCCCAAGGCCAAGGACAAAGAGAAGTCCAAGAAGCGTTTTGTAGAACGAAATATCTGGGAGAGCGAATTCTACAACAACGAAGTCATGCGAATTGTGGCCGACTATGTCGAGTCGCTCAAGGCCCAGCCCAAGCCGATCAAGGCTGTGATTCGCTGAGCAGGCGACTGCCCTGCCGACCGATCTGGAAATATTGAAGCACCCGCCACTTTGTGTGGCGGGTGCTTTATTTTCTGAGCCATCTCGATTTATTTTCGGAATCCAAGGCTTATTCCCAACGCATGATCTTGTCGTGAGGCTTGGTTTTCGGGTATTTTAAGGAGTATCGCCCGATCGTCTCTGAAAAACTACACTCATCATGGTCCTCTAAATCATGCTTGGCCCGATTTTCAACCGCGAAGTCCTGATTATTCCCAGATCCCAGCGATTCTTCCTGACCCGTGCAGGTTATGGGCTGATCTTGCTGGTCTTGATCTGGACCGGTTGGCAAATCATGATCGGCTGGCGGACGGTCTATGAGGTTGGTATCTTGGCCCGTTTTGAACAGATCCTGTTTCGGGCCCTGGTTTTGACGCAGCTTCTCATGATGCTGTTTTTTGCCCCGATTGCGGCTGCGACCTCCGTCGCCCACGAGAAGGATCGGCGTACGTTTATCCTGATGCTGATGACAGACATGGCCGACTGGGAAATCATTTTGGGCAAGCTTGGTTCGAGTCTGCTTTTGATCACGGTTCTGCTCGCAGGTGGGTTGCCGGTCTTTGCGATCAGCCTTCTGCTTGGTGGAATTTCACCCAGCCAATTGCTCCAGATTGAGCTGGTCACATTGGCGACCGGCATTGTGGGCGGATCGGTCGGCCTGATCGTTGCAAACTGGCGGGACCGGACATTCCAGTCGCTGGCCCTGACCGTACTCTCGGTTGTGATCGGTCTGGCCTTGATTGAAGCCATTGGCCTGCTCATTCCGGTTCGGATCGACGATCATCCGGTATCGGCTTATTTAGATCCATTCCGAGTGACATCGCTGATCATGGAATCGACCAGCTCAGCCCTCCTAATGCCAGTCACGATTGGTTTTATTGCGTTTGCTCTGATCTTGGCTGTGATTCTCAATTCGACATCGATTTTTATGCTCCGCCGATGGAATCCGGGCCGAAACGAACCTCGCGAGCAGCGTGAAGCCCCGAAGGCCGAAGAACTGATCGAGGTAGACGAGTCCGTGATGGATGCGGCGGAATACAATTCGGTTTTGAGCGATCAATTGGCTCAAGGGGTTTCCCGGGCCGCTCAATCGGACGATTCCACCGGTCTTGCCGTTCCTCGCAGAACGCACCGGCGCGTGACCGGGAGTCAGCAGGAATACAGGCATGCCTGGAACAATCCGATTCTCTGGAGAGAGTTTGCCACCCGGGCCTATGGCAACAAGCCGTTGATGATCAAGCTGGCCTATCTGGCCGCCGTGGCCCTTTTGGCGGGCTATATCTTTACAGGTGTCAATGCCCAGGGCGACGCCTGGCGCGTGACTCGGGCCATGGTTCCCCTTGGGATTTTGAGCCTGCTTCTGATCAACGCGCAAGGCGTGACCTCGCTGACAAGCGAGCGCGACATCGGCGCGCTTGACCTGCTCCTGGTGACGGAACTCACGCCCCAGCAATTCATTTACGGAAAGCTCTATGGCGTGCTTTACAACACCAAAGAGATGATTCTGGCGCCCATCATTCTGACATGGCTCATGGCCAGTATTGGAAGGATGGGGACAGAGTCGGCCGTTTTTGTGACGATTGACTATCTGCTTTTTGTGCACTTCGCGGCCATGCTCGGTATTCATGCAGCCGTGACTTACACCAACAGCCGAACCGCTGTGGCCAACAGCCTTGGGACCATGTTCTTTCTGATGATCGGAATTCTGTTCTGCGCCTATCTGATTATTCTCTCCAACCGGGAGTTCGGGCGGCAATTGCTTAGCTTCCTGATCTTTCTGGGGGCTGGCAGCGTGGCCCTTTTCGGCTCGCTTGGCTCTCGCAACCCGTCGCGGGCCTTGGCCTTGGTCTCAATCCTGACCCCCTTCTGGACATTCTATTGCATCATCAGCCTGATCAATGGCGATGCTGCGGCAGCTTTCATTGTCTCGATCGGAATTTATGGCTTTGCGCTTATGGCTATGCTTGTTCCTGCCGTGAGTGATTTCGACATCGCCCTGGGCCGCACCAGCGCCATCCAGGGTTGATCCGAAAAAGATCAACTGCAAGAGCTTCCGGGATCGGGCTTCGTCTCGCCCCAGAATGCTCCCCGATACTGGTGTTGGGAGTACAGGCTTGTTGGATGATGAGTCCACCCCCTTAGCCTATATGGGCGGCCCATGATCAAAAGGGCAGAAATGAGTGAAGGACTCACGAAACGGTACGGCCTGGAGAAGCTGCAATTCATTCAAAGCAAATTGAAGATGGGCAGCAATATTGAGAAATATGTGGCTGAAGGCATCGCCTATTACAATCTTGTTGCCATTGTGGAAGCTGGCTGAGCGGGTGGTGGGGGAGATTTTTCTGGGGCGTTCGTTCGTTTTTTTTTGCTAGGAGCAGTAGGTTGGATCCATGGACACGATGCGTGCCTGAAAACGCCTTGAAGTGATCTGTGGATACAGCTTCAAGGCGGTCTTTTATTAAGGCTTGGCTGATTGGCCAAAAACGTGGCGGATCAATTTGAGCCGATTTGTCGAATAAACGCGATCAAGTCTGCGAAATCCTGTGGCTTCAGGCCTTGTTCCAAGCCTTCAGGCATGATGGATTGGCCGGTGGATCGCACTTCTTCCACCTGGCTTTTGGCCAGTGTTTCGGTGACGCCTTCAGCTCGTTTCAAGACGAGGCTATTGGTAGATTCTGACGCGATCAGGCCTGTCAGGATTCGTCCATCCTTCATGGCCACACTGTAATTGACATATTGTGGGGCCACTTCACGATTTGGTTCGAGAATGTGTCCTAAAAGATCGGCTGGGCTGCGGGCAATCACGGTGACGAGATTTGGCCCGACCTCGGCCCCCACATTGGCTTTACCAGCTTTGTGGCAAGTGGCGCATGCCTTTTTATAGACATTTTCCCCCTGAGTGATATTTCCCGAGAGCTTTAAAGCGGGTGCAAAGCTTTTCAGGACCTGGTCTCTAGAGACGCTTGGAAGGGCGGCAAATACGGCCTTGGACCGACCGGCGACCTGACTGTTTTTGGATTGCAGCAATTGCTCCCGACGAGCGATATCGAGCTCTGTTGGGGAAATGGTGCCGGCCTCGATTGCAGAGAGCAGAGCCGTGATTCGTTCAGGGCGGGTCACAAGGGCTTCGATCACTTCCCGGCGCTGAGTGGGGCCCAGGTCTGACCAGTGGGCGATGAGGCGTTCGGCGACTTTGGCGTTGGGCGAGTTCAGGCTTGAAAGTGCTTGTACAGCGGCCATTTGGATGGCGAAGCTGTTTTGCCTGGCGAGCATGGAATCGCAGGCGTCTGCAAAGTCTTCTGCCGGGCTGAGGCGGGCGAGCCTCAGGGCGCTCAAGCGCTTCGTGGGTGCGGCGGAATTGGCTTTCATGGTTGCCAGGGCTGCCGCAATCCGATTTTGCAGGAGTGGCTTGAGTTCCTCAGGCAAAATGGAGTTCAGGTTTTTGCCCGTTCGGTCCGCTCCGACAGAAAGGCCGTTGAGCACCGGATTGGCAATGATCTCTTGATGATCAGGTGCGAAGGCCGATTTCAAGAGGCCCTGAAGGCTTGTCTTGTCGCCGCGGGAAGCGATCAGAATTGCGATCTGCTCAGCCCAGATGACTTTGTCAGATTCGTCAAGGGAGGATTTTGGCAGGAGACTGTTCAGGAAAGCGAGTTCGCGACCATTAAGTGAGGTCAGGATGGCGGCCTTGATCCAGGTGTCGCCGGATGCGAGCCGGCACAATGCATCAATTGCTGGCTCACCTGGGAGCTCTCCGAGCGAGAAAGCGGCCTGGAGTTGGACAAAACCATCTTTGTCGTCTGCCAGTTTTACCAAAGCGAATGCCAGCTCAGGGCTGGTTTTTAGGAAAGGCTCGCTCAATCGGGCGGCTTGTTCGCGCAAGCCAGGGTTTTCGTGGGTAAATGCGGGTAAGAGCAGAGCTGGCTTGAGCTGGCCAAGAGCGGCCAGAGTCCACAAAGCATGTGCTCTTGCCAAGGCAGAAGTGGATGTGGTGGCCAGTTTTTCAAGGTCTGGCGTTGTGGAGGTGTCGGCCCGTTCCAGAATGAGACGTTGGGCGGTCTCTCGCCACCAGGAATCAGGGTCGGCCAGGATGGGGACCAGATCTTTGGAAGGCGCTGTTTCAAGATTCGGCTTGGATCGTGGTGTAAAGCCATCATGAACAAGATGATAAAGTCGGCCGCGATTATTTCCGCTGGTCAGGTCGAGGTGTTTTTTGATGGGTTCAGGGATGGAGAACGGGTGCTCGATGGTTTCCCGATACATGTCAAGGATCATCAAGGTGCCGTGTGGAGTATTGGTAAAATTGACAGGCCGGAACCAGTTGTCGGTAGAGGTGAGGAATTCCACTCCGGCGTCGGCCCGCTTGGCCAAATAATGAGTGCCTGTTTTTGTCAAGGTCTTGCGGTGAATGAGGTTGCCGCCTACATCGCCGATGAAGACATTATTTCGATAGTTTTCAGGATAAGACGTGCCCCGATAAACGGTGACACCGGTTGCCGATGTGAAAAAGCCGGTTGCGACCAGTTCGGTGGCAGGTGCTCGCTTGCGGAAGTCGGGGTCGGATGCCCTTTGGCGAGTGCGCACAATGCGCCAAGGCTCTGCCTGGCTGGTGCGAAAGACGGGGCCAGCGGGCCCTTCTTCGGGTATGTCGAGCAAAACCGAGTTCTGGAAGAGGTTTGGGTTGCGTTCCAGATAGTGGGAGGGCATCATGATCTGGCGGATATGGTTGGAATTATTGCAAACGAACCGGTGTCCCCAATCGTCCATGGAGTGGCCGAACTGGCCGCCTCCCGAGATCGCCTCGAAGGCGGATCCATCCGGCTTGAAGCGAAAGTCGCGGCCTCTCACAGAGACGACTTTGCCCGTGGTATGGTTTTTGATATCGCCGCCATTGCCGCCTGCGGAACCGTAAATCCAGCCGTCGGTGCCCCAGAGCAGGCCATTGAGAAGGGCTTGCACATTTTGGGTTCCAAACCCGCTAAACATGACTTTTCGGGTCTCGGCGAGACCATCGCCATTGTCGTCGCGGGCGTAGAGAATTTCGGGCGGGGCAGCGATGAAGACTCCGTTTTTGTAAGGCACAACGCTTGTGGGCCAATCCAGGCCTGTGATGAAGTCGGAGCCTTTGTCAAAAACTCCATCATGATTGGTATCCTCGATGAGCCTGACTTTGCCGGTCGGTTTTTTTTCCGGATACGGATAGCCTCGCATTTCGACGACATAGGCGCGACCCGTGCTGTCATAAACCATGGAGACAGGGTCTGAGACAAGCGGCTCGGTTGCGGATGGTATGAGTTTGAAGCCGGGCCTGATCGCGAATGTGGAGAGTGCCTTGTCGGGCTCGACGGCGGGTATTCGTGGCAATTCACTGGCGAAATCTTCCTGGGCTTGAGCGGGGAAATTCAGGAGCCCAAGGCAGAGAATTGAGCAAAAGAGAATGCGGCAGCCAGGATTGATTCTCGGAAGGTGGATCATTTTGGAAGCCTCTGGATGAAAAAAGATGGGCGGAAAAGTCATTCAGGCGTAAGGGACAGGAATCAGCCTTGCCCCACCGGGCTTAAAGCCTGCCTGTGACCAAGCCACAATCCTTAGAGATGTTTTATAACAAAACCGTGAGTAAAACGAAAAAGATAAAAGGCGATAGTGATCGCCTTTTATCTAAAATATTGGAAAAAGCACCCGGAGCACGAGGGGCTTGATCAATGGCCGTGGCCATCATCGACTTTTTCGGACTTGACCTGAGCGGTTCCACGTTTGTAAGGGTAGTGGAGTTGTGCGATATACCAACTGAACTTGCCGTCGATTCTTTCCGCCTTGATTTCGACCATGGCAAAGCGTGGTTCATTTTTCGAATCGCTGCTGTGGTCATGCTCTTCACCATCTTTATGGTCATGAGCCGGCTCAGGGCCGGTGATGTTGTAAAGAGCGAATGCAAAAGGGGTGAGCTTATCATAGCCAGCCAGTTCGATTGCCTTGAAGCTGACATTCGCGCCTGGAACATTTCGAGCTGCGATAATGTCGCGCAGGGGCTTCATCTCATTGTCATAGCGAATTTTGGCTTCAGGGCCACCCTCGACACGCTCTGCAGCCATTTTTTCCGGTGTCACTTCCGGGCCACGCTGACTTGTGGGCAGCTTGAGAAATAGAAGCTCCTCGGCACTTTTGGTGCGAAGGACCTCTTCGACACTTTTGGAATAGGATGTCACCTCATTGGAGAGGGTCAATTGGTAGGCCGCAGTGATCGCCACTGAGACCAGTGTGAAGATGACAGCCAAGCCAATGCCGGACTGAGCGATTTTCTGGCCTGTATAGATGTCCGGGTAACGCTGGATTCGGCGTAGCGACGTGAAACCGAAATAGATGGCCAGAAGCGGCACAAAGAAGAAGGCGCGATCAAGGAACATAAAGGCAGAACAGACGCCCATGAAGGCGCTGAAGATTGCAGAGCCACTGAAGGCTTTGTAGCCTGAAAGCTCATTTTCAAGACCGGATGTCGTGAAGGAACTGTCCGCGGTGGAGTTGGCCATAAGTCGCCTCAACCCAAATGGGAGTACATCAAGAAGATGAAGAGAAAGAGAGAATTCAAGGCAAAGCCGATGATTCCGAGACGAATCAGGCTTATGGGACAAAGATCATTCAGCGGAGGAGGTGGGATTCGAACCCACGGACGAGTCACCCCGTCGCCGGTTTTCAAAACCGGTCCTTTCGTCCACTCAGGCACCCCTCCGAACTGATCGAGATTCCACAGGGTGAAATCAGACGCTTCAACAGTATAGCATCCGATGCTCAATCTACCAACTCCTCAAGCACATCTTCGACCACAAAAATTGGTGCTTTTACCGTCACAGCAATTGCAATTGCATCACTCGGACGACTATCCACCTCAATGATCTGCCCTTGGTGAAGAATTTTCAGCTTCGCAAAATAGGTGGCGTCCTTGAGCTCTGTGATGTGCACTTCTGCAACTTCTCCACCCAATTGCTCGATGATATTTCCAATCAGGTCGTGGGTCAATGGCCTAGGGCCACGATTGCCCTTCACCCTGCGATCAATGCTCGTAGCTTCGAACAGACCAATCACGATGGCGAATGAACGCTCACCGTCAAGCTCCTTCAAAAAGATATACTGCTGGTCAGCATTCTCGTTGATGATGATGCGCGACAACTGCATGCGAACAGCCAATTTGACCGCCCCTTCGACTTAGACTTGCTACACTATATGGAAGAATAGAGTCTTGACCATAGAAACGTCAACCAGATTTCGACTTTTCTCAAAGTTTTTCAAGGTTGGACAAGAGCTCCTCGACCGACTTCCGGCGCGATGCCAGCTCGTCTCGCTTCGCTCTCTGCTGGGCGACCAGATCAGCAGGGGCACGCTCCACGAACGACGCATTACTCAGCTTTCCATCAATTCCAGAAATCTGTTTGTCTAGATCCTGCAATGACTTCTGGTGCTTGGCGCGTTCTGCGTCCTTATCGATGAAGGTGCCCAGTGGAACCAGGATTTCCATTCTTTCAAGAACCTTGGCTGCAAGTTCGCCGCGGTCGCGAGATGCTTCCACTGCCGCTGGCAAGCCTTCGGACTGGTCCAACAATTGCCATTCGCCAATCCCGGCCAGGGTCTGGAACATGGTCAGGCCAGATCGCATCGGAGCCATAAGCGAGGCCGCAACCCGGATCACGGGCTCGGGCCTGGCGTCGCGAGGCAAGTTGCGCTCGGCACGAATGTTGCGAAGGGCGGAGATCCCTTCCTTCCACATCTCAACCTGCGATTGTGCTGCATCATCCTGCAAATAATCGCCAGGCTTCGGCCAATTTGCGATGCAAATGCTTTCAGAAACTGGCCTTGTTGCAAAAATGCCTCGCCGCGGTGCCACAATGGCAAGCGATTGCCAGATCTGTTCGGTCACAAATGGAACGATCGGATGGAGCAGTCGTACCAGCGTATCCAACACTTCGACAAGCACGGCCTGAGCCACGGGGCGATCGTCCGGATTTTTCAGCCGGGGCTTGGCGAACTCGATGGCCCAGTCGCAGAAATCATTCCAGGTGAAGTCGCGCAGGGTCTTTGAGAGCTCAGCGAACTGGAACTTTTCCAAACTTGAATCGGCCGCAGCAACTGTGGAACGCAGGGTGGACAAAATCCATCGGTCTTCGATCGAGAGCTGGTCCGGGCGGATCGGTTCGCCGGTGTAATCGTCCAGATTTGACATCACAAATCGCGATGCATTCCAAAGCTTGTTGGCAAAGGGCTTGGCTTGTTCGAACCGGTCGGAGGTGTTCACCTCGCGGCCATCATCAAGGGTGATTTTCTCGATCGGCAGCCTGAGGTCCTGGGTTTCGGTCGCGGCTGAGGCCAGGCCGAATCGCAGGGTGTCGGCGCCATACATGTCGATGATGTCCACAGGGTCAATGCCATTGCCAAGGCTTTTGGACATGCGCTGGCCTTTGCCGTCCTGAATGACAGGATGGATGAAGACGTCCCTGAATGGGACATCGCCGCAATTGTACTGGCCAAGGATCACCATGCGTGCCACCCAGAGGGTGATTATGTCGCGGGCCGTCGAGAGAACGGCTGTGGGATAATATTTCGCGAGTTCCGGAGTTTTTTCTGGCCAGCCAAGTGTGGAGTGAGGCCAAAGTGCAGAGCTGAACCAAGTGTCCAGGACATCGGCATCCTGCTCCAGGGCATGGTTTGGGCCGAGTTCATTGCCGTTGAGATCTTCCAGGGCACAGAGAAGCCAGCCGGCTCGATCGGAGCCTGCTTCGGTCATTCTCCATGTGACATCGGTTCGACCTGCAAAGGCTTTCGCAAGCTCGGGTTCCGTTACAGTGGAACAATACCAGATCGGGATGCGATGGCCCCACCAGAGCTGGCGGCTGACACACCAGTCCCGCTTCTCGCTTAGCCAGTCGGTGTATGTCTTGGCGTAACGGTCGGGATGAAACCTGACTTTGCCCGAGGTGACCGCCTCAATCGCTTGGTCAGCAAATTCGCTCATCCGCACAAACCACTGATCGGAAAGATAGGGCTCGATCGCGGTATTGCTTCGGTGCGAAAGGTTTAAGCGTAGGGCGTGGGGCTGTGTGTCGGCCAGGAGGCCGGCGGAATCGAGGTCGGCCAGGACCTGTTTTCGAACCTCCTTGATGAGCAGCCCCCGGTATTTATCAGGCGCATTTTCGTTGTATGTTCCATCGGGGCTAAGCAGGTTGATCATTGGCAGCTTGTGCCGCAGGCCGGTCTGATAATCGTTTGGGTCGTGAGCAGGCGTGACCTTGACGCATCCTGTACCGAAGGCAGGATCGACCAGGAGGCCGTCGGCGATGATTGGGATGCGGCGATCGGTTAAAGGCAGGGCAATCTCTTTACCGATTAAGTGTTTATAGCGAGGGTCATCGGGGTGAACGGCCACTGCGGTATCGCCCAGCATGGTTTCAGGGCGAGTGGTGGCCACAACGAGAAACTCGCCTGGCATGTCGGCCACAGGGTAGCGAATCGACCAAAGACTGCCCTGAACATCTTCGTAATAAATTTCGTCGTCGGCCACTGCGGTGCGCAGATGAGTGTCCCAGTTGACAAGCCGCTTTCCGCGATAAATCCTGTCGTCAGAAAAAAGCTTGAAAAATGTGTGGCGAACGGCTTTTGCGCAGACAGGGTCGAGTGTAAAACGGGTTCGGGACCAGTCGCAGGAAGTTCCCATGGCCTGGAGTTGGCTGAGGATACGTGTTTCATACTCATCCTTCCAGGCCCAGATGCGCTTGACGAGCTCGTGGCGGCCGAGGTCGTGGCGGGTCTTTTTCTCGTCCTTTAGAATTCTTCTTTCGACTACGGCCTGGGTGGCGATCCCGGCGTGATCCGTGCCCGGCATCCAGAGGACGGAGTCGCCCTTCATGCGTCTCCATCGGCAAAGGATATCTTGCAGGGTGTTGTTCAGGGCATGGCCGAGATGCAGCGCGCCGGTGACATTGGGCGGTGGGATGACGACGCAATAGGGATTGCCGCCGCTTGCCGGGTCTGCGTGAAAATAGCCTTTCTCAAGCCAGAACGGATACCACTTTTCCTGAGCGGTTTTGGGGTCATAGAGTTTGGGCAGGTCTTGTTCGGAAGCGTTCATCAGTTAGGTCTTCGGATTGAGGGCTTTGAACCTGCAAAAGTTCAGGCTTGGGAAAACACCCCACCTGCTTTTGGGTTGTCTTGATGTGAAATTGTGTTGGTTAGACTTTGCTGGCCAGAGGGGCGGATTTTCTGGAGTCTTTGAGCAGCTTGTATTCAATGGCCTCAAAGAGGGCGATCCGGCTGGCTTCAATGACATTTTCCGAGACACCCACGGTGCCCCAGATCTTGCCCCCATCGTGGCTCTGGATAAAGACGCGCACTTTGGCGGCGGTGCCTTCACGGCCATTGATCACTCGGACTTTGTAGTCGACCAGAGCCATTTGGGCAAGTGCCGGGAAGTGCGGCAGAAGGGCTTTTCTGAGGGCATTGTCCAGAGCATTGACGGGACCGTCGCCCTCACCGACGGTGTGCTCGACACAATCGCCGACTTGAACCTTGACGGTGGCTTCCGTCAGTGGCTCTTCAATCGAGGTATCGCCTTGTACGGCCACATGGAATCGCGACACCACAAAGCCCGGCTTATAGCGGCCGGCCATTTTTTCGACCATCAGAAGGAATGAGGCGTCAGCGGCTTCGAACTGATAGCCCTGGTTTTCGAGATCCTGAACACGTTCGAGAATGGCCGTGACCAGCGTCTGGTCGTGTTCAATTCCGTACTCTTCAAGTTTTTCCGAAAGATTTGACCGGCCTGAGAGTTCGCTGACGAGCACTCGCCGCTGATTGCCCACCAGGGCTGGGTCGATATGCTCATAACTTGCCGCCATCTTGCGAATTCCGTGCACATGCATGCCGCCCTTGTGGGCGAAAGCGCTTTGGCCGACGAAGGGCTGGCCGTTGCGGAAGTTCAGGTTGGCGGTTTCATAGACAAATCGCGAGAGTTCGGCCAGTCGGGCCATGGATCCGGGCCTGAGCACGTCAAAGCCCTTGTATTTGAAGGAGAGATTGGCCAGCACGCTGATTAGATCGACATTGCCACAGCGTTCACCGATCCCGTTAATTGTGCCCTGCACCTGGGTTGCGCCGGCGTGAATTGCGGCGAGGGCATTGGCGACAGCCAGTTCGCAATCATTGTGGGGGTGTATGCCAATCGGGCATTTGACGGCATTTCGAGCGGCCTTGACGGCGGCCGAGACTTCTTCCGGCAAGGTGCCGCCGTTGGTGTCGCAGAGAGCGATCCAGCGGGCGCCTGATTCTGCGGCGGCCGAGATCGTCTCAAGGGCGTAATCGGGATTGGCTTTCCAGCCGTCGAAATAATGCTCGGCATCATAGACAATTTCGCCAACTTCCGAGGCCAGATAGGCCACAGAGTCGCGGATCATCTGAAGGTTTTCTGCCAGGTCGACACCGAGAACCTCGGTTGCCTGCATGTCCCAACTCTTTCCCACCACAGTGATCGCATCCGGCCTGGCATTGACGAGCGACTTCATGCCGATGTCGTCTGAGGCCTCAATGCCACGGCGGCGGGTCATGCCAAAGGCGCAAATTTTGGCGTTTTTGATGTCGAGATCACGTACGGCCCGAAAAAACTCGGAATCCTTCGGGTTTGAGAGTGGGTAGCCACCTTCAATGTAGTCAATTCCGATGTCGTCCAGCCGCTGGGCAATGGCCAGTTTGTCCATTAATGAAAAATCGACACCTTCGCCCTGGCTCCCATCGCGGAGAGTCGTATCATAGGCCCAAATGCGTTGTGTAGGCTGCATGGACGACAATTTCTGAATCCTCAAAATGGCGATACCCCAGATGCTCTCGAACACACAGAGCCAATCGGCGAAATTGCCTCTCGGCCGCCACCCAAAAGTTCGACCTGGGATCAACAGAATTATTCTAGCATAATCCGGCAAGACTCATCAAATCTTGCAGGCTCATTGAATTCCAAGGCCTGAATCCATTATCGTTGGACTATTGGATCGATTTTGCACTTCTCCATAGTGTCTAGATCTGGTCACGAATCCCAAAGGCTAAAAGGATACACCGATGCGAATTTGTCGATTTCTGGTTGATGATGCGGAGCTGGTCGGCTTCTATAGTGATCAGGTGGTTTATCCTCTGGATCAGGCCAGCGAGGCTTACAGCGACCTGACAGGGTTTGAAATCGATCTTCCGAATGTGACCGACCCCCTGGATCTGCTCCCGCCCAATGGGCCATTTCAGGAAGGGGCCAATCTGCTCTGGGACTGGATTGAGTCGCTTGATGATGACCAGAAGGCCGATCTGAGCCTTCAAAGTGATGAGATTGAATTTCTGGTTCCCATGACCTACCCCCCAAAGCTGCTTTTGCTCGCAGGCAATTATGCGGACCACATTACCGAACAGGGTGGACTGGCAGCGGAACGGGCCGAGACGTTTCCTTATGTTTTCATGAAACCATCGACCACTTTGAATTCGCATCTGGGGCCCGTGATGATTCCGGTGGTCTCGCCGGATCATGTGGACTGGGAATGCGAACTTGGAGTGATCATTGGCGAAGTCTGCAAGGGAGTTTCAGAAGAAGAAGCCCTTGATTATGTAGCGGGCTACACGGTGGTGAATGATATTACGGATCGCAAATACAGGCCGAATCCGGAGCGAAAGAGCCGCGACCGCGACAAGCATTTCGACTGGCTTCATGGCAAGTGGCACGACACGTTTTTGCCAGTCGGGCCCTGTATTTTATCGTCGGAGGGAGTGGACCCCCAGGACTTGCAGATCAGGTTGCGGGTCAATGGCGAGACGAAGCAGGATTCGTCCACAAGCAAGATGGTCTTTCCGGTGGCGGCTCTGATCTCGTTTATTTCGCAGACGATGACCCTTGAACCTGGTGACCTGATTGCCACCGGCACACCTTCGGGGGTGGGCAATGCGACAGGCACCTATCTCAGACATGGTGATGAGGTTGAGGCAGAGATTGAAGGGATTGGAGTTTTGATCAACCCGATCGTGGGTGAATCCGAGTGGGAGGATTCCATGGAAACGCAGGAGTAATGTAAACTCTTGCCTCACGGTGAATAGCCCTGAGAGCCAAACATTTCCTGATGCAACTTGTGTGGTTCATATGATAAGGTATGGCGTTGCATCCGTAATCCTGGGCGAACCACCAGGTGCATCGAGCCCCTTTACACTCTTGCTGGGTCCCCGTCGCGGTGAATAACTCCATGAAGCCAATTCGCAAGTTATTGGTCGCCAATCGTGGCGAAATCGCAATTCGAGTATGCCGATCCGCTCACGAGCTTGGCATACGCACCGTAGCGATCTATTCCCACGAGGACCGTTTCAGCCTGCACAGAACCAAGGCAGACGAAGCCTATCAGGTGGGTCAAGCCGGTGAGCCGATCCGAAGCTACCTGAATATTGATGCGATTGTGAAACTGGCTGTGGAACAGGGTGTGGATGCCATCCACCCGGGCTATGGCTTTCTATCGGAAAATGCGGGCTTTGCCCGGGCCTGTATCAAGGCTGGAATTACGTTTGTTGGCCCGACTCCAGAGACTCTGGATTCGCTGGGCGACAAAGTCGCCGCACGCAAGCTGGCCCAGGATGCCGGTGTACCAGTCCTGGGCGGGACAGCCCATCCTGTGGAGCCTGGCCCTGAGGCGGTCGCTTTTGCCAATCAACTTGGCTTTCCTGTGATTGTCAAAGCCTCCATGGGCGGCGGCGGTCGCGGGATGCGTGTGGTGGAAAAGGCCCAGGAGCTTGACGATGCGCTGGATCAAGCCCGTCGTGAAGCCTTGGCGGCATTTGGTTGTGCGGATGTCTTTCTGGAAAAGTTCATTCGCCGGGCCAAGCACATTGAGGTGCAGTTACTGGGCGACATGCACGGCAATCTGGTTCACCTGTATGAGCGTGACTGCTCTGTGCAGCGTCGCCACCAGAAAGTCATCGAGATTGCTCCTGCCGTGAATCTTGATCCAGCCCTCAGGAAGTCGATCTGCGATTCGGCCATTGCGATTGGTCGCCAGGCAAACTACCATAATGCGGGAACTGTAGAATTTCTGGTCGATGTGGACGCTAACCGGTTTTACTTCATTGAAGTCAACCCGCGGATTCAGGTCGAACACACCGTGACCGAAATCGTCACCAATGTTGATCTTGTGAAGAGTCAGATTCTTGTGGCTCAGGGTGTCAGGCTGGACAATCCTGAAATCGACCTGCCAAACCAGGCGGCCGTGACCACACAAGGTTTTGCATTCCAATGTCGCGTTACGACCGAAGACCCTGAAAATAAATTCACGCCTGATTATGGGCGGATCACAGCCTATCGTTCTGCAGGCGGGCTTGGTATCAGGCTCGACGGCGGGACAACATCGGCCGGCGCGATCATCACGCCTTATTATGACAGCCTTCTGGTAAAAGTTTCGGCAGGCGGGCGACGCTTTATCGATGCTGTGCGCCGCATGGAGCGGGCTTTGGAAGAATTTCGGGTGCGTGGCGTAAAAACGAACGTTCCGTTTTTGCTCAACGTGATTCGGACAACGGAATTCCAGGAAGGTCAGTGCACGACACGGTTTATTGACGAAACCCCGGACCTGTTCAAGTTTCCTGTCCGTCAGGACCGAGCCTCAAAACTGCTCTCTTACGCCGCCGATGTTGTGGTCAACGGTTTTGCCGGAGTGCCTGCACCGACCGCCGACACACCACGAACCGAGCCGGCCCTGCCCAGGTATGACCCGACCCAGGATCCACCCAGTGGGACCCGGCAACTGTTGCTGGAGATGGGCCCCGAGGCCTTCACCCGCTGGATTCGCAACCAGAAGCAACTCCTGCTGACCGACACGACGTTTCGTGATGCCCATCAATCTCTGCTGGCCACTCGCCTGCGAACCCGCGACATGCTTCGCATTGCCAGCGCTTATGCACGCATTTGCCCCAACCTGTTCTCCCTGGAAATGTGGGGCGGGGCCACTTTTGACACCTCCATGCGGTTTCTCAAGGAAGATCCCTGGGACCGCCTCTCACAGATGCGTGAGGCTGTTCCCAACCTGCTCTTTCAAATGTTGCTCAGGGGCTCGAATTGTGTTGGATACACGAGCTATCCTGACAATCTGGTGAAAAAGTTCGTTCACGAATCAGCCGCTGCCGGCATTGACCTGTTCCGCGTTTTTGATGCCCTCAACTGGATCCCGTCCATGCAGGTTGCGCTCGAAGCCGCACGCGAATCAGGCGCGCTGGCCGAAGCCACGATCTGCTACACAGGCGATATTCTTGACCCCAAACGCGACAAGTTCAGCCTCAAGTATTATGTCAACATGGCCAAAGATCTTGAAAAGCTCGGGGCAAACCTGATCGCCATCAAGGATATGGCAGGCCTGTGCAAGCCTTATGCTGCCGAGAAGCTGGTCAAGACATTGCGGGAAGAGATCGGCTTGCCGATTCACTTCCACACGCACGATATCGGTGGCGCACAATCAGCCAGCATCATCAAGGCTTCCGAAGTGGGGCTCGACATTGCCGATGCGGCCTGTGCCAGCATGGCATGCATCATGAGCCAGCCAAGCCTGAACGCCGTGGTTGAGGCCTTGCGCTTCACAGACCGGGAAACGGGTGTCGATCATAAGGCCCTGTTGGAGATCAACCGCTACTGGGACGACGTACGTCAGCTTTACGCCCCCTTTGAAACCGGCCACAAGTCGCCATCGGCCGAAGTCTACGCCTACGAAATGCCGGGCGGCCAGTACACAAACCTCTACCAGCAGGCCAAAGCCCTCGGGCTCGGGGCTCAGTGGCCGGATGTATGCCGGATGTATGCCGAGGTGAACATTCTTTTCGGCGACATCGTGAAAGTCACGCCTACATCCAAAGTGGTCGGCGACATGGCCCTTTTCATGGTGGCCAATAGCCTGACTCCCCAAGACTGCCTGGACACCAGCCGCGAACTGGCATTTCCGGAAAGCGTTGTCGAACTCTTCGAAGGCCGGCTGGGCCAGCCGCCAGGTGGCTTCCCGCCCGAGCTTCAGGAACGTGTCCTAAAAGGCCGCAAAGCCTTTACGGAACGCCCCGGTATCAACCTGCCCTCTGCTGATATTTCGGCCGCTCGAGATAAAGCTGGAGCCCTGCTTGGCCGGCCGGCTAGCGACCGCGATGCTCTGAGCTCTCTGATCTATCCGAAAGTCTTTGCCGACCTGGCTTCCCACCAGCGACAATTCTCGGATACCAGTGTCCTGCCAACCCCCGTCTTCTTCTACGGCCCCGAAATCGGTGTTGAGACTCCGGTCGAAATTGAGACCGGCAAGACACTGATCCTGAAGCTTTTGACCGTGGGCGATGCCCATCCTGAGGACGGCACCAGAACAGTCTTCTTTGAACTCAATGGCCAGCCTCGCGAAGTGGTCATTTCCGACCGGTCGCTTGCAAGTTCCGTTCGGGCCACAATCAAAGCCGATCCAAACGACCCTGGCCAAATTGGCAGCCCCCTGCCCGGCCTTGTGGTCAGTGTGGCCGTCCAAGTGGGCGATGCCATTGAAAAGGGCCAGAAACTGCTATCCATCGAGGCCATGAAAATGGAAACCACGATTTATGCAGAACGTGCCGGCCGCGTGACCGAACTCAATACAGGCGTGAGCCGACAGGTTTTTACAGGCGAACTTTTAATACGCATCGCTCCAGAAGCCTGATCAGAATTGGTGCGACCATGTCAACGGATTGGATTCGCCGCTGGGACCGGTTTGAGGAACTGCAATCGACCTCGACCCATCTGGCCCAGATCTGGCGTTCCGGCCAACTCTATGCCGACGAGACTCCCATCGTCGTCACCACCCAGCGTCAGACTGCCGGCCGTGGTCGCGGCGACCATCAGTGGTTTTCAGATCACGGCAGCCTGACATTTACACTCGGAATCAGCCCCCAGGCCCTGGGCCTCAGCCTGGTTGAGCTGGTGCCTGTCGGCTTGCTGACGGCCTGCTCGATGATCTCGGCAATCGAAAGCCTGTGGCCCAGCATTGCTGGTCAGCTTGGAGTCCGCTGGCCCAACGACATTGAATGCGACCATGGCAAAGTCGGGGGAATCCTGCCAGAATGCATCATCAAAGGCGGCAATGACTTGCTGCTGCTCATCGGGGTCGGAGTGAATGTCACCACGGACCTGGCGAATGGGCCGCCAGAGGCCCGTTCCATCGGTACCGCGATTGGCAATCTGGTCAGCCCTTACGATTTTGTCGATCGCCCCCTCGATTCCCTCCTGCAAGCCTTCTTGCAACATTTCAGAAAGGGCCTTGGACGGCTTTCTGACCCAACCAACGCCTGGATCACTGAGGCAAGCCCATACGACAGGCTCATGAATCAGCCTGTAAAAGCTCGCCAAGGGCACGATTTTATCGAAGGGCTCGCCCAGGGCTGGGACAATACTGGTCGACTCCTGATCTTGCAGGCCAGTGGCGAAATTGTGCCGATCAGTTCCGGGCAGATCCTCAGAAGTCTGCCATAAATGCCTTAAATCGGCCGATCTCGCTCATCACTTTCCGCTTCGAATAACTCGCCGGCCAGCAGAGCAGCATCACGTTTGGTCTCAATTTTACGTTCCAACTGCGCCTCTCGCACCTTATCCAAAATCACCTTGAAAATTGGGCCCGGCTTCACACCGAGTCGTGCCAAGTCGTGCCCTGTGAAGATCAAAGGCGGGTTGATCGGCCCCTGCGGCTCCTCTTTCAGATAATACCGGCAATAGTCTACCTGACTGGTGTCGCCAGTACTGGCCAGGGCGTCCGCTTCATGAAGGTCAAGCAGTTCGTCAATTCCTGGCTCCGAGAGCATTTTTTTGAGCTTCGATTCACGCAATTTCATAGGCGAACCCAAATATTGGTGATATTCCACAAGCCATGTCACCCGCTGAATCTCTGCCGTTGAGAGCTTCAGTCGCGAGCAGACAAGTGACGCAATCTGCTTGCCATAAGTCTCGTGGCCATAAAATGTTCTACGGCCATTTTCAAGCTTTTCCGAGGCGGGCTTGCCAATATCATGAAGAAATGCCGCAAACGCCAGAGGGAAACTCGGACGCCCCGGCAAATAACCCATCACAGCCAGCGTATGTTCCCAAAGGTCGGCCTCCGGGTGTGCCTGTTTCTGCTGCGGCAGGCCAATCATAGGCAGTGCCTCGGGAATGATGGATTCGAGCAAGCCAGTTTCGCGAAGCAGCGTCATGCTCGCAACACGGCGTTTGTCAGGCAGCATCTTGCGCAATTCCTGGGCGATTCGCTCGATGGAAACCGTGTTTACCTCGCCGGCCATGGACTTGACGCCATGCAAAGTTTCAGGATCAATTTTCAGGTCGAAACGGGCCGCAAAACGGACGGCACGCATGAGCCGGAGCTTGTCCTCTTTGAATCTGTCAAGCGGGTTGCCGATGGCGCGAAGGAAGCCGATCTTAAGATCGTCCAAGCCGCCCACATAGTCAATGATGCGTTTTTCGACTGGGTCGTAGAACATGCCATTGATGGTAAAATCTCGCCTTTGAGCGTCCTCTCTGGCGGTGCTGAACCGAACGGTGTCAGGCCGGCGGCCATCGAGATATTCGCCGTCGGACCTGAAGGTCGCGACTTCAATATCGCCAGTGTCAGGGCTCCCCTGCACCACAATGACGCCGAAGCTGGCGCCCACCGCCAGCGATCGCCGAAAGAGCCCGCGAACCTGATCGGGCAAGGCATTTGTCGCCACATCGTAATCTGTAGGCTCCAGGCCGAGCATTAAATCTCTGACGCACCCGCCAGCGAAAATGGCTTCAAAACCAGCGTCTCGCAGGCGCTCAACCACAGATTTCGCAAAAATCCGCTTCGGGTTTGTTTCTTCGTCCGGAAACTGGCCAAGAACTTGCATCGATCGATCCTAAAAAACCGCTTTTTGGAACCATCCCAGAAGCCGCTTACGGCTAAGACCATTTAGAACTCAGGCTAAATCTGTTCGTCCACTTCAGCTTCCTCCAGGTCGATTCCCTCAAATTGGTCATCATCCTCATTCGCCTCCTCCGCTTCGTCGTCCTGGTCAGCTTCAGTATCTTCGTCGACAAGGCCCCAGTAGGCCACCCGGGTTTCTCCGTATTTGCGGAGATGCCAAGTGTCAAAATCGGGCAAGACTTCCGGATTCATTTTCCAGCGTGATTCCACAATCAGGATCGCCCCAAGGAGGACCCGTTCCATCAAGATCTTCAAATATTTCGAAAATCTTGTTGGGTGCATTTCATATTCCGGGAACGGCGGGTCTATGAAATAGATACCGGTTTCTTTGGGCCGGTGGCATTCGATCCAGCGATAAGCATTTGTGGGTATGACTTTGGCTTTATCCTGATACCGCAGATGGAGGATATTGCGGCGGATCAGATCCTGAGCTTTTTTGCCCAACTCGATATGCACTGTGGAGCGGGCCCCACGACTGAGCGCCTCAAGGCCCATGGCCCCTGTGCCTGCAAAGATATCGTAGAAGGGTTCGTTTTCGATGATCGGTCCCAGGATATTGAAGATGGCTTCGCGTCTGAGATCGCTTGTCGGCCTGATGGAACGGTCCATTGGTCCTTCGAGTTTGAATCCCTTACGCTCGCCGGCAATGATGCGCATCTGTTGGCTTGGACCTATGGTTTGATTTGTGGTCGAAGGGCGAGAACGATTCTCGTTTCAAGCCATTGAGTCTAACATTCAAAACGGGTTCTTGGCGAGTAATGGGCAATAAATCCGCCAGATTGGGATCAAAAAAGTTTTCATGCAAGATAGACTTTGCAAAAAGGAACAGGGCTGCACCTAAGGGCCTGAGAGGGATTCGATATTCTGGGCAGGGCCAAAGCATTGGAGACCAAAGGGAGAGCATGAAAGCATTGATTAAAGGCTTATTTGCTGAGCCGCATGGCCTGCTTGAAGCCTTGAGTGTGATGGAGCTAAATCACGTGGTTCGAGAGTGTTTGGCTGGATCAAGCAGAGATTTTCGTGAGAGATGGCCAGTGGCAAGGAAAAATAGTTCTGGGCTTTTTCGTATAATGGTGATATACTCCCACGTTCGGAAGGTCCGCACGTTGTGTGGTCTTGATGTATCAATCCGGCTGGGCAAGGCCAGGGACATGGTTGAACAATTCACAAGCGACGTTCGCACCCTGTTGGATCGTAATCCGTTTGACCAGAATACGGTCGCGGACTTGAAAGAAGCCCTATCGCGTGACCCTTCCAGGTACGCGACATTGCGGGACGCAATCTCAACGATTCGCGATCGCAGCAAGGGCAAAATGACCGATGACGCCTTTGAGCGGCTTGGTGTGGCACACGTGCTTATGGGTCAGCACAGCCATGCCTTGGAAAGCCTCAATCAGGTGTCTGAAACAAAATCTGGTCTGGTGCACTTTTTCCGGGGTATTGCCCTGGAAAATCAGCAGCGCTGGAGAGAGGCGTCAGAGGCATTCATTGCCTCGGCCAAAGCCGAATTCGATGTGCGCAACTCCCGTCTTCACGAGGCTGGGTGCTACAGGCGAATGGGCTCGATTGAGAAAGCCAAAGAGATTCTGGACAGCATGGCCGGCCTGGAAACAGCCGAGTACTTCTTTCAGAAGGGCAGTCTGCTAGCCTTGGATGGCGATCTGAAGGCCGCTGCGGTCGAGCTTGAGAAGTCGGTTCAGATGGATCGTTATCATACGGGATCCCTGTTTGAACTGGCCTATATCAACGACCTGTTTGGCAATGATGACCGGGCCATGGAGTATTATCGCCAGTGTATTCAGCGTCCACCCGTACCGGTGTCGGCGCTGATCAATCTGGGGGTGATGTATGAGGATGAGAAGAAGTTCCGCGAAGCCGAAAAATGCTATCGTCAGGTTCTTTCCATTCTGCCCAGCCACCAGCGAGCCAAGCTTTTCCTGCGTGATTGTCTGGCAAGCCTGAGCGAGGTGATCGACGACGGTGCAGAACGCGACCTGCAAGCCACCATTGGTGTCTTCGGAACGCCGGTAACCGATTTTGAACTTTCTGTTCGAAGCCGCAACTGCCTGCGCAAGATGAATATCCGAACGCTTGGCGACTTGACTCGGATCACTGAAATTGCCCTGCTTTCCTCAAAGAATTTTGGCGAAACATCGCTGAATGAAATCAAGGAAATGATGCAGTCCAAGAAACTGCGTCTGGGCATGGCTCTGGAAACACCGAAGACGGCTTCGGAACGACTGGTTGAGGCTCAGGAAGAAGTTTCACCGGAAGAGAAGGCGCTGCTCAACCAGCCTTTAAGTGTACTCAATCTTTCTGTTCGTGCCCGAAAGTGCATGACCAAGCTCAATATCAACACCATTGGCGAGCTGATTTCCCTTACGGGTGACAAGCTCATGGAATGTAAGAATTTCGGCGTGACTTCGCTCAATGAGGTTCGCGAAAAGCTTACGGTGTTGAACATCAAACTGCGTAACGACTGATTCGAATCTCGTGTCCAACGCATTAGACATGTCGATATGTGCAACTGACCCGGGCTGCTCAGCCCGGGTCGGTTTATTGACACTTACAAACGGAACCGTCCAGACACCCGCCTTCATGCCGGTCGGGACTCAGGGCTCGATCAAGGGCCTGCTTTCCGAACAGGTTCGGGCCACTGGCGCCGAGATGATTCTTGCCAACACCTATCACTTGGCCCTGAGGCCGGGCGATGAAACCGTCGCCAGTCTGGGTGGACTCCATCAGTTTATGGCCTGGGACCGTCCGATCCTGACCGATTCAGGCGGCTTTCAGGTCTTCAGCCTGGCCGATCGGTGCAAGATGACGGAAAAGGGCGTGATATTTTCGTCTCATATTGATGGTCGCAAGTTTGAGTTGAATCCGGAAACGGCGATGGTGATTCAGCAGAATCTTGGTGCAGACATCGCAATGTGTCTTGACCATTGCCCGAAACTGCCAGCGGAAAAAACCGAGATTGCAGCGGCTGTCGAGCGGACGATTCGCTGGGCCAAAAGGTGCCGGGACTCTCACAGTCGGCCTGATCAGGCCTTGTTTGCGATAACTCAGGGGGCCTCTCATAAAGATCTTCGCGAGCAGTGTGCTGAGGAGCTGGTCGCAATGGATTTTTCAGGATATGCCGTGGGTGGTGTGAGCGTGGGCGAGGACCGCGAGCATGTCCATGAAGCCCTTAGGGTCTCCACCCCCAAGCTGCCCTGGAACAAGCCGAGATATCTGATGGGGGTGGGCCGGCCGGAGGATCTTCTGATTGCAATCGAGCATGGAATTGACATGTTTGACTGTGTCTGGCCGACACGCAATGGCCGGAATGCATCGTGCATGACATTTGATGGCACAATTCGGCTTCGCAATGCGGCCCACAAGGCAGACCCCCGGCCGCTCGAGGAAGATTGCCCGTGCATTGCCTGCCGCCAATACAGTCGTGCCTTTTTGAGGCACATGTTCATGTCAGGCGAGATGACGGGTCCCATTCTGGCGACGATTCATAACCTGACATTCCTGCAAAGATTGATGGAAATGGCCCGCTCGGCGATCATTCAGGGGCAATACTTGGCATTTTCGCGGGAATTACTTGCCAAATGGGCCAAATGATTGCTACATTACGCCATTGAATCATTCTTCCCCAAGGATTCGACTCTCTTGTCAACACTTGAAACCATTCCGTTCCTGATCGCTCAAGCACCGCCTGCCGAAGGTGGTTTGAAGTCATTGCTTCCCATGGCGATCATGGTCGGCCTGGTGGTGGTCTACTACTTTTTGATCGTTGGCCTGCCACAGAAACGTCTTGAGCGCGAGCGTCGGAACATGCTCACGAGCCTCAAGAAAAATGACAAGGTACTGACCTCGGGTGGAATCTACGGTACTGTGGTTTCTGTAGATGAGAAACAAGATCGGGTTACCGTGAGGATTTGTGACGATCCTGCGGTACGGGTTCAGTTCAATGTACGAAGCGTCGCCCGTGTCTTGCGAGACGACGAACCAGCATGATGGAATCAGGCGAGCGGTTCAGGAAAATCAATCGCCAATCTAAGTTCAGGAGATAGAGTCCCCCCATGTCGTCCAACCAGAGATCCGTCGGGTATGTGCTGGGGCTGCTTGCAGCTTCTGTGTTGATTCCCCTGGCCATCATCAGTACCAAGGGTTTGAAGAAGGGGATCGACCTGTCGGGCGGGACGATTCTTGTTTATGAGATCGATTCAGCCAAACAGAAATCAAATATTGATATCAACGAGCTGATTTCGGCCATCAAACGCCGGATCAATCCGGACGGGATGAAGGATATCATGATTCGCCCGATTGGGTCGAATCGTGTGGAAGTGATTTATCCCGAAGCGACTTCGGAAGACGTTGAAAACACGAAGCGGTCGATCACCGATCAGGGTCTGCTCCAGTTCCGCATTCTGGCCACGCTCAAGCATGAAAAAGATCTGCTTCGTGAAGCCATGAAGCCAAACTTTCTGGAATGGCCCAACAAGAAGACGGCCTGGGTCAAATATGCAGACAGTTTAACCGCCAAGGATCGAAAAGATCTTCAAGCCAGCGGTCGGTCGCTGAAAGACCCTCAGGCCCGCTGGCGCAAGAACGAATTTGCCGGCTGGAATGTCTCTCTCGACGGTCTCACGCAGGCTGGAGAGTTGACCGTTGTATCCAACGACTCCAGTAGCATGGTGATCAGTGGCGATGTGGGTTCAGGCAATCTGACAGGCTATGGTTTATTCAAAAACAAGAGCCAGTTGGGCGGCTTTGACCCGAGCCAGTCGAAGTCTGTCAAAGAGATGACCGATGCGGCATCGACCGTGCCCAAGGACACTCCGATTGTCCGGGAACGGACATTGGTCCCTGGTCGAGTGGAGCGTTATGTTCTGGTTCAGATTCCACCGGAAACGCAGGATGTTTCTGGCCAGTATCTTGCCAGAGCCTTCATGACGCAGGACGGACGGATGAATCCGGCCGTAGGATTTGCGTTCAATCGCCGTGGGGCGACCAAGTTTGGTCGACTGACGCGCGAACACCTTCCTGAAGAAGGCGGCAACTTCAAATATCGGCTCGCCATTTTGCTGGATGATTACATCAATAGCGCCCCATCTCTAAATGCCGAAATCTCTGACAGTGGGATTATTGAAGGCGGCCAGAATGGATTCCCGGTTGGCGAAGTCAACTTTCTGCTCAGCATTCTCAATGCCGGCAGCCTGCCGGCGACATTGAATCCGACACCACTTCTGGAAGAAAAAGTGGGGCCGACACTTGGTCAGGACACGATCGCCAAAGGCATCCGAGCGATCTTCATATCGATGATCGTCGTGCCAATCTTCATGGTGATTTACTATCGCGTGAGCGGCCTGATTGCAGTCATCGCCCTGATTCTCAACCTGATTTTGCTGGTTGGTTTCATGTCATTGACGGCGTCTACCTTCACCCTGCCGGGCTTGGCGGGCCTTTCATTGACGATTGGCATGGCGGTGGACGCCAACGTTCTGATTTTCGAACGTATGCGTGAGGAGAAGGATAAAGGCGCCTCGCTGCGTGAACAGGTGCGTAATGGTTTCGACCGGGCCTGGACCACGATTCTCGATGCCAATATCACCACAGTCCTCTCCGGCATCGTCCTGTTTGTGATTGGCACCGAAGAGATCAAGGGCTTCGCCCTGACACTGATCATTGGCCTCGTCTGGAATCTCTTTACGGCTGTGTATGTGTCACGGGTACTGTTTGATTTCATGGTCGAAAAGGGCTTGATCAAAGAGTTGAGCATGATGCGGTTCATGTCCCGCACCTCGATCGATTTCGTGAGCAAGAGCCGATTGGCGGCCATGGTCTCGCTGGTCGTGATCGGCATTGGCCTGCTGGCCTTTGTGGCCCGTGTTTCGCAGGGCACCATGTTTAACATTGACTTTACGGGCGGCACACTTGTGACGATCCGTCTGAATCCACAAGATCCAGCCATTTCTGGCCTGAGCCTTGACAAGCGGTCGGGTTACGTTCGCGAAAAGGCGAGCGCCTTACCGGATGTGACAGTGGAATCGCTCAACGTGGAAAACGAAGTGGCAGGCACACGTTTCAATATTCGTACAAGCGATGAAAACCTCAGCAATGTTCAGTCCACGGTGAACACGGCCTTCGGAACAGCCCTTGAGCGTGTGAAAGTAAAAGTTGGGGACCGCCAGGTGGTGGAAGTTCCGAAGGAGGCGACAAAAGACAAGCCGGCCAGTGCTTTGGCAGATCCCGTATCAGCCAAGTATGAGCTGACGCTCAATGTCAAGCAATCCGCCTCAAAGCTGACCCAACTCTTTAGGGATGTTCTGAGCAAGCCTGAGAATGGCGGCAAGGTTGCGAACCCCGAAAAGGCGTTTACGATAACGAATCCGGAAGCGGCCGCGATCACCCAGCCAGACTTGGCAAACGAGAAACTGGTCGTCCAAACCAGCTTGCCCGAAGTTCAGGCCAAGGCAAAGATTGAGGCTCTGGCAACCGCGGTGGCCAATGATCCGTCTCTGATGTTTGAGCGACTTTCAAATTTCGGTGGCACCGTGGCTGGCGAAACCCAGATGCTCGCTATCTTTGCAACCGTTGCAAGCTGGGGCATTATCGCAGCCTACCTATGGTTTCGGTTTAAGTCCTGGACATATGGCTTCGCGGCTGTGCTGGCCCTGGTTCACGACGTGCTGGTCGCCTTGGGTGCAGTGGCCCTGACCTACTGGCTGGCGCAGATCCCCGTGATCTCAAGCTTCCTGATGATAGAACAGTTCAAAATCGACCTGCCCATGATTGCCGCCTTCCTGACCCTGATCGGATTCTCGGTCAACGATACGATCGTGATCTTTGACCGATTGCGGGAAATCAAGGGCAAGTCCGAAACCATCAATGCCAAGATCGTGAACGATGCACTCAACCAAACCCTAAGCCGAACGATCCTGACATCGCTCACGGCCTGGACAGTTGTTGCCATTATCTATGTCTTTGGCGGCGAAGGCTTGCACGGCTTCTCATTCACCCTTGTGGTTGGCTTCCTGAGCGGTACCTACAGTACCATCTACATTGCCACCCCTGTCCTGATCCGGTGGCTCGGCCATGCCGACAAAAAGTCGGCCGCCAAGGCCCCTGCTGCACCTGGCACATTGGCCAAAGCCTGATCCAAGGCTGATTCCGCTTCTTGATTGAATCAGAAAACGGCCCAAAACGGGCCGTTTTTTTTTCGTCCATTCCCCTGATGTTTTTGAAAAAAAAATGTCTTTTGCCTATGATTGCATAAACATCATGAACTTGAGGAATCGAAAATGAGACGACTATTGCGAGCCAACCTGATAATCCTCTTGATATTGCCCGTTATATTCGCGATTCAATCGTATGCGGCCGAGCCTTTAAAGCCTGATAATCTTGAGATCCAGAGAGGCCAATTCATCGCCGAACACGGAAGTTTTCTGTCGCCGGCCTGGAAGGGCGAGACTTGGGAACGCCTCAAAGCGACATCCAAACCACTGCCTGACGAAGTTTTGAACTCAAAGCCGGTATCACAAAATGATCAGGCCCTGATCCGTTATGGCCTCCACCCTGCCCCTTTTTCCAACAATAATCTCCCCATGGGTCTGCGCCCGGCCTGGACTCGCGATGGCCGCATGAAAGGGCTTCAGATCGACTGCCTGCTTTGCCATGGCGGATCGATTGCCGGTAAAAGTTATGTCGGGCTGGGGAATTCAACGCTCGACATGGTCACCTTCCTCAATGCCATGACTCGCGCTGAAAACCGTCCTCCACCGATACTTACTTTCAACCTGAATTCCTCACGCGGAACAGTCAATGCAGGCCAGCTTTCGATTGTGCTCTTTAGCCTTCGCAATACGGACCTCAGTTTTGTGACAGTCCCTCTGAAGCTGGAATCCAACCTGCCTGAACAGGATGTACCGGCCTGGTGGAACATTGCCCGAAAATCGACAATTTACATTGATGGCCGGACGTCCGGTGAATCCTCGCGCAGTATCATGCAATTTTATCTGCCGGAGCTTACCGAAGATCAGTTTGCATCGTATGAGCCGGCTTTCAAAGATCTTCTGGCTTATATTCGGGACTTGAAACCGCCCAAGTATCCATTCCCGATCGATCGGGCGAAGGCGGATGAGGGTCAGCAAATCTTTGAAAAGACCTGTTCAAAATGTCATGGAACCTATGGCGAGAATTCCAGTTATCCTGATCAGGTGATCGATCTTTCCGTGATTGGAACAGATCCGGCAAGAGCCAAGGGCGTGAGCGACAAATCGATTGATCACTATAATGCGACATGGTTTGGCAAAGTTCATGCTGTTGACAAAACGGTACCGCTGGGCTATCAGGCCCCACCGCTTGATGGCGTCTGGGCTACGGCTCCTTACCTTCATAATGGTTCTGTACCAACGGTTTACGACTTATTGAACAGCAGTGGTCGTCCCGCGAGATTTCTTCGGCATGCGACGACCGGTGTGGAAAATTTCGACCCTTTGCATCTTGGCTGGAAGGTCAGGCGGCTCAAGCCTGAGGATCCGGTCAAGTTTAAAGATTCGTTCCAGACACGTTCGATATTCGACAATTCGCGATATGGGCTTGGCAATCAGGGTCACACTTTTGGAGATCGGCTGACTGAGGCTCAAAGATTTCAGGTGATCGAGTACCTGAAAACATTGTAATTGGAAGTCGTCCGGGCGCTGCCCTTGAACCATATTTGTGAAACCGTTGGATGAATCGGTTCAAACCTGCTAGAATGTTTGTTGAATCATTGTCAGCCCTTTGAAAAGGCATAGGAATCAAAGGCACAGCATGTCAGAATCGATCCCCGGTGTGAAAGCCAGATTCTCGTTTGTAAGTCTTGGATGTGCAAAGAACTTGGTCGATTCCGAACGAATGCTCGGTCTCTTGGCTCAGGACGGCTACGTCTTGGTTCCTGAGCATGAGGATCCCGATCTGATCATCGTGAACACCTGCGGTTTCATTGACGTAGCGCGTCAGGAATCGATGCTGGTGATTCGTGAGATGCTGGAAAAGAAAGAAGCAGGCGAGCTCAAGGGAGTGATTGTCGCCGGCTGTCTTGCGGAGCGTTTCAAGGAAAAGTTGCTGGAAGAAGAGCCTGGCATCGACCAGATTGTCGGCGTTTTTGGTCGAGAAGAGATCACCAAGGCAGCCGATCGGATCATAGGTGGACTGGACGAACAGAGAACACTTTTCAATCCGGCCCCGATTCGGGCACAGGATGACACAGCACGGCTGAGGATTACGCCTCGGCACCTGGCATATTTAAAAGTCTCTGAAGGCTGCGACAGGCTTTGCACCTTCTGTGCGATTCCCGGCATGCGTGGCAAGCACGTGACCAAGCCGATTGAAGATGTCGTGAGCGAAGCGAAGGAATTGGCGGCCGACGGCGTCAAAGAGTTGATTCTGGTCGCCCAGGACATGACCTATTACGGCGTGGATCTATATGGTCAGGCAAGACTTGCGGACCTTCTCAGGGCACTTGAAACCGAGGTTGAAGGTGTCGAGTGGATTCGGATCCTTTATTGCTATCCGCAATTCTTTACGGACGAGCTTTACGAGGTGTTGGGGGCGTCCAAAAAAATCATTCCTTATTTGGACATGCCGCTCCAGCACATCAACGACAAGATGCTCAGGCGAATGAATCGGCGTCACTCCAAGGCCCAGACCGAGTCGATCATTGGCCGTCTGCGGCAATCGATTCCTGACTTGCATCTGCGGACCACGTTCATTGTTGGTTTCCCCGGCGAAACGGAAGCGGAGTTTGCCGAACTGGTTGATTTTGTAGAGCGCACCAAGTTCGAGCGCATGGGCGTTTTCACGTATTCTGACGAGCCCGGAACGCCTGCATTCCTGCTTCCAAACCGTGTGGATGATGACGTCAAAGAGGATCGCAGACAACGACTGATGTCGGCTCAGCAGCCGATTGCTGAAGCCGCCAATCGCCGACTGGTGGGCCGTACGCTCAGCGTACTGATCGACCGCCCGAACCAGGCGTCCCGCAAGGGCTTGAAATCTTGGCTTGGGAGGTCTTTCGCGGATGCTCCTGATGTGGACGGCATGGTGATTGTCCATGGCAAAAACCTGCTTCCAGGCGATCTGATTCCGTGTCGGATCGAGTCCACCGATGGTTACGACCTGGTTGCGACGGCATTGTCAGAGCCTGACAGACCTGAAGCCCAACCGCGTAAACCGCGTCGCCGGCCCGGTGGTGGCAAGGGCAGCGAAGGAAGCAAGCCAGGCCTGCCGATTCTCGGCTGATTTACAAGGAAAAAAATGAGCGAGCCTGGAAGTCGACATACGTATTGAAATGGCGGTAATAAAAATGTCCGCAGCCGCAAAAGAGCCGATCTGGACTATCCCAAACATTTTGAGTCTGGGCCGTCTGGCCTCGACAGGATTCATCATGTGGGCGATTGACACCGCCCGATGGGAAACGGCGATTGTCATTTTCTTGCTTGCGGCCATTTCTGACTGGGTTGACGGCTACATTGCCCGCCGATTCCATCAGTCCACCGTGCTTGGGCGTCAGCTTGATCCCTTGGTTGACAAGATCACAGTGATTGCCGTTTTGATCCATCTGGCCGCCATCAATACAAGTGGTGTCAGGCCTTGGATGGTCAGCCTGATACTTGCCAGGGAGCTGATCATACAGGCCCTGCGCAGCCATCTGGAAGCCGCCAGTGTAGGATTCGGTGCAAAAATGGCTGGCAAACTCAAGATGGCCGCTCAGTGCTTTGCCATCATCGCTGTGCTTTGGGTCCTCCGCTCAGGTGGCCCGACGATCCAACCGGAGATGGCCATGGTGCGCGATGCACTCATCTGGGCTTCTCTGGCTCTAACCATATACAGCGGTGGAGCTTATTTGGTCAGAGCCAGGACCATTCTCGAAACAAAGGGTGAAGGAAATTCGGCGTGACCACAATCGACTGGCTGGAATCGCTTGTTTTGGGAGCAATTCAAGGGCTGACGGAATTTCTGCCGATCTCAAGCGATGGGCATCTGGCACTTGGCCAGGCTTTGTTCGAGACGATTCGCGGCGAGCGCCGCAGTGGGTCCGACAAGCTTCTGCTCGACATCATTCTCCATCTTGGCACGCTCGTCGCAGTCTTGATTTATTACAGAGACTGGTTTCGCCCACTCCTCAGGCGACAATCCGAAACATCTCAACCCCAAATCACCACAGGCCCCATTCCGCCTGAGCTTGTTCCGCAATCACGCCACGAATTCTTCCACCTGTTTTTTCTGGCGATTGTCGCGACCATACCGACAGGGATTTTTGGTCTGGCCATGAAAAAGCTATTCGAAGCCGCACACGATTCTCTCACAGCGGCGGCACTCGGTTTTTGGGTTACGGCATTGATTTTATGGGTCAGCCAGAAATTTACGGGTGGAACGAAGAGCCGATTGACCATGACTTGGAAAGATGCGTTTTTGATTGGTCTGGCCCAGGCATTTGCGCCTTTGCCAGGCGTGAGCCGCAGCGGTCTTACGGTCACAGCCGCTTTGGCCTGTGGCCTGAGCCGACAATGGGCCGCTTTTTTTTCCTTGTGGATGTCCATTCCAGCCATCTCGGGCGCTTTGATTATGGAGATCAAGGATCTAATCCAGGCTCCATCATTTGACGGTCGTCTGATCGTAATGGGCTTGATAGGGTCGGTTGTGAGTGGTCTGGTTGGCTATGGGGCCATTATCTGGCTTGTGCGTATCGTAAAATCGCGACGGCTCGATCTCTTTACCTGGTATTTGGTTGCACTGGGTGCGGTCGTGCTTGTATGGAGTCTCAAAACCGGTTAATTTTTCAAGGAAGCTATGAAGATGAAAAATCTTTGGATCGGTACGCCAGCAAGCCTGAACCAAAAATGGGCTGAGATTCGGCAGGAACGCTCGTGTGTCTGGTTTGGCGACAGTCTCCCGATGGGATTGAAAACAAATCAGGCAGCAGGCGACGACACTTGCCCACAACGGAGCTGGAAGTGGTCGAGCTTCTGCCTGAAAATTTTGAGAGATGCTTACGGCGAAATTGGACGACTGCTGGAACGAGACGAAATTGACTCTGTCATCCGCACCGCCTTACGCGATCCGAGATGCTCCAGCAGGACAGACTTGCAGAAGCTGACAGACCGGCCAGGTTCTGTTGCCCTTCTTGCCAAAAAACTTCGCGACACCGCATCGCAAGTCCATGCCGCTGAGGAAGCCAAAGAGTTTTTTCACGATACGTCTCTGGACGTCTTGCGAGCTGTCTATCAAGAGAAGCTGGCGGAGTCAGCGGCCATCGACGCCCCTGGTCTCTTCCTGAAATTCCTCGGCGCTTATGGCTCGCCTGAATTGAAACGGGCGATGGACAACTGGCATCACGAAGTTCTCAGCCAGCTTGGCGAGGGGTATTCGCTTGCCGTCCCCCGGGCCGACATCCTTTCCAATGACGATGAAAAGCTCACCAAAGCCATCGCCTATTTGATCCTTGACGGATTCCAGGCCTATGATTTTGGGGTGACCGTCTGGAAGGACGATTCCACGGATCGATACCTGAAACTGGTCGAAGACTGGACCACCATGGGCCTTGAGACCAAGCCTGTCACGACTCAGGCAGCGACCATCGAGAGTTATTTTCTTCGTGAATCGGCCGCCCCCATTCCGCCGATTCCGGAGAGTCTCAGATTTGTAAAAGCCAAGGACCCGCGAACGGAAATCCAGGCAATTACAGAATATGTGACGAAACTGGTAGAAGGCTATGGGGCAGAATCCGTTTTGATCCACACCCCTCAGCATGGGTTTTATGTGGATCGGCTCCGCGAATCACTTGCCAAATCAGGGATCGGAATTGAAGGTCTCTTTTCGCCGTTGATCGAGCGGCCTCTGGTAAAAACCATTCTGGATGTGGCTGCGGCGATTGAAAACGATTGGCCTACCGAATCGCTTGCCGACTTGCTCAGGCACCCTCATTTCCAAGGCGATGCCCTGGCCTTGGCCGAATCGACAAGCGAGCTGAACCGGCTCGCCCAGGACATAGAGAAGCTGGGCAATATTAATGGCTTGATCACAATCCGCCAGCTCATGCTGGCTCGGTATGAGCAGCGCCGGAAACTGCGGAAGCAGGAGCTCGAACCAGCTTACACCCTCTATGCGACAAGCCTTTTGAACCGGCTTGCCGAGATTGCCATAAAGCCATTGTCTGCAATGACATGGGCTGATTTAGTCGAGCACTTGCGAAATTTGGCAGGCCTTTTGTTCAAGCCGTTGATGATGGAAGAGGAGGCAATTCAGGAGTTTTGGAAGTCGCTCGAAAACTCGATCGGTGCCGCAGTTCCCAACGACTCTACCGCATGGCTTTGGAGTTCGTTTATTGGGGAGGCCCACATGCGGGCCGAGCTTAAGATCGTGCCGAGGCCTGATCGACTTACAACCAAGATCACGCTCAGCTCCGGTTCCCAATTGAAGACCGACGACGCGCAACACCTGATTCTGGCAGGCATGACAGAAGGGAATTTTCCAAGTCGGTCAAAAATCCGAATGGCCTTACAAAAGACACCGGGACTGAATCTCAAAGAGCTTGAATCGGACGAACGCCGCATTTTTAGGCGTCTTGTGGGTGCCAGCAGCGAAAGCCTTTGGATTAGCCACTTTCAGCGCAATCAACAAGGAATCGAAACCGAACCTTGCGGCTTTTTGCGAGACCAGCAATGGAGCAGCCCGGAATTACCTGCACTCGATCAACCATTTCCGATAAAAGATGTATCTGAGCAGGTGATTCGCAGTATTCAGGTTTTTCAGACTCGGCAACGAGCGGAATCAGGCCCTTATCAGGGTGGCATCCAAAGCCCGGTTGTATTGGAATCACTTTTGCAGAAATTTGGGGAAGGCTATATCTTCAGCCCAACTTCGCTTGAATCGGCGTCGCTTTGCCCGTTTCAGTTTTTTGGCAAATATGTTTTGGGGCTTGCCGAAGACGACACTGATGATGATCTCAGCACAGACTTTATCGCCGAAGGCGAGGCCATTCACTCAATTCTCGAAGAGCTTCACAATGTGCATCGCCAGCCTCAGGATTTATTGCTGGACAAGCCTGAATTTGAATCAAAGATTCATCGACTGATCGAGTCAAAACATCCCTGCCCGCCAGAACTTGCAGATTCAGCCTTCGGCCGGGGCCGCTGGGAAGTGGAGCACCGAAGGGTAGAGCACCGCTTGGCCGCCTACACATCCCAGGCGGAAAAAGACTTGGCCCCTCCCCCGTCTAGCTCCAGGGGCAATGGCAAGATCAATGCCAACACCGAATTTGCGGGCGATCTGACTGTCCTGAACTGCGAAATACGTGCCGGTGGAGCGACTCAAACACTTGATCCACTTGAGCTTAAAGAGCATCAGGCGAGCATGACGTTTCGGGTCGGCGGCCGAATCGACCGAATCGATGGAGAGCAGGTTGGCCCCGTGGCCCGGGTGCGACTGGTCGACTATAAAACTGGAAACCCGATTTGCAAAAAGAAAATCCATAAAAAGCTACACCTGCAGCTCCCCCTGTATGCGATCATGGTGCACGAACGCATTAAAGGAGACTTGTCTTATCAGGTGGTCGATATCGGCTTCTGGTATCTGAAGCGTTCCAAAGGCGGCTACAAATCGATTCGGGCCTGGCTTTTTGATAAAAGTACTCAAGCAGCGTTCGATGTGGAAACCCTTAAAGCCGAATACCTTCCGTTCATTCAAAACTTGGTTGGAAGTATCCGGGCGGGGCATTTTGCGGTGAAGCCTCGAGAATTCGGTTGCGATAAAAATTGCCCGATCAGCGAGGTCTGCAGGATTCGTGAACTACGTAACTTACGTGATCGTAATGCATTGGTTCAGATCGACTCCTGATTATGATGGACCTTGTGCTGGCTGAAATAAAGGAGCTTTTTCGCATGGCTTTTTCATTGGATCCCGAACAGCGTTTCGCCGTTGAGAAAAATGGCCAGAGCCTGGTTGTGACCGCAGGCGCAGGCTGTGGCAAGACAGGCACCATTACGGCCCGATTTTTGTACCTGCTCGGCAAACGCGAGCCGGATGGAACACTGGCCGAACAATCTGAGCGTGCTCCTTTGGGCAGAATTGGGGTTTTGACATTTACCAATAAAGCGGCGGCTGAACTCCGGCACCGGATCCGAAAAGCCTGTGATGAGGAAGCCATTCTGGCAATAAGCCTAGAAGATGCGGAGTATTGGCGATCTGTCGCGTTCGCCATGGAAGGTGTCACAATCTCAACCTATCACTCATTATACGAGCAACTTTGCCGAGAGTTTGCAGATACACTCGAACTTGATCCGGAGGCCCGTTTGCTGGACGAACGGATCGCCTTTGGCTTGAAACGGAAGGCTGCGCGCGTGGCAGTTCGCGAGCGTCTTTCGAGTGGCGATCCCGTGCTGATCGAATATGCGGCCCGACATCGGCTTGATGAGGTTGTGGAAGAACTTGTAAATTTGATTGGAAAGGGAGATCACCAGACCCAAGTGGGCCGGATTGCGAATCTGGAGCCAGAAGCCCTTGTTAAAAAATGGCTTGCAGACTGGAAGAAGGCCATAAAGCCAGTGGCACAGAAAGTGCAACAGATTCTGGAAGAGATTTTTAATCTTCCCACACAAGGCTTTACAGCGAATTGGCTTAAAAAAATGGCTGAAGCTGCCGAGGCCTTGACCTTGGCGGAAACCGATCTCATTGGCGGGTTGACCCGTGCAACCGATGCCTTGAGCGGTCACTCGCCCAAACGTGCTGATTTAGTGTTAAAGCTGAAAATCTTAAAAGAGATCAAATCGGGCGAACCTTACAAATTGATGGCAGCCAACCCGAAACTGCTTCAGGATGCGGCCAAAGAGACCATCCTTTTAGCCAGGCTTACCCAATCAACCAAGCAAAAATATAATGAATTGAAAATCCCACGACGTGCGTTGGATTATGACGATCTGGTGGAGAAGACTAGTCAACTCTCGGAATCAGCGATTTCGCTTGGTGGCAGGTTTCGCACAAAGTTCGACATCCTCCTGGTGGACGAATTTCAGGATACAGACTGGCTTCAGGCGAAGATCCTCAAAGCGCTGGTCGGGAACCCATTCGATAAAGGCCAGTTATTTGTGGTCGGCGACGTGAAGCAGGCGATCTATCAATTCCGGGGTGCTGACCCAGAAATGTTATTGAGACTACGAGCGGAAATGGGTCCGGAATGCCAATTGGACCTGATGCGTAACTATCGTAGTTGCAAGCAGATTGTCGACTTTGTCAATCTCCTGAAAGATTCGATGTACGAGCAGGATCTGCCCGACGATCCCGGGCTGATGGTCGGGCTGACATCAGACCAGGCGCTGGATGTGAGTGTACCAGCCGTCCAATTTCTCTGGACAGTGCCAAATTCCGAAACCAGCGACGATCAGGAAGGCCCCGATGCAGGCGAAAGTGATGAGCTTGGCCATGAGAAGCATCGTTCCGAGGCACAAACTTTAGCATTCAAGCTGCGTGAGTGGGTTGATCAAGGCTTGGTGGTGGGGGCGAAGAATGCGAACGGAAGCACTTGGAATGCGACCTCCAAGGATATTGTTTTTATCTCTCGATCCCGTTCAAGCTGGTGGCTTTATGAGCAGGCGCTCCGGAGTAAGGGCTTCGAAGTTCACCAGGATTCGGTTGGAGCCTTTTTTTATTGTCAGGAAATTCGTGATCTAATCAACTTTCTGGCCGTGATCGAAAACAAGATGGATGATGTCCGTCTGGTGGCCGCCTTGCGAGGGCCCCTTTTCAACCTTTCTGACGAATCCATTTTTGTTCTAGGCCAGCTCGAATCCGGCACAACCTTTTCCGATCGATTCTGGCGATCCAATCCGATGGAGATTTCCGACATCTCCGAAACAGATCAAAAGATCCTCCAAAGGGCCAAGGATTTGATCGAGACCATGGCAGAGCTCAAAGCGATAGCCCAGCCCAGCGAGATTGTCGAACGAGTGATCGTCGAGACCGAATTTGAGGCGATTGTCAGATCCACAGCCGAGGAACCTGAACAAGCCTGTGCGAATCTGGAAAAGCTTCTGGACGAGGCCCGATCGTTTGACCATGATCCTGACTTCGGCTGGCCGGCCATGGTCCGCCAATGGCTGGCGGATCTCTCCCATTCTTCCAAGTCGGATGAAGCCGTGGTGGACGCCCCAAAGGATAAGATCCGATTTTTGACGATCCACTCTGCCAAGGGTCTTGAATTTCCGGTGGTTGTAATGCCGGGCCTGCATTCGGATGGCAATCATCGGTCGGGGCCTTATATGATTCATCCGGAGCAGGGACTGATCACACGTTCGAGAACTGCGGATACCGATGAATCCGAATCCAATTCCGAGGATCATCCTGCTTGGCTCACAGGCAAAATGGCGGCAAAGGCAGAAAAGAAAAAAGAGGAGGACAATCTGTTTTATGTTGCCGTCACAAGGGCGATGGATCATTTGATTCTGAGTGCGGTTTTCGATCCGACCGCGAAAAATAACAACGGTGAACCAGTCAATCCACGCGGCCCGTTCCTGAAGCGACTAAATGCAGCCTTTGACCTTGAGACCGGACATCCAAGAACGCCGGCCCAGACCAACTCGCCCCAAGTTGTCGTCAGCCGAATCATTTCACTTGTATTGAGTTAAGAAAACTTGAAAGAGGCTTTTAACGGGTTGATGTTTTACGCAGGGGATTGATGGATCGGATCTGGCTGGCGGCCCGGCTGATCACACCTGCGGAACCATCGTTGCTTGCAAGCTGGGCTGTGGCCTTGCCATTCGTGCTGCCAGCCACTTGGCGATTTTGTCGCTCTTTGACCAAATCGGTCAGATACTCGGCAAACCAGAAATCCGGCTGAATCTTTTGGATCGCGAGAAGCTCCGCCTGGATTTCTGACCACTCGCCCGCATCCGTCGGCCGCTTGTTGATTCGCTCAACGAGTGCAGCAGAACGACAATAGGCCAAGTGACCGCGTCGTGATTCAGGCAAGGAATTGCGATCAAAAAGCTGCTGGTAAATTCGACAGGCATCAGTATATTTCTTAGCCTTAAAATCTGTGTCGGCCTCGGCCAGGTCGAACTGCTGAACCTTTGAGTTGGAAGCGGCCGCAGGCGCGTTCTCAGCAGATTCTTCCGATGGCTTCTGGATCGTTGGTAAACGCTTCACGGGAGTATTGCTGGCAAGTGTCATCGGAGCGTTTAGGTCGGAGTCATCGCGTTGGAGCGGGGCCTTTGGAATTTTGAGGGCGGGCGCATTCGAGTCCGAGATTTCCGGAGTCGCTGGAGCCTGGGGCTCGCTGGCAGAATCCATCACCTTGAGATTGTGGAGATATTGATCGGCAATTTCGTAGCGGCCCGACTGCTTAGCCTGAGTGGCAGCAATCACATAGCACTTGCGAAGCTGTTCGACCAGGGCAGGATAATCGGCCTCTGGAGTCTCTTCCAGCGCCAATTCCATGAGGCTGATGGCTTGATCCATGGCGCCTTGATTCACAAGCTCTTTGGATTTGCTTAAAACTTGGGCCGTCTGCGGTGAATCCGCAAGAACTGGGCTGATTACTATCCACAACATACAACCGAGCAGAAAGTTGCGTGCAATAGTCGATCGCATGACGTCCGTGTCCTGATATGAGTTTTACGAAATCCGCAGGGCAAAAAAGTAAATGCCCTGCAACTTCGCATTGCCTCGAGCCGGTCATCCATGACCAGCCCTTCTCTGGAATCAGAGAAGTTTTGCGGAAACTTCGTATGACTCATCCTGAGTCGTGAAATCTCAACAATTTCAAAATATCGCTCAAGTTCGGCAAGCCGTCAAGCCGAACCTAGCCGTCGATCGATTTCTGTGACACAAAAAACACCCTGAGGCTTTGCCCCAGGGCTCCTTCGGAATTCTAATAACTCGTTTTGCCAAAAAGATTTACAATCGGCTACGACTTTTTTCAAAAAACATTTTGGACGACTTGCGTATCGGTTTTTTTACTGAGCATCGATGCCAGGTTGGCTCGACATTTGATATGAGGCATTGCACTTGGCGGTTTCCCAGAGTTGAACCTTGACCACGGGAAGACCCTCGGACAAGGCCCTTTCGAAGATAAGTCTGGCGATATTCTCGGCCGTAGGGTTGGAGTCCATCAGAAAGTGCCGTTCTCCAAGGCTTTCCAGTACAGGTACGATTGGGTCGTCCTTGCAAAGGATCATGTTGTGATCGAGATTTTCATCCACCCATAGCTGCACTTTTTGCTTAATATCGCCGAAGTCGATCAGCATTCCGCGATCGTCAAGGATTTCCGCTTGTAAGGTGATGATTGCTATGCCATTATGACCATGTAAGTGGCGGCATTTTCCAGAATAATTCAGCAGTCGGTGGCCATAACAGAATTCGATTTCTCGAGCAACTTGATACATGGCCTGTCGTTCCTGATTTGTGGACGTTTCGGAAACTGTTTTTAAAATTGTATCACTCATTGATCTCTCAATTTCAAGCAGTCGTTTCAGAGAAGGACTTATCATAGACGGTTTTGTCACAGATACCCATACTAAAAAAGGCTTTACGGCGTTCTGCACATTTATTGCAGTCGCCGCAGTGGTGACCTTTGACAGGGTTTATGCAACTGAAGGTGAACTCAAGCGGCAGGTCCCGACCAATCTCCAGAACTTGTTTCTTATCCAGCTTGGAATAGGGCCTTTGAATGAGAATAGGCCAATCAAGCCCCACGGAAACGGCATTCGCCAGAAGCTCAAAGAATTCTGAAGTCGCATCTGCAAAAGGGTTTCCAGCAAGCACACCGGTATGAATGACATGAATGCCATTGAGGGCGCACCAAACTGAGGCTTTGGAGATCAACATGCAATTCCTGCCTGGCAAATAAACGGCTTGATCCTCGGTATTGGCATCTGGAACCTCTCCCATACGGCTCCAGTGGTCTCCATAAACATCAGACATGGGCTGATCCAGTGTGACCAGAGGCTTGATCAACGGCAAATTGACTGCCGCCAGAAACTGCCGGGCATGTGCCAGCTCCACATCTTCCCAGCGAAGCCCAAACTTGATGTAAACCGGCTGAACACCAAAACCCTGCCGAGCCAAATCCACTGCAAGAATGGCAGAATCCGACCCACCACTCATCAAAACTGCCACTACTTGCAAAGAATTCTGAGGCTTGATCATGGGCGGATCCCTCGTTTTGGTTCGTGACTGGCCACCAGCTTTTCGATCAATCCAATCTATCGTATGAACTTTAGGTCGCAACGAACGAAACTTTTTTCGATACATGACAGATTCATTTCGGGGCTCCCTTGTGAATCACTTTTCCTGAGCCTAAGCAGAATCTTCCGGTTTCCAGCCAACATGCCCGCAAAATGGACCGGTATTTGGGGTTGTAAACTTTAGGAAATATCGTAATTTGCGAGAGATTAAAGCTGAGTGGATGGTGTCCATTCCGCAATAATTGTCTCCAACTGATTGACCTGTCATAGATTATATCAGTTTGGCCCATGGATCGGGTCAGGGAGAAAAGAAGGGGTAAGCCATGGATCGGCGCCACCAGTCTGAGAATCTGATCAAACCAAGTACCACGCTTGGGCGCCACAACCCAACATGTTGTTTTGCCTTGGTTTGGTTCCTATGGCCGGTAATTTTTAGTGGATGCTCAACGGCTCCCAAAAGCTTTTTGAGCATGAACGACCCCGCTGCAATCAATCGTGCCAGGGCGGTCGCTTTTGGCCGATCAGAGCCCGATTCGACAGCCATTCCGATTCTCATTAATCGCTTGAGCGACAATGACCCGGTTGTCAGACTAACCAGCCATGAAGCACTTAAAAAACGCACTGGGCAAGACTTCGGCTACCAGCCCTACGCCGAGGGCGACGAACTGAGCAGCTCAGTCGGCCGATGGCAAGCTTGGTGGTCGGCGAGCCAAAGTGGCCGGATGTTTGCCGGATCAAAGCCAATTGCCACACCTCAGGCTTCCGAACAGATTTCACCACGCCAATTCAAGATTGGCCCAAGGCCCTTGTCAGAAGCCAGTTATCGCGAGAAAAGAGGCTTGTTTCAGCGGTTGTTTCGGCCTCAGTAAGCCAAACCAGAAACTTCCTTGGAACTCCTCCTCAAGTCGCATTTTAAATAGACCCAATCAAGCCGCCGAGATCTGCATAACATGGACGGACACACCCTGACTGCCGAATGGCCCGACACCATTAATCCTCTAAGGCTCTTGGGCTGGCTGGCTTTTGAAACGGTGCGTTGGTGTGGCGGCCTTGGAACGCTCTTTGCAACTTCACTGGTCGCTTGGCTCCGCCCGTCGAGGGCTGGTGAAATCAAGCTTCTCAAATCGGCTTATCAACAAATGGTCTGGCTGATCATCTGGGGCTCGCCGCTGGTCATCCTATTGCACATCGGACTTGGATCGTTTTTGGCCCTTCAAGCGTTTCACGGCGCGATTTTTCTTGATGCCGTTGGGCCGGTTGTTGGAGTGGGCCTGTTCCGCAATGTTGGTAGCCAGATGTCGGCCATGATTGTTGCCGGACTTGTCAGCACACACACCGTTGCCGAACTTCGCCTGAGCCGATCCAAGGCTGACAGGATTCACAACGGAAAAATGATTGATCGAGATGTTGCAAAAGGGCTAAGGCCTCAATCTGAATTGCTGGTGCCCGACCACGCCCGGCTCACGGCCGGACGCGTTTTAGGCGCAATGCTGGCTGGTCCGGTTCTTGGCTTTATTGGCTGCACTGCGGGGCTGATCTCAGGACTAATGGTCAGTCGGTCGATTCTTGATGTCCCGACGGTCTGGTTTCTCTACAACTTTGTCGAGATGCTCTGGGCCCGCGACCTGGTCGGAATCCTCGTCAAGGGGGCGGTCTTTTCCGGTGCGGCATCGCTGATTGCTTGCCACGAAGGCCTTCGAGAGCCAGAGGGGTCTGCCTCAAATCTTGGTGTGGCCATGTGGCGAGCCGCGGTTTTAGGGATGCTCGCCATCCTCATCGCCAATTCCGCATGGTTTACATTGATGTTTCTAGGTGGTGCACCGTTCGGCCGTACGGTGCTCGAGCCGCCCACCCCGAGATAACGCCAATGCTATATTCAAGAACCATTTACAAAGATTCATCGGCTTTCAGGGCCGGTCCTTCGTCAGAACCCAGGAGTGAAGCCCTTCCATGAAACGCAGCTCAACACAAGAAGTCTTGGTCGGTCTGGTCGTTCTGGGCTTTCTGGCCGGGATGCTGAGCCTGATCGCTCTCTCGGTCGGTGGCCCCGGTTTTTTGTCAAACCGACGAACAATCGATGTCATTTTCAAAGATGGCCAAGGGGTTCGGGTCGGGTCGGCTGTCCAGATTGCTGGCCTGACCAGTGGGCGGGTTGAAGGTGTGGACCTTGTCGAAATTGATGGGTCTTTAAAGGCCAGAGTTCGCCTGACCATTCCGGAGAGCCTGGCAACCAAGCTCAAGCAGGATGTCAAAATTGCCATCAAGTCGTCGCTGACCGGGCAAACCATGGTCAATATCATCAATTCCGGCATATCGCACATGGAGCTTGTGGCAGGTCAGGTTGTGGTGGGAACCGAGACAAACTTCTTCGACCCGATCATGGAACAAGTTGGACTTGGACCCGGCGAGCGCAACAACATCAGTCATATGATTGGCGAAGTGCGCAAGAATGTGGATCTTCTCATGCCGAAGATCCAAACCACAGTCACGGCACTGGAAGAAACGACCAATGGCCTGAAACAAACTTCGACTGCGATTCGTCCCAATATCGAAACCACCGTGGCCCAGCTCCAGCAGACGGCAAGCAAGCTACAGAGTGTTTTGCCACAAGTGGATGCATCGCTCAAGAAGGTCGATCACATGGTGACCACGGCCGACACCCTCCTGAGTGTCGCCGGGCCTGATGTTCGTGAGGCTGTGGCCGGAGCCCGGGGGCTCATGCTCAATGCCGATCAACTCATGACCGAACAAAGGCCAAATATCGCCCGAACGATCACGAATCTGGAAAACACACGGATTCGTGCTGACCGTGTCCTGTATCAGGCCGAAATGCTCTCAGGCCAGGGCGTTGATATGGTCAATAAGTCAAAAGCGAACATTGAGCGAACGGTCTCAAATGTGCGCGATGCCACAGACTGGGGCGATAAGCTCGTTCAGAAAATCTATTCCAACCCCTTCTATTTGAGCCCTTTCTATAAACCAACAGCTCAGGATATTCAGGCCCATGCCTATTTTGATTCCGCCCAGGCTGTGATCGTAGGGGCCAAGGAACTGCACGACACCGTGAAAACGCTTGAAACTTTGAGAGCCTCAGCACGAACGCAGGAGGAAGCTCAGGCGATTGACCAACTCTATGCCAAGACAGCAGGCATGTCAGAGAAGCTCAACCAGACCATGTCAAAAATGGCGGATGGATTGCAGCCAGCCGCAATGAATCCAAATCAAGGGCGTCAGGGGCTACGCCGATGAGAGTGATTGAGAAAGATTTTCCAGAGTCGAGAGACAAGTTCTCAAAAGACTTAGGGAATTTTTTTCAAAATTCTTGGGATGGCGTTAAAGTCGGCACCGTTTCACATCCGATACTAAAAGAGGATTTGACACGGAGGAGCACGTGACATACTTAGGCTCACCCGGCTCCTGTCACCGTCCCGCGTTGGGAAGGTGGCTCGGAATTATTGAGGGCTTCGGTTCCTGGTAATTCCCGTCGGGTGGGGTCGAAAGCTAGCGGACCTATAAACCGCTAACTTGCATCATTGAGAGGGGGGTCCAACGATGGAAATCCATGGCTTGAACGGCGCTGGTGGAACACAACCAATTTATCCCCGTTTGGCAGCATATTCTGTCGAGTCGGGCTCTTCAGTTGCTGTGAACGCACCGCGGGATCATGTCGAAATCAGTTCTTTGGGGCAGATGCTTGATGGGATTCATCGGCTGCCTGACATCCGCCACGAGCGGGTTGAAGCGGTTCGCCGACAAATCGCTGAAGGTGTTTATGAAACTCCTGAAAAGCTTGAAATCGCTTTGGATCGGCTTCTGGACGAAATGTCCGGATTCTGATCAGGTCAACCGACATGCACGGACTGTTGTCCTAGACCCATATGCTCCCTTATAATCACCGGTAGCGACATTTCAGCCAATTTAATGGCTTGAATGCCGCCCGGTGTTTTTTTTCGCTTGACCAAAACTAGCGTGCCTATGAAAATCACGATCCAGTCGCTTGGTCAACCATCCTACGCTTCTTCCAGATATCAATTTCGCCAAACCTTGCAACCGGCTCATACTCCAAACGAATCACCTGCTCTATGACCGGATAGGCCATTTTGAGCGGCCGTGATTCGCCCCTGTCATTCCATATCACAATCGATGGAACCTGATTCCTCAGCGCATTCGCAAATTCCAGCTCCAGCTCAGGATGAACCCAGCGCAGCCATTGAAAGCCTTCGCCACAGGGCCAAAGCGTCAATCGTCCGGTCGGCCCATTGAATGTCGGAAATGGGTGAAGCCTAAGAAAATTCACAACCTGAACATCAGGTGCCGTTTCTTCTCGAATATAGTTCAGAGCAGCCTGATAGTCATCCCATGAGTAACTATAATTCGTTATTTTGCGACTCTTTAATATGAGTGCACAGCCCGGTGGACTGGTTTTCAATGGTTCGCCTTTGAATAATGCCACAACCGACTCTCGCGACGAATCCCAGCTCAGCATAACAGGCAAGCCTGGAAAGTAATGCCAAAACCAAAATCCCACCAGAAATATCTTCACCACGGATAAAACGCCATGATATTTCTCTAAAATACCCCAAAAAACTCCTAGAGAAACACAAGCCACAATTTCCAGAGGAATTTCTGTGTAATTGTGCCTGACTGGACACAGCACCTTATAAAATAACATCGAGAGAAATAAGACGAACCAGGCAAGAACCACCCGGAGCTTTTCTCTATCTTTCCTAACCATATAGATTGCGGCGATCAATCCACACAGAGCACTAAAAATAATATTCCTGTTGAGCTGATCAAACATAATGACAAAAATCGGTTCCTGATCCGAAGGACGGTAATTGGAATGCATGATTTCTCCGATCAGCTCGTGGAAGAAATCATCCGCAATTCCATGAACCAAAAGCGGCGACCAAAGTAGTAGAGTGGAAACCAGCCCCGATATGATAAACTGCTTCATTGCGGCTTCCAATTTAACAAAATCTGATTTCTGATCCAAAGCCATGGCGAAAACAATCGCTGGTACAATAAGAATGGCATAAGGCCTGATAACCAGAGTTATTGCAACGGCCACACCTGCTAACAAATATTTATGACGGCTTCTGGTGATTTGCATGATTAGCAAAAGCCCGACTCCCGCTGCAATCAGATGCCAGTCCCGCTGCATGACTCTCGAATAGTCAAGGCTCATATAATAGCGTGCTATCAATAGGCAGCAAAGAAGGCCTGGATTGACGGAATCAAATTTTTCACGACTCCATCTTATCAAAAGAATCCCGAGCAGAATTAAAATGCTGGCGTCCAGCAGATTCGCAACCATTGGATTGTCCCAGCCAAATACTTTTCCAACTATCCACATGAAATAAATTGGACCTGGGAAGTTAAAATCAATGATATCCCTGTAAGGCTTGACCCCTACATCCCACGAATGGGCTGACAACGAGAAATGCTCAAGATCCATCCACCAAGGCCAGTAAAGATAATGTGGCAGCCAAAGACCAAGCCAGACGATGATAACAGACGATAAAACCAAAGTAAAAGGCTCTTGAATTAGTTTTGATCCCAGTCTCTCAATCCGTTTCTGAACCGGGACAGGTATCAGATTCGTCTTGTAAACGATCTTCATGAACAATACAAAACTGAAGAGATCGATCAGATACAATGTTTGAAACAAGACTTCCAGATAGTAGGGCGACACATATGGCTTGATAAAGATATGGATCAGAATGTAAACTTGATGCAACCATATCCATAAAATGATGGATACAGCTAAAAAACAGGCCCAAACAAGAATGCTTTTTACAAGTTGCCAGATTGTCATTAGAGCAACCGTCTCTCTTTCAGGAGGATCCCATTGTAGATTGCCCACTATGAAAAAAGGCTTTGTCGCAGGTCTGTAGCCCATCCAGTTTCCGGGCCATTACAAAAACGGATAAGCCAAACGGAAACCTCCATCCACGTCGCATAAGAACGTTTTCCATCATCAGAATTCTGGTAAAAATTGCATTGATCCATCGAGGTGGCATACGGACATCAGAAGCTACTGGATTTGAGCGACTCCTTGCCATAATGGTTTTCATTTTAAGAATGAGCCTTGCCCCAGCGGCGAACGGAAACAGAAATGTGTTTCGATATCCGATAAACGAAATTTCAAAAGTTTTAGCTTTAAGGACCGACTCCATAAAACTTGCTGTAAATCGCGATTTATTGTCAACAAATTCATCATGCCCTGACATCAGCCAAGAGTATGCAGGCAGATTCAGGATCAGCGAAGCATCGGGCTTCATCACTCGCGCCATCTCTTGCACAGCCAATGGGATCTGTTCGTTTTCGAAGACACAAAGCACATCAAGCGATACCATTGCATTAAAAGTGCAGTCGGCGAATGGCAATCGCAACAGGTCCGCCTTTATAAGATATTCCAGGCCACTTGCCTCAAGAAACGGATAAGCTTCACTGGATGGCTCGAGCCCAATAAAGTGACCTTTGCTGGATTGATATTTCATCAGAAATCCACCCGTTCCACAGCCAGCATCAAGCATCAGTGGAAGATGCAATTCTACAGTCTGATCCAGCAGAAACCCAGATACCAGCGAGTGTAAGCCGGCATACCACCAATGATCACGTTCGCATCGGCTCATTACGCCGTATTCGGAAGGGTCCATCGCCGCCCCCTTACCAGTTGATCAATCGATTTACAGACACTATCCACATCACTTTCTGACATTTCAGGATACAATGGTAATGATAGAATGGTACGGCAAGCCCATTGCGTGGCCTCGAGCTCATTGGCCTGAAGGCAAACATTCCGGAAAGAATCCTGATGATGAATTGGTTTTGGGTAATGGATTGCAGTGCCAATACCAAGCTGCAACAAGTCTTCCCGGAATTGATTCCGGTTTTCGACATTCATTACATAAAGATGATAAACATGCCCCTCAAGATTTTCCTGACTCTCTCCCGGCACATTCAGGCCAAGATTTAAGAAAGCCTGATTATATTGAGATGCAATCTCGCGGCGCCTCTGAGTCCAATGGTCAAGATATTTCAGCTTGACATTGAGCAAGGCTGCCTGAATTTCATCGAGCCGTGAATTGACTCCGACCAAATAATTGTCATAGCGATCCTTTTCACCATAATTGCGCAGCATCTTTAATTTGGCAACCGTCAACTGATTTTCCGCAACAATTACGCCAGCATCACCGCAGGCGCCGAGATTCTTGGTCGGGTAAAGGCTGAAGCAGCCAATGTCTCCCATGGTCCCGACCTTGATTCCATTCACTGTGGCACCATGAGCCTGCGAAGCATCTTCCAGAATCGCCAATTGATATTCCCGTGCAATACTTTTAATGGAAATCATATCAGCCGCCCGACCGTATAAATGGATTGGAATTATTGCCCTGGCGGTACGGCGGGACTCAGAGTTTTTTAAATATTCTGAGAGACAGTTTGGGTCCATATTGAATGTTTCTGGGTCAATATCAATAAGCACAGGCCTTGCCTGAGCTGCAAGTATGGCACAAACCGTAGGAGCACTTACATTTGCAACAGTCAGAACATCGTCGCCTGGCCCAATTCCCAAGGCTTTTAATGCAAGAAAAATCGCATCCGTTCCCGACGCGACCCCAACTGCATATTGGGAACCTACGAAAGCAGCAAAGTTTTTTTCAAAGGCATTTACTTCCTGGCCCATAATATATTGGCCGGATCGCAGCACCCGCAGTGCTGCATTTTCAAGCTCGTCCTGAATGGATTGAAACTGAAGCGAAAGGTCCAGAAATGGAATCTGATGGAAAGGTTTCACCAGTAATGCTCCTTATGTTCCCTGTAAAACTCAATGGTCCGACTCATGCCGTCCGCCAGGCTCACCACTGGGGACCAGCCCACAATGCGTTTTATGCGTGAAATGTCCGAGATAAAATCCCCAGGTTCCTGCGCGGCCCTCTCAGGTGTAAACGGGGCGTATTTCCATCGGCCAGCACCTGCAATGCGAGTGACCGTTTCTGCCAACTCTTTGAAATTACTCGCGGTATCATTGCCAACATTTAAAACCATTCCATAAGCTCTTTCCGTAGCCGCTGCTGCGATCATGGCACCCACTGCATCCTGAACGTAAAGAAAGTCTCTAATAATCGTGCCATCACCGAATACTGAAATCTCTGAATCGTCAATCGCCAACCTGATAAACCAGTTGGCAACCCCAAACCGGTTGTGTTTCATCTGGGCACGTTCGCCATAAATATTTGTAAGACGAAGTGTAATGGATCGCAATGAGTCATTGTCATTGTAAATCTGGAACAATTGTTGGGCTGAGGAACTGGATAGCTCGTAAATCCCTCTGGGGTGAAGCGGCTGATCCTCAGAAACCGGTAGTCTGATGGCCGCACCATATTCACCTCTTGTACCACTGTAAACCAGCCTGACATCCGGATTGTATTTGCGACAGTTTTCCAATAAGGTTGCCGTCCCCTTGATGTTGATGTCGATATCCAGGAATGGGTTTCTCCGGCTTAGAACATGGTCATTCTGGCCAGCAAAATGAAATATGAAATCCTTTTCCTTAATCAGATATTTCAGTGTGCCTTCATCTCGCACATCGCTGAAATTGATTTTTATCTGATTCTTTACCTCGGAGATATTAAATATATTACCACCATGATCCTCAAGCATGGCATCCATAAGAGTGACCCGGGCACCTAAAGCGACAAGCCTGATGGCCAGATTTGAACCCAGAAACCCAAGCCCTCCTGTGATCAGAACATTTTTCTGATCAAACCATGCTCGGTATCCCTCATCTTCCGGATAGGAGTTCATGAAAGTTCCTCCCGAATCGTGTATTGAGGTGTCCCATTGACTGTCAGAAAGAGCCGCCCAAGGTATTCACCAATAAGCCCAAGCATCACGAGCTGAACGCCAGAAAAGAGTACGACGACAACCACAAGAGATGCCCAGCCGACAGGGATTTCCGGATTTGAGATTCGCTCAATCACGACAGCACTGCCAAGCAATGCGCCCAGCATGCTCATCACGAGCCCAACTACGGTGCTGATTCGCAGAGGGATCACCGAGAAATTCACAAAGACCCTAAGCCATAACGAGATCAGCTTTCTCAGTGTATAGTTCGAAAGCCCCGCAACTCGCCGATCATGGCGCACCTCGACCGTTCCTATGCGGGATGTCCGCTGCAGGATCAGCCCATCAATATAGGGGTAAGGCCCTTTGTATTTAAGAATCTCAATGACTAGCCAACGATCCATGCATTTGAAGCTGGAAAGATATAAATCGTGAGACTTCTTCAAGAGAACCGTTGCTACAAGATTATTCAGACGACTGCCCAAGTTGCGCCAGAGACGGTGATTTTTCTTCGAATATTGACTGTAGACCACATCGCATTGATGGCTTGAAGCGTGCCTGACCAGTTTCAGGACTTCTTCAGGAGGGTTCTGAAAATCATCGTCCATGATCACCGTATAGTCGCCAATCGATTTGGCCATGCCAGCCATGACGGCATTATGTTCGCCATAGTTTCGGGCCAATCGGATATAAACACATCGGCCTCTGAATCTCGTTTGTACCTCTCGACAGGCCCGATCGCTATCGTCCGGGCTGCCGTCATTCACTAGAACGACTTGGATGAGCGCATCGCCAAGCTCATGAAACAAGCGGTCCACGAGGGGCCCAATGGTGGTTTCGCCACGAAATACAGGTATGACGATACTGATCTTGCAATTCATGGGGCTCCTGAGGACCGGTCATCCTCATTTTTTTGGCGACCCCTTTGCCAATCATCCAAACGAAGTCCCTCGATTAGCCATACAGTGCTAAATCTGTGGAGATAGGTTCATTCGTATTGGGCAAGAGAAGGATCTACCTTAGTTTTAAGAAATCCCTTGGGTTTGATCAAGTTTATTTTGCGATTTTTTCAAAAAAACGGGACAGTTTTTTTTCTTTGTCGCTTAATAAGAAATTACGACCAAGACTCCTTGTTAGATTTACAGAGTCACAGTCAAAAAAAACCCATTCCCTGATCCTCTAGGGATCAGAAAATGGGCTGATAGGATTTGACCTGTTAGAAAGTTCTTGAGACGATTATTCCTGTTTCTCTTCGGCGGCAACCGGTTCCGAAACCAAGGCCAGTTCCGGAGCTTTTTCCGGGGCGTTTGTGGCTTCAAACTCAAGCTTGCGATCTTCACCAGTGCCAGAAAGTTCCACTTTGATCAGATCTTTGCCCACAAAACCACCCATGAGGATTTGTTCGGACATGGGGTCTTCAATCAGTTGCTCAATGGCGCGTCGCAGTGGCCGAGCCCCGTAAGTGGAGTCGCTGCCTTTTTCGACCACGAAAGCCTTGGCGGCGTCGGTCAGTTGCAGAGTCAGGCCACGTTCGTCCAGACGCTTGCGTACTTTCGAAAGCTCGATATCGACAATCTGGGCGTAATCTTCCTTGTTCAACTTGTGGAAGACAATCACGTCGTCAAGACGATTCAGGAATTCAGGACGGAAGTACTTGTCAAGCTCATACTTGAGAGTAGATTTCATCTCTATGTACGAACTTGCCGCATCTTCCTCGACCTGAAAGCCAAGGCCCTTTTCGCGAGCAATCGCATCGGCTCCAGCGTTGGTGGTCATGATCAGGATCACGTTCTTGAAGTTCACATGACGGCCAAACGAGTCCGTCAACCTGCCTTCTTCCATGATCTGGAGAAGCATGTTGTAAACTTCCGGGTGCGCCTTCTCAATTTCATCCAACAACACAACCGCATACGGCTTGCGGCGAATCTTCTCGGTCAGTTGCCCGCCTTCTTCATAGCCGACATAGCCGGGCGGGGCGCCGATCAATCGACTGACGTTGTGCTTTTCCTGATACTCAGACATATCAATCTGGATCAGGGAATCGGCATCGCCGAACATGAATTCAGCCAAGCTCTTTGCAAGCAATGTTTTACCAACGCCCGTCGGCCCCGCAAAAATGAACGTTCCAATCGGTCGCTTCGGATCTTTCAGGCCAGCCCGGCTGCGGCGAACAGCCTGGCTGATTCGCTTGATGGCTTCGCCCTGGCTGATCACCTTCTTGCGAAGCTCTTCTTCCATCTTCACCAATCGGGCCGATTCGACAGCCTCGATCCGAGTCAGTGGAATTCCGGTCATCTTTGAGACCACTTCAGAGATCACATCCTCATCGACCGTTCCATCGATTTCCTTGGATCGATCACGCCATTCCCTTGTGATCTGCTCTTTCTTCTTCTTGAGCTTGTCGGCCTGATCACGCAGGGCTGCGGCCCGCTCGAAGTCTTGGTTGGCGACAGACTCTTCCTTGTCCTGATTGAGCCGCTCAATCTGATCGTCGATCTCTTTCAGGTCCGGCGGACGTGTCATGGCCTTGAGCCGCACGCGTGCACCGGCTTCGTCAATCACGTCAATCGCTTTGTCAGGAAAGCATCGGCCTGAGATATACCGGTCTGCCATCTCGACAGCGGCCACCAGTGCGGAATCCAGAATCCGGACACGGTGGTGAGCCTCGTATCGATCGCGCAGGCCTTTCAGAATCGAAAGCGTTTCTGTCTTGCCTGGAGGCTCGACCAGAATGGTCTGGAAGCGGCGCTCAAGAGCACCGTCCTTTTCGATGTATTTACGGTATTCATCAAGAGTTGTCGCACCAATGCACTGCACTTCGCCACGAGCCAGGGCCGGCTTGAGGACATTTGAGGCATCAATGGCCCCCTCGGCCCCACCGGCACCCACCAAGGTGTGAAGCTCGTCGATGAAGAGGATCGTATTTTTGGCTCGTCGCACTTCATTCATCACGGCCTTGATACGCTCTTCAAACTGGCCGCGATACTTTGTGCCCGCCACCATCATGGCCAGGTCAAGTACCACAATCCGTTTGTCACGAAGAGTTTCTGGCACGTTGCCTTCGACAATCAACTGCGCCATGCCTTCAACAATGGCGGTTTTACCCACTCCAGCCTCGCCCAGCAGGACCGGGTTGTTTTTCGTTCTTCGCGAGAGGATCTGAATCACTCGCTCGATCTCGTTGGCCCGACCGATCACTGGGTCGAGCTTCACTTGGCGAGCCAGTTCCGTGAGGTCGCGACCAAAGCTGTCGAGCGCTGGTGTCTTGCTTTTCGTGCTCTTGGCACTGGCGCGTTCGCTGCTGCCGCTCCCGCCGCTGCCACCTTCGCCCGAGCCAGATTCCATTCCGTGACCTAACAAGTTAAGTACCTCCTCTCGAACATCTTCCAGCTTCAGATTCAGGTTCATCAAAACCTGAGCCGCCACACCTTCCTGCTCTCGCAGAAGGCCAAGCAGCAAATGCTCTGTGCCAACATAATTATGGTTCAGATTACGCGCTTCTTCAAAAGCGTATTCCAGAACCTTCTTCGCCCGAGGTGTTTGCGGAAGTTTGCCCATCGAGACCATGTCTGGACCAGATTGGACAATCTTTTCGACCTCGACCCGGATTTTACGCAAGTCCACATCCAGATTCTTCAGGACATTGGACGCAACACCACTACCTTCCTTGACCAAACCGAGCAACAGGTGCTCGGTCCCAACATAATCGTGGTTGAACCGTTGCGCCTCCGAATTGGCCAGTTGCATCACCCGGCGGGCCCGGTCGGTGAACCGTTCGTACATATCCACGATACCCTCTCAGTTAGAAATCGCGTTCAAGGTCATGAGGCCGTCAAAGTGCCTGATGAGTTCAGGATACTTCGTAATCCCCATACGTACTCTATTAAAGTAGAGAGGCGGACCATTTTTTTCCAGTCCACCAGCCTCAATCTCATCCATTTTTTTCTAAGAATCGCCTATTTTAAGCAGGATTATCCATCCATAGTCTTTTCCAGATTGGTCACTCTCTGGACCATCTGCTCAATTTCCCAAATCCACCGGGCCGCCCCGGGCGTGTCACGGCACTGGACCAGGACACGCTTGGACAAACCCACCTGCCCTGTCCGCTCAAGCAGCCTGGCCAATCTCAGTAAAGCCTCTGTGTCGCTTGGATTTAAGGCGACTACCTGCTCAAGCTGCGAGCGGGATTCCGCCCAGCGGCCCTGAAGATAAGACTCCGATGAGAGTCGATAAAGTCGATCGATGTCTTTCTCAAATTTTTCCGGATGAAACCAGCAGACCCAAACCACGGTCCATGCGGCCATCGCCGTATAGATGAGAATTGAAAGCACCCAGAGCATCTGACGTGGCCGGGCCTCAAGCAAATCTGTATAAACCCATTGGCTCACAATACTCGCGTTGAGAATTAGTGTGAAAAACAGTCCGAGAATGAGCCCAAACCCCACCTGCCCTGCCCAGATTTGCGGCAATCCAGGCCATATAACCAGTCCGATTACCCGAAATCGTTTGGAGATCATCCCTGAATCCTTGTTTTGCAAGGAGGCGAAAACCCATTCCAGGCGGCTCATCGCAACGTTTTTTTTTCGACTGAGAGCTTGATCCAGAATTTGCGATCCCCAAAAAGCACTGGCCAGCTTAGTTAGATTCGTCAGCGTGCCAGACGTTCGGAAAACCGCCTCGAGATCTGTTCCAGGTTGTTACGCAGATCCGACTTGCGAATCTGGTAACCTTCCGTTGTGATTGGCTGGTCGTTGACCAGAATGGTCAGTGCATCCAGCCGTCCGCGAATTGCCAACGCCTCTTCCTGTGGTTTGAGATCGTCCAGAACACCCCTCATGCCCACAGGCAATTGGTCACGAATTACGTCGGTCCGTATGACGTAATCGAGTCGACCATCAAAATCGGTCCAACCCTCGAACTTGAGTGGAATCGGCCCAACTTCGACTCTCAATGCTGGCGAACTTACCCGCCGGGACTGGATCGTAAACGGATTCGTTATCCTAAGCGTCAAATCCTCCGCCCGGTGCTGTACACCATTGATTTCAGCCACAAGCGTATTAATGCCAAGTCTTTGTGCAAGCGGTAGACCTTCTGCCGAGACGGGGTCGAGCTTCAGGTTGCCGCGGCCCTTGAGCGTGCTGGCCCAGTCCTTCTCAAGTCGACCCTGAAGGTAAAGCTCAAGGTCCATGCGCCCTTTTGGGGTCACATCCTCGCCCGCCAGGAGCGGACAGATAAAGCCCAAAACATCAAAATGGACGCCCAGAGGAACATTTCTCATCCCCAAATTGGCGTCAAAAATCGGGACTTCATGCGATTGGTCAGCCGAAACGGCCAACATCAAATCGCCGCCATCCACTTTGCCCACCAGTTCAGGCATCTTAAAGTAGCCTTCGCCAGCTTCTGCCACACCCATCAAGCCTGTGATCAGGATTTTGGATCGATGCGCCGGATCCGCAATCTCAAGTCTCCCGCCACGAATCTCGACATCCACAAGCCATGACTTTGTCTTACCTTGAGCCCATTGGGACTCCGCCATTTCGATCGGCTTGAGCCAGCGTTCCGGGAGCCAGCTACCGTCCGGAGACCGGGCCAGTCGGCCCTCGACACCCACAAGGGCAATGTCCGTCATGGCCAGCCTTCCGGTCAGGACCGAGAGCCAGTCGACATTGACAAGCACTTTTCTTATATGCAGTTGCGACGATTCTTCCAGCTCCTCAACAGGACCAAGCTGAAGACCATCGACAATCACGCCGCCTGTCAGGGTCAGTCGTAGTCGATTGACATGTGCAGGCAAGCCGGTCAATCGCTCCACCGCCGACTCCATTCGGTGGGCCAACCACATGGTCGGCATCAAACCGACAACCAGAATCCAGAAAACGAATGGCGCAGACACCAACATGACAAGGTGTTTGCGACGAGGCTGGAATCGTCCGATCGCCCTCATGGCTGATCGCTCCTGTTGAAATCATTCCGCTTCATCCAGGGAATCTGGATACGCAAAATGGGTCACTGACCGACATTTCCGAATCAACCATTCAACTTATGGATTCCCAAAAATCCGACAAGGCCAATTCCCCAGATTTTGAAACATTTGGGCATTTGACACACCTTCTCCCTTCGTTGATAATCAAATCCAATACCAGCAGCAGGTTCTAGCCCGAACCGATCCCGTCTGCCTCACAGCCAATACTTCATCTGCTTGAAAAGGTTGTCATGAATCGACATATCCGATTGCTGCTGATACTCTTATGCAGCGTCACGAGCCTCAGTAAGATCGTCTCTGGGCAGCCCATACCGAAAGTTTCTGGAGTGGAACTGCAACCACTTACGGCTCAGGTACGCCGCATTTCGGATGCTCTGGATTATCTGGGCCAGCCGCTGCCTGCTCCTGTGCGTGAAAAGCTTCAGGCCGCCATGGCTCAAACTGATTCTGCCAAGGCCGTCCTGCTGATTCAGGAGGCTCTGGATCCGCTCTGCCTGGCCTCGATCCAGGTGAATCCCGAAAGCCGGGTCAAGGCCGACCCTGGTCCAGTTGCGAAAACCCTGGCCCAGCAGGGCTGGAGCGTATTTCTGCTGAAGGTCGCCAATGAAGCTGGCGTAACGGCCCCTCTTGCGGTGGAAAGCCCTAATGCCTTGCCGCTGGTCAAGCCGTCGACTTCGTCCGCAGAGCCGAAGGTGACCATTCCGCTTTCCGAGGTCCCAAATCGTTGGGCTGATGTGAAAATGTTTGATGACCGACCCATGACCAAAACGCTGTCAGGGCTGCCGCTTGAGTATCGACTGGTACAGATTTACAGCCGCGATGCCGGAAAACGTGAGGCCCGCCTTACTTTTAATGTGGGCCAGGGCACGCAGGATCTCGGATTCAGGGCCGATGTTGATATCCTTTTTGATTGCAAGCCGGGTGTCAAACTCGTCTTCGACATCAAAGACGAGGATGGCTCGGATGTCATGGCGAGCTTCATGATTCGCGACCGGCTTGGACGGGTCTATCCTGCCCAAAGCCGTCGACTTGCGCCCGACTTTTTCTTTCACCCTCAAATTTACCGGACCACTGGCGAACACATTTTCATACCGCCCGGCGAATATACTGTTTCATGGACCCGTGGCCCGGAATATCGCGAACAGTCCCGAAAAATCACCGTGCCTGCCAATACGGTAGAACATCTGGAAAAGTTCCGGCTCAATCGCTGGATTGCCCTGACAAAATCAAATTGGTTCTCTGGCGATCACCATGTTCATGCCGCCGGCTGTGCCCATTATGAAAGCCCGACCGAAGGGGTGACTCCATCGGACATGATGCGACAGATTCTGGGTGAGGACCTGAACGTCGGATGCGTACTCTCATGGGGGCCCTGCTGGTACTTTCAGAAGCAGTTTTTCGATGGCAAGTTGCATCCCCTTTCACGACCTGACTATCTGATGCGTTATGACGTGGAAGTTTCAGGCTTCCCCTCAAGCCATGCCGGGCACCTTTGCCTGCTGCGGCTCAAGGAGGATGACTATCCAGGTACCGAGCGCATCGAGCAATGGCCAAGCTGGACCCTTCCGGTGCTGCAGTGGGGCAAGAAGCAGGGTGGAGTGGTCGGGTTCAGTCATTCCGGCTGGGGCCTGCGAATCAATAGCGAGACCATTCCGACACAGGAGATGCCGCCTTTTGATGGGATCGGCGCGAATGAATATATTGTGGATGTGACTCACGATGCCGTCGATTTCATTTCTTCTGTGGATACGCCCATCAACTGGGAGCTGAATATCTGGTATCACACACTTAACTGTGGCTATAAGGCCCGGATCAGTGGCGAAACCGACTTTCCATGCATTTATGGAGAGCGAGTCGGCCTTGGCAGGCTTTATGTCAAACTCGAAGACGGCAAGCTCGATTTTGACCGCTATATTGAGGGAATCAAAAATGGCCGAAGTTTTGTGACAGACGGCAAGAGCCACCTGTTTGACTTCAAAGTGGGTGATGTCGAGGTGGGCAAGAACGGTTCGGAATTGAAACTGGCCGCTCCGGGAACTGTGAAAGTTGCAACAAAGTTTGCAGCCCTTCTACCGGAAACTCAGCCGCCTGAGATGAAAGCAATCGCCAGGCGCCCCCTGGCCTTGAAGCCTTACTGGGAGCTGGAGCGATCGCGAATTGGAGCCTCAAGAAAGGTTCCGGTCGAAGTGATTGTCAACGGCAAATCGGTGGCAAAACAGATTGTGGAAGCCGATGGCAAAACGATCGACCTGAATTTCGATATCCCCATTGAAAAATCGAGCTGGGTTGCCATGCGGGTCTGGCCATCGAGCCATACCAACCCGGTTTGGGTGACGGTTGCCGACAAGCCTGTCAGAGCCTCGAAATTATCCGCAGAATGGTGCTTAAAGGCCGTCGATGTCTGCTGGAAGGCCAAAGAAAGGCTTTATCGTGCCAGCGAAAAGGCCGAAGCCGCCAAAGCCTATGAATTCGCGCGAGAGGCTTACCGGAAAATCCTCTCCGAATCGACAAGCGATTGACGATCATGCTCTCTGGGAGAATCGTGAGCAAAGGCCATCCCCCTGAAAAACGGGGATGCCGTTGATTTCTCCTTGCAATAGAACCGACCCTTTGATCTCATAAAATCCTCGAAATCCAAGCTCAGGAGGTTCTTGGCATGGCCACTGTCAATCAGGCTCCTGCCATCATCGATGATTTCGATTTCATTGACGGTAAGGGCCACTGATCTTGAAGGATGATTGGCCGGAATGACCGGAATTTACGATGTGGCATCGATCTTTGAGTCCTCCATTTAACACCAACGAATGATTCAATTCCATTTCCCAGGCACTTCTGATTTCAATCCGGCCCCAGGCATGAATCGGCGGTCGCTGCTGCACATTGGATCGCTCTCCTATTTCGGGCTGGGCCTGGATCAGCTTATTGCCCAAACCAGTCTGCAACCGCCCAATCCAATGGCATTCCCATTCGGCAGGGCCAAAAGTTGCATTTTAATTTTTCTGTTTGGCGGGCCAAGTCAAATTGATCTGTTTGATATGAAGCCCGATGCTCCTCTGGAATTTCGTGGCGAGTTCAAGCCGATCGATACCAATGTCCCAGGCATCCAGATTTGCGAGCATCTGCCGTTATTATCGCGGCGGATGGACAAATTCCAGATTCTCAGGAGCATGCATCACGAGCACCCCAGGCATGGCTGGGGTTTGTATTACATGCTCACAGGCCAGAAGCACAGCAGGCCCGACCTGGACGCCCCGCCCACCCCCGACGACTTTCCCGGCATTGGGGCCCTGGTTTCGCATTTTTCGAATCAAAGCGCACTCACCATGCCTGCGTCGATCACCCTGCCGCGATGGAACCGATTTCTTGATCTGCCAAGCGATTACGCCGGCGAGCGTGGTGGTCGGCTCGGGCAGGCGTCCACCCCCTGGCTGGTCAAGCCGGACCTGGCGGGCAACTTGATACCGGAGTCCCTAAGGCTTGAGACCCCGATCGCACCTGGCAGGATTTCTGAGCGCACAAAACTCTTGGAGTCGATCGACCGGCGAATAGCCGAATCAGCCGAATCCGACATGTTTGCATCACTTCAGACAATGGCCCGTGGGCTTGTCACCTCGCCACTCGCACGCAAGGCATTTGCGCTGCATGAAGAACCTGACTACTTGAAGCAAAGCTATGGAAATCATGCTTTTGGGCAAGGCTTGCTGCTCTCCCGCCGGCTTGTGGAAGCAGGCACCCGGTTGGTACAGGTCAACTGGCACAATGATGGAAGCGATGTCAAAAGCCCATTTTGGGACACGCACAAAGACAATTTCAACTCCTTAAAAAACAAACTTTTGCCACCGTTTGACCAATCCTTCAGCGCATTGCTGGACGACTTGAGTGCGCGTGGGATTCTGGATGAAACGCTGGTGGTTGCCATGGGCGAATTTGGCAGGACTCCACGAATTGGGCGGGTGGTGATGAATGCCGCGACGGATTCAAGAGGCCGCGACCACTGGCCCAACGCATATTCCGTCCTGCTCGCAGGTGCCGGAATTCGTGGAGGAAGTGTTTATGGAGCAACGGATAATCGAGCGGCTTATGTTATCGACAAGCCCGTCAGCCCGCCCGACCTGCATTCGACGATCCTGGCCTTGCTGGGGATCAATCCCAAGTCAGAATTCAAGGACCTCAAAGGTCATAAATTGAGGACTTCCGCAGGTGAGCCCGTGATGGGGCTATTTACGTAATTTTCTCAGCTCGGGAACTGTACGAAACGGGTTGGCCTGGTCTCGATCGTTCACAAACGAATTATGGCCTGTTATGATGGGTCGGATTGATCCATGAATCTTGAAAAAAGGCAGAAAAGCCATGCCACTGATTGACCTGCGGAGCGATACCGTGACACGTCCGACATCGGGCATGCTTGCGGCAATGGCCAGAGCCGAGACCGGCGACGACGTTTTTGGGGAAGATCCGACTGTCAAGCGGCTGGAATCGATGATCGCCGAGCGGCTTGGCAAAGAGGCTGCCCTGTTTGTTCCAACAGGAACGATGGCCAACCAGATCAGTATCGGGTGTCAGTCAAAGCCTGGAGACGAGCTGATCTGCGACCCGCAAGCGCACGTCTACCTCTGGGAAGGCGGCGGAATCGCCCGTTTTTGGGGTGTCTCGACCCGAACCCTGAGCGGACCTGAGGGCGTGCTGGATCTGCCCACACTAGCCTCGGCCGGGATTCGTCCGGGCGATCACCATTACGCTCGCTCACGGCTCCTGTGCCTTGAAAATACTCATAACCGGGCCGGCGGTCGGGTTCTCCTCCAAAATCAGATTCAGGCCATGTGCGATTGGGCCAAGACCAATGGCCTGGCTCGCCACCTTGATGGTGCCCGGCTTTGGAATGCCTCTGTGGCCAGCGGCCTTTCGCTCGACCTGCTTGCCGCCCCATTCGACACCATTTCGATTTGTTTCTCAAAAGGGCTTGGTTGCCCCATGGGGTCTGCAATCGTCGGCTCCAAAGCATTGATCGAAGGCGATGCCCACAGGCTTCGAAAAGCCATGGGTGGCGGAATGAGGCAGGTGGGAGTGGTCGCTGCCGCCGCCATTTTCGCTCTCGAACATGGATACATGGAAGCCATGGCCACAGACCACCAGCACGCCAAAACCATTGCAAAATCGGTGGAAAACTCGCCTGGAATCTCGCTCGAATCGGGGCTTCCTGAAACAAATCTGGTCTGGATCAAGATCGATCCAAGGCTTGGCTCTGCCCAGTATTTCGCGAGACGTCTCAAAGAACACAAGGTTCTCGTCGCTCCGCTTGGAGAACAGGTGGTTCGCGCCTGCACGCACCGCGATCTGAGCGAATCCCAAATTAAAGTCGCCGCCAAAGCCATCGAGCAGACAGCCGAATCGATCTGGAGCATGTCGCCATGAGCCTAATGCATCGGTGGGATTTATCACCCGCCGAAGCTCGTGAGATTCAAACCAATTTGGCCCAACAGGTAGACTCTACGACCCCTTTGGATGCGCTCAACATCAGACGACTGCTTGCTGTCGATGTCAGCATGAATCGATTTGCCACATGGCTCGCAGCCGCTGCCGTCGTTTGCGATATCGACGACCGAATCCTGGTGGAATCCTCCACACTCATTCAGCCTATCCGGTTCCCATACGTCACTGGACTGCTGGCGTTTCGCGAAGTGCCAGCCCTTTTGAAAGCCATCGACAGACTCAGCCTCGATTTTGACGCCATTGTGGTCGACGGGCAAGGCCTCGCACATCCTCGCGGCCTTGGCATTGCATGCCACCTCGGGCTTTGGCTTGATAAGCCGGCAATCGGCCTTGCAAAGACCAAACTCACAGGGACTCATGCCCCCGTTCCCAATAAATCAGGGGCAAATGTCCCATTGATGCTCAATGACGATCACCAAATCGGGGTCGTCTATCGAACCAAGGCAAAAACGGCCCCGATTTTTATCTCCGTCGGCCATAAATGCCGGATCAGCGACGCCGTCGCCCTGGTAAAGCGAATCACTGACAATCGCCGGATTCCCTGGCCAATCCGTGCTGCCCACGATGAAGCCAATGCCGCCCGGGAAGGCAAGCGAATCACCTGACTGGATTCGAGCGAAATCATGTACGGTTCTTACGGATCAAAACCAGGTTTCGTCCATAAATCCAAAGCCCGGTACACTGGCCCATGACAAGCACCGGCTCATGCCTCTGAAGGCCATAAATCAAGAGCAGGACGGACCCCACAAGGCTCATCCACCAAAACGAAATGGGAATGACACTTTTGCCGGCTCGCTCGCTGGCAAGCCATTGGCTGAGAAATCGGGCTGAAAAGACCCCCTGCCCCATCAGGCCAAGAATCAGCCAACTGTCCATAGACTGAGCCCAGCCATTCATGACCCACTCCTGATGTGAAACTTCACCCCGGTGGAAGGTGCAATCCATTGCTCTGCCTGATGATGGGGCATGGCTGAAGTGGTGTGGTCATGACCGTCATCCAAGCGAAGGTTCTGGCGATTTTCGAGCATGTCAAATCGCAATGGCCGACGATTGAGCCAAGCCACACCCAACAGGTCGATGAGAACCCTCACACCCCGGTTCCTCCAATTGTAATGCGAAGCCCCATCAAGCCTTGCATAATGGCGAACCGGTACTTGCTCGATCGCTGCACCACGGGCGGCAAGCATCGGGCCCAGAAATCGGTGCCAGCCTTCAAACCGTGGCAATTCTGCAATGAGACTGGCTTTCACCAATCGAGTCGAGCAACCCGTGTCTCGGATGGATTGACCCAGAAACCCGTTTCGAACACGGTTGGCGATCTTGCTGACCCATCGTGTCCGGCGATTATCCTGGCGATTTTCACGCCAGCCCAGAACCGCATCACAACCAGTTTCCAAGGCAACCGACCAAAGCCGTGGAATGTCGGCAGGATCGTTCTGGCCATCGGCATCGAGCGTGGCCAGCCATTTCCCGACTGCATGGCGTGCGGCAATCGCAAGACATGTGGATTGACCACGCTGAGAACCGTTCCTGACCAGCTTCAATCGCGGTTTATGCACCTGAAAATCTACGACAACCTGACTGGTGCTGTCGCCAGAACCATCGTCCACCACAATCACTTCATAATCCGGAGCATTTGGCCAATGGTCTAAAACATCGAAAACCATTGGCAGCAAGCGCTTCAGGCCGACAGCTTCATTGTGGGCAGGAATCAGAATCGAAAGTGTCGATTCCGAACTGTCTCGAACCCCTGTTTTTCGAGAATTAAACAAGGCTAAAGCTCCATGCCTCAAACGATTCCGTGGACATCCTGTCAACTCGCCCGAGAATAACGATATCCAAAATCTCGTCTAGTGCAAAATCGCAATAGAGCTCAGGCCTGATTGCACTTAAGCATTGACTAATGCAACGATTGCCACTTTTTTGCATGACCGGCGCAAGTCGTTAAGCCAAATCAAAGTGTCATGCCCCAGGTTTTGCCCAGGAGCATGGATGTCAGCTCGCCGAACAGAAGCAGTGCCAGCGCAACATAGAGAATGCCGGTCGCCGATTGAGTCGAGCGGATGCTGGCGGTTCTATACGAGAGATAAGTTGCCAGAAATGTGCCTGCATAGCCCATGACAATGCGCATGCCGAGCCACATGACCGAAAATCCATCAAGCTGCATGCCCGATGACGTCTGGCCCAGGATCAGAGGTAATAGTGTGGTGACCATTCTTACTCCGAAGCAGGCGAACATTCCGTAAATCAATGTCATTAAAGGGGCGATCGACATGGCCGGGGCTGTCAGGTAATAATGCCCAAGAAGCATCGCTGTCAGTGTGGAGCCAAGCCAAAAAGCGCTGGCAAATCTTGCGATCGATTCCAGAGGGCCCAGATCTTCAAATCCACTCCAAAGAAGGATCCAGACAGAGACCATCATCAACAAGAAACAGAGTTTTCGAGCAATGGCTGGCAAACCGATGCCCCAGGCAACTGAGGCAAGATAGGAGCCAGCCACAAGACCAATCCAGGCCGACTTGATCCACACGGAGCTCATGGCCGACCAGCCCGCGAGCAACCCAAGCACAAAGAAACCCAGAGCGATAAGGCTTTGAGTCCGGAAAAACTTCACGGGAATTGGGCGCCAGGGAATGATTGCCGACCATGCGACCAGACCACAGGCAATTCGGATCGAAACATCCGCAAGAAACGGCTGACTCAATGTGAGGCCCCTTCATTCCGCGAGGATTCAAAAAAAACGCTGGAGATGGCTGGGCCATGGCTATCAGAGGTGATCGCTGTGTCGGCCTTGAATCAGGGAGAGCACTTCGGATCGGGTCGCGAGCCGATCCTTGAAAAGCCCTCTCATGGCGCTGGTGATGAATGTGGCCCCAGGCTTATGCACACCGCGAATCGTCATGCAGCTATGGGAACCCTGAAGGATCACAGCCACGCCCTTGGCAGTGAGTTCGCTCATGAGCAGGTCGGCAAGCTCTTCAGTGAGCCGCTCCTGAAGTTGGGGCCGGCGTGCCAGCGCGTCGATCACACGCGGAATCTTTGATAGCCCAACCACTTTGCCATTCGGAATATAGGCCACATGGGCCACACCCGTGAAAGGCAAAAGATGGTGCTCGCAAAAACTTTCGTAACGAATGTCCCGAACCAGGACCATTTCGTCGTATTTTTGCGTGAACGTTTTTTTCAGAAACTGCTTCGGGTCAACATGAAGGCCTGAAAAGACTTCCGCATACATTCGGGCCACACGGTCGGGCGTTTCCAGCAATCCTTCGCGATCTGGATCTTCGCCTACGGCAGCCAGAATCTCACGGACGGCCCGACGGATTCTCTCCAAATCGACTGGTGATCGATCCGGGACTTCAAATTCTGAGTGGTCGTTCATAGTCCCTTGTTTCACCAAATCTCTCTCTTCGATTTTGCCTGCCAACCATGTCAGCACGCATTTTGTACCCGTATTGTACAGTCAAACGACTCAACTTATCGAGTTCAAGCTTTGCAAAGAACCACATTTTTTGAGAAATCACAAACAATTCTTTAAAAAAGGCTCGCCTGACGAATTCCCCAAAACCAGTACAGATCCCCACCACACTGGGCCGAAAATCAGAATTCGCCTGAAGCCGTTACGAAAATCGTATTCACGGAGGAAGTCAAGGTTACGAAATGATCACCGCTTCTTCGCCATCGTAAGGGCAATAGGGGGACATCGAAAAACCTGTTGTCACAGGCGATGCCGTTTGGCCCCCATGAAATGATTGCACTTGCACCGACTCCTCACGCCCGATCTCGCTCATGCGGGCTCGTTTGGCGCGATACCGTTCGACAAACCGCCCCCAAATCACAAGAAAGCTTGGTACCAGAATCGGCCTGACCATGAAGGTGTCGAGAATCACCCCCAAAGCCATTGCAAAACCAAGCTGCTTTAAGCTGTTAAGCTCGCCCAAAAGCATCGCGCCCAAGGTGCCTGCCATAATCAGGCCGCAGCTTGAGATGATTCCACCCGTGTGGGTCACAGCCCGCCGTGTGCCTTCGACAATTCCATGCTCACGGCTCTCTTCCAACACCCGCGACATCAGGAAAATATTATAATCCTCGCCAACGGCCACCAGTATCACAAACAGGAAGAAGCTCACTTTCCAGTCAAGCCCGCCCCAGGGAGTCGGCCCCGTGTGGAGCAGACGAAACACCAGCTCCGTCGCACCTAAACTTGCCAAATACCCAAACACCACCGTGGCAACCAGATAAAGACTCACGACAGGCTGCCTGAGCAATACCACTAAAATGACGTAAACACCAAGACTGACAATCACATACATGAGACGCTCATCAGAAAGTGTCACATCCTTCAAGTCCGCAATCTCGGCCGTGGCACCGGCCAGACCAATCCGATCCACACCGACCAGAAATCCGTTCGAACGCGAAGCATCCACCACCATACTCTGTATGTCCTGAAGATTCACAACGGTGGATGTGGCAAATGGATCCGTATCAAAGACAAGGTCCAGACGGGCAATATGGCCTCGATCGGCTTCGTCGGTTGAGCGTGTGCTGATGTGCCGACTCTCCGCCAAATTATTCACAAACTTGTCGTTGGCCCGGTTGAAGTTGCTTACCAGACCACCCAGCAGCCCACCCGATTTGGCAGACGGCTCAACAGGCTCACTTTCAGATGGCTTGCCAAGCGGTTGCGTCGAAGACCTCACCTCGGCAATGCCTGGGTGATTTTTGATCAGCATCGAAAGCTGAGAGATCACTGTCCGACCATTTTTCGACCGAAAATCAAGGTCCGGATTGTGAATCAAAATACTTGAAGGACTCAGTTCCCCAATCGGGAAATACCTGCGAATCATCTGAGTGCCCAATACCGATTTCTGGCTCGATGACAAATCGTCCAACTGGCTGTAGTTCGGAGCAGCAATCATGCCCACCAATGCCAGAGGAAACATCGCCCCAAGACCAATAAACTGCACACGCCAGGGCTTTGCCACAACAAAATTCGAAACCTTGCCCCAAATATGCAACGATTTCTCCGCCGATCGATCCGTACTTCGGTTCGGGTCAAACAAATCCGGCTGGGCATCTGCTGGCCCAGGCTCATGAAATGGCCAAAACAGCCAGCGACCCATCCAGTGGATCATCACCGGAGCAATCGTCACGCTTGCCACCAATGCCGCAACCAGGCTCATGGCAATCGATGGACCCACATAGCTGATCTTGGCAAACTTGCAAAACCAAAGCAGCCCAAGCCCAAAAATCACCGTCCCGGCACTGGCCACAAGAGCTGCCCCTACGGCATCCAAAGCTCTTGTTAATGCAAGCTTGCGTTCATAACCCGCAACCAGCTCCTCGCGATATCGGGCAATCAGGAACAAACAGTAATCTGTACCCGCCCCAAACAATACCACCACTACAAAAACACTCGTGATGTTGATCACCTGAAACTTCAATCCAGGCACATATGTCAATAAAGGCAGAGCTTTTATGGCGACAAAGACCGAAAATCCGATCGTCAGCAGAGGAACCAGAGCCAGCATGGGCGAACGATAAACCAGAAGCAGAATGGTCATGACCAACACGATGGTGGCCACCGTGGTCGCATCCATGCTGGAATTGGCCGCCTGATTCAAGTCGTGGCCGACCATGGCCGAGCCGGTCATGCCCACTTTGATACCCGGCGGGGCTTCCAGATTCGTCTTTTCGACCAGAGCGATCAAAAGATCCAGCGCCTGTCGTGTCTTACGGGCAATAAAGGTCGACTCCAACGGCTGAATGATCAATAAGGCCTGCCCCTCAGGCTTCTCCACTGTGCCGGCATTGCCAATGAGTCGTGCGCCAATAATCGGGGTCTTGTAAGTGACCAGTGGCTTTAGGCCCCAATTCGGATTTTCATCACGAAAGTCCACCAGGGCCTTTGCCAGCTTGTCTGCAAAGGCGTAATCCGCTTTCTCAAACGCGCCTTCCGCCCGTTCTACCGCCACAACCATCTGCGAACTGGCTCGATCATTGCCAAAACCTCGCTGAAGCAGATCGTCGCCAATCACGGTCGGATAATTCTTGGGAAAAAAACCAACGTTATCGTCCCGCTGGATCGACTCAAGCGATGGGGCCACTGCAAAAACAAGGACGGAAATTCCTATCCATGCAAAGATCAGCCCCAGACCCTTCGGACTTACAACGATTTTTCCGATCGATTCAAACATCAGGTGAACTCATGTCGGCGTGTTCGGAGAAGTTGCACTCAGGCACAGTTTTGGAGGCTCGAAAACCCTCTTACTCTCATAATCGGCGGTTCTGAAAGATCCTCTTGAGAACGGATGATTCGTTTTTCCAACTCTCACAGGTTTTAACGACCCAATCGCCGACCACGACAATGCTCACACGAATTTTCGCCTTATCAAGCCTGATTGTCAATCTCTAAACCTTGGCCACAGCAATAAATAAGAAAAACCAAGGGCGACTCATATTGCCCAGTCGATCAAGATTAACAAAATAACGCCTCTCGGCTATTGCCTTCAATCCGAGAATCCGATACAGATTCAGTAGAGTCCTTAATCGCCGGATCGAACATGAGTGCGAAACGACCCCGGAATTATGGATTCAAATGTCCAATGGAATCCCAAAAAGTGAATGATTCATCCTTTGATGCCCTCCTGAACCAGACCTGGAATGGACACCTGGAAGGCTACCTGCATCATAAAAACGATGAGCATGTGGAGGCCCTGATTCTCGAAGTCCAGCGCTTCTTCGAGCGGCGTCTGGTGGTGCATCTCGCTCCAAATTCCATTTGGCATATAAGTCTGTGCAGTCGCCGCGTTGCCGCCATCCTGTTCCTCGTAGATCGCGGCATTGTGCAGCGAATTCTCCACAGCCAACCCTCGGTTCTGTATCGGCCTGCCACCTCCGCAGAGCATTGGCTTTTGTCGCAACCGGAACTTCTGCCGATTACGGATCCTGTTCTGGAACTGCTCTCTGCACTTCGTCGGGATGTGGCCCTGGCGACCAACGATTCGAATCTGATAAACGAAGAACCGGCCTGATTTTGCTCGGATGGACCAACTTCAAGCGACCTTGATTACCGTTTTCCCATTGGTTTTGCCTGTTTGTTTTTTCGCCAACCAGAGTGATGATTCCCGCTCACCATTCTGATATCCTGACCATTGAGGACCGGAATCTTCTGGACGATCCTCAATCGATCTCCCACAATTCCCCTTGCTTTCACAACTCTGCGCCACACCGGCTCAAAGTTTCAAAAATCTGCATTGGAGCACACCCCACGATGGCCCCTCTTCGACGCTTCCCTCTGGCAGCACGCGCCTCTCTCCTGGTCTGGCTCGGATGCTCTGTCGCCACTGGCCTGAATGCCGACGACAAAGCGACAGGCCAGCTTTTTAACGGCAAAAATCTGGACGGATGGAACATATTCATCAACCACGCCGACAAAACGATGGACCCGACCACCGACACCAAAGGCATTTTCAAGGTCGAGGACGGAGTCATTCACGTTTCAGGCGAGGAGTTCGGCTGCCTGACCACCGCGAAAGACTACGAAAACTATCATCTCAAGCTCGAATTCAAGTGGGGCGAAAAGCGCTGGAAGCCACGTGAAACCGCCAAACGCGACAGTGGAATTCTGTATCACTGCATTGGCAAGGACAAGGTCTGGACAAAGTCTGTGGAATGCCAGATTCAGGAAGGCGACTGTGGCGATTTTTACATGGTCGACGGCACCTCTGGCGTGGTCAAAGGCAAGCGCCAACCAAGTTTTTCCAAAAAACTGAAAGACACAGAAAAGCCCAATGGCGAGTGGAACACGGTTGAGGTGATCTGCAAAGGCGACACAGTCAAGCATATCGTCAATGGCGAACTCGTTGCCGAAGCCACTGGCCTGAGCTCCGACAAAGAAGGCAAATCGCCTTTGACAAAGGGCCGGATCCTGCTTCAAAGCGAAGGGGCGGAAGTCTTCTACAGAAATGTCTTCCTGACGCCTCTGAAGTAACAGGCCGACAAATCGCATAAACCAATGGGTGGTCAAGCCCTGGAATCGGCTTGACCCCTCAGTCAGTCAATCCGTGCATGGCCAATGTGTCCGTTTTTTTCTGGTCTTGCAATAAAATGAAATATCGTTTAGTTGTCGCGACTGGAACGACGTCTCAGGATTAGTCAGTCAAAGGGCTCATGGATGATCAGCCGACGCAAACGAATCGCCTTTACAGTCATAACGCTCTGTTTCCCGTTGACCATTCTGATGCTGGCCTTTGAAATCACCTTGAGGTTCAAGCAATCGAAGGCAATCAGTACGGAATCGAGACGAATTCTTGATCAGGAGATCGGTTGGCGGCCTCGGCCAAATCTTGCTCGTGAGGGTCTCTCCAAAGACGCCATCAATCAGGTCAGTCAATTTCGGATGACTCAGGATGCCCATGGCTTCAGGCAATGGGGCGACACAACCACCCTCAAGCCGCGAATTCTGGTGATCGGCGACAGTTACACCCAGGCCGACGATATCGACGACTCAAAAACCTATTACGCCCTACTGGCCCAGCGAATGCCCGAAGCAGAATTCTGGGCCTTTGGCTGTTCGGGCTACGGCACTTTTCAGCAGTCGATGATTGTGGCTCAATATGCTTCGGAAATTCGCCCCAACGTGGTTTTGATCCAGATGTCGAGCAATGATCTTGTCAATAATCTGAAGGAGCTTGAAGCGGCCACTCCGTTTGCCTCCACACCCGGCCCGCGTCCCTACTTGATGGACAATGGCACAACCGAACATTATTTCGCCACTCGCCATCGTGGCCTAAGCGCTTATTCAAAGCTTTTTGGCAGCCTGTCGGACCGATTCGAAAAATTCGTCAAAAATTCTGAAAATTGGGTGCCTGGAGAGAACCGCAAAATTGGGACAGAATTGAACCAGGAATCACTAAACCAACTCATAAAAAAAGCCACCATCAAGACAGCGACCATCCTGAACTCCATAAAAACCCGATTGGGGCCTGATACCCGCCTGATCGCCTTCTATGATGAGGATGTACAACCCCTTGGCCAGGCCTTGCAGCAAGCTTGCTTGGACGCCCAGATCCCGTTGATCCAAAGCATCGGCCCGAAAATGATGAAAGAGGAAGGGCGGCTCGGATATTACCATTATCGAACTCGCGACCTCTGGCATTGGAACAACGACGGACACAAGCTTGTGGCCGACCTGCTCGAAACCCCATTGCGTCAGGCTCTGGAACTGGCCAGCCCAGACCAGGAATCCACGCCAAAAGCCGTTCCGCCGATTCCGCCGGCTATCGCCCGCGATTCCAAAGCGGGCGATCAGCCGCGATAAGTCTTTGATTTTCAAGCTTTGCAGGCGGCCAGAACCCGATCCAGAGCGATCATCTGATCCAGGCCGTCTTCAGAAGGCATGCTGAGTTGGCCGGCATGGACACAGGCTGCAAACGCATCAACCATACACGCATATTGGTTGCGACCGCTGTAGGTTTTTTCTTCCACCAGCTTGCCATCTGCATCATAAAACCGGGCGAGGGGCACTTCCGGAGGAAGGTAAGCGCTCGGCACTTCAATGCGGCCTGTTGTGCCAACAATTTCATAGATGCACCGAAATGGCTGCTCAAAGCTACAGTCTATGGCTCCAAGAACCCCATTCGGAAACTTCATGGAAGCTGTCAACGACAAATCCACGCCTGTTTTGCTAAATCTTGCTCGGCCCAGAATTTCGCTTGGCTCGGCCCCTGCAAAAAGCCGAACTGTCGACATTCCATAACAGCCCACATCCCAAAGCGATCCCCCGCCGCGGGCTGGGTCGAGACGCCAGTCGGTCATGTCGATCGGAAATGAAAAGCTCGATCGAACCAGCCTCAGATCACCAATCTGGCCTGACTGGACCGACTCAAGAACGGCCAGAGTGCGTGGCTGGTGGCGCCACATGAAGGCTTCCATCAGGATCACCCCCTTGCTCTGGCAATAGTCGACCATCTCGCGGGCCTCGCGGGCATTGAGTGCCAGCGGCTTCTCGCACAAAATATGCTTGCCTGCGTCTGCCGCCAGTTTCACAAACGGGGCATGCTCTTCATTCGCCAATGGAATATAAACGCAATCAATCGCAGGGTCGGCAATGGCCGACTCATAACTTGCCACTGTGCGCGGAATCCCAAATTCTGTGGCCCATTCCTTGGCCGCTTCCTCACGACGACTCGCCAGCAGGTCAAGTGTGCCCGAATGGCTTTGCTGAATCCCCGGAATCAAGCCCCGGCGACTGATCCGCGCACAGCCCAGAATGGCCCATCGAAGTTTGGTTGGGGTGGTAGACATGCGTCAGGCGACTCTTTGTTCAATACAGTTCGAATTTCTGGTTGCTTTACGAATCTGTATTGAACCCTTACCGCCCCTTAATTACAAGAGATCGGACGGATAAAGTCATTGCACTACAAAAAAAAATCCGGGAGAAGCTTTCACAAGCCTCTCCCCAGAATGAACGCAACTGCAATAAAAAAAACAGGGATCAGCGCCTTGGCCTCGGCGCAGGCCTGACAGGCCTGACAGGCCTGACAGGTGGTGTCCTGACAGCCCTCACAGGCACCGGTCGACCGGGCTTGGCGGGCACTGGTGTCGGTGTCGGTGTCAGTGATACGCCTTGGCTTGGTGTGCCAATCTGGTTCCTGTTGACCAGCAAGGCCTCTGCAGCAGACGACGCCCAGAATCCCGTCGTGCCTTCAAAAACCGCGACAAACGCATGACCAACGGCCTCAGTGTAATTCAGGGTCCACGTTATGGAACTCCCCTGAAGTTGGCTTGCGGCATAGGCCACACCGTCTCTGTAAAGTTTGATCGAGCCGCTGGTCACATTTCCGGGCGACATGCTTGCAACAATCAAAACCTGGCCGGATGCTGGTGAGCCAGGGTTCGTAAAGCTGCCCGACATGGAAACCACGGTCGGCCAGGCAGAATTATTCACGATAATCGCCGTATTGTTACTGATGGCATCGGCTGTCACAATATCAGGCTTGCCGTCGCGATTGACATCGGCCGCGATGATATCCGTGGGCCCCGGAGCAACACCAATCTTGATCGGCGCGGCAAACGTCCCATTGCCCTGGCCCAACATCACAGAAACCATCGACTCCTGAAAGTTGGAAACGGCAATGTCAAGCGAACCATCGCCATTGAAATCGGCGGTGGTCAGGGCAGTCGACATTCCGCCTGAAGGGTAGGAAGTCAGACTTGAGAATCCACCTGAGGCGAGCCCGTAGACCACTGTTACGTCTGCCGAAAGTGCATTGCAGGTGGCAAGGTCTGCCAGACCGTCCCGGTTGAAATCTCCCACAACCACACTGTAGGGGCTTTTACCGGTCGGATAAGTTGTCGGCGACGACATCTTGCCCCCCCCGACTCCATACATGATGCTGAGCTGATTACTGTCAAGATTTGTAACGGCTAGATCAAGCTTGCCATCGCGATTAAAATCGCCTGTCGCCACACTGGATGGGCCGTTGGCCCAAGTCGTAAAACTGCCAGCAGTTGCAAATGTCCCATTGCCATTGCTCAAAAAGATCATCACATCATTGCTGCCGCCATTGGCGACTGCAAAATCAAGCCTTGTATCGTTGTTGAAGTCGCCCGCTACAAGGCCGTTTGGGTCTGTGCCGGCATTCATGAACTGGGCCGGGGCAAACGAAACATTGCCCAAATTGATCAGAATGCCAACTTTATTGTCAGACGTGCTTGTGAAGACAATATCAGGCTTGTTATCGCCTGTAAAGTCTTTCATCAGTATCGAATCCGGGTTCTGCCCCGCTGCGATCAACTTCGGCATCTGGAATTTCCCATCGGTCCCCATGGTGGCGACCCAGATGGAATTATCCAGGAAATTCACAGTGGCCATGTCGGGCAGGTTGTCGCCATTGATGTCTGCTATGGCTACAGCGACAGGCGATCGCCCACCAAGTACCAGCGATGGAGCCGCAAATGCGGCTGGCACCGTTGTCAGCAATGCTCTGGATTCCAGGCCGATAAGGCCATCAGGCCGAAAGGGTCGACCTTGATGATGCCGATTTCTTCGATTCAAACCGGAATTTGCTTTGAATAGACCAAACATGGCTGGCTTCCTTCCGTGGTGCGAATCAGCTTGAATACCCAATCCTGAAACAGTTTGCGTCGTTCTGACGCCTACCCGGAATGCTTCGTACGTTCCTTTGTCAGAGACATTCCTCCAAAACTTTAACAAATCCCCTCCAATTTTCCAGACGACTTTGCCCTTCATGCCTTGGAATTGCACCTGAAATTACGCACTAAACCATTTCATGAAAAAAGGATGCATCATTCCAAAAGAACCCGGATCTCGCTCGCCTTGTGTCTCAAATTTTCTCAAAAAAAGCCGTCTCATGAAATCCGCTTAAACTTCCACTTGACGGATTTCTGGAATTTCAGATATTACTTTCGTTCGTGACCGTGCGTTTTCGTTCGCATTGCGGAATGGTCCGTGGTGCCATACGATTTTCGCCGTAACCAGTGATTTGGGCTGACAGGACGTCGGCCAAGTGGCTGGGAAGCCATCACGATCGGGGTAAATCATGGAAGATTTAACCCATTGGTCTCATACCCAAGCCAATGAAAGAGAGTTTGGCCGTGCGACTCACTGAACATTGGTTAGGCCAAGGACGGCCTGTGACCGGATTAAAAAAAACAGACATGACTAAGCCGAACCCGGCGCGCTTCTGGCGAGCCCTGGGCCTTGTGAGCCTTATTGGATTATGGCTTGCCACGGGCGGCGCATCGGCTCAGATTCTGCAAAGGCTTGATCCACCGGCTGTTGACCTGGCGGCAGATCGCATTCAGGTCTGGTCGTCCGATCCTGACCGCCACTGGGTCATACTCTCAGGCCGAGTCTCAATTGCTCAGGATGGCGAAGGGCTCCGCGCCGATGAAGCCGTCGTCCTGGTCGAGCCTGGCAAAGATGGCTACCGGCTGATGCAGCGCATTGAAGTCAAAGCCGCTGGCCATATCCGGCTGACATCAAAACCAACTACAGTTCTGGAACACGCCAATCTGACATTCCGCAGCAAGTTGCCCGTCAGGCTCAAACCCTATACACAGGCCGGAATGACGAAATCTGGCCCGACCGAAATCGACCAGAAAAAGCTCATCGCTGCATTTGGGGCCGCGGCCCAGGCTTCCATTGATCAGGCGATGGAATTGATCAAAGCCAGTTTGCCGGCAGATCCCAAGCGATCAGAACAGGTTCCCGAAGAGACTCCTGATACCAAATTGGTGAAAGAAACCACTTTGGTTGAATCCGTTGCATCGCCTGTAGATACTCCAGCCAGGGATGATCTGGTAGTCCCGGTTCAGGCTACGGCCAGCCCCGCTGGCGATGATTCGCCTGTGCTCTCAAATCCGCTTGATAATCCGCCCTCGGGTGCTCTGCCTCCGGCATTCGACCCCCAATCTCCCGAGCGAGTCATTCAACCCAATGCGGCCCCACCGAATTTTGGCCAGGCACCCCTTGGGCCCGGCATTGTCGGAGGCTCTGGTGCCCCGAATCTGGTTGTTCCCGGTGGGACCATTCCACCTGCCCTGCCTGAGGAACCCGCATCGAGCCTCCCACTGCCAAGCCTGATTCTGGGCGATGCCCCAATCCCACTGGAGGCGGAGGATGCCCCCGCTGAAATTACTCCGGGAACGCAGCGCGTGGTCGGAATTTTCCCACGTGACAGCAGCCAGAATTTCTCGATCCAAGAGCTCCCAACCGTGGGCCAGACTCGGACTGTCGTCATTCAGGGCGGCGTGAACATGGTCATGGAGACCGGCCGCCAGTTTGGAACTGTCGACTTATCTGCCGACAGAATTGTACTGTGGATCACCGATGACAACGCCACAAAAGCCACAATGATCGACTCCAGCGGCAAATTCAAGCAGTCCAACCAGACGCCTCTGGAAGTCTATCTCGAAGGCAATGTCATTTACCGGATGGATGAACGCAAAGTGGCGGGCAATGGCGATGAGCGCATGGTCAGGGCAGAAAAAGCCTATTACGACGCCAAAGCCGACCGATTTACAGCCCTCCAGGCAGAGCTCAATATCTTCGCGCCTGGATTATTGGCCCCCATCCGGACCAAAGCGGACCGAATCAGCCAATGGCGCGAAGCCGAGGTCGGGCCAGACGGAATCATGCAGATTGGCCGCCCCATTATTGACAGTGTCAATACAACCACAACAGGAAGCCGGTTCCCAAACCCTGGATATCGCTTTCACAGTAATCTGGTTCGGCTAACACAAGAGGAAATCCCCTTGCGCAACCCGATCACAGGTTCGCTTGATCCTGTTGCTGCAACCGATTACGAGTGGAAGCTGGACGCTCGTCAAAGCAAATTTTACATTGGCAGACTGCCAATCATGTACTTCCCACGGGTCGTCATGACCCCTGACGATCTGGAAATGCCACTCAAGCAAATCCAGTTCCGGACCAATAATTACTTCGGCCAACAAGTGCTTTCGGACTGGTCCATGTTCAAGGTTCTTGGCATGAAGCGGCCCAAGAATATTGACACCTGGAATGTCGACATTGACTATCTCTCCGCTCGAGGGCCTGCCGTCGGCTCGGAAATCGGCTACTTCGGCAAGGACGCCTTGGGTGGACGCATTCCGGGTTCCTATTTCGGATATGCCGATGCATGGACCATCTGGGACAAGGGGACTGATGTCCTTGGTACGGGCCCTGCCGTGATCACCGACGGCCCACCGGGGGCCGGAAATCGTGGTTATCAAAGAAGCAAAGTGCCCGTCTATGATTATATGCGCGGCCGATACACCGCCCGACACATGCAAAGCCTACTGGCCGACGATGCCCCACTTGATGAAGACTTCCGAATTCAGGCAGAAGTCGGTTATCTTTCGGACCGTTACTTTCTGGAGCAGTATTACAAGCGGCTTTATGACACTGGGCTCGATCAGGAAACGTCAATCTATGCCATACGTCAAAAAGAGAATCAGGCCGTATCCCTTATGACCAAAGGCAACCTGCAATCGTTCTATACCGATACGCAGTGGCTGCCCAAGCTCGATTATTATCGAATCGCTGACAGTTGGCTGGGCGACCGACTCACCCACTACAGCCACTCGGGCGCCGATTATGCCAATGTGCATACCGATGTCATGGTCAATAATCCGACCCTCTTTGCCTTCCAGCCCTATGATCCGATCAGCCAGACTTCCGGCTCATTCGGCTCCGGAAGGCTCTGGACAAGCCATGAATTGGACATGCCCGTCAACCTCGGCGCCTTGAAACTCACGCCCTACCTTCAGGGGCAAGCCATCGGCTGGTCAGGCCAATACAACAACCCCCTACCTGCATACGACTTACCAACAGCTCAGGTGCAACAGCTCATCCGGGGCCAAAACAACCTGACCACAGGCCGTCTCTGGGGCGCTGCCGGGATGCGTGCCAACTTCATGATGTGGAAGCTTTATAACGATGCCGAAAGTGAAGTCCTCAACGTACACGGCCTGAACCACAAAATGAACTTCGGGGTCGATTATCGCGACGCCTACTCGGCCATGGCCTTGCGGTCCATCGGTGTCCAGGACGAACTCGACGATAACACCTATGAATTTGGCCGTCGCTATTTCGCCTTCACCAATTATGGTGGAGGAGTTCTACCGCCCCAATACAACCCCTTGCTGCTGGCAACCCGCCGCAACCTCTCGCCAATCACCGGTACGACGGATGTACTTCAGTCCATGCAGACCGTGAAACTCGACTGGAACCATCGACTCCAGACCAAACGTGGGCCCGAAGGCTCAAGACGAATCATTGACTGGATGCTGTTTGATGTCAGCACCACGTATTTCCCTCAGGCCGGTCGCGATAACTTCGGCAAGCAGTTTGGCTTGAACACCTATAACTGGGAGTGGTATGTCGGTGATCGAACCACGGTCTTCTCAAATGGTTGGTTCGAATTCTGGGATATCGGCGGCGACCCACTCAATAAAACCAACGTTCAGCATACCAACGACCCATTCGGCATGAAGGTCATCACCTCGGGCTTCAGCTTCAATCGTCCGCCCAAAGGCAATGCAACCATCAGCTACACGATCCTCCAGACCGGAGAGGTCAATACCTCGGCCCTGAACGTCTCTTACAGCTATTGGGTCAGCCCAAAGTGGTATTCTACCTTCTCGACCAGCTATGACTTCGGCAATGCCATCTCGCTCGGGTCCAATGTCGCCGTCACCCGTGTCGGGGCTGACTATCTCACCAGTATCGGCCTGAATGTCGATCCCCAACGGCAGAGCACCATGGTTTCAGTGGCCATTACGCCCAGACTCAGCCCAAATCTGAGGCTCGGCCAATCCTCCGGACCACAATTCGATAGCCGTTTTGCACCAACTCAATAAGCCAGGATCTCTTGATCTGCGAGGTTTTGACGATGGAACAGCACTCTGATCGATCTTCAACCGACTCGCGGGAGAATCCATCTCCGCCAATCCAGAACTCACCCGAGAGACCTTCCAAACGATATACACTGACCGCATATTCCGACGCCTATCGACTCGACCGGGAAGATCTCAATCAGCCCACAGCAGAGCAATGGGCTCAAAAGCTGGCCACCCAACAAGACTACCCGGCTCCAAAACAAGAACTGCTTGATGAACTCTCGTTGCCTATGCTCGAACCCTTGTCAAAGGCCGACCGCCGGGGTGGGACCATCGGCAAAAGCTGGGCGGGCCTGAATGGCTTGAAACTGGCAATTCGCGGCGATTCCAGCTTCTTTGCACACGCCTATCGGTTTACCATCGTTTTAATGTTCGGTGTCATGCTCCAGCTCGCCCCCATCGCCTGGCTTTTACTCGCTCTCTGCGCAGCACTGGTTCTAATGGCAGAGCTTTACAATTCCGCCATCGATACAATCGTCCGCAGCCCCGGACACGACCCCGAACATGCCCAGGCAGCTTGCGATATCGGTTCCGCTTGCGTGCTCGTCAGCGTGACCATCAGTGCGGCTGTCACCATTGCTCTTTTTTCACTCCGACTCAAAGAAATCTTCACCGAATAAGCGATCACTTTTGACCCGAACCCTTGCCAATCGCTCGCTTCAGAAGGTTTTCGGTAATTTTCTGAACCCGGTCATCCGGCCCATGCGGCCTCGTCCAGTGCGTCCATGGCAAGGTGTGCCCCGGTGGGTTCGACAATCCCTGCGCCCAGAAAATCGTTGACGCATTAAAAATAAAATTGCCCTTCGGCCCGTTATAAATCGTTGCCGACCATTTCTGTGGTTTGACACCACCTACAAATGCCGTTCCGGCACCAAGAATCTCCAGCCCCGGCAAATCCCTGGGCGGATCACCATGATATTCCCAGCCAATCAGACCCGCAATGCGCTCGCCCTGCTTCATGCCCGTGCCTTCAAAAATCCAGTGCTCAGGCTTGACGCAAACCCAATCGCCTCCGCCATTGACCGGCTCAATATTCCGAGCCCCCATCAAATAGCCTTCATCAGGCCCACGATGCGGAAACGGCCCGTTGTCCTTCTCCCGGTCCACCGCATACTTGTAATCCCCGCCATAAGGCCCTCCCCGAAACATGGTACGCATCGGCTGCCCTGTCGCCGAAGGTGTCAAAGGCGTGACCCAGCAAACCGAATTGCCTGAAAGAAAGAGCAGGTTCACGCCCTCATCACGCATTTTCACAACACTCTGATATTGCCTGATATCCCAATACTCATCGTGCCCTACAGAAATAAAAGCCTTGGCCTTAAGGCCTCTCGCAGGATCAACCATATCGCTGTTTGAGACATAAGCCACATTATAACCATGCTCTTCCAGCCAGTAAGCGAGCGGAAACTCCAAGGGCAAAAACTCTCCGGAACCAAGCGTCAAAGGGTCATTGACCACCCCCTCAAATTGTGCCTCCCGACCATACGGCCGATTGAAGCTCACATCTGCCCAAGGCCCCTGATTCCCCTTCGGATGCGTATATACGCTAAAGTTGTCGGGCCAGCGATTGTAAGCCTGCCAGGTATTGTCGGAACACTGAAACAAAACATCCACAGGCCGATCGTCCCTAACGATAAAAACCACATAACTCTGAAACCCATTGGTGTTTTCATCCGGTGGAATCATCGATAATCGGGCCAGGTAAACTCCACTCAACCAATCTTCCGGGATTTTGATCGCAGTCGATGCCTTCCAGCCACATTCGTGAATGTTCTTCAGCCCCGGCTTCGGTGTCGGCTGTGGCTTGCCCTCAAAGGGACCGCTCTTCTGCATGAGCCGGGCTCCTCGCCCTCCATAATAACCCATGCGAAATATCTCCATCTCAAACTGGGCTGCCGGCTGGGTTGAAATCATGAACGTCAAGGTGTCACCCGCCTTCACGCTTTGCTTGTCGCAGTAGCCCTCAATCCAAGGGGAGCGAAATCCGTGCAAATCATTGAGCCGCACCCGAGTCAGTTGCCAATCCCTTGCGCCCGCCTTCAAATTCTCTATGATAATTGGGTTTTGCGACAAAACCTGAGCCGCCCCCTGCGCCCATGATCTCGGGCAACCCACAACCAAAAGACTCAGAAATGTCCAGGCCATAAGGGCCAAGTGTGGCTTGATTCTCAACTTGTGCCGATCCTTCCATTGAAATTTCCGGTAACCGGTATTGGTCCACTCAAACAGAGCCGTCAAACCCACCTCTACACTGCCTGCCTTGCTTTAGTAGACCCCATCCAAGCTCTTGGATCAAGCCCCTGGCCTGCTTTCTCAAAAACGGCTTCTACTCAAATCCCCAAGTCGCCTGAATCGCTAACACATGACACTGGACCTTTGCTTCGCCCTTTAACACAATGGCTCAAACCAACCAATCCAGACCCATTACACTCAAACTTTTCAAAATTTCCTAAAAACCATTGCTTCTCAAACTAAAATTACCAATAATAGATCCAGATATCAGATTTAACGTCGGACCTCAACCGGGCTCATGGGATTCTGACACCTTGCATGGATCGCCTCCCGCGATCATGATAACTAACATCCAATCCATCCATCCCTAATACACACAGACTTTCACCCTCCGGAATCCGACCAACATGCTCCACGAATCCCTCAGAAAGCTCATCTACGCCAGCCTGGCATTCACCGCTTTGGCGTTCACCATCCCGGCCGCCGAATGGGCATCCATCACTCGCCATTCCGGATGGCGACAACACTCCATGAGCCGACCAAAACCACCCGTCGTCACTCCACCAAAAATCATCGGCCAACCACCTGCCGATGCTCTGATCCTCTTCGACGGACACTCACTCGACCAATTTGAAACCCAAAAGAACGGCAAACCCGTCGCCTGGACCCTCCGCGATGGCTATTTCGAAGTCAATCCCGGCTCCGGCGCCATCTTCACAAAACAATCGTTCGGCGACGCTCAGTTTCACCTCGAATGGGCCTCACCAAATCCACCGATCGGCGTCGGTCAGGATCGCGGCAATACCGGAGTCTTCCTCATGGACAACTTCGAAATCCAAATCCTCGACAGCTACAAAGCCGACACCTATGCCGATGGTCAGGCAGGCTCCATCTATGGCCAATACCCACCACTGGCCAACGCCAGCCTCCCACCCGGTCAATGGCAGACCTACGACATCGTCTTCCGACGTCCTCGCTTCGACCATTCTGGCCAACTCACCGAACCTGCCAGAATCACCGTCATTCATAATGGAATTGTTGTTCAAAACAATGAAATCGCTTACGGTCCCACCTCGTGGCTGAAATTCGACCCCTACTCCACCTTGCCCGAAAAAGGACCGATCCAGTTTCAGGACCACGGCCACAAAGTCCGATTCCGAAACATCTGGATCCGCGAGCTCCCCGATCGCCCAACACCCGATGCCCAAGAACTCAAACCCATCGAAACCATCAAAGTCGACCCATCCGAAATCGCAAAACTGGCCGGCGAATACCGAATCAGCACCAAACCAGGCGCCAAACCCCTCAATATCAAGGCCGCCGTCGATCACCTCTTGATCAAATACCCCAATCGACTCAGCATCCTGAAACTCGTGCCCGTCGCCAAAAACACCTACCAATTCACAGAAACCGATGCCCGATTCGTCTTCTCGGAAGATGGCAAATCCATCAAATTCCACATCGGTGGTGAATCGCGAGACATCCAGAAAATCGACTGACAACCAAGCCCACCGCCAAGTGAGATCACGCGTCTTGTCAACCCGCGTGATCTCTCCCCCCTCCCCTCCCTCCCCCAACCACTCCGGTCGCACAACCAGCGACGCCTGAAACCCCTTTTTTCTTTCGCATTCAAAAATTCTCTCCATCTGCAACAACTCGCCTCGCCCCCTGCCCACCAGCCGACTATAAAACGCAAAGCACAATCACATCATGCATGCATGGGTGGATGCGTGCCTGAGTGGATGCACCCGCCATACGGATTGGTTCCGGGGCGCCAGGCGGCTGGTGCGGCCTTTTTTCAGATAGCCATTTCAAATTGCAGATCAGGCTTCGCTTTTTTTTATGGAGATCACCCCCGGCGGCGGCTTGATCATTGACATTTGTTCTCCTATGTGTTTATAGTTTTGGATTGTCCTTGCTTTTTTCCGGAACGTGGCAAGTTCTAAAGATTGTCTGTTTTTGGAAGTCCGTGAAGTTTCACAAATGGCCCGCGCACGATAGAAAATGGAACGAATTACCCGATGGCCATCAAGAAATCCGACCTCTACTCCTCCCTCTGGGCCTCGTGCGATGAACTGCGTGGCGGCATGGATGCCAGCCAGTACAAGGACTACGTCCTGTTCATGCTGTTCATCAAATACGTCTCGGATAAATACGGCGACTACGATGGGTTCGCTCCGCCAGTCAACATCCCCAAGGGCGCCAGCTTCAAGGACATGGTCGCCCTCAAGGGCAAGCCCGACATCGGCGACAAGATCAACACCCAGATCATCCAGCGACTGATCGACGCCAACTCCCGCCTCGCCCGCAGCGACTTCCCCGACTTCAACGACTCGAACAAACTCGGCGACGGCGCGCAGAAGGTCGAGAAGCTCGGCAACCTCATCGCCATCTTCGAAAACCCCGCGCTCGATTTCTCGCAGAACCGCGCCGAGAACGATGACATTCTCGGTGATGCCTACGAGTATCTGATGCGGCACTTTGCCAGTCAGAGCGGCAAAAGCAAGGGGCAGTTCTACACGCCGTCCGAAGTCAGCCGCATCATGGCGAAGGTCATCGGCATCACGCCCGCCAACTCCGTCGCCGCTACCACCGCCTATGACCCCACCTGCGGCTCGGGATCGCTCTTGCTCAAAGTCGCTGCTGAGGCAGGCAAGCACATCACGCTTGAAGGGCAGGAGATGGATGTGACTACCGCCGGTCTCGCGCGCATGAACATGATCCTGCACGACTTCCCCACTGCGAACGTGCTCACAGGCAACACGCTTTCCTCGCCGAAGTTCAAGGACGGCGAAAAGCTCCGCGCCTACGACTACGTGGTCGCCAATCCGCCGTTCTCAGTCAAGACTTGGACTACGGGGCTGACCCCTGAGAGCGACCCCTACCAGCGATTCGTATGGGGCGTGCCACCCGCCAAGCAAGGCGACTACGCATTCCTGCTGCACATCATTCGCTCGCTGAAGAGCACGGGCAAAGGCGCCTGCATTCTTCCGCACGGCGTGCTCTTCCGCGGCAATGCGGAGGCCGTCATCCGCCAGCAGCTCGTCCGCTCGGGTTACTTGAAAGCCATCATCGGTCTGCCCGCCAATCTCTTTTACGGCACCGGCATCCCCGCCTGCATCCTTGTGCTCGACAAGGAAAACGCCACCGCCCGCAAGGGCATCTTCATGATTGATGCGTCTAAGGGTTTCAAGAAAGACGGCCCGAAGAACCGCCTGCGCGAGCAGGACCTCCACAAGATCGTCGACACCTTCACCCGCCAAGACGAAAGCGACCCGCGCTACGCACGCATGGTGCCCGTCGCGGAAATCGCTGACGCGAAGAACGACTTCAACCTCAACCTCCCGCGCTACATCGACAGCACCGAGCCGGAGGATTTGCAGGACATCGACGGCCACTTGCGCGGCGGCATCCCCGAGCG
>CAMBEP010000016.1 GCA_945865635.1 Candidatus Kuenenia stuttgartensis
CAAGTAGCCGGTGGTTGAGCGAAGCGACACCACCGGTTATGAGATGGGGGTAAAAGCTGCTGGCACCCCGGCAGGGGTGCAAGACCTTATGCCGCGTTGTCGTCCGGTGGTGTCGTCGCTGACGCTCCTCAACCACCGGCTACTGGCTGAGATGCCTCCGGTATCGTCGCGATCTAAAAGTGTCATTAATGGTCGCGAAGAGTATAAACAAGAAGAACCAAGCTTTTGGGGGCTTGGTTCTTTTTGGTTTTAGGTGCATAAGATTTTCAGCCGATCAACGCTCGGTGGCTTTGCGGAACTTTGGTTTTGGCTTGGACTTTTCAGAGACGACATCGGCCTTGAGCAATTCCACAGCCTTGGAAAGCTGGTCATCCTTGCCGGCGGGGATATCTCCGGGTTGGGGCCAGAGGACAACGTCTGGGACGGCTCCGTTGAGTTCCATATCTTCACCATTATCGCGCAGGAACCAGCCACGGAAGGGCAATCGGAGGAATCCGATATCGGTGATGGATGTGCCGCCGGTGCTTACCACACCGCCTGCCGTGGTGACACCGACGAGTTTTCCGCGTTTGAGAGTTTTGATGGCATGGCTGAAGATTTCGGCGTTTGAGAAACTGTTTTGGTTGCACAGCACAATGATTGGTTTTCGCCAGGCAGCAAAAACGAGACGGTCGTGGGGGTATCCGGCAGTGGTTCCTCCACGAGGAATTGTCAGGGCATGAACAGGTTGCGTTAGGCTTGTGAGTAGGAGGTCGGCGGTGGATCCGCCGCCATTTTCGCGAACGTCGATCACAAGACCATCCTTGCCGGCTCCCGCATCATAGAGATCCTGCTCAAATTGATGAAAACTTGGCTGATCCATGGCCTTGATGTGGAGGTAGCCAAGCGAATTGTCCGAGAGAGTGTCAACCATGGCCCGATTCTGGCGGATCCAGTGTTGATAGAGCAGATTGCCGACCCCTTGGGCGGAGATGGGTCGAATGGCGACAAGCCGCTCCTCGCCCTTGGCGGGCCGAATCCTGAGCCGGATGTCTCGATCAAGTGATCCATTGAGCACTTCGGTCAAATCCATGGACGGGTCGACAGGTTTGTCGTCGATTGCCAGAATCAGATCGCCAGCGGCCAGGCGACTGCCGGCACGGTCGGCGGGTGAGTCTTTGAGAATATCGCGGATTTTGAGTCCGGGACCTTTATGGCTGGGGTCGAACCGGGCGCCGAGATGGGCGGTCACGGGCCTCCAGTTTGGGCCATTGGCGACGGGTTCAGCGGAGTTCGGTTCCGGTCGGGTGGCAACGCCTGAATAGAAGCCCAGATGCGAGCCGTTGATTTCACCGAGCATGAGTTGGATGACAGTTGCAAGTGTTTCAAGGTCAGGGGCTTGCGAAGCTGCATCGGCATACTTTCGGCGAATCGAATCCCAATTTCGATTGCCCATCCGGTCGTCATACCAGCGGTCTCGCATGACGCGCCAGGCCTGATCAAACCCAGCCTTGAATCGGGCACTGCGATTCACTTCCTGAAGGGCCCTGAAGCGGTAGGTGGATTCTTTGCCTGAGGCTGTCAATGAGCTTGGGACGCCATTGACAAGCCAGGTGATCTGGTTTCCGGCTTCGATCCAGGCAGGGGCAGAACCTGTGAGAGCCGAAAGTTTCTTTGGTTTGAGATCTTCGGTGGGCTCGATGGTGTAAGTGCCTTTTTGGCCATCGATTGTGGCGATGAAGGCGAGTTTTTTGGAGTCGGTCGACCAGAAGAGGTTGGATTCTGTCACGTTTGGCAACGGCACGCGCTTGAGCCGGTCGTTTAAGCCATCAAAATCGATTTTGACAATCGGAGCCTTAGAAGAGGCAGGGGGCTCGTCCTTCTTTTCGTCCTTTTTGGGAGTTTCGGCAGGGGTTTTGGAAGGGCTTTCGCTGCGCTTGGGCAGTTTCATTCGGTCGATCGCTTTTTTAAGCTTTCGATCTCGGGCAGACTCATCTTCATCTTCTTTGCGGAGAAGGAGATAATGAATGTCAGTCTCTTCGCCGAAGCGGCGGCCGGTGAAGGCGATTGTGCGGCCATCGGGCGACCAAACGGGGTTGGATTCATTGTCAGGGTGTCGAGAGATGTTGACAGGGGGGCTGGAGCCGTCGACGGGCTGGACCCAGATATCGGAGTTAAAATCTTCATCTTCAAGGGCATAGACAACCCACTTGCCATCAGGCGACCAATTGAGGTCGGGTTCGTTCCAGGAGCGGAAGAGTTTTTTGGGGGATGCGCCATCGGCATCGGCTACGATCAAGTCGCCAAGACCCTTGATATAGGCTAGTTTTTCGCCTGAGGGGCTGAACTGGGGCCGGCTTTCCACTTCCGGATCGTTGGTCAGGCGCTGGGTTGGGAATTTATCATTCAACCACCAGGCCTTGGTTTCGTCGGCACGCTTGGCTCTCCAGAGGTCAGTCTGGCCAGCTTGGTCGCTGACGAAGAGAATCGACTTGCCATCAGGCGCAAAAGTTGGATCGCGTTCTTCCTCAGGAGTTTGTGTCACTTGTTTTGGCTCAGAAAGTTCGGTATCCATAACCCAAAGGTCGCCGCCAGCAATGAATGCAACTTCCAGCCCGTCCTTGGAGAAGGCGGCCTGTTTGGCGGAGCTCAGGGCGCGGCGTTCGATAGAGGCTGCAATCTGGTCGACATCCTGCCTGATGTCAAGCTTGACGGGGGGCGTGTTTTTGGCGATATCGAGCCGATAGAGATCGAACAGGTGCCGGAAGACCAAGATTTGCCCATTCTGCGCAAGGCTTGGCTGGACAACGAGGTCGTCGTCGAAATGGGTCAGGGGGTGATCATTTCCGCCGTCCAGGTCTCGGACCTTGAGATTCATGGAGTTGCGATGCAGGCCGACGTAGTAAAAGCCCTTTCCATCAGGTCTCCAGATTGGAGCATATGCGCCCTCGGGCGTGTCGATCAATTTGCGAAAGGCTTTCTGGTCGAGCTCATAGAGCCAGATCTGAGTGGCTTGGCTGCCTTTGTAATTCTTGCGCCACCATTGGGTTCCCTCACGAACGAAGAGTAGTTTGCGGCCATCGGGTGAGAGGCTTCCCTGAGTTCCATAATCGTCGAAGAGCAGGACTTCCGCTGAACGACTTTCGACAGAGACTTTGAAGAATCGATCAGGCTTGCGCCAGAAGTGATCGCGGGCTCCCAGAGTCAGCACGGCCTTGCTATCAGGAAACCATTGGACCAGGCTTGAGCCAGAGGTGTGAAAGGTGATCTGGCGGGCTTGCCCACCATCGGCAGGCATGACATAAACTTGATTTGAACCATCGCGGTTGCTGACAAAGGCGATTGACTTGCCGTCGGGCGAGAATTCTGGTTCCTGATCCTTGGCAGGGTTGCGGGTCAGGAGGCTGGCAGAGCCACCACTGGAAGCGACTTTCCAGAGGTCTCCATTGTATGTAAAGACGAGGCTCTTGCCGTCTGGCGAGAGGGTCGGATCATTTGCAAGCTGGATGTTCTGAGCGGTTTGAGCTGCTAAAAGGGTGGGGAGCAAGAGGGCCAGGGCAAGGGGCTGCAAGAGCCTAGCCCGCAGTGTTCGGATGCACATGTTTGAGCGCTCGCCAGATAAGGTGATTTGTTTGAGGTATCGGCACCGGTTAAAATACAGCTTATTTCAAGTGCGTAATCCAAAGCAATTGCGGACTCTGAATAAATTAAGACGAATATAACAGATAAGCCGAAAGTATGGCCCAGCCGGGTTGGAAGTCAGGAAGATTGATCAGGGTTGGTTGGGAGTCGATGGCTTTATTGGGCGGACCCAAGAAACTTTGCATGAAATGGGGATGCCGGTGGTGGATGTAAAGCGGCAAGTGTTTTCTGAGAGGAGTTTTCGGCCTGATCTGTATACGGATTCACAATTTAGGGCATTTACGTCAGGCAATGGAGGATTTGTTGAGAGTCAGGCAGAGTCGATAGCCGTAATGGATTATGGAGCGAGTGATCCGGATCGGATTCCAAGATATTAAGATATGTTTGTCGTTTTTAGTTGAACGTGATTCCTGGATTGTCGATGATGGATGTAAGAGATTTGGCTGAACCCGGACGCCGTATCAAAGACCACGATGGATGTGCTGGCGATAGAGCAGGAAGGATAAGCCTCTTCCCGCGATTGATGGGAGTAGGGCTTTCTGAGATCAGGTAAAGTGCACTAATATTAAGCGGATAGATGATGGGTTCAGTTTTACAACCACAAGATTTTAAAAAACTTTGGTTAAATCTTTCCAAAAGTTTGACAAAGGGTGGCGGATCTTGTTAAATATTTTTATCTTCTCTAGAACTTCATCAGAACTTCATGCCGTGCGCCTTTTTTAAAGAGCCATTGGATTGCGTTCGGGTGTAGATTTTGAGGGGATTTCATGAATCTCTGATTGGTAGGTACACAATTTTCAGGAGTCTTCTTCCAATGAGATTGCAGAATTATTCGAGAACGCGTGGATTCACGCTGATTGAACTGTTGGTTGTGATTGCGATTATTGCTGTTTTGATATCACTGCTGCTTCCGGCTGTACAATCAGCGCGTGAAGCCGCCCGCCGCGCCCAGTGCATTAACAACATGAAACAGATAGGACTTGCGCTGCATAACTATCTAAACACTTTCGACACGTTTCCGGTTTGCATAGCCGATGAAGCCAAAGGCGATATTTGGGGGGCAGATGGTGGTAACAATCTGCTGGCCTGGCGTGCCTTGATTCTTCCTCAGATGGAGCAAAGCACCATTTACAATGCTTTGAACACGAGTCGATCGATGAGTAATCGTGGCGACCAGTGGACGGCATACATGGCTGTGGGTAGTGCCTGGATTTGTCCATCAGACGACAATCTGAATGGCGTATCACCGGGATTTCGGGGCGTGTCAGGCCCTTGGGGCAATTATGGAAATGGTGGTGTCCCGGTCAACCCTCAGACAGGAGCTGCTGAAACCAAAATTCCTGTCTCTAACTATCAAGGCAGCTTTGGCGACAATTATTGCGTTGGTCCATTGAGCAGCCCTCAGCCACCTTGGGAAACGCCGGGCAATGGCAATCCGGTTCCGGGTCAACCGCGAATTGGGTTTCACGGCTTCTGGGGGACATCATTTGATAATGCATTCAATGCAACAGGTGGTACGCTTCGTGGTATTTTTGCTTACCGGAATCGCAATATTCCGACAGCAACATTAGCCTCGATCACTGATGGCACGTCTATGACTGTGGTCGTTGGTGAGTCAATTCCGGCGCAAACGGCCGACAGCAATTTCTGGAACCACAATGGTTGCACCTTTGGTACATCCATGCCAATCAATTGGGCGACTGATCGTGCTCCAACAGATGGTTCCAATCCATGGGGTATCGCGGATTACAAAAACCGATTCAGCTATGCTTCCAAGGGGGCCAAAAGCAAGCATCCTGGTGGTGCGAACATTGGTTTTGGTGATGGATCGGTAAGATTCCTCAAGAACACAATTTCTTTGCCCATCTGGTGTGCGCTTGGTTCGAGGAATGGCGGCGAAGTGATTGGTGCCGATCAATTCTGAGAGCAGTCTTTCATTGTGAATGAGCATTTCTGGCTGCATCTTGGGAGGAAATCTTTCACGGAACGATTCGCATTGCGAATCGTTCTGAGATGCAGTGGATTTGATCGAGTCTGAAAGTCTCAGGTCTATGAATCAGACCCTGTCGAATTTCACGAATTGTGAGAAAGGCGAATAAAATCGCAATTGGGCGGGTCTGAGACTCAGTTCTCCCTGATTTTTCTTGAAAGGAATGGAGCTTATGGCTCGTATTCGAATTAGCTTGTTGGCATTGATATCGACAGTTGTACTGAGTGGATGTGGATCAGATGATGGGCTTGGGCGACGGTACGCAGTTTCAGGGACAATTACGTACAAGGGTCAACCTTTGGAGAAAGGTGCGATCACTTTCTATCCTGTGACACCTGATCCAAAGGGAGTCAACAATGGTGCCAATTCTGCGATTGTTGGAGGAAAGTACCAGCTTTCCACCCGCGGAGACAGCGATGGTGCATTTGAAGGTGAGTATGTCGTGGCCATAGAATCAAAAGATGTGGACATGACGGCAGCAAAATCGGGGGTCAAGGCTGGATCTTTCAAGCAGGACGATGTTTCAAAGGCTTATCGCAAGGCGAAGAGCCTGATCCCTTTGAAATATTCGATTGCAGAGACATCCGGGTTCAAGGCAACAGTTGCTGCAAGGTCAAATACCATCAATTTTGATTTGGTCGACTAATCTGTCGTTGCGAAAATACAGACGGTCGACTTTGCTTTGGTGAGCGGTGTCCCGGATAAATTGAATCACACACTCCGGGACACTTTAACCATGACATTGAGAAATCGGCTTTGCACTCTCTGGGGAATCGGGTGAAAAACAGGTTTTGATTGATTGGAGAACGGTGTATGCTGGAATGGGGCTATTACTTGCCATTTCAGGCAATAGCAATTGTCCATGTCTGATTCAGGTCACCCGCTTCAAATGACTTCTCGAACTTTCTACCTGGCTTTGACTGTCATCATGATTGCGATGGTGGTGATCGCCAGTTTTTTCATTGTCCGGATGGCTCGGCATCCATCTGAGCAGATAGAAAAAATGTTGTTTGAACAGGACTACGTCTCTGCCAGAACCGAAATAGAGAAACGACTGCTGGCTGGAGGGAATCGAGGGGAGGCCTATTATTTTCTTGGCAGAATTGAACTTGCACTGGATCATCCCAAAGAAGCGATCGATGCGATCGATAAATCAGAGAAATCAGGTTTCTCTGGATCATCGCTTGAAGTGATTCGTGCATTAGTCATGGCCAGAGCAGGGAATTATCAGCAGGCAGAAGCGATTTTGCTCCCGGCATTTGAGAATGGTGGATCACCCAAGGCGGAAATTAGAGAGGGTTTGTCGAGAATTTACCTGGGCCAATTCAAGATGGCCAGGGCATCGCAAGCCATAGAGGCATGGAAGCAGGTGTCGCCTCATGATGATCGGCCATATTTGTTAAGAAGTGAAATTGATGCTCGAACTGGTGCAGATTCAGACGTAATGATCCGGGATTTTGAAGCGGCATTGTTGAGAAACCCCCAAAATTTGATCGCTCACAAAAAACTGGCGCAGACCCTTCTGAGCCAGAATCGGCTGGATGAGTCCTTGAATCATTTTCAAATTTGTCTGAAGGCGAATCCTCAGGATGCATCCATTTTGATTGGTCTGGGGCAAGTGGCTTTGAAACGAAGTGATCAGGACGAGGCAGAAGGATATCTTCGAGAGGCGTTAAAAATAAATCCTGAGGAGGTGTTTGCGCTTTCGGAATTATCACAGATTGAAATTGAGAAAGGCAATATTCAAGGCGCCTTGGGGCAATTGGAGCAAGCATTGAAGGTTTCTCCCTTTAATTCTGAGCTTTTGTATAAATATTCACAGGCCTTGAAACTGGCAGGTAATTTGGATCGTTCAAAAAAAGTTTTGCAGCAATCGAATCAACTGAAGGTTGAGGAGAAGCAGATCGAGGAAATTCGCAAGGAGCTTGTTCGTAACCCATCGAATTTAGAGATTCGAGTTGAAGCTGCGGAGTGGTTGATCAGCCATGGGCATGAACGAGAGGGGTTGGAATGGGCAGATCAGGTTCTGAAGCAAAAGCCAGCGCATCAGTCTATGTGTAAATTTCTGGCTCAATTTTATTTGAAGAAAAACGACCATGCCCTTTCAAACTATTATGCATCGCTTGTTTTGCCAGTGAATAAATCAGGACATTGATCAAGGTAACTCGATCCGTAATCGTACCACAAAAGGCCACGGTTATGGATATCTCCTCGATCAAACGATTATCCCATGTGGCACTTGAGAAGACTCGGCAAAACTCGGCATGGTAGCGGGTTCAGCAGTTTTCTGAAAGATAATGGCCTGATAGATCCAAATGTTGATGAGCGAAGAACCTGTCCAGCAGGATCTGGCAGAAGCTACAAAAGGTTGAGCAAGATATTTCAGAAGAAACGACTTGAAGGAGATTTTGAAAAGAGGGTGCAGGATTCCTATGGTCCGGCCTTGAAAAGTATTGATTTTGACAACCATAGCCAAATCAAAAACGTTTTTTTTGAAAAACCCCATTTTTTACAAGAATGTTTCATTATGATTTCAATTTAATAATGCGAAAGTCGTCATAAAGAAAGTCTGTTCATGAACCAGTCTGATTGCAATAGTCCGCTACGAAAGTTACTCTGTAACGTTTTTTTGAATCCTCATTCAACTGCTCGACTAAAGCCTATCACGGATTATCTTTGATCCAGCTTCCACAACGACCACTTTGTATCTTTCGCCACAAGCTTCCAAGAGCCGCAGTGCGGCGGTTGGCCTTCGGAGGTTGATTTTAATACAACGACCGCTGAATATTTTGATATCGCTTCACGGGCCTCATCCTCTGTCAAATTTAAAAAGGCAGCGACTCTTGCCCTCCGCACGTTATCCGGTTGCCATTCAGGATTCAAAATCGAACATCCGCCGCACATTCTTGGCGACTCAAGCGCAATATAGGCCGCTCGATCCAATCCTTGAAGATATCCGTTCAAGGCATGGCGACGTATCAATTCATTATCGCTCAACATACTGATATGTGAGCTGTAAGGTTCTTGATACATCTGAAATCCACGCGTATGAAATGCCAGCCAGTCTAGCTCGCCAGGCCCGATCAGCGCTGCATTCGAATTTAGTTGCAATGCTTCAAGTGGGCCAAGTAATGCTTTTGTATCCTGTTGCATCTGCCGGTATCGTGCTGGTTGAATCGATACGACTGTTCCATGTGTGCGTAAACCCAAGCCAATCAGGAAATAAACCAGAGATGCCGAATAAATCAGTCTTCGGCCGGTTTTATAAGGTGCAAGCCATTGGAAGAAACCATAAATCAGTCCGAGTTCCAACATTGGGTGGGAAAGGTAGCTCCAATGCCAGTTCTCAAATTCCAAGCCTGTCAGAATTGCACTATTGGTCATGATAAAGGCAAAAATCGAAGTCAGCCATATTGTCCACAAAGTTCGGTGGCGAATCACCAGACTCATTACGGTCAAAAGGCTGATTTCCAAAAAATAAAATCGATTGAAAAGATAGATGAAACGAATCGAATCGCCCTTGGGCATGATTTGGCCACGGCAAAGTCTGTCTAAAATGGCCTGAGCTCCTGCCTGGTTTTGAATTTGTCGCTTGAAAATCACGTCAGGTAATCCAATCAGCACACCAATGATCAATGCCATGATCAGGTTTCTGGCGTATTTTTTATGTCTTTCTTGCTCAATACCGAGTTTGGCCAGAATGAGTGAGGCTACAGCCAGAATTCCCATCACTGGAATCAATACTGTCCAATAAAAGAAATATGTCAGTATATTTAATCCTAGCGCAATGCCTGCCACTACGGTCCAAACCCGGTTTTCAGCACGAAAAATGGCCAGCAAGGCGATTATCGGGAGAAAATAATTGGTAAGCGGTGTGATCACTCGGAAAAACGGGAGCACAAGATCGTCGCTAATCGGAATCTCAGGGTGAGCGACTCGTTGAATTATAATCAGAAATGGCTGAATAAAAGATCGGCCATCAATCGATCCAGGATCAGACACAAAAATCAAAGCTGCCGAGCAAGCCACCCAAGGGCCTTCAGTAGAGTTTCGGAACAAGTAGTTCGTGATTAAAAAAACTGACACACCGAGCGAGAAACCACCGAGCAACCGCCAAATCAAGTTCAATTCTTCAGCGCCCCAACCGATCCTATGAACAAGCTGACTGATGGGCACCGTGTGAATCCAGGAATAAAGCACAGAGCCGCCTTCGCTGGCGGGTCGGTATGGGTCGTTCAAATGCCAGGATCCAAAGTAATTGGCCTTGTGGAAGGCCATGTACACAAAGTTGTCGGAGTTGCTCCAGAACGAGAAGTCCCCGTATCTCACCCAATTGATCAAGTGCGGCAAGATCGACAAAACGGTAATGCTTCCCGCGGTCACGATCATTGGCCAAAGATAGAGGGCCATCCCTCTGCCTATTTGACCCGTGGATCGATCGTGGTTTGTCGGATTGCTGGTTGAGCTCATGTCCTGAAGATACTCCCGTCCGAAAACCTAAACCCAAATGGTTGCTGGAAATGCGAGCCCATACCCACGACAGAGGACTGACTTTGCAGGTCTGCATCATAACCGATTCCTGAAAACTTTGTAGCAATGCTTCAGATAGTCATAAAAAAACAACATCATGATGAAAATGGTCAGATAGATCGCATTTTCAGTTTTACGATGATTCTCGGCAATCGCTCAAACGCTTTGGATCAAACGAAAAACATAATTACATAAGAGGTTCCCGAGATGCCCGCATTCTTATTTGGAAGGTTGAAAATAATCTCTGCCTGAGCGAGTCATTTAATTCCGACCTCGTATGGTAAGTCAATTGGTTTGCAAACGATTGTCTGGAGCCAAAATGTAGACAAAATGATGACTCTTTTTCTAATTTGGGTATCGGAGTCATTTTGTTCCGTTTCACCGAAGGTGGGGCCAATTGGTGATGAGATAATGTGGCATTCTAGATTGTCCACGGATAGGAACCGGAGATGTGATTGGAAGCGATTACGTCCCTGAGCATTGGCGGGCCAGTGGCCGTTTTTTTTTCAAAGAGAAACTGGATGATTTGAAATGCGCTGGGTGGAGATCAGTCCACGTCCAGCCAGTTTTGGCCAGCGGCTATGTCCACTTCCAGTGGTACATCCAGATTCAGGGCGGTGTTCATGAGTCTTCGCACCAGTTCGCGGACTTGAGCGAGTTCCGTCTTTGGCACTTCAAAGACGAGTTCGTCATGAATTTGCAGGATCAGACGCGATTCTAATTTCAAGATGCGTAGTTCTTGGTCGATCTGGATCATCGCCATTTTGATCAAGTCTGCTGCCGAGCCTTGAATGACGGTGTTGATGGCCGTGCGTTCGGCCAGGTTGCGGTGGCGACCTGTGGTGGCCTTGATGCCTTGGATTGGTCGTCGTCGGCCGAGGATGGTTTTGACCTGTCCAGTGGATTTGGCTTCTTCCAGGATGGTGGTCATCCAGGTGTCGATACCTGGATAGTTTGCGAAATAGGCTTCAATAAATGAGGCGGCGGCGTTTTGGCTGATGTTCAGGCGGCTTGCCAGCCCGAATGCGCTCAAGCCATAAATGACGCCAAAGTTGACGGTTTTGGCCTGGCGGCGTTGCTCTTCAGTCACATCCGATTCGTCTACGCTGAAAATTTGGGCCGCTACGACATTATGGATGTCGCGACCGGTGTGGAAGGCTTCGAGTAATCCGGGGTCCTGGCAAAAGTGGGCCAGAATTCTGAGTTCGATCTGGCTGTAGTCGGCGGTCAAGAGGAGCCATTCTGGGCCTGGTGCAATGAAGGCTTGCCGGATCTGTCGGCCTTGATCGGATCGGACGGGGATATTTTGAAGGTTTGGGTCGCTGGAGCTTAGTCGGCCAGTGGCGGCGACGGTCTGGTTGAACGAGGCATGAACGCGACGATCCTGGCCCACGACTTGGGGCAGTGCATCGAGGTAGGTATTTTTGAGTTTTGAAAGCTGCCTGTGCTCCATGAGTAGTCGGGGCATGGGGTGAAGTGGGGCGAGTTCTTCGAGGATCTCAGCAGCGGTGGAGGGTTCGCCGCCGGGAGTTTTGCCAAGCACAGGCAATTGCAGGCGGTCATAGAGTATTTCGCGTAACTGTTGGGCACTGGCGATATTAAATGTGCCGCCGGCGTGAAGGTAAATGGATGTTTCGATTTGATCGAGTCGGTTTGCAAATTCGTCGGAGAGCTGCCTGAGTCGGGGCACATCAACCATGACGCCGGCCATTTCCATTCGGGCCAGGACTTGGATCAAGGGCTGCTCTACGGTGCTGTAGGTGGTCCAGAGGTTTTGTTCTCGGACGATTGGCTCGAGTTTTTCGAGGATTCTCCAAGTGGCGTCCGCATCTTCGGCGGCATAGGTGGCGACAAGGGCCACATCGACTTGGTCCATGGTTTTCTGGTTTTTGCCTTTTCCGATTAGGCTTGAGATGGGGATCATTTCATGATCGAGGAGGCGCTGGGAGAGTTCGTCAAGGCTGTGGTTTCGTTCACCCGATTCCAGAAGATAGCTCAGGACCATGGTGTCCATCATTTTGCCGGCGAGTGTGAGGCCAGCCTGGGCGAGTACAATCGAGTCGTATTTGATGTTTTGGCCAACGAGTGTGCGATCAGGGTCTTCGAGGATGGGCCGCAGTTTTTCGAGGACAAGGCTTTCGTCTAGTTTTCTATCGAACATTGGCCCACGTAAGGGGATATAGTAAGCCAGTTCTGGTTGCCATGCGAAGGAAAGGCCGACAAGTTTGGCGCGGCATGGGTTTTTGTCGGTGGTTTCGGTGTCGAGGCAGAATCGGGCCTGGCCGGCGAGTTGGTCGACAAACATGTCGAGCAATTCGGGAGTGTCGATGGTGCGATAGTCGGAATGCCATTCCTGAGCGGGAGTGGCTGATCCATAGAGGTCGGCGAAATCTTTCTGAAATTTATGGAATCCGCACTGCTGACAGAGTTTAACGGCATTAGGAATGTTGGGCGGGGTGAGTTTTAGGGTACCCCAGTCGGTGCCCAGTGCGAGGTCTGTCTGCAACTTGACGAGGGTTCTCGCGGTCAGTGCCGTTTGAGTATGTGCTTTAAGGGATTCGCGTTTTTTGTCGCCTTTGACTTTGTCGAGGTTGGCCAGCAGGTTGTCGAGCGTATCAAATTGCTGGAGCAGTTGTGCTGCGGTTTTAACGCCGATTCCGGGTACTCCAGGGATGTTGTCGGCGGCATCTCCAGTGAGAGCGAGCAGATCGACGATCTGATCGGGTCTGATGCCCCAGTCGGCAAGTAGAGCGGCTTCATCCATGGTCTCTTGTTTTCGGATATTGAAGAGGCGTACCTGGGGGCCGATCAACTGTCGGGCGTCCTTGTCGGAGGTGCAGATGATGACGTCGAAGCCTTGCTCGACGCCCATTCTGGCGAGTGTGGCGATAACATCATCGGCTTCTGATCCGAGAGCTTCCACGACAGGCACTTCAAAGGCTTCAATGGCTTCTTTGATGACGGGCAACTGGAGGCGTAAATCGGTGGGCATGGCTTCGCGATGGGCTTTGTAAGAGGGGAGGATGGCCTCACGGAAAACGGGTCCTGGTCCATCCCATGCGGCGGCGAGATAATCGGGTTGATGGGTTTTAATGAGGTTCATCAAATCCCTCATGATTCCGAAAACGGCGTGAGTTGGTTGACCGGCTGGACCGGTCATGGCTGGTATTGCGTGATAAACTTGGTAAATTAGAGAAAATGAGTCGAGAATGAAGAATTTTGGTCGATTGGCCATGGTTTTGAACTTTTCGATGAGATGGGGCGTCAAAATCAATAGTGATGGATAGAGGGAACGTGCCGAATTGCTGATTTGAAGTCACAGAAGAATTGATGGATTGTACGTAGGCTAAGTGTCGGGGGTGGATTTCGTCAACATGTGAATGGTAAGTGGGGGTCGACGAGTGGCGTTAAAATCGTCATAAGTCGAATCGCCGTATCAAACTCACATGAAAGATGGGGAATCTTGGAACTTAGAAACGTATGAGCATCGCTCATGTGCCATAATCGGATAATTGATGGCCTTCCGGCTTCAGAGTTCATCCGGTAGGAGCTAATGAACCATGGCGGCGAGCAACGATAATCAGGGTTTGAAAATTGCCGTGGCTGCGTTGGCCACATTCACAGTGCTTTTTGCAAGCACGACGTATTACTTCTACAGTGAGTCGTCCAAGGCGAACACCAAGGCGACGGCTGAGAGCAAAAAAGCGACTGAAGCCACAACCCAGCAAACCGCATCTGAGGAGGCCCTCAAGAATTTGGGGATTGCTTTAGGTTATGCGAATTTGAAGGCTGGCGAAGGCGGCACGTTTGCGGAAGTGGACGGGCTTAAAGCCTCGATCAACAAAACCGTAGCGGGCTTGCGTGAAAATGCGGAGAAGAGTATCAAGTCGAAGGTGCCTGATGCGCCTCAAGTGCGAGCTGAGCTGGTGAAAAGCCAGGATCTGGCGATCGTACTGGAAGATCAGGAGCGTGTGGCCAAGAAGATTCAGGCCAACCCGACGGCTGACCTGCGTTCGATGGTTGAGAATCTGAATGACTTGGTGAAGGCAACGATCGATACGGAAATTGCCTTCTTTCTGGATAACTACAATCTTCGTAAAGCGTTGTCAAATGTGAACAACCTTCACGAAGCCCAACTCAAAACCTCAAGCGATGAGTTGAAGAAGGTTAAAACGGATCTTCAGGCTGAGCAGAAGAAGCATGAAGAAGGTCGTGTGGATCTAACGGAAAATCTGGAAACCTCACGTCGCGAATCGAATCAGAAAGAGACAGAACTTGCTGCCATGCAGGGCACTCTGGCTGAAGAGCGCGGCAAGCACACTACGGAGAAGACGGATCTTCGTGGCCAATTGATTGGTCTTCGCGAGAGGATTGAGCGTAAGGAAGAGGTGCTTGATGTCAAGGACGGTACGATCTCGTTTGTCGATTATTTGACGAAGCAGATTCGTATGGATGTGAATCGTTCCATGGGTGTTCGGCCCACGATGAGATTCACAGTTTTTGACAAGAAGGCTGTCGGAATTCCAAGCGACAAGCCAAAAGGCCAGATTGAAGTGACCGAAGTCGGCAATCAGTATAGTATTGGCAGAATCATTGAGACCAAGGATCTGGCCAAGCCGATTGTTGCTGGCGACCTGCTTTATTCGGCTGGCTGGAATGCTTCGGATCCTCAGAAGTTTGCACTGATTGGTTCGCTTGACCTCGATCTGGACGGTAAAGACGACCGGGCCGATCTCAAACGCATGATCAGCTCAGCCGGTGGGGTGGTCACTTATGACCTAAAGTTGGACAAGGGCAAAGAAGCTGAGGTGGGCAAGCTTTCCGGTCAGATTGCCTGGTATGTGGATGACGACCGCCCAATGACGGCCCAACAGCTGAGGGAATTGAGTCAGGCGGAACGGGATTTCTTGCAGCGTCGCAATGAAGTTTTGCGAGAAGCGAGGAGTCTTGGGATTCGGCCACTGCCATTGACACGGCTTCCAGGAGTTCTTGGTTATTCGATGCGTAACCTACGAACGTCGCCTGTGGAAGGTGTCGATCAAAAGGGCTTGAAAGAGCTTGCAAATCCATCAGGCAAAGCCATTCAGCCTAAATCTGAAACGGATAAGCCTGAGACTCCTGCAACATCGGAAGAGGCCGCACCGGCACCAGCGGCGACTTCAGAATCCGCCAACCAAGCGAAACCAGTCGACTGATTTGCTGGATATTCCCTGAATGACGAAAAGCACTCTCGGATCGAGAGTGCTTTTTTTTGGGATTGATGACGAACTGAAATTTTTTTGAAGTGGGTGGTTTGGAAGTTTCAAGGGACAAGGCGTTGTTTTTAAACAACGCCTTGGACGAAAAAGATGCTTGGATTTTAGAAGATGTTCAGTCAGACGATTCTCATCCGCGCTGGTCGATCGGTTTGATTGGCCGATTGGCCGGGCCTGTGTAGCGTGCCCGAGGGCGCATCAGGCGATTGGAATCGAGTTGTTCGATGATATGGGCTGACCAGCCGGAGACGCGGGCCAAAGCAAAGATTGGCGTGTAGACTTCGGTCTTGAGGCCCATGTAATAATAAAGACGGGCGGTAGGCCAGTCGACATTAGGCGGGAGTTTCTTCTGGATGGTGACTTCTCGCTCGATTGGTTCGGCGATTTTCTCCCATCGGTCGTCGCCAATTTCCTGAGCCAGTTTCTGACACCAGACTTTGAGGATCCGAGCTCGTGGGTCTCCGGTCTTGTAAACGCGGTGACCGAAGCCCATGATCCGTTTTTTCTGAACCAGTGCATCCTGGATCCAGTCTTCGGCATGGTCGGGCGACCCGACTTCGACAAGCACTTTCCAGGCCTCTTCGTTGGCACCACCGTGCAATGATCCCTTGAGGGTGCCGACGGCGGCAACGATCCCGGAATAGATGTCAGAGAGAGTGGAGACTGTGACACGGGCAGCGAATGTGGAGGCATTCAGTTCGTGTTCGGCATAAAGCACGAGCGAGAGGTCAAATGCCTTCGCCATGGAATCGCTAGGCTTCACACCATTATACATATAGAGGAAGTTGGCGGCATGATTGAGCGATTTGTCAGGCGCGATTGGTTCAAGGCCTGCCAATAGTCGCTCGCGGGCGGCCACAGCGGTGGCAGTTTTCGCCACAATGCGTTCGGCTTTTCGGACATTCGCTGCGTGGTCTGTGGGAGAGGCGTTTACCTCAAGGTCGTAGTGCGAAATGATGCTCAGGCTCGTGCGCAGGACATCCATCCCGTGGGCGGATTTCGGAATCTGCCGAAGCAGTTCGATCAGCTCTGCAGGAATCGACCGCTGGGCACGCAACCGGCTGTCAAATTCAGCAAGCTGGCTGGTGTTTGGCAGTTCGCCGTGAAGCAAAAGGTAGGACGCTTCCTCATAGCAGACATGGTCAGCCAGATCTTCGATCCGGTAGCCACGATACTCCAGATCGCCGTCACCTTTGCGACCCTCAAGGTTTGTGATCGCAGTCTCATTGGAAATGACGCCTTCCAGCCCTGGATAATAGATACCGGGCAATTCCGAATCGGTACTCATACAATAGACCTCGTGACGAATGACCGTAGAAGATGTCGGCCATGAAGCAATGATCAGTGCCGGTCGAGCGAAAGAACGAGACCAAGCTCGGGTGAACCTGAGTCGCAGGTGCCAGAGACAAACTTGTTCCCACCGGACTTTTCAAAAGTATAGTCAAAAATGGGCTCGAGTTCCAACAGGTATGGTTTAAAGGTTTCAAAAAAAGCATAAATTTCGATTTAAAGTAGTAGAAGAAAAGCCACTACCGAAATCTCGGCAGTGGCCATTCCTTGAGATCACCAGTCAGACCCCGGACACCAAGTCAGGTTGATTCCGCCTTCCGCCCAGACTGCGAAATCTGTCTGCCGGAGCTCAGGCTTGGTTGGCTTGGCTGCCCGGTTGGGCAACCTAAACCACTACTCTTTTTGTATCCAATAGCGATGGTTTGATCAGGGGTTGGTCGGATATTTTCAAGGATTGAACGATTTTTGGGGTGGTGGGCCAGTCGAGTTTCATGGGGTTGTGTGCAGGTGGATTCTGGAGTACCGCAATCGTAAAACCTGAAACGAGTTGCTTTGGATATTCCGGTCTTTTGGTCCGATTTCGGGTGGGGGTGTCCGGGAGAGCTTTTTTGATACACGGAACTTTTTTTGGTGTGTGTAGGTTGACAATTCCTTGTGAAGCTTGAAAACTAAGGATGAATTGATGTGTGAGTGCATGGAGTATTCCAGCATGTCGGGGAATTCATCTACGTTGCCGCATCTGATTAGTCATAAAGGGGTTGTATCATGCCAGAAACTGTCGTTCACTTCCAGATTCGGATGCCACCCAGGATTCATGAGAGCCTTGCGAGTTGGGCGAAGGATGACAAGGCTTCGTTAAATGCATTGATCGTTGGCTTGCTTGAGCGGGCCATTGATACGCATGGTAAGCCTGAAGAAAAGCCTGAGACGAGCAGCACTTCGAAGAAATAACTCCAAAAATGGTCAAGCAATTTTAAAAAGTGCTTGATTAGTAGCACACGGTGGGTTATTATTTGGGTACATTCCTCGTTAGCTCAATTGGTAGAGCATGCGACTGTTAATCGCAGTGTTCTTGGTTCGAGTCCAAGACGAGGAGTTCAAGGGCCATCCTGATTTCAGGATGGCTTTTGTTTTTAACTTTCAAAAATCTCTTGAATTTCATGATGCAAAACTTGTTGAACTGATATAATGGTGCAGTCGTTTGGAGGCGTGTCTTCTTACGATGGGTTAACTGACTTTGAGGAGCCGGGTTTTACACTCGGACCCAGCCGTCGATGGGCCTGTTTGATCTCGCCTTGGTGGCTTCGTTGCTTTTCGCAAACGCGGTATTTGTGGCCGCGGAATTCGCACTTGTAAAAGTGCGTCACACCCAAATTGAACAGATGGCCGACGAAGGTCACTGGGCCGCTAAAATTGTGTTGAAGATTCTTGGGAGGCTGGATACTTACATATCTGCCTCTCAACTGGGTATCACACTGGCCAGTCTGGCCTTGGGCTGGACGATTGAGAGTTCTGTCGAGCCTGCCATAAACTCTTTGCTCAGCAGGCTTGGCCAGGTGCCAGACCCAGCCTCTGCGAACCACGGCTTCCCGTTTGTCCCGGCCGTATCGTTTCTGATTGTGACATTCTTGCACATTTCGCTGGGCGAACTGGTGCCAAAAAGCCTCGCGATAAGAATCGCCAAGCCAGTTGCCCTTTGGACAGGGCCGCCGTTGCTGGCTTTCTATTACCTGTTTTTCCCGATTATCTGGCTGCTCAACAAGGCCAGTGAATGCCTTTTGAAGCTGGTTGGTCTTGGAAACCTGCACAATGATGAGTTGACTCACACGGCGGATGAGCTTCGATTGATCGTCGAGCACTCGGTTGCGGGTGGCCATCTTTCGCGCAACGAGCGAGTGATGATTGAAAACGTCCTCAATTTGGAGGACAAAACCGCTCGCCGGATCATGGTGCCCAGGCCTGACATTGTCTATTTGAGTCTCTCTCGACCGATTGAGGACAATTTGCGAGTGGCCCGTCAGGCCGCCCACACACGATTTCCTTTGTGTGAATCGGACCTCAACACAGTCATTGGCATGATCCATGTCAAAGATCTCTTCCAAACGGTGATCAGCCAGAGTAATCTTCGGCCTGATCTTCGCAAGCTGGCGCGTGCCGTGCCGTTTGTGCCTGAGTCGCAGCATCTGGATAAACTTCTGATCGAGTTTCAGCGCAATCGGGTGCATTTGGCCATGATTGTGGATGAATATGGCAGCACGATTGGCATGGTGAGTCTTGAAAATGTGCTGGAGGAGCTTGTTGGTCCGATCCAGGACGAATTCGACCGGGAAACGCCGATGATTGAACATCTGGGCGACAACATCTACGATGTGGATGCATCCTGTCCACTCGACCGGCTTGCCGAGACCATCCAGATTGACTTGCCCGAAACCGATTCCGACTCCACAGGCGGCTTTATGCTCGAACAGCTTGGGCGATTGGGCCGACCGGGCGACAGTGTGAGTTTTGACTCGTGGCGGTTGGTGATTGTTCAAGCCGACCCGAACCGGATTCGTCGATTAAGGCTTGAGCCTGACGTCAAGCCTGAGGCCGCAGAGCGCGAGAACCTCAAGCAAGGTCTGGCAGAGTAAGGGATTCTGGGCAGGATCCTTAGATGGATTCGTAAGCACCAGATTTGATCCGGTCCTGCCCGCCTTATTTCATCTTGGACCAGGCTTCAAGAATTTGGGCAATTCTGGCGGCTGCGGTCGCCGAAGCGCCTGGTTGGCAGAATTGGTCTCTTAGAGCCGCCAGGGCCTGGCGTTTTCGCTGGGCTTCTGAGGGGTCATTGAGCCAGAGCATGGCCCATTCGGCCATTTCCTTATCCACATTGGTCTCAGTCGGGTATTCAGGCATGACATCCCAGCCAGCGAGCAGGTTTGTCAGAGTAATATAGGGCGAGCAGAGCAGAAGATCACTCATTCGCATCTGGATCGGCTTGACTCGATAAACGATCACTGTGGGTACAGTCTCGTACATCAGTTCCAGGCTGACAGAGCCGCTGACGCTCCAGGCCATTTCAGCCATTCTTAAAATCTCGGGCGTTTTGGCGACGAAAAGCTCGATTCGATCCATAAACCAAGCTGGCAGGGGGTGATCGTGGAGGACCTTCTCAACTTTGGTTTTATGAGCGTCTGACAAGCAGGCCACAGCATATCGAACATCAGGCCGCTGTTGAGAGACCCGCTCGATGGCTTTGATCATCATCGGCAGATTGCTTTCAATCTCCTGTTGACGCGAGCCCGGCAGGATTGCCAGCCAATGGTCTGATCGAGCCTTTTGAGAGTCAACCCAGGCCTGGTCGACAGTGCGTGCGGTTAGGTCGTCAAAAAAAGGATGACCAATATATTCTGCATAAGGGTATCCGCGATCCGCATACCACTTTGGCTCAAACGGAAGGCTGCAAAAGAGATAACTGAATCGATCCTTGACCTTTTTCACACGCCAGCCAGCCCAGGCCCAAAGTTGGGGCGGAACGTGGTAAAAAACCGGAATGCCGCGTTGCTTGGCACGCTTGGCAATCCACCAGTGCAGACCCGGGTAGTCGATCAGTACCACGGCGTCGGGCCTTTGTTCGTCAAATATTTTGGCCGCCTGTTTTACGATCCCCAGGAAGGTGCCGATCTTGCCGACCACTTTCCCGAAACCCATCACAGCGTGGTCGGTCAATTTGCAATTCAAATCCACACCGGCATCGGCCATTTTCTGGCCGCCAAAACCGATGAGCTCACAATCCGGCCATTGAGCTTTCAGGGCCTTGGCCAAATTGGAGCCATGAACGTCGCCAGAGGGTTCGCCCGCAGAGATGAAAATCCGTTTGCTCATGTTTTTTTGATCGTCAAGGTTCGCCATTGAATGCCAGTTTTTTTGAAGCTGGCGTGATTTTTCATGGATGTTTGGAGGCTCAGCACCAACCATTATGGCCATATCATAGCCAAACCGATTCGAGAGGGCTACACAGGTCATGGCCACTTTTTAATTCTTTAGCCTGAATCAATCATTTTACAGAGGCTTAAATGATACAAAAAAATGCCTGCTGCAACGGAGACATTCAGAGAGTCGGCCCCGGGGATCATTGAGATTGTGACCCGATGGTCGGCCCGCTCTGCAAAATCGGGCGACAGACCTTCGCGTTCCCTGCCCAGTAGCAAGCCGATCTTGTCAGGGCGACGAAACGCGAAAAGCTCTTCGCAATCCGACTGTGCCAGAGTCGCCACAAAATCAAACCCGGCCTGTTTTAATTCATCCAGCGCATCATGGACATTCGAATATTTCAAGATCGGTAATTTTAATGTGGCACCCATCGAAACGCGGGTCAACCTTCGCGAGAGTGGGTCTGGGCTTTCCTGCCCAACAATTATTGCACCAACGCCTAGAGCTTCTGCGGTTCGAGCAATAGAGCCGAGATTTTCCGGGTTGTCAATGGCTGGACAAATTATCATTGTCTTTGAATCTCGAGCCTGATCCGAAAGCAATTCGCCCAGAGCCGGCCAATTCCGTCGTCTGCCGCATGCCATAATGCCTTGATGAAACGAGAACCCGACCAATTGCGTCATCATCTGACGACTGGTACAGTAAATTGTCATTTCATCAGGGATATGAAACTTCGGTTCTTTCAGCCAGTCGGAATGTGTTAAAATAAACTCTGTCTCGTATCTTGATTCCAGCAGACGCTCTACCAGCAGCGAACCCTCCACCACAAAGAGATTCAGGTCTCGAGTGGAATTTGTGGATTTTAACGAGCGATAAATATCAAGGCGGGGGTCCTCTATGTCATCAATAGGAATGATGGACGGATTCGACATTAATAAACCTTCAGGATCCAGAATTGCAACCCGTATGTAAATGACGACGGCCCACCCACCATCGGAACTTCCACACCACCCAGGTGATACCAGTTATCGCTGATTTCTGCCCGATATCCGGGCGTCAAGCTGAAATAAGTATTGTTTGAGCTGCGATTGTCGAGCGATGTAATCAGGTTGGCCGATGTGTAGAGCACCATGTCGCCAAACCACGGTGTACCAGGTTCGGTTATGTATTTCCCGATCGCCATATTCACATTGCCATTGGTTCGAATACCATCAGGCCGATTTGAGGCTGGAACCGTAATATTCGCTCCTCCACGAATCACCCATCGATCTTCCATGGCATGCCAGAATTGCAAACCTGCTCCCAACTGGGTGGCACCGCCACCAGTAGCGGGTTGGCCAGTTGGGATGCTTGTACCGGCAACCGCAATGATGGATGTGTCTCGGGTCTCATGCAATAAAAATCTGCCGGCTAGATTCATATCGCCGAATTGGGTGATATAACCATTATTTGTACCGCCCTTGTTCGTATTGAGATAGGGCACGTCAAGACGGATATCAAGGCGACGGTTTATTGGCACAAAGATTGAAAAGTCTGAAAAATAGGAATTGCCATTTCGTCCGACATTCTGACGATATCCAAAAGCATTAATCCATACACGGTACATGACCCCGTCAAACGAGTTGATCCAGCCCTGACGAGGCGCACCGGATGTCGACCGGGGTGTAAATACAAACGGCTCGTTCCAGCCTTCCGTAAAGAAATTCTGGATCGAGAGCGGTCTCCAATTGGCTGAGTCTGCCTGACCAAAAATGGACTCCATGGCAATGTCCAAGGGCGATTGCATTGCCATTTCTTCGGATCTTAAAACTCCAGGCGGCGCGGCAACCGAATTTGAAATTAATGGAGAGATTGGGACTTCGCCAGGAGCAACCGATGGAATTTCCAAGCCGAATTGGGCAGGATCCACCAATGCAGATTCCTGGGCAAAAAGGGGTATGCAAAACCAGGTGTAGTAGATGGCCGCTGTAAACGGCACGAGGCATGGAAGCCGTTTCATTTTAAAACGTAGCATGTGGCCGAATCTCCTGCTTAGCCATTCCGGCTGTCATTCATCCTGTGACAGCATTTGATATGGTTTATAATCGACACTAGACGGCCCCGAGGAAAAACAATTGAAGCACATAAGATGTCAGAACTCGCCGATTGATTGGATTATTCTGATTGTAGGGGCTGCTCTCTATCTTTGAGTTTGATCATAAAAAAGGACAATTATTGGCTGGGAGGTTCGATACCGTATAAATGACGCACCAGAAAATTCATGCGTCGTCGGCTTCCGTAAGGAGTCTCTGCAGAGCCGTGACCTGCGCCTGGTATGATCAGTAATTCAAAATCCTTGTTTGATTTGATCAAGGCGTTCACCACTTGCATGGTGCTTGCGGGATCGACATTCTGGTCGAGTTCGCCGCTCATTAAAAGTAGTTTGCCTTGCATTCTGTGTGCATGAACGGAATTTGAATTGCGATCGTATTGCTCGCCCACAGGCCAGCCCAGCCATTGCTCGTTCCACCAGATTTTGTCCATTCTGTTATCATGGCAACCGCAATCGGCCACGGCGACTTTATAGAAATCGTGGTGGTCGATCAAAGCCCGCATCGCATTCTGGCCGCCGGCGGAACCACCATAAATTCCAATACGCGATAAATCCATCCAGGGCCGACTTTCAGCCGCCGCCCTGATCCAGATTTTACGGTCAGGGAAACCGGCATCAGCCAGATTTTTCGACGCGACGTCATGAAACGACTTGCCTCGCCAGTTGGTGCCCATGCCGTCAATTTGTACCACAATAAAACCGAGTTCGGCCATTTGATGCTGACGCATCTGCAAGCCCCAGCTTTTGGGTACGTGGGCACCGTGCGGACCCGCATAAATTTCTTCAACCACTGGATATTTCTTGAGTGGGTCGAGATTTGATGGAGTGTAAATGACTCCATGGATATCGGTTTTGCCATCTCGTCCCTTGGTTACAAATCTCTGAGGCATCGTCCACCCGTTTTGAATCAGCGAAGTGGCATCGGCAGTTTCCAGAATCATGATTCGCTGGCCATTTGTTGCGGATCTGAGTTCGTAAACGGGTGGCAAATCGACTCGGCTGAAGCGATCGAGCAGATATTTTCCATCGGGTGAGAATGTGACAGAATGTGATCCATCACCTTCGGTCATGACTTGGAATTGTGATCCATCGAAATTCACACGTGCCAAATGCAAATGGTAGGGGTCTTGCTTTGGGTCGATTCCAGCCGCATAAAACCAGATCTGGCGGGCTTGATGATCGACTTTCTCAATTTTACGGATTACCCAATCGCCCTTTGTCAGGGCCTTTTCGGTCGTGCCTGATTTGACGTCGATCACATAAAGGTGGTTGAACCCGGATCGCTCAGACATCCAGATCAATTTCTTGGAGTCTTCAAGCCAAATGTGCCAGATTTTATTTGTGTAATCTACAAAAGTTGGGTATTTTTCTTCGGCAACGATTCGGGCTCTGCCATTTATGGGGTCGATTCCAATCAGTCTGAACACCTGATGGCCGCGCTGGTTGTAGAGAAAATAAAACTCGCTGGAATCCTCAGCCCAGTGCCAGTTTCCCAGGCTCCATGGGTTTTCAAAAAGTGAATTGTCCAGAGCGATGGATTTACGTGAATTCAAGTCAATGAGACAAGGCATTGCCAGTTCGATCTGATCGCCTGGTTTGAGGTATTGAAATTCAATCCGTTTCGGTTGAAGCTGTTCTTTGGGTGAACTTTCAACGATGGTAACCTTGTGAATCTGTTCGGGAACGACGCGCTGAGCCAGTAAAAACCGTCCATCTGGCGATTGCAGGAATGGGCCTCGATAGGCATTGTTCTGAGAGCCGTCAAGCGTTAAGGCGTATGCCGGATTGGGTTCTGGATTTATCTGGTAAATGTTAAAATCACGGATTTCGAATTTGCTTGATCGTGATGGCCTTTTTCCGTCTGGTTTTGCACTGCGCTTGTTGCTGGTGGGCTTGTCCTGAGCTGGCTTGGCTGGCTGGGCTTGAATTTCGACAATCATTGGCTCATCGTCGGCTTCGATCCATGCGAGATCGTCGCCTTTCTCGTCGAAGGCACGCCAGACATGGCCTCCAAATGTGTGTTGACGCCGCTGTTGACCAGGTTGAAGGTGTCCATAACCTTTGGGCTTGCCGTCAGGATCAATCCATTGCAGATTGACCAGCCCCATGGTTTTATTGATCAGTGTCAGAAAGGTCTCGGGCCCTTGCCTGAGGCTTGCGCGAGGCTCATTCTGGCGACCTGCATGCTTGGTTATGGAATTCGCCGATTGGTCGGCTTTTAATTCTTTTGAAACAGGATTCCAGATCCACCATTGATTTCCAATTCTAAGACGATAAAAGGGTTGGCCGGATTGGACGGTAGCTGGTTCCAGTTCCTCAATCACATTTCCAGAGGGCTTTTGGGCTGACATTTTAGCCAAGGCCGACTTCCATTCGTCGGAATTCAAAATGGTCGTTTTCTGGGCTTTGGATGGATCGACTTCGATCCATTCCAAAAGGCCTGAGTTGTTTGACTTGATCCGATACCAGAACGTACCGTTTTCCCGCCAGAAGGGCTGGATCTGTTCGCGGGCGACCTTGTTTGCAACCTTCTGGCTCAAGCTCATCGCCCGCTGGTAATCTGTCTGTCTGCCTTGAGCGTGCAGATGCATCAAGCCAGTCCCGCTGGACACCAAAATTGCAATCCATGAAAGACTCTGTTTGATTGATGATTGCATAATGCTGACCCGCTTTCATTTAGACTCTCAATTGGTTTCCGGTCGAAAAAGGTTCGATGCCCTGAGCACGGATTTATTGGGCCATCAGGGCTTCAATATCATCAGGTTCAATGGCGATATCTGCCATCAGATCCATTGGCCCATTTTCGGTCACCAGAATATTGTTTTCCAGGCGGATACCGAAACCTTCTTTAGGAATATAAATTCCGGGTTCGACGGTAAGCACCCAGCCTGGCGCGAACGGTTCGTGCATAAGCCCTACATCATGGACATCCAGTCCAAGCACATGTCCGAGCCCGTGCATGAAATATTTTCGACATGCGGGCTCGCTTGGCTTTTGATCATCAATATCTTTCTGCTCGATCAGTCCAAGTTGCAATAATTCCTGATTCATCATCTCCTGAGATTCCTTGAACCAATCTTTATGCAACTTGCCGACAACGGCACCTGCAATGGAAGCTTTCTGGACTCTGAGGACAGCCTCATAGACGGCCCTCTGTCGAGCTGTAAACTTGCCTGAGACTGGAATGGTGCGAGTCAGGTCTGCGTTGTAATTTGCATAATTCGCACCGACATCCAGCAGTAGGAGGTCGCCATTTTTTAAGGTCTGGTCGTTTTGATTGTAATGCAGGATACAGGAATTCTCACCTGCGGCAATAATTGGATTGTAAGAAAACTTGCATCGGTTACGAGTGAATTCATGAATGAATTCGGCTTCCAGTTCATATTCGGTCACACCTTGACGAGTTGCTTTTGCGACCCGCTCGAAGCCTTTTTTGGTAACAGAAATTGCCCTGTTGAGAAGATTGAGCTCGACATCGGATTTGACCGACCGGATTTGATGCATGATCCGGGAGAGACGATGATATTGGTGGAGCGGGTAATGAGCGCGCAAGTGATTGATGAATCGAGCATCACGACTTTCGACTTCGACTACGGCACGTTTGTGTTCGTTGGAATTTAAATAGACATGATCCGCGTCGCACATCAATTGGCGGATCAGGGTCGGCAAGGCGCTCAGCCACTTGATATTTCGGATGCCCGAAATGCTGATGGCCTGCTCTCTGGAATGCTTATGGCCTTCCCAGACTTTCAAGTGTTCATTAGGCTCGCGCAGGAACAGGATTTCGCGCATGGATTCATCCGGATGGTCTGGAAACAAGGCTAAGACAGACTCTTCCTGTTCAATACCTGTCAAATAAAAAAGGTCGGAATTAGGCTGCATCAGGAGCGTTCCATCGGCATTCGTCGGCAGGATATCGTTGGCATTGACAAAAGTCAGCGATCCAGGCATGAGTCGGGCCTTTAAGCGATCGCGATTCTGGATAAAGAGTTTGGGATCGATGTGCAGGTGTCGCATGGTATTTATGATGAACCTCAGGCGTGTCGGAAATCGGACGACTCTGGTTTGCCGATGCTTGGCTTCACAAAGGGTTGGGCCATAGACTAAGATCATGGTGCACAAAGTGGTCCAAGATTGTCGATACCCTGGTGCAATTTTCGGATCAAAAGTCTTGATCCGGATAGTTCCCTAACGGAAAAGTGCTGCATCATGACGACAAAATCGAATGGCCCGGAAGCCACGCAAGCCACCACTGGAATCGTTCAGATTTCGATCGCCATACTGGCAGTGACCGGGATTGTTGCGAATCTGGTTTTTCGGTTTCTCATCGGCATTGAAGGAGAGTTTCATGGGCTCCAGTATATTGACATACCCCTGATTGTGGTTCTGGTGCTGGGCGGGATTCCGCTTGTGATTGACCTGCTTGGGCATGTGTTTCGCCTGGAATTTGGGTCGGATCTGCTGGCAGGAATTTCTATAGTTACCTCAGCCTTGCTGGGGGAATATCTAGCTGGCTCGATGGTGGTGTTGATGCTCTCAGGCGGCGAGGCGCTTGAGGCTTACGCAGTGCGTCGAGCGACCTCCGCCCTGGCGGCCCTGGCCAAGCGTCTGCCGAGTGTAGCCCATAAGCTGACCGGCGCGGGTGCAGCCATGATCGACGTGCCCTTGGCTGATGTGGAGGTGGGCGACATGCTTGTCATTTTGCCGCATGAAACAAGCCCAGTTGATGGATTGGTCGTGGAAGGTCATTCGACGATGGATGAATCGTTTTTGACCGGCGAGCCCTATCATGTTTCCAAAGCGCCAGGGACATCCATTATTTCCGGGGCAGTCAATGGCGAATCGGCCCTGACCATCAAGGCGGAAAAACGTGCGGAAGATTCGCGATACGCCAAAATCATGAGAGTCATGCGAGAGAGTGAGCAAAGCCGACCAAAATTGCGACGTCTGGGCGATCAGTTGGGCGCATTTTATACACCACTTGCAGTCGCAATTGCTGTATTGGCCTGGGTTTTGAGCTCGGATCCGACGCGATTTCTGGCTGTTCTGGTGGTTGCAACGCCATGCCCGTTACTGATTGCAATACCGGTTGCAATTCTCGGGTCGATTTCCTTAGCCGCCCGACGGGGCATCATCATCAAGGACCCATCGGTCCTGGAACGGTTAAGCACCTGCCGAACGGCGATTTTTGATAAAACAGGCACACTGACTTATGGCCGCCCGAAAATTGCAGAAATTCGATCCATGAACGAAATGACCGAGGATGGTTTGATTCGTTTGGCTGCTGGGCTGGAGCGATATTCCAAACATCCACTTGCCGAGCCATTATTAATGGAAGCGCAGGCACGCAAATTGAAGCCAGCCGAGGCTTCGGAGGTCTCGGAGCGGCCTGGGCAGGGGCTGATTGGTCAGGTGGATGGCCATCGTGTGCAAATCACAAGCCGGTCGAAATGGCTGACGAAACACCCTCAGGATGAACCACGTCTGCCTGAAAATACGGCAGGCTTGCAATGTGTATTGGGGGTTGATGATCACCTGGGCGCTTTGATTCTATTTCGAGACGAGCCTCGATCTGATGGCCAATCGTTTATTCAGCACTTGAAGCCCCATCACCGCTGGACCCGGATTTTGCTGGTCTCTGGCGACCGCGAAAGCGAGGTGCGTTATTTGGCGGACCATGTTGGGATAACGGAAATACATGCGGGTGTTTCGCCAGAAGGTAAAGTCGAGATTGTGCGTCTTGAAAATGCCAAGGCCCCGACCGTCTTCATGGGCGATGGCATTAATGATGCCCCGGCGCTGGCGGCGGCCACAGTGGGTGTTGCATTTGGCCAGAACAGCGACATCACCTCGGAAGCCGCAGGAGCTGTGGTGATGGACGGCAGTTTGCGAAAAGTGGACGAGTTATTGCATATCGGCACGCGATTAAGGCGTGTGGCATTGCAAAGCGCAGTGGGTGGAATGGCCTTTAGTGTGGGCGGGATGATACTGGCGTCGATGGGCTTATTGAGCCCGGTAGGTGGGGCTTTTTTGCAGGAGATCATCGACCTGGTCGCCGTATTCAATGCCCTTCGCACAGCATTTGTGCCGAAAAGTCTGACGGATTATTGAAACAGCGCCAAAAGGCTGAATCAATGCATGCGGCTGCGGTGGATCAATCCAGAACTTTGACCTTGCCAATCGGCTGATCAAGTGCTGGTTGGGGCTTGACCTCTTCAATCAGCTTATTTTTCCAATGCTGATCTATACCATTTTGAACGATCAGATTGCGAACCTTGATCATGGAATCGGGCTGAATGCCGAGCGTGCCATTGTAAGGCCTGTCCAATACATAAATCAATAATGTGGTGAATGTCATGACGGCCGCAGTGCTGCATAATAACGCTAATCGAATTTTGGGGCTTTCGATCGGAAATAAAAACGACATGCCAAAATTGACTAGTCCGACCCCTATCAATAAAGACCAAAATACATTTGGAATGCGTGAATCAGCAACTTGAATGCGTTCGCGACGTGTGGATGCAAGGTCGTTGAGTCGAGTCACGATCTCACCGAGAAATAATCGCTCTTCTTCTGTATCGCATTTGATGAGGCGTACCGTTTTGAAAAGATCACTGAATTTATGAAATGTTCCTGGAAAGAATGTGCGGTTTTTGATCATATAAGGCCATTCTTCATCAATCACGGAATTTAAATACGCAATTGTGGAAGTTCGCAACATCAGGCCTTGGTGCAAAGGCAGCCCTTCAGCATCTCGTAGGAGGTCGATCACGAAGGAGGCTTCCGCCTCAACTTTGTCATTGGCAGTGGTGTAGGTTTCATAAACGCTCACCAAAACATAGCCAAGTACAATTGCATAAAGTACGCCGACGACATTGCAGAATGAGCCAACGCCCTCGCCTGAAAGCGTAATGCTCTCGAACGGTAATTTTCTGACAGCGACCAGGCCGATACCATAAGTGAACAGGATTGAAGCAAGTGTGGCCAAGGCACAGAAAGTCATGTCTGAGATACCCAGAATGTTACCGATGTTTTCCAGGAAAATCGACATGTTGCTGAGACCTTCAGGCATCGTGCCAGAGTTTATGGCCAGGATTGGTGAACCATCGACATGGATGTCTCTATTATCAGAAATTGAAGAATTGGGCAAACCGAAAAACGACAAGTTCCAGCTTTGTCCGGCAGTAAAAAGTTAATTTGTAATCAACCAGAACAAATGACTTTGAGGGATGAGTTCATGAACGGTTTGACGTCACGAAATCGATGGTATTTTTTGTTAAACCGTCACGGTTTCATCACGTGGTCGAGGGTTTAGCTGGACATTTACGGATTGAATCTCGACATGCCAGGGTTGATTCTGTGTCGAATCGAATTCGAGACGAAGCATGACACCTACGCCACGCTCAATTTCAGACGCACCTGCATCCTGGCTTTTCAGGGCGATCAAAAGACTGGCTTCAAAATGGCTATTGGTTTCATGGAGGAGAAACTCCGAGCGGCCGAATTCGCGAATATTGGAAATATCTTTCTTTTGGCCGTCCAAATAGCCAAAGAGAATAAGATAGGCCCTGGCTGGAATGGAATTACGACTTGCTTTATGGAAATCCGCGGACGAAACGGCATTGAATCTGGCACTTGCAAGATACTTTCCAGCACGTGGATTGCGCAGTTCCTGTGCGAGTACAACGAAGCTGGTTTTAGTATTGTCAGCAATGGTTGCATTTCGAATTCCGATGCAAACCTTTCCGGAATCGGTAAGGCTCCATGCGCCGAAGCCTGGTTTGGTATGATGGTCCAGAAGGGAAGAAGCCTGCCAGCCCTGGATACGTCGGCCAGGCTCTGCTGGAGTCAATTCCGTACCTTTGGGGAAATCAGGGTTGGATAATAATGCCGATGAAAACTCGGGAACGAATGCCAGGCTTCCGCCGGGTTTTTGACGATCGGTTGTCGCTTGTCCCCCGCCCAATAGTTGCCAGACGGGTTCGCCATGAGTGACTCGAATGGGCCTGTTGGTCTGATCGTGAAAGAATGTGTCGTGACCGATTCCCATCAAATGAAATAGAGTTGCAATCAGATCCTGAGGTTCGACTTTATTGGTTTGGGGATAGGCTCCCTGGCGGTCGCTTGATCCATAAACCTGGGCGGTTTCAATGCCAGCACCAGCGAGCAGAAAGCTGAATACGTGTCCCCAATGATCACGGCCTCCATGAGCATTGATTTTTGGGGTACGGCCAAATTCGCCAATTGCGACAATCAGGGTTTCATCAAGCAGGCCTCTGGTTTTCAGGTCGTCGATCATGGCGGAAAATCCGACGTCGAACATGGGGCAAAGCACATTTTGTAGACGATCGGCATTTTGGGCATGTGTGTCCCACAAAGGGTTGCTCACGGCCGTGTCGCCGCCTTCTCTGGGCCAGTTGACATGCACCAACCGGGCCCCGGCCTCAATGAGGCGTCGGGCCAGAATCAGGCACTTGGCCCATGGGCCGCCGCCATAATGGCGAACGACTTTTTCGGGTTCGGCGGAAATATCAAACGCTTGTCTGGCCTTTCCGGATGTCAGAAGCCCATAGGCCTGGCTTGCCTGAAGGTCGTAAAGTGATGGCCCGCCGCTGGTTTCGAAACGGTCGAGATGCTGCTCGACTTGGTGCAGGAGGCTGCGACGCGATGACAGGCGAAGTGGCGAGACATCGTCGGGCAGGCTTAGGCCTTCCAATTTCAATTGACTGGCAAAAGGATCAAACAGGAATCGATCGGGATCCCAGCGCTTGCCTAAAAAGCCTGCAGTCTGGCCAGCCGGTGTGACATTGTCATTGAGCCGCATAAGATCAGGCAACCAAACAGAACTTAGGCCTGGTACGGCTTCGCTGGGCTTGAGAAGTTTTACGATCGAACCGAAATAGGGCCAATCCGTCGGGCTGATTTGTCGAGACTCTGTGCCGGTGTATTTTTTGCCGGTCAAGATCCAATAACCGCTGGCGTCGTGCAGATCGTTGGCCGTTGCCATGGATCGCACCACTGCGAGTTGATCGGCAATGCGTGCAGTTCTAGGCAAAAGTTCGCAGAAGTCGATTCCTGGCACGTTGGTTGCAATGGGCCGGAATTCGCCGCGAATTTCGGCAGGTGCATTTGGCTTGGGATCAAATGTTTCATGCTGTGGTGGGCCGCCCTGAAGCCATAAAAATATCACATTTTTGGCTTTGCCAAAACTCTGGGCCGGATTGGAATTTGAGCCCTGGGTTTGACCTCTTAAAAGGTCGGGCAATGAAAGTCCCAATGAACTCAACCCGCCTACGCGAATCAATTCGCGACGTGATAAACCTGGTTCAAATATTCGGAACATGAACTTGGCCTTTGACGTGAATGGCAAAAATTAGAGGTGTGGCGTTGTGATCGGTTGAGATTGGCAGGATTGATATTAAAATCCCAGATAAGCCGATGGCTGTCAAGCATCAAGATGATATTAGGGGATTCACCAAATGGGTTTTGTTTAGGAGAGCAGGCCTTGGATGACTTGGGCCTCCTGGACACCGGTGAGCTTGTTTTCAAGTCCGCCGTAGAAATATGTCAGTTTGCGATGATCAAGGCCCATCAAATGCAAAATGGTGGCATGCAGGTCTCGCAGATGGTGACGATTGACGACGGCGTCCTGTCCGAAGTCGTCGGTTTCACCATAGCTGGTGCCAGCTTTGATGCCAGCGCCGGCCATCCAATATGTGAATCCTTTGGGATTATGGTCGCGGCCGCCTGGTTTGCCGCCAGTGTTGAAAGTTTCGCTGACGGGCATTCGGCCAAATTCACCGCCCCAGACCACAAGGGTCTCGTCAAGTAGTCCGCGTTGTTCGAGGTCGGTTAAGAGGGCTGCAATGGGTTTGTCGACCTCAGGTGCATGGATGGTGAGATTTTCTTCAATCCCTTGATGGCCATCCCAAGTGTTCTGACCACCTGCACCACCGCCGCCGGAATAAATCTGGATGAAACGTACGCCGCGTTCCACGAGCCTTCTTGCGGTGAGGCATTGTCGCCCGAACGGGGCTGGTCCGAGCGTAAGGGGATGATCGCCTTTTTTATCGTTCAAGCCATACATTTCACGTGTTTTTTCAGATTCGGTCGAAAGGTCAAGGGCCTCCGGGGCAGCCGATTGCAATTTAAATGCGAGTTCATAACTTGCAACACGGGCCTGTAGTTCCGAAAACTCAGGGCGAGATTTTAAATGTTCAGCGTTGAGCTGATTGATGAATTGCAATTGCTGACGCTGCATGCTGTGAGTCATGCCCTGGCCTGGCTCAAGATTTAGAATTGGAGGCCCGTTGGTGCGTAACACGGTTCCCTGATGCATGGCTGGCATGTAGCCGCTGGACCAGTTGGGCGCACCTGTTGTGGGGCCGCCACGGGGGTCAAGCATGATCATGTGTGTAGGTAAGTTGTTATTGATGCTTCCCATGCCGTGGCTCAACCAGGCTCCGACCGAGGGGTGGCCCTGAAGGATTCGGCCCGTGTTCATTTGCAAGACAGCAGAACCATGGGCAAAGGAATCGCTGTAGAGCGACTTGATGACAGCGAGTTTATCCATGTGGCGGGAAATATTAGGGAAAGCATCGCTGCACCATTGGCCAGACTGCCCGTGCCGTGCGAAACTTCGGCGGGAGGCTTGTAAAACGGCTTTGGTTTTTACATTTCGACGGAATTCGTTGTCGATGGTCTGGCCGTCACGTTTTTGCAGTTCTGGCTTATAATCAAAGAGGTCGACTTGCGAAGGGCCGCCAAACATGAACAGAAAAATACAACTCTTGGCTTTTTTAGGGATTGGATTATTGGTCAGGGGGTTGGCCTGAATTTCGGAAGCTTGGGCGGTCGTGCCAAAAAAACCATCTGCCTCAAGCATGGCCGTAAGTGCAAGGCCAGTAAAGCCAGAGCCTGACTGCCAGAGGAATTCGCGGCGTGAGCCTGTGCATTGGTTTGAAATGGGATTAATCGACATAGATTACCTCGTTTAGATTCAGCAGCGAGAGGCAGAAGTTGGTCATGGCCATGTCTGCGGAATTAGGATTTGACGACTGCTGACGAATGTAATTGGTTGCGATCCGGGCTTCAATGCTGCTTGGCTGGCGCTGGAGGACGATCTCAAAACCGCGTTGTATTTGGTGGTCGAGTTGATTGCCGGATTCGCTATGGAGTCGTGCTGCCAGAATTGCAGCCTGCTTGCGGATAAAGGTATCATTTAGAAGCATCAGTGCCTGAGGGGCCACAGTCGTGATGGCCCGAGTGCCGATTGGTACAGTTGTAGTCGGGCAGTCGAATACTTCCAGTATGGGCGGAACGAGCGCCCGTTTCACGAAAATATAAATACTGCGTCGGTTTTGCTCCTCGGGCGAGCTTTCAGGCCAGCCTTTACGGGCGCTGTCCTGAGTTTTATAGACTTCTTCCGGCAATGCGGGATAAATTCCAGGCCCACCGCGTTTCAAATTCAAGGAACGGCTGAATGAGAGAATTGAATCCCTTAGGACTTCGGCTTCAATTCGGCGCGGGTTCTGTCGCCAGAACAGCAGGTTGGCTTCGTCTTTAGAGATTGCTATTGGATTATTGGCACGAGACGACATGCAATAGGCACGACTCATCATGATCTTTTTGTGCAAGGGCTTGATTCTAAATCCATTTGAAATGAAATTATCTGCAAGAAAATCGAGAAGTTCCGGATGTGATGGAAGTTCACCGGTGCGGCCAAGATCGTTGGGAGTGGGAACAATGCCCCGGACAAAGTGGTGTTGCCAGAGCCTGTTTGCAAATACACGTGCTGTGAGTGGGTTATCTTTGGAGCTCATCCAGCGGGCCAGCGCCAGTCGCCGGCCTGAACTGGTTTGATTTGTGGGTGGAACGATTGAAGGCGAGGGATGGCCAAATATTTGAGGGAATTCCGGCGCGACTTCGATGGATGGGTTGTTGGCTTCCCCCCTACGTAAAATATAGGTTGGTTTGACTGGATCTTCGGCAATGGCCAGAGCGATGCCGAATGGGGCATCGGCGCCGGATTCCATTCGTGCGATGGCTTGTGTCAGCAGTTTTCTGGCGGGCTCGGACTTTTCAAGAGCAAGTTGGCCGCGCTTGATCTTTAATTCAGAAGCATTCTGTTGATTCCATTTTTGAACCACGGAATCGATTGCCAGTGGTCTGGTGATGCGGCCAGTGCCGCGGCCACCGCCGCCGATCTTGTGCTGGCCATAGGGATTGAGGCTGCGAAAAAAAGCAAGAAACTGATAGTAATCCGACTGGCTGATGGGGTCGTATTTATGGTCGTGACACCGCACGCAGCCCATGGTCAGACCCATGAAAGTGGCACTTGTGGTGACCATGATATCGTCCAGGTCGTCAAATTCGGCGGTCAGTGTATTGTCCGGCTCGTCGTCCCAGACATGGAGTCTGTAGAAACCGGTTGCAATGATTCGGTCCGCATTAAAACTAATACCCATTTCATCGCCAGCAATTTGTTCGGTCAGGAACGTGTTGTAAGGTTTATCGGCATTGAAAGAGTTGATGATATAATCGCGATATCGCCAGGCGTTTGGTTTTTCGCCGTCTCGTTCATAGCCGTTGGTTTCGGCGAATCGTACGAGATCAAGCCAGTGGCGGGCCCAGCGTTCGCCATATTGGGGGCGTGCCAGAAGGTCGTCGATCAACTTTCCCCAGGCATTTGGTCGGATGTCATTTTCAAATGCAATGACGGCTTCAGGGGTTGGTGGCAGGCCAATAAGGTCGAAATATGCTCTTCGGATCAACTCCCGGCGAGTGGCAGATGGATTTAAATGAAGGTCTTTATCCTTTAGTTTATGTAATAACAATGCATCGATTTCGTTTCCGATGAAGTCGTCTTTCTTGTAGTCTGGTATTTGAGGCTTGCGAATTGGTTGGAAGGACCACCAGGACTTGTCCTGATCATTGATCTGAAAAGGTTTTGATCGCAGTTTTGGTCCTGTGTGTTCGAGCGGTTTTGATGGATCTGAATCGGTTGTCGCAATCAGTTTTGCGGAATCTGGCCAATTGGCACCGCTGGCCACCCAGTTTTTCAAGGACTGCAAGTTGGAATCCGGCATTTTACCTTTGGGAGGCATCTGGATATCGGAATTATAGCTGATGACATCGATCAAGAGGCTTTCTGAAGGTTTTCCGGCGATGATTGGCGGGCCAGAATCGCCGCCTTTGAAGGCTTCTTTTCCGCTGGTCAGATCGAGCCCGCCCTTGTGTTTTTGAGGGTTGTGGCAAGAGATGCAATATCTGGTCAGGATGGGGCGAACATTGTTCTCAAAAAATATTTTATCTGACTTCGCAGGCTCTGCAACTCCTGATTTCGAAAGTGTCAATAGGCCCATCATGGAAACAATGATCGTGAATATTCGCGATTTGGAAAATAATGGGTTCGCGATTGGGAATTGTGGGTTGTTACACATGGCTTTGCTCGCCAGACTAGGATTGAGAGATTGGTTCGGTTTGCGAAGCGGGAATTGGTCTGAGGCTTTTAGGATCAGCGTTTCAGGGGCTCTTACATCTTAAACTTGTGTTGGCATGAAGGCAACAGATTTCCAGACCAGGCTTCATTTTGATCAACTTGGTGAATCCAACGATCAGTGAATCAGGACGTAATATTCATGATGCTACGAGCGTTCTTGGATGACATTTTTTGAATTTAGAGAAGGGTTTACGTGCAATGTTCTGTATCCAAACCAAAGTGCTTTGCACGTTTCCTACAAATTAAGATCTTATTCTTTTGCCATTTGTGGACTTACAGAGAGGTTAGATTAAAACACGAATTCGCTATAATAATGATTATTTACCGAATAGGAGAGACGCCATTACTCCAGCCCGAGTTCTGCCATGAGCCGGTAAAGTTTGGGCCTTGAAACACCAAGAGCGCGGGCAGCGGCGGCCTTGTTGTCGGGGAATTGTTTCAAGGCTTGTTCGACAGAAATTCGTCGGGTTTGGTCAAGAGCATCATTAAGTCGATCTCCGGGCGAAACTTTAGGCAATTGCATCCAGGCTCCGCCGTAGGCGCCCTGGATTGATGCAGGGATATCTTCGGGGCGGATCAATGGGCCTTGTGTTGAAAGCATGGCAAGTCGGATGACTCGTTCCAGGTCTCGCCAGTTGTCAGGCCAGTCAAACATTTGTAGCTGTATGATAGCCGAGGGGTGGAACCCGTCAATCCGTTTTGTTGTTTCGGTACGAATTCGTTCGAGCATGAACTGTGCGAGGATTGGAATTTCTGGAATGCGTTCGCGTAGTGGTTTAAGCGTTAATATAATGGTACTGGCTTTTGATCGGAAAGCGGGTTTTAATAGATCCATGGAAGAATATGTAGTCAAGAGGCTGATGATTCGGACATTTTCTTCTGCCTGGCTGATCAAATCCTGAAAATCTGGTTCCAGAGCTGTTGCGTCTTCGATCAAGATTGTGGAATTGGCTGGAACCCGCCATTTAGGGATTGGTTTTTTTGTGGAATGAGATGTTTTGGACGAATCTTTCAAAAGAAAGTCGCGCATTAGAATTTCGGCTGGCAAACTTTTCGGATCAAGTGGAATCAATGGTGAGCGATGCGATGAATTGAATTGCCATTGACTGTGGATCAGTCTGGAGAGATTATGGCGGCCTGATCCTGATTCACCGATGATCATCAGATTGCATTTGGATTGAATTGCTGCATTGACTCTGCGTAGCAGTTGATCGTGATCCTGTCCAAACCCGCAAAGATTATCGAGGCCGAGTGGTTGTTGTGCAAGACGTCGCCGGAGAAGTTCATCCTGAAGTTTCAGGCCCCAGAATCGGCTGGGATCGTCGTAGGTATTGGTGGAGAGAGGGTTGGCGATTTGAATTCTGCCGAGGATGGCGATTAGATTTGATTCGGAATCGGTAACAGGCCAGCATTGCAATTGAAACAGGTTGGAGGGATTTGTTGAGAGTGAAATGAGAGTTTCAGTCAAAGCGCCGATTAAAGCCGAGGCAGGCGGGGTGATTCCGAAATCAGGATTTTTCCTTTTGATGTAGTCTTGTAAATCGTTTGCAGAATCATCGGGCGGATCAGGTTTGCCGCATAATTTTTCCAGACAGGGATTATGGTCGACCATGTGGCCATGGGTGTCCCAAAGTGCATAGCCTTCGGCGGCATCCATCAGGAGAGTCGGTAGTGAGAGACGTGGGCGTCGTGGCATTTTCTGTTTGCGATCGATACCAGGCTGATCTGATTGTGGTTTGGCAGAATGATTTGATAATCATATCATAAAAAATGGCGAGTTGGGGTTTGTCAGCCGGTCTGGAAATTCTATAGGATTGGTTTTCAGAAATTGAGCAACGGAAGGATCTCTCAAATCGCCAAGAGGTTGGATACGCATGCAAACGAATTTATGGATTGCTTTGGATGGTGGTACGACAAACACTCGGGCAACGCTTCTCAGGGGTGACCGAGTAATCGATGTGGTTGCGGAATCGGTCGGAGTGCGTGACTCGGTGATGCATCAGCGATCGCCTGTGATGCATGCGGTTGGGCAATGTCTGAAGGTTTTGAAGGAGCGTCATGCGATTGTTGTGGATCAGGTAGGGGTCATTGCCTCGGGCATGTTGGGCTCGGATGCGGGTCTTGTCAATGTGCCGCACGTGATGGCACCAGCGACAGCCGGGCAGGTGGCAGCGGCGGCTTTTGAGTGGTTTGACGAGACGGTCTGGCCAAAGCCCATAAAGATTTTTCCAGGAGTTCGTACCGGCCCTGATCCAAGCCAGTGTGGCTTGATGGAGCAGGCATTGGCGGAAGACATTATGAGAGGCGAGGAAACCCAGGTTTGGGGCCTTTGGCAAATGTTGTCAAAGGATCGCCCGCAACTGGTTGTTCAGCCTTGGATACTGGTCTGGCCGGGTTCGCATACGAAGATGATTTCAGTGGGTGCCGATGGGACGATTCTCGGGAGCTACACGACCCTTGCGGGCGAGCTTTTTGCTGCGATGAAAACAGCGACTTTGCTGCGAAGAAGTGTTCAGGATTCCAATGAAATGCAATATTCGGATGAAATTGTAGACTTGGCGGCCAAAGTGGTTTGGGAGCAGGGATTGTTAAGGGCCGCATTTTGGACAAGAGTGGCGGATGTCACAGGCAAACTTGATCAAAGCCAGCGGTCAGCCTGGCTATCAAGTGCGGTGATTGCGGCGGATGTCGATGCCCTGAGCAAACACGAATGGCTTAATCAAAAAACAGACGCATTGTTAATGATTGGCGGTGATAAGGTGCGGCAGTCGCTCTATGTGCGAATGCTGAAGAAGAGGTCTCATTGCAGGATAGAAGCACTGGATGCAAATTATTGCGAACATGCGGCGGCATTGGGTGCTGTCCATCTAGCAATGATCAGTAATCGAGAGGGCTGCTGATCACGATCACTTCGCCAAGGATTCGGTCTGCGGATTCATCAAGAGTAAAGGGTATCATAGGGAATTCGCGGCCTGATTGTTCTGCTCTGAGGATCAGGAGGTCGCCAGAGTGTTCCAGCCGTCGGATCACGGTTTGGCTTTTCTGATCAAGACCGATCACGATTTTGCCGTTGAGATCTTTGGGATCGGTTTGTGAGAGATCGACCACCACGATGCTCCGGCAGCTGATCACGGGAGACATGGCACTTGAGTTGACATTGACGCAGATGCTGTTGTCAGGTCGGGGAATCCAATCGGAGAGAGTCATGAATTGGTCTCTCTGAGCGAATGGGGTGGACTGATAGCCAATAAGTTCATCCATCTCGATCAATGGAAGACTGATGAAGCTCTTGTCTACTTCGGCTCTCAGAAGCGAATTGAGGGCTTTGGAATTATTGTCACGAGATGAGAATTCGAGTTCCAGAGCGTCTACAGCTTGTCGGATGGTTTGAAGCGGCGAGAGCTCGAAGCTGGAACGCGGGTTGATTGGTTCGCGAAAAACGTGTCCTTCGCCTGTCAGCAACCAAGCAGGATTGATTCCCGTTTGATTGATAAAACTGAGCATGACCTCCGCAGGTACAGTCACCCCGGTTTCATAGTTGTACCATGTACGGGCTGGCAGATCGAGTCGGCGGGCCAGTTCTGGTCCACCGTGTTCGCCAAAAAGTTCAAGGCGTATTTGTCGTAAGCGCACAGAGATCTGTGCCTTGACATACGACTTTGAGTTGGAATTTCGTTTGCGTGCCACTTTTTTTGCCTGATTTATCCGCAACATCCAAGGAATGTTGCAAAACTCTGTGGGGGACGTGGAATCATCTGTGAATTGCAAGTCAGAGTCAACCGCTCTTAAAAGTCAATGACTATGCTAATGCCTAAAAAAGCGATGTCCAGACTTCAGAATCCAGAGGTTCCAAGATTCAACATGCCTGTTGATCTTTTACTTCAAGCATGAACTTCTTGAAAAAATTCCATCGATGCGGATTTCTGTAAATGATGCAAAAAAGCAACACGGCGCAGGGGCATTCTTAAATAAGCGGCCCCTTGTTTATTAGAATGTTCAAACTGTGTTGTATTGAGTGGAGGTTGAACGAAAAACGCCATACCCACTAGCCAATTTTAGAATCATAGGTCACAATGGATGGTCCGGTTCCTGTGCGGCTGGTTCGTCTGTATGCCTTCCGTATCACGGGTCGTGAGTAATCTATTTTGACAATGACAGGATCTCGGCCCCATGTCCGACTTCTCGAAGCAGCCCGGCTCACCTCCGATTTCGACGAAACCACGTGTATCTTCCGTTGAGAAGCCACGAGATGACGAGTCGACCCCAGCACCACGTTCTCAGCAATCGATTGACAATGCTCTGGATGAAGCGATTGATTCCAAAACCGCCGCGATGCGTAAGGTTGTGGATAAAGATCGGCCGTTGAAGCGGCAATTCGACGAGGACATTGAAGCTGAGTTGAACGAATTTCTGGATGCCTTTGACACAAAGGCACTTGAAGCCGTCTTGCCGGCTCCCAAGGGTGCGCCTCGTCCGAAGGCGGCCGTAGTGGCCGTGAGTGCAACCGGTTCGGATGAGGGCTCGAAGCCTGTTCAGAAGGGTAAGACCGGCAAGATCGTGAAGATCACGAAAGACTGGGTTTTTCTTGAGATGGGTGGCAAATCGGAAGGATGCATTCCGATTCAGCAGTTTGAGGGTAAAGAGATTCAGGTGGGCGACGAGATTCCGATCACGATTGAGCGATTCGACGTGAGCGAAGGGCTGCTGATTGTGTCGCTTCGTGGTGCCGCGATCAATGCTGCCTGGGACACGATCAAGACGGGCCAGGTTGTGGAAGCCGTGGTGGAGAAGACCAATAAAGGTGGTCTTGAGGTCACGATCAACCAGTTGCGTGGATTTATGCCAGTCAGTCAGATTGAGCTTGGCCGAGTGGAAGACACGACAGTTTATCTAGGCCAGAAGTTCAAGGTGATGGTGACAGAGGTCAATGCCAGGATTAAGAATCTGGTTGTAAGTCGTCGCGATTATTTGGAGCAAGAGCGCGAGCAGATGCGTGAAAAGACGCTTGCCGAATTGGCAGAAGGGCAGACCCGAGAAGGAGTTGTGCGGAATATTCGCGATTTTGGTGCGTTTGTCGACTTGGGCGGTGTGGACGGTCTGCTGCACATTGGTGATCTTTCTTGGAGCCGTGTGCAGAAGGTTGACGACATTGTGAAGCTGGGCGACCATGTCTCCGTCAAGGTTTTGAAGATGGATCCTGACAAGAAGCGGATCAGTCTTGGCCTGAAGCAGCTAGTGAAGTCGCCGTGGGAGAAAATTGCCGACGAATTCAAAATCGGTTCGATTGTGGCTGGTAAAGTGGTCAGAATTACTGACTTCGGCGCATTCGTGGAACTTGCAGACGGAGTTGAAGGCCTGCTTCATGTCAGCGAACTGTCGCCGAATCGCGTGAGGCGCATTTCTGACATCGTCAAGACTGGGCAGGATGTGGAGGTTCAGATCCTTTCCATCGACCCTGATCAGCAACGGGTGAGTCTTTCCATGAAGGCTGTGATCGTGGCTCGTGAAGAAGAGGCCTTGGATGCCGCCGATGCGGCTTTGGCTCTGGAACCTGCCAAGGCCAAGCCAGAGCGCAAAGTGCCTTTAAAGGGTGGCTTGGGCGATGGCAGCCAGAACCTGTTCAAGCTCAACTGAGTGCGAAGCCCTTTTACGACTTGCAGGCGAAAAAAAAAGCCGGCCCGTTTTCGGGGCCGGCTCTTTGCGTTTAAGAATGCAATGAATATTAAAGTGTTACAGCTTTGGGTTGGTCTTTTTGAGATAGGCCGCAACATTCCAGATCCCGAAGGTCGAATTGATCTTCTTGTTTGATGGGAACTGTCGGCCCATGACAACCAGGTTGCCCGACGGGGTATGCGTGAACTTCGCAGGTGAAGGCACGGGGGTGCTGGGCGCGTTGGGTGGGGTGACCACACCTTTCGTGACTTCCGTTTTGAAGGCATAAAAGGCTTGAGTCGGGCTCGCGGGCGAAACCAGCGAATTGTCGACGGTACCTTCCACTTTGGCCTGAATCCGACCGCCACCGAGTTTGATGGCGTCAGGGGAATCGTATTGGCCGTTATATGGTTCCGTAGACGCGACAAACAGAGAGTCGATGATGTTCCCAGCGATCAAGGCTTTTATCGAACCACCCAAATCCGCCACAGTATTGGTGGCAGGCGACTGGGATCGGAATTCCGTGTTGAGATCCTGATTCAAGCCGGAAAGAATGGTGCTGTCCACAACATCACCACCGGATCGGAAATATCCAAGTTGACGGCTCACCTTGACATCGGAGTTCACGGCACCGCGATTGGCTTCCAATCGACTCATGGTGTGGGTATGAATTGTGACGTTATCCATACCAAGCCCGAACTTGCCGTATCGGATCCCTTCGGTGCTAAGAGCAAGGATGTTGTGCGTTTCTCCACCAATGCTGATATTTCGGATCAATGTGGCGGACTGGATCCCCAGATTGGTGGCCCCATTGCGAACCACAACATCTCCGATGGCGCCACTGATTTGAGTTTGAATTGCCTGGCCAAGGTATTCGCCGGACGACCGGATGACGGTGCCACCGCCTCCGATATAACCAGACGAGGCTTGAGTGGCGGTTCCATCCACTTCGTTGGCCTGGAAGACATTTAGGCGTCCGACCACTTCGAGCTGGATCGAATCATTGATGGGTGGAGTTGTGGACGTACCTGCGGCTTTGGAATTGCTCACAAATTTATCCACAAAAACACCCGTTCCTAGATAGGAAGGGATGCCGAGCTGGATCACAGCTTTATCTGCAAAGCTGTTGGACGAAGGGGCTGGAATGCCTCCGCCTGGGCTGGCGGTCATATCCACCCCTCCGAAGTTGAGGGTGTTTACCCCATTGTTCAGGCTCAGTGTGGCTGTGATGGCCGCAGTTTGATTTGCTTGGGTGATTCCGAGCCAGAAGTCTGAGATATCCACCCCAAAAAGCCCGTTATTGGAATTTGAGGTCAATGAGTTTCCACCAAACTGGCTCATGTTCTGAAAGAAGACTTTGCCATCGCCGCCACTGGCAGCCTTGACCTCGCCTACAAGCCGGCTTGAAAGTGGCGCTGTGCCAGCAATTTCAATTGACTGGATGAGTGCAGGCGCACCCAGGGGGACGGGATTTCCACTGGCGTCAGGCTGGTTGATCACGCGCAGTGAGCCGGGGCCAATCAGCCTGAGGAACCACTTGTCACCGTCTATGTCAACACCCTGAACAACTTGCGCCAAGACCTTCCGGTCTTCCAGGATGTCCATCCCGACGCCCGCATGGTATTGGGTATTCCGATGCTTTACGCGACTCATAGTCCCTGACTCCTTGTGTGTGCCGGTCAGACGCTGCCTCGTTGCCGCTTTGTCCGGCGACCGTCATCACGCTCGTTCAAAAATCGCACAGACAGACTCAAAGAAATCCCACCTTTTTTCCTCACTTGTTCCGAAACTCGCAATTTAATGCTAGAATCAGAACTGCAAGACCTTATTTCGGGACTAAATCCCGAAAGTGTTTCTGGTGGATCGCGTTATTTGAAACAGACCGGATGAACGCGACAATCCTCACACCCTGCAGAATCGTCATCCTGCATAGGTCAGCATGAGATTTTTGTTCGGCGAATGCTCAGATTCGTTTGGCACCGAACTTTGGCCCCTGGAAAATTGCGAGCACTGAACCGATGGAGAAGCCGAAACGCAATGGGTACTTTCCGATGAGTCCGGAGCGGCTTTCCCGACTGCATCGGCTGGCGTCAGTGCTGGCAAACGGGCCTGTAGATAAAGCTTCGCTTTTGGAAAGGTTAAGTATTGGTGTCCGAACTTTTTATCGGGACCTGGAGACTCTCAGCTCGTTTGGGATGCCCGCGATTCGGACCCCAGCAGGCTATCAACTCACAGTGGCGGAATCAGAGATCGAGCAAAAATTACCGTTCCCGGATCCGCTTCTGAATTTTGCCGAAGCTCGCCAACTGGCCGTCAGTCAGGAGCCAGCGGCCAGACCGATTGCGGAACAGTTTGGTATTGTTGTTCCGCAGTTCAAGGCCTCGACCTGAAAAACGGAGCAGAACGCTCAATCCCAGCGGAATATTTTCAGGGCGAGTGTGAAAGTGATCACGGCCCAGGCGACCAGAACTCCGATTGGGGTCATGATGGCTGCCAGGCCGGCACCTTCCAGAATCACAGCCCGAAGAGCGTTCAGAAGTTGTGTCAGGGGAAGGATTTGAATGAAGGGTTGAATGGCGTCGGGATAGACATCGGGCGAGAAGAAGATGCCGCCAAAAAGCCACATTGGGAACATGATCAGATTCATGAGCCCACTGACGGCTTCGGTTGTGCGGGCCCGGCTTGCGACCAGGAGTCCAAGGCCAGCGAATGCCGATGCTCCAATGACTTCAACGATCAACAATGTCAGCCAATTCCCGCGCATGGGCATTCCGAAGGCGAAAATACCCAGGCTCATCAGCACAATGATATCGGGGATGAGATAAGTTAAGCGAGATGCCAGAATGGCTCCGAGAAATGAGATTCTGGGCATGGGTGTGGCCTTGAATCGTTTGAGCAGCTTGCCGATACGGCAATTTACGAGGAAAAACCCTACGCCCCATAAGCCTCCGCCCATTGCGTTCATGCCGAGCAGGCCTGGGATGAGGAAGTCGATATAGCGAGAGCCTGGTTCGGTTACGGGCTGATCATGAGCGGAGAGGACATCTTTTCGGCCGAATGCTCGCTGCAAAGTGTCGTCCAATGAAGATCTTGTAGCGATTGCTTCGGGCCTTGTCGGATCAAAGTGATAATCGATATCCGATTGGCTGGCCCCCGCCACCACGACCAAAGGAGTCTTGCCGGCTTTAAGTCGGGCCAAAGCCGTGGCTTGATCGGATTGCTTGATCTTAAACTTTTTTGGCTGGCTTTTGATGACGCTGGCAACTTTGCTTTCCGAACTGGTTTGGACCAGGTCGAGCAGCATCGGGCGCTCGCCACCCCCGCGAAAGGCAAGGCCGAGAATGACGGCCAGAAGGAGCGGGAAACCGTAGACCCAGAAGAGTCTTGATGGTTGACGGTAAAACTCTCGTATACGGGCTTTATAGAGTTCAACGAATGGATTGTAGGATTTCATGGGGCTTGATGATCCGTGGTAATTGATGGTTTGGGATGTCAAGTGTTCTGGTGGAACAACGGACCAGTTTCTCAGGCGGATCGCTGACGGCCGCGGCGTCCGCGTTTCGGAGGAGTAGCAGTCGGTTCCTCGTTGTCGCGCAGGTGCCGGCCTGTCAGGGAAACAAAGACATCCTCAAGGCTCGCCTGTCGGGTGGTCAGTCGTGCCAGTTCAAGCCCTTCGGTTCCAAGCTTTGCCAGTAGGTCAGGGATCGTTTTATGAGCCTCGGAAACGGTCAGGGCATAGCCATCGGCTTCTGTCCGCGCAGTCTGTACGGAGGCCAGCCCTGAAAAATTTTCAGCCGGAGGCGCTGTCCCCACGACTGCGAATTCCACAATATGTTCTCCTCCAAGCTTTAAGATCAGTTCACGAGGGCTCCCCATGGCGATTACCTGGCCATAATCCACAATGGCGACCCGGTCGCATAGACGTTCTGCTTCATCCATATAGTGGGTTGTCAGAACTGTGGTTCGGCCCTGGCCCTGAAGTTCGCGGATCACATCCCAAAGTTGGCGGCGAGATTGAGGGTCAAGCCCCGTTGTGGGCTCATCAAAAAACAAGAGGTCAGGCTCGCCCACCAAAGCCAGAGCCACGGCAAGACGCCGTTGCTGGCCTCCCGAGAGAGTCTCGACAATGCTTCCGGCTTTGGATTCAAGTGCAACCCGGGTCAGGGCTTCCATAGGGTCAGGGCCTGATGGATAGAAGCTTCGGAAGAGCCGGGCCATTTCCAAAACGGTCGCGTGGTCTGGCAGTCGGGTTTCCTGCAGAGTCACCCCGATGCGTTGCCTAAGGGCATCTTCATCCTTTTCCCAAGTCATGCCAAGCACTTCCACCCGGCCCGATGTCGGCTGATTCAAGCCTTCAAGAATTTCGACTGTCGTGGTTTTGCCTGCCCCATTCGGACCAAGTAGTCCAAAGCATTCGCCAGGAAAGACTTCAAGACTGAGTCCACGAACCGCTTGAACCGGACCTTCGCGACCAGGATAGGTTTTACGAAGATCTTGAACTAAGATGGCAGGCGTTGGGCTCGACATGTGTTGACCATCCGAAGACTATTGAGAGTGGGCCTGATAAATTGTCGTTTCATTCGATTCCACAGGCTCCAAAAATACCGTATCGCTACCCAAGAAGATAGTTTGCCCGAGCAGAATCGACTAGTCCTGTGTGATGGAAGAGAGTATTTTTCGGGGGGCTTTAAAAAAAACGTCACCCAAAAAAGATTTCAAAGCCAAGACCTGTTCTCAAGAGAGAGGCCAGCACTTTTTTGAACCATGACTTGCAGAGCCCGATTCAGGAACAGGTACCCAAAGGAAAACCTTTAAGGTTTTCTTAGAATTAGGCTCTCGCTTTGTTGGAGACATTAAGATCAGGTTTTTGTACAATTGCCATAGGGGGGCATGAGCCTTAAAGCCTTTAAATTGAGATCGCAAGGAAACGAAAATTCCATGACCACTCCGGAACACACATTGGTCGGCATTCACTTTGCGTTGGCTGTGAGTTTGGATCGGTACACGGGTTGGCGGATCGTTGCGATGGCGGCTGTGGCGTCCAATGTTCCCGACTGGGACGGTTTACCCATGCTTTTTGACATGCAGCGATTTGAGTCTGGGCATCGTGTCTGGGGCCACAGCCTATTGTCAATTTTTTTGACCTCATTATTGATGGGATCAGCTCAGGTTCGCTGGGACTGGATTGGAAAGGTGGCAAATTGGAGCCACCTTAAGTTTACGAAGCGGCCACTGGTGGCCGATGACCTGGATCCGAAATTAAGCAGTGCGTGGTTAATGGTTTTGGCCTATTCCGGTGTTGCCATGGTCTCTCAGATTCTCCACTTGATTTGTGACATGGTGGCATCGGGTGGGAAAGGGCTTTCGCACTGGGCCATCGAGCCGTTTTGGCCATTTTCCAGCCAAGCTTTTGTTTATCCTCTGATTGCATGGGGCGATGTCGGGCCGACGGTTATCTTGATGTCCGGATTGATCATCATGGCCAAGAGACGATCTCAGGTTGCCCTAACATCGGGTCTGACATTATTGGGTTTGTGTGCCTATCTGATGGTCCGAAGTCTGTTTTGATGTTGATTTTTCGTGACGGGTCAAGAACAATCTTGACAAAAAAACCAAAAAAACTTAAACCTGTAACTTGAAGTTCCCGACAGGACGATCTCCGAGGATAGAGAGTTCTTCCTTTCCGAATCAAGCAACCCAGATTGCGATTTGCCTTTTCAGCCTGTTGTGTTTTGCAACACAGATCAGTTCAGACTCCAAGATACCGTGATTTCACAAGTTGAAATTGCAGCCACCACCAGGGACCGGTTTTGTGGCAGGAAACTTCGAAAGGATTCACCCATGAAGATCAACTTCCTTCGCATGAAAAAAACAATTGCCAGATCGAGTCGAGCCGCACAGAGGCCAAATCGTCATGTGAGTGGGGAATGGATTGAATCCCTTGAGCGTCGGGATGTTCCGGCTGTGATTCACTGGGACGGTGGAGCGGGGACCCTGGCTTGGTCGGATGCTGCCAACTGGGAAGGCGACGCGCTTCCCGGCACTGCGGATCAGGTGGTCATTGCAACAGACCCATTAAATCCTGGCAAGACGGACCCGATTACGATCTCCACGCCAGTCGTTGTGAGTGGCCTGAACTCGGATCGCCTGATTGCCATGACGGGCTCAAATACATCACTGCGAATTACTTCAGGCGTTTCCAACCTGAATGCTGGCCTTGATTTGAATTTTGCCGGGCTGGCTGTTCAGGGTAAAGGGTCTGTGCTCAACATCAAAGGCGCACCGATTCAGCCAAAGCAAGGTTTGGTGCTATCGATTGATGGAGCATCGCTGAATTGGCCGGGTGTACAGAAGCTTGACAATATGGTGTTCATGATCAATGCCGGGTCGTCTATCCAGTTACCCGACCTGACGGTTGCCACGAATTTCTCTGAGTTTACAGTTCAAGGGGGATCGATTACGGCTCCTGGCCTGTCGACCCTGAATTATAGTCGGTTGAGTATTTTGGATGGCGGGAAAGCGGATGTCACGGCCCTGACCGATGCATCAAACAGCCTTGTCGAGGTGGTCGGTGCCGGATCGAATCTGAATCTGCCCAACCTTTCCAAATTTGATGCAGGCCGATTCCGGCTCGACCAAGGCGCCACTTTGACGGCAACAGCTCTGACCAGTGTCAATATCGGGCCTGCAACAGCCTGGGCTTTTTCCTGGTATGTGGGGCAGGATAGCATACTGACTCTTCCAAATCTTGGTTCGATCAATGCTTTGGCACAGCCATCGCCTTATGAAGCGCATGATGCCCGGATCCTGGTTCGGCAGAATGGTCGAATTGTGCTGGATCCCTCCAAATGGACCACCACCACAGGGCAGGTCAGTTTGAGCCTTTCAGGCGATTCGCGGCTCGAAGGGTCGTTCAATTTTGGCTCCAGTACAATCGTCACCGGATCAGGCACTTTCGCTGGATCAGTGAATAATTATGGTCGATTCAGCCCGTCCGGCGATTATTCACCTTACGGGTCAATCAGTGTTACCGGCGATTGGACTAGTCGGCCCGGCAGTGTTTTGGATCTCCAGATGGGTGGCCCATCCAAGCTTGACCGTGTCATGATCTCAGGTCAGGCCACAATTCTGGGCGGCGAACTTAAAATCCAATTCTCAGATGAATTCAGCAACGATCCGAACCTGATTCCTGATGGTCGCTTTCAACTCATGTCGTGGTCGGTCTGGGGTGGGCAGTTTACAACATCACCTGATCTGATCCCACGTCTGGATGGAATCCAGATCACGGCTCAGTCACGTTATGAACCGACTGGTCTGATCGAAGTTCTCGCTCGCCACCGAACGGATTCCGATATATTCACCGTTTCGGATACGACGGTTTACAAAGGCACTGACAGCATCACTTACGGAATTTTTACGATTCACCGCACAGGCCCGATGACGGTTCCAATCACGCTTGGCTACAAAGTCATTGACGGGACGGCCAAATCGGGTACGAATTTCAATTTTCCAGCAGGGCCAATCACGCTGGCACCGGGCGAGACGGAACGACAAATCCGCTTCATCATTCGTGGTACATCAGCCTATACCGGTAATAAAACCTTTCAGGTTCAGCTAACCTCAGTTTCAGATCGTGGCGTATTTGGTGCACAGACTCTGGCAACGGTCACAATCAAGGATACGATCCCGCTGCCTTTAGTGGTTCCAGTGGCCACAGTGCCTCCCGCCTCTGCATCAAAACTTGTCCCGGCATCAAACCCGAAAAACAATTTGCCCAAGGGCAAACTTCCGACAAAACAAGTCGTAAAGCCAATCCCAAAGCCTGTAGTCTTGAAGCCGAATGTGGTTGCAAAGCCGAAGGTGGCTCTTAAAAAATAAATCCTGCGATGGATTAGGAATCACAAAAAAAACGCTTTCATAAAACCCGTGTAAAAAGCGGGTTTTGGCGTTCGTGTGCCAGTAGCCATTGCTTACGCTGGAGCCCAGCTGCAAAGCCTGTCATCGAGCCATTTTTATCGACGACCCGATGGCAGGGTATGAGGATTAAAATTGGATTTTTGGACAATCGCATACCCACGGCTCGGGCTGATTGGGGTTGGCCAAGATTTTTGTGCAATGGCTTGGTAATTTGTAGTCTGGCCAGCAGCAATCTTGTCTAAAGCCTGGCGCACATTCGACTGAAACTTGGTCGCTGCAGGTAGCAAAGGCAATTGGAATTTTGCTAACGGGTATTCAAAGTATGTGGTTAGCTGCTTGATTGCATCATCCAGATGCTAGGGCGGATTTGGAGATTGATCGATGACCGAGTCGTCGTCGAATTCGAGTCTGGTGATAAATTGGTGATCGGCCGAAATGACAATTCGGCCGATTACGGTTTGCAGTGAATTCTGGAAACATTGACGAATCAAGGTTTTACAGGTACCGAATTGCTGACGGGTATGAGCCAGACTTCGGCCACCTGACAGCCCCGTCCGTTGCCACCGACGCCTGGGTCCCGATTAAATCTCAGTTCCAGTTTTCCATCCTTTGTCAATTCTTTTGGCAGCTCAAATTCCAGGGATTTATGAGGGTTTGGCTTCATCATTGGGCCATGGATCATGAGCCCATTGGCGACCAGTTGGATTTTAATGCGGAAATTGTCGCCTGCGTAAGTGACGCGAAGGTTATATTTTTGATCTTTGTCAAGCTCATTGTATTTCATCACAATGGGCTCATCATACATTGTCTGGGCATAGCGGCACCAGGCAATTGGCGATTCCAGACGATATTCAAACCCATTAAACACCGAGTTGCGAACTTCAGGATCCTCTGCAAAGCTCTTTCCAGGTTCAAGGTGAGATTGCCGTGCCGGATCACCCAAGTCATCGTAGAATCCACCGGGGCCTGGATTGGTACGGTTTAAAATTTTGTCGATCGCTTCCAGACGTTCTTTATCCGTCTTTAATTCCTGAATGGATTGCAATTGAGGTACGAGCCATGGGCGGTCATTGAGTGGGACATCAATCTGGTCCTGACTTGTTCCACGGCCTGGCTTGCCGTGATATTTGATTGTGGCGAGTTGCATTTTAGCGGTCTGGAAAAGACTATCAGCCAGTTCGTTGATTCGGTTCCTGAGTTCCGGAGCAACCATTACGGTGTCGCTGGTTTGCAATTTGGCAATTGCCTGAATCAGGTAGGAACTGGTTTTGTTCATCGTGGTCTGACGCAGCAAGGACTCGGCTTCCTGCTGACGTGCGGTTTCTGAAATCAACCTCTGTCTGAGCCATGCATCGTAATAAGCGCGATACAAGGGTTGCTGGAATCGCCAGTTGCGTAAAACCGCAGGTGCAGCCGCCTTTTCCATGGATTGGAATCGCAGAAGTGTTGTTTCCACACCTGTATTTGCAATGAGCGGGCCCTGCCAGTTGGTTTCAAGGGAAATGATGGCTTCGGCAAAGGCATCCTGATAATCTGAACCTATGAAAAACTTGGAGTAATCGCGCAGAATGGAGCGCACGGAAGCCTGTGGATCCCATGCCAGGCCACTCCAGATGATTTTGTTGATATCATCGTGGCACCCTTCTGAATATGAGATAAAGCCGATCGTATAGGGGCTGTAGGACTTGAAAATTGCGGCTTGGTCGTAAGGTCTTGGGTTGATTGCCTCCCGGCCCTGTGTCAGTGCAAATGCATAATCCCAGTTCGTCACAGGGTGCTGGCAACTTAAATTGTGTGTGATATCTGGATATCCGCGAATCGGATATTTGGCAGGTATGACCTTGCGAAGGGTTTTCAGATCCAGCAGGTTTTGAGGGCCGTAAGCGACTCCTGAAAGCCACTTGGGCTCGGCTTTCATGATTTCAATAAACTCATCAAACCAGACCCGGTTGAACGACTGTGGAGCCATCCACATCTGGGCCTTTGGATGATATTTCTTGAGCGAAACGGTTTGCTTCTCCAGCAGATTCATCATGTGAACAGGGCGCATGTGGCCAGGGTCGCCGCCGGGCACGAAGACCACATCAATTTTCGGCAAAACCTTAAAAACCTCGGCCCATTCCTTGAGTGCAAATTCGACCATGGCGGGTTCGGAATAATCGCCATCAATGGCTGGATACCAGATCCATAAATCAATTCCATAATCGTCTGCCAGTTTTGACATTTTGATCATCATTTCCAGGGGTGGTCTCGGGAAATGCAGGCTGTCGTTGTCGTCGTCCGATCGTGGTGGAATCAGTTCAATGGCATTTGTGCCATAAATAATCAGGTCGCGATAATATTGTTCCCACTGATCGATGTCCCAGGCATCATAGGAATTGGTCTTGGGTCGATAGCCAAGCTGGTGACCACGGATTTTGGTTTGTGGCGTGGAGACGATCTTCAAATTGCCAACCAGTTCCACACGATCGCGAGTCAGTGTCAGCTCCCGAAGCAGTCGGCCGATTCCGAATAAGACTCCACGATCATCATGACCGATGACATAAATTTTTGAGGAATTCTCAAGGCTATAGATTGCAAAGCCTTCAGCATGACCAGAGAGAGGCTGATTCTTCAGGGCCGGTGGGAGTGATTCAGATTGTGATTCCGTAAGGATATGAATTTCAGGCGTGTTCAGGCTTGGTTGATGACCGGAAGCCAGTTGAACACGGGTTCGGTGATGGATTTCTTCGACAAGCATCTGGATCGCTTTTTGGAAGTGTCGCGAACCTTTTGCTTCATATATGACTTGAGCCTTGGTGAAATCGGTTGCCTGGGCGGGAGTTATTGGACTGATGTTGCTGGTCAGGCTGAAGATTAACAGGAGAAGGCCATTTTGGATTAAAAACGGAATTGATCGATTGGATCGTCGTGTTTTTATAGAATTTGTCATGGGATCTTTGCCGGAAATGGATGAGGAAAGGAAGGGGCCGGGCTGTTAGTCTCGACAGGCGGATAGGGGTTCGGGATGGATCGTGTGAGACCTGTTTAAAGTAGCTTGATGGACCCTGCGATGCAACAGCTTGTGAGGACGAATTTGGGTTTTGAGTGGGTGGCTGTTCGAAATGGAGATAATTTGATAGGATTGAGTTCATTCATGGGTTGAACGAAGTTCATGTGGATGGGCGTGGTTCAACAGCGGTCAAAAATGAGTCAGGGGCGCTATGAAAGCTGGAATTGTTGGTCTGCCGAACGTGGGTAAAAGCACACTTTTTAATGCCCTGACGAGCACGAAGTCGGCTCAGGCGGCCAATTATCCGTTTTGTACGATCGAGCCCAATGAGGGGATCGTGGCCGTTCCGGACCCACGTCTGCACAGGATCCAGACGTTCATACCAACACAGCGGGTGGTACCGACGGTGCTGAAACTGGTAGACATCGCCGGTATCGTCAAGGGTGCCAGTGAAGGTCAGGGGCTTGGGAACAAGTTTTTGAGCCACATTCGTGAAGTGGACGCAATTTTGCAGGTGGTGCGATGTTTTGAAGATCCTGACGTGGTTCATGTCTCAGGCACAGTCAATCCGCTGGCTGACATTGAAACGATTGAAATGGAATTGATGCTTGCAGATATACAGACGCTCGAAAATGCTCTTCCAAAATCAGAACGAACGGCCAAAAGCGGCGACAAAGAGGCCAAGCTCAGGGTTGAAGCCATCAAGAAATGCCTTGAGCATCTTTCCACCGATGAACCGCTTCGTAAATTGCAACTGGAAGAGGAAGAGGCCTTGGCGATTGACAGCTTTGGCCTGATGACGGCAAAGCCAATTCTTTATGTGGCCAATGTGGAAGAGAGCGACTTGGAAGGGCAAGGCCCACTGGTCATGCAGGTTCGCGAATTTGCGAAAAAAGTGGGTGCATCAGTGATGCCGGTTTGTGCCAAGCTGGAATCGGAAATTGCTGAACTGGACGAAGCGGACCGCAAAGAGATGCTTGAATCGGCAGGCCTGGCCGAGCCCGCATTGGCTGTTTTGGCCCGCGAAGCTTATAATGTGCTTGGCCTTCAAAGCTATTTTACGGCTGGCGAGAAAGAAATTCGAGCCTGGACCGTGAAGGCCGGTGCCACGGCCCCGCAAGCGGCCGGAGTGATTCATACCGACTTTGAAGCTGGATTTATTCGGGCCGAAGTTTATTCGGTGGCAGATCTTGAGCAATACAAGTCGGAAAAGGAAATTCGAAATGCTGGCAAACTTCGAGTGGAAGGCAAGTTGTATATCATGAAGGATGGCGATATTTGCCACTTTCTGTTCAACAATTGAAATTCAGGGAGAAGTAGTCCTTTCGCAAATTCGCCCGCTGGATTCGGTCTGAACTGGATCGAGTTCAGCCAAGAATTTTGCCTAAGGACCATTCTTTCGGAGCCAGTTGATGGCATCCATGCAACCAAGTTTGGCGGATTGACTCGCTGTGGATATTGCGAGTCAATCCTGGCCAGTCGCTTTACAGGTTCATGCCAGATGGAATCCTACACTTGCTAGAAACTCTGGCGTGTTGGATTCTTTTGAGGCGTGAATTTAAGCTTTCGTTTGGATTATTTCTTGCGTGCAAGTTCGAAAACGAAAGCAGAAAAGTCTTCTTTGGTCTTGAATTCCGTTGGGCGTTCGGTTGTTCCGAAGCAGATGGCGATTTTGTCGTCGCCTTCGAATTTGTAGATGGCAGGGCCTTTGAAATTCTTGGCGTTGGCCGAATCATCGGCGACCTTCATCTCCATGGCTTTGTGTGGCTTGGCGGCTGGATCAATCGTAACGACGATTTTATAGCTTCTGCCGGGTGCTTCAATACTGAGTTTGTCGCCATCAAAGCTCCAGGTGGCTTCTGCGCCCTGGGTATTGCTGGTCCACTTGCCTTTGAGTTTTTTGAGATCGTCAGAGGTTTCATCTGCCGATGCAATGGCGATGGCGGGTGCCAGAGTCATAGTCCAAGCGATGACTTTGAGGAAATTGCGTCTCATGAACATTTGTTTTGGTCTCGAACCTGAGCGGTTTGGGCGGAAGTGATGAGCTGGATCGACTCTGTAATGAGAGTCTCGAACAATATAGCGTTTTGAAGGTGGATTGTGTAAGACTTTGAATCAAAATACTTGACCTTGTGCCACAAATTCGCCATTGTGGTGTGGGCTTGGGGTGGTTCGGATGAATCGTGGATATGATGCCACGCCCCTTGCTTCGAGGATCTGTTTCGTGTCTTGAAAATGGGAGAATTGATTGCAATGATTCGTCGATTCCTGCTGATGATGGTAATGGCCGTGTCAATAGCACCGTTGGTCCCGGCACAGGTCAGGGCTGAAGAGCCTGCCTTGGCTCACATGGTTTTCTTTACTTTGAAGGATCGAACACCGGCCAATCGCGATGCCTTGCTTGCCGGCTGCAAGAAATATCTCAATGGCCATGAAGGCACATTGTATTTCTCTGTTGGTACGCGTGCGGAAGAATTTAAAAGGGAAGTGAACGACCTTGAATATGACGTGGCCCTGCATCTTGTTTTCAAGGACAAGGCGGCTCATGACAAATATCAGGATGCACCAAGGCACCTGAAATTCATTGAGGAGAACAAATCACTTTGGGGCAAGGTTCGAGTCTTTGATTCCAACCTGGCTTTGGAATCGGCAAAATAAATCCTGAGTTGTATTTTTGGAATATGTGATCGATGATTTGTGAATCAATCATCGATCTTTTCCTAATCATGAAAATCTGCTTTAAAAAACGCTAATGAGTGACGAGCCAATACGATATCCATTAAAATATGGCCCCTGGGTGATTCAGGAGCGGTCGATCGTCTATCAGGACCCTTGGCTTAAGGTGACACGAGACATTGTGGCCAGACCCGACGGGTCGCCAGGTAGCTATGGTGTGTCACACATGAAGCCGGGTGTGTGTGTCCTGGCGATTGATGGAGATGGTATTTGCCATCTGACGGAAGAATTTCATTACGCGGTTGGCAGAGTCACTCTGGAATGTGTTTCCGGTGGTATCGAGCCGGGCGAAGGGATATTTGAAACGGCTCAGCGAGAGTTGGCGGAAGAATTGGGGCTGATTGCCGGAAAGTGGACAGATTTGGGAATGGTCGACCCTTTCACAGCGATTGCATTATCGCCTACAAGTCTTTGGCTTGCTGAGGATCTGTCCAGGACAACTGCGAACCCCGAGGTTTCTGAAATCATCAGGCATGTAGAGATACCATTTGCAGAGGTGTTTAAAAAAACAATGGCCGCTGAAATTACGCATGCGCCGAGCGTCGCCCTGATTTTAAAAGCATGGATCATGAAAACAGAATTATGAATGACAGAGAAAAATGGCCTGAAGCAGGCCATTTTTTGGAGAGTTTCCTGTAAAATTCGAGAGCGATTGATTTCTTTAGAAGATGCCAAGGATATCGCGTGCATCGTCGGTCATTCGGGCGGGTGACCAAGGCGGATTCATGACGAGTTTGACGTTGGCTTTGGTGACGCCTTCAACCTTTTCCACAGCCTTTACACTGTTTCTGAGGATTTCAGGACCGGCTGGGCAGGCAGGCGTGGTGAGCGTCATTTCGACATCCACTTCCGATCCACGTGTCTGGACCGTGTAAATCAGTCCGAGGTCGACAATATTGACATTCAATTCAGGGTCGATCACGGTTTTCAGTGCATTGACGATGGTTTCCTGATCGAAATTCAATTCGGCGACTGGTTTTGTGGTTTCCGATCCGGAATCGGAGACGACTGGTGCGGAGTTGGCGGAGGCGGCAGCAAGTGGGGGTTTTGGTGCTTCCTTGGGCAGGTCGCCTGAATCGTTGATTGCGACCATGATTGATTCACCTTCCACCTTCACATGGTGGGCACGCACGCTTTCCACCGCCGGCATGCAAAGCACGGAACCCGTGCGGACATCGAATCGGGCGCCGTGGCGATCGCATTCGATTTCATGACCCCTGAGAATTCCATCGGCGAGCGGGCCACCATCATGTGTGCAGACATCATCAATTGCGAAGACCTGGCCTTCGACCCGGAACAAGGCAACGGGCTGGTCGTCAACTTCGACGAACAAATTACCGCCTTCAGGTAATTCCGACAACTGAGCCACGGCCTGATATGCAATTGCCATGTTCTTGATCGTCCTTTAGGGATGGAGGTATCTGGTGTGATAAAGATTTGCGAATGAGTCGAAAATTCAGGAGGCGGCGGTTTCGACAACAATCTTTTTCAGGCGGCGTAGAACTCCGGCCAAGCCATTCATGCGCTGCATGCCGAGAATTTCTTTCAAGCCAGCCTGGCTGATCAGATCATAGGAAAGGGCCGCCAGGTCGTCGACAGAAGCGCCTTGGGTGCCCTCCCAGAGGAGTGTGACGAAGCCACGAACGGTTGGGGCTTCCAGCGGCACATCGGCGAACCATTGTACGCCTTCCGGGGTTTTTTCAGCGAAGAGGAAGATTGGGGACTGGCACTCCTCGACCCGGCTTTCAGGCCCTTGAAGGCCTGCGAATCGCTCGGGCAGTGCAGGCAGGGAACGGGCGTAATCGAGAAGCAATTCGATGCGTTCCTTGGGGTCGCAATCGGCCAGTTCCTCAACAAGTTCAGTCAGTTTCTGGATAGGCATCAGAAGTATGTCTAAGGCTCGAATCAGGTGACGAAAAGGAGCGATTCTCGAATCGCCCCTGACAAGTTCTGTTCGCGGGCGAGACCGCGATCAGGATTTCATGAGGAGGGCAGAGCGCCTTTGACAATGGGCACGCCGACCACATTGCCCCACTCCGTCCAGGAGCCATCGTAATTGCGTACCTTCTGGTAGCCCAGCAGATATTTCAGGACAAACCAGGTCAGGCTTGAGCGTTCGCCGATACGGCAATAGGCCACGACATCGTCGGTCGGCTTCAGGTGCAGTTCTTGTTCGTAGATGGCCCGGAGCTCATCGGCAGTCTTGAATCGTCCATCATCGCCTACGGCCCGACTCCAAGGGCAACTGAGGGCTCCTGGAATGTGTCCACCGCGCAGAACGCCTTCTTCTGGATAGCCTTCCATGTGGGTTCGTTCGCCGGAATATTCTTTCGGGCTACGCACATCCACCAAGGGGAGACTTGCCTTGACGTGATCGAGAACACCTTCACGGAAGATGCGCAGATCACGCCAGTCGAGGTCGGCAGGAACTTTGTAGGATGTGGTCGGATGCGCTGGAACGTCAGAGGTGGTTGGGAGTTTTGCGGTCTCAACCCAGTACTTTCGGCCACCATTCAGGATCCGGCAATTCAGGTGGCCCTTGAGCTTGAAGGCCCAGAAGGCATAACAGGCCCACCAGTTGTTGTCGTCGCCATAGAAAACCAGGGTGGTTTCGTTCGAAATCCCATTTTTGCGGCAAAGATTTTCGAAGACTTCGTTGGAAATATAGTCTCGGACCGTTTGATCTTGTAGGTCGTTGTGCCAGTCGATTTTGACTGCCCCTGGGATGTGGGACATCGGATAGAGCAGGGCATCGCCACTGGATTCGACCACTCTGACAGAAGGGTCGTTCAGGTGCTGCTGAACCCACTCGGCACTGACCAAAACGCTGGGATCGGCATAATTCTGGGCGGACATCTCTCAGCAGACTCCTCGGTAGGGATCAAAAAGCGGATTGACAGATCGCTTTTTCTGGTCCTTGATGATTGTTTCAGGTCAAGACTTGCCGATGGCGAGTTTTTGGGCCACTGCGGCTCGAAGTGATTCACGAACCGGCTCAACACTGATCCGGTCATAGACATTGGCAAAAAAGCCTTCCACAACGAGCCGCTTGGCCGTCTCGGCGGGAATGCCGCGAGCCTGGAAGTAGAAGACCATTTCCGGGTCGACCTGACCGGCTGTGGCGCCGTGCGTGCATCGGACGTCATTGGCCTCAATCTCAAGGCCTGGAATGGAGTCGGCACGGGCATGGCTGGAGAGCACCAGACTATCGTTCTTCTGGTAGGCGTCCGTTTTTTGGGCGTCTTTCTCGACTGCAATCATGCCCTTCCAGACGGTCCGGCTCTTGCCGCTCAGGCCGCCTTTATAGAGTAGATCACTGGTGGTGTTGGGGGCTTGATGATCCTGTCTCGTGAAATAGGCCAAATGCTGGTTGCCGGTGGTGAACATGACACCATTGACCTGAGCAGAGGCTTTGGGGCCTGTCAAAGCCGTTTCCTGATTGACTTTTGACAGCCTTGAACCAAGGCCTCCGATGGTCCACTGGATTGATCCACCTGCATCGACGACCGCCCGCTCACGGCTGAAGTGCCAGGTCTTGTCGTCCCAGTTCTGAATCCGTACATATTTCAAGTGCGCGTTTTTGCCGACCACGATTTCGACAGCACCCAGATGAAGTCCCGGCTTGCTTTCGCCTGTGGTGGCCAGGTCGTGCACCAGAGTGGCTTCGGAATCGTCTTCGAGAATGATCAGGGTGTGAGAGGTGTCCACCCGATGATTTCCTGTGAGGGCGGAAAGCGCATAAAGTGGAAATTCCAGCTTCACGCCTTTGGGTACATAAAGCACGATGCCGCCTCGGAAGATTGAGGCATGAAGAGCGGCGAGAGCATCGCCCTCGGGCTTGACGGTCTGGAAAAGGTGCTTCTTGATCAGGTCGCCGTGGATGGCAAGGGCCGACTGGAAGTCAGTCAGAGTCACTCTGCCGAGCTTGGAACTGTCGGCAGGCTGTGTGGTCTGACCTGCAATCTGAACAATCCCTGTGGCGTAGTGAGCGGCAAGGGCGTCGCGAAGTGGGCCAACGGCGTTCAGATCATCCAGTGTCGGAGCCGGCTGGTTTTGAATCAGGTCGAATGCAGAGAGCTTGAAGGCGCGGATGTCTGTCCTGCGCCATTCTTCGTCTTTGGATGTAGGCCAAGGCAAGAATTCAAACTGCTCAAAGGCAGCTTTCCGGGCATCCCTGAGCCAAATGGGCTCGCTGGAAGCCGTGTTTTGGAATTCACCAAATTGTATTGCCAAAGTTGCTTTGGTTTGAGTGTTCGCCACCACTGTGCTCATCGTCTTGCGGGCCTTGTCGGTTGCTGTGATCTGTGTCGGTTGCAAAGTGTTTATCGAATTTTAGATTGCCCGCAGGCAGGCCACCGCTGAAGTCAAACCCCGAACCGGTTCTGGTTCGGGGGCTTTGCAGGCCGCCGGAGGGTCGGACGATCGGGGGCGGTCAGCCCACGGAACCTTCCATTTGGAGCTCGATCAGTTTGTTCATTTCCACGGCATATTCCATAGGCAGCTCTTTGACGAGCGGCTCGATGAAGCCGTTGACGATAAGAGTGGAGGCTTCGGTCTCGCTCAGGCCACGGCTTCGAAGATAGAAGAGCTGCTCTTCGCCGATCTTGGAAACGGATGCCTCGTGACCAATCTTGACATCATCTTCATCAACTTCGATGTAAGGATAGGTGTCAGAACGACTTTGAGGGTCGAGAATCAAGGCGTCGCAAACCACGTTTGACTTCGAGCCATAGGCTCCGTCAGCCACTTTCAGAAGGCCACGATAGCTGGATCGCCCGCCATTTTTGGAGATCGACTTGGAAATGATCCGGCTTGTGGTGTAAGGGGCGGCATGAACCACCTTGCCACCGGCGTCCTGATGCTGACCCTTTCCAGCAAAGGCAATGGAGAGTATCTCGGCCCTGGCACCCTTGCCCACCATGTAAACAGAAGGATATTTCATGGTAAGTCGCGACCCGAGGTTGCCATCAACCCATTCCATCAAGGCATCTTCGTGGGCCACGGCCCGCTTGGTCACCAGATTGTAGATATTATTCGCCCAGTTCTGGATCGTCGTGTAGCGGCACCGGCCACCTTTCTTCACGATAATCTCGACCACTGCCGAATGCAGGCTTTCCGACGTGTACACAGGGGCTGTGCAGCCTTCCACATAGTGTACCTGAGCGCCTTCTTCAACAATGATCAGGGTTCGTTCAAACTGGCCCATGTTCTCGGCATTGATCCGAAAATAGGCTTGCAGCGGGATGTCGACCTTGACGCCGGCTGGGATATAAACGAACGATCCACCTGACCATACGGCCGAATTCAAGGCCGCAAATTTATTATCGTTGACCGGTATGATTGTGGCAAAGTATTCCCTCACCAGGTCTGTGTGTTCACGTAGGGCCGTATCCATATCTGTGAAGATCACGCCCTTGGCAGAGAGATCCTCGCGAAGACTGTGATAGACCACTTCTGACTCATATTGGGCTCCAACGCCGGCCAGGAACTTGCGTTCGGCTTCGGGGATGCCAAGCTTGTCAAACGTTCGCTTGATTTCGGCAGGAACATCGTCCCAAGACTTGCCCTGGCGATCTGTGGCGCGGACAAAATAGTGGATGTCCTGAAAGTCGAGGTCGTTAAGATTCCCACCCCACTGTGGAAGTGCCTTTTGAAAGAACACATCCAGAGCTTTGAGACGAAATTCGCGCATCCAGTTGGGTTCGCTTTTCATCTCCGAGATTTCTTCGACTGTCCGGCGATTCAAGCCCTTGCCGGACTTGTAGTTGTAGTGGGCTTCAGACTCGTGGAAGCCGTACTTGTAATCGTCTTTGATCCCGGCAACTTGTGCGTTCAGGTCAGTTGACATGATGGTATCCCTTTACAGACGTGCTTGAATTCAGATCACTGGCGGAATGTATTGTGAGTATGGTGGCCACTCAACGACAGTCGAGTGGCAATCGAAAGTCAAATTTCAGACCCAGTCTCAGGACGTTAAGACCGTAGACTCGAGTTCGTCTTCAATCTGGGCTTCATTCGGATATTTGGCGCGAATCCAGTCATAGCCTTCGAGTTCCAGCGTGGTGACCAGTTCAGGGCCACCGTTCTCAACGATCTTGCCCCCGTACAGGATGTGTACAAATTGGGGCTGGATGTAGTTCAGGATCCGTTGATAGTGCGTGATCACCAGTACACCAGTGCCTTGTGCCTTGGCGACCCGGTTGACGCCTTCAGAGACAACGCGGACGGCGTCGATGTCCAGGCCCGAATCGGTTTCGTCGAGGATTGCAAAAGCAGGCTGAAGCATGGCCAGTTGAAGCACTTCAGCGCGTTTTTTCTCACCACCTGAGAAACCTTCGTTGAGATATCGACGGGCGAACTCACCGTCCATGCCGAGTTCGTCCATTTTTTGCTTGAGTTCCTTGCGGAAGTCACGCATGGAGATGAGATCTTCGCCCTCTTTGCGGTCCGGCATCCGGACATTCGTCACGGCGTGTCGGAGAAAGTTGGCCATGGTCACGCCCGGGATCGATGTTGGATACTGGAAGGCCAGAAACAGGCCTGCCTTGGCTCGATCGTCAGGCTCCATGTCGAGCAGATTGACGTCGTCGATAAAGGCGGAACCATCGGTGATTTCGTAATTGGGGTGGCCCATCAACGCATAGGAAAGCGTGCTTTTGCCAGAGCCATTCGGGCCCATCAGGGCGTGGGTCTCGCCTTGGTTGATTGTCAGGTTGACACCACGAAGAATTGATTTGCCCTCGACGGACACATGCAGGTTCTCAATGCGAAGCGATTTGCGGCTCACTCTCACGAACTCCACTGGATAGAGACAGGGCCAAAAAGGAATGGCCCAAAATGGGGACGATGATTGACGGTCACAAGTGTTTGATTCATCATGGTTTTGCAATCATGATATTATCTGGCTCTGCTGGTTCAGGCGTCATGCCAGCACGGTGGTCGGCTCGTTGGAACTTTGGTCAGGCTCGAAGTCGCAAGATCGATCGCCGTCCAGTCGGCAGTGGCTGAGCGTTAACCCATGCCCTACCACTTTTTCGAACATCCGACGCTCCAAGGCACAAATGTCGCGATCGACTTCCGCAAGCTCGAAATAAGGGCATGAAAGCTGTCTCAGGATCGTCTGGCCCATCTCTCCGGATGAGACTTCTGTCTCAACCCCACGCTGGTGGAGCAGACCGCCAAGCTGGACAAGCCTGGATGACCATTCCTCGCCACGCATCTGGCCACTGAAGGACTCGGCAAGCCTGTCCGTGATTCGGGTGAAAAGCTCTCTTCGAATCTTTGGGTCGTCGACCGAGTGCATCACTTCATCCCACAAAACCATGGCCAGATCCGTGTAGTTCTGACCCAGCTTTCGCTGCGCCAAAGGGCTCGCCCGGTAAAGAAACTTCGGGCGGCCACGACCAACCGACTCCTGGACCCGCTCAATCAGACCACTCTCTACAAGCCGCGTCAGTCGAACGCGAATCGCAGTGGGAGTCACAGACATGCGCTCGGCAAGATCCTCTACAGAGATGGGGCCAACCCGGCGCACCAAATCCATCAATGGACGATCAGAAGTCTGTGACACACCTTCAGACAACATGGCTTACACCCGCAGATTTATGATGCAACGATCTCTTCACATCATTAGAATAATGCGGTATGACTCTTTCGTCCAGCATTATTCTCAATTTACACAAAATTTTATTCCTAAAATAGGTTGTGACTCTCAATGGATCCTAGCCGCACACCTTTAAAAACGACTCTAACACTTTATGATAAAATGTGTTGCACGACCTGGCCATGAACATCGGTCAGGCGGCGGTCGAGGCCACCATGGCGGAAGGTGAGTCGTTCGTGATCGATGCCCATCAGGTGGAGAATGGTGGAATGGAGGTCATAGCAGTAAGTTCGGCCATCGATGGCCTGATATCCCCAATCATCACTCTGGCCGTAAGAGACACCTGATTTGATGCCAGCGCCCGCCAGCCAGGTCACAAATGTGCCGCCGTTGTGATCGCGCCCTGTATTGCCCTGTGAGAATGGAGTTCGGCCGAATTCTGTGGTCCAGACGACGAGGGTGTCGTCCATGAGTCCGCGTGATTTCAGGTCGCTGAGAAGGGTTGCGATGGGCTGATCAACACTGGCGGTCATGGGCGGAAGTTCGTTTGGAATGCTACCATGATTGTCCCAGTTGCCTGTTGCCCCTTGTGGCCCGCTCCAGACCTGGACAAATCGCGTGCCGCGCTCAACTAGCCGCCGGGCCAGCAGGCAGCGGCGGCCAAAATCTTCGGTCACCGGATTGCTTAATCCGTAGGCTTTTCGGGTCCATTCCGATTCAAGATTCACGTCGAAGGCTTCTGGTGCTGAAGTCTGCATCTTGGCCGCAAGCTCGTAGCCTGCAATTCGGGCGTTGAGTCTTGAATCGCCCGGGTTCTGCAAGACGCTCGACGTGTTCATTTGGCTGAGCAGGGCCAAGCCGTCTTGGTCTGCCGCACGAGTAGCATATTTGAATTTCGAATTTGCGAAGAGGTCCGGAACAGGGTCAGCCGCAGAGGCCCTAATGATTGTTCCCTGATGGACGGCTGGGAGATAGCCCGAACTGAAATTGCCGTTCTGGTTGTAGGGAAGCCCTTTGCCGTCAGGCAGAACAACGAATGTGGGAAGATTGTCTGTCAGTCGTCCGAGCCCATAGGAGAGCCAGGCCCCGAGGCACGGAAAACCCGGCAGCAGCATGCCGCTGTTCATCATATAGGTGCCGGGGCCATGCACGTTCGTCTTGCTGCTCATGGCCATGAGAAAGGCGAGCTCATCCACATGCTTGGCTTGTTCCGGGAAGAGTTCGCTGACCCAGCGGCCGCTTTGGCCGTGCTGCTTGAATTTGAAAGGGCTTTTCATCATGGTGCCCGGCATGGCCGTAAAGCCTTCAGGCTTCTCTTTTGGTCCAAGTTTCTGGCCATGCACTTTGTCCAGAACAGGTTTGTAGTCATAGGTGTCCATCTGGCTGACTCCGCCAGTCATGAACAACTGAATCACGCGCCTGACCTTTGCCTTGTGATGTAAACCCCCATTGAATTCCGGGTTTGGTGAAGAGACTCCACCCGCAACCATCTCGCTTGCCAGAAGGTCGATCAGAGCCAGCCCGCCAAGCCCGCCGCCCACATTGCAGAGAAAATCGCGACGTGAGCCGCCTTGGCTTGCAGGCATGGAAGATGTGGTCTGATGGCCTTGCATCTGTGATAAAAAATCTGACGTTTGATCGGCCAGCAACTGAGCCGACGATGAGAGACTTAAGTTTGGCGGCCGATTGGCTGAAGGCGGATTCAACATGTCTTGATCCTGATCATGGAATAAACAGAAATTCATTGCTGTTAAAAAGGATTCGGCACAATGCCGCCAGCCCGTGCTGATTGGAATAGGCTGTGAATGCGTCCAACTCTGCCGGTTCGGGCTTTCTGAGAAACGCCAACTCCACAGCGGCCTGGATCCGTTCTGTCGAGTTTGTCGCCATATTTTCGAGACGCTTGGCGAAGAATTCGCTCTGGCTTAGAATGAAGTCGTTGTTAAAGAGTGTGAGCGACTGCAATGGCGATGCGGAGAAAGACCGAGTCGGTTGCAGCAGTGCGGCATCGGGAAAGTCCAAGGCCTCCATGAATGGGTCGGGAATGCCTCGCCAGACCACTCGATAAATGCTTCGCCGGCCGGCCAGTGGGCTATTCCAGTCAAAATCCGAATAATCCACCTTGGGGGTGAGTTGTGGCCCTGGGCTTGTTTTGAAATAGGCCACACCGGGCCCGCCTGCTGTCAGGTCGAGCCGCCCTGAGACGGCAAGCACCGCATCGCGGTAAGATTCCGCATCCATTCGCGATCGATTCATTCGCCAGAGGAGCCGATTTTCAGGATCTTTCGCCACACCATCCGATTGGTCGGAACTTGACTGTCGATAGGTTTTACTTAGAACCATCAGGCGATGAAGGTGCTTGAGCGAGCCCTTGTTTGCTCTCAGTTCGCTGGCCAGCCAATCGATCAGTTCTGGGTGCGAAGGCAACCCGCCCATACGCCCAAAATCGCTTGGTGTATCACAAATCCCCTTGCCAAAATGATAATGCCAGAGTCTGTTGGCAATACTTCGCCAAGTCAACGGGTTTTCCGGATCCGCCAGCCAGTCGGCCAAGGCCGCACGTCGCCCGGATTCAACTTCAGGGTTCCTTAATCTGAATCTTCCGTGAAGTTGCGAGACGACTGCCAAAGCGCCTGCGTCTGCGATTTTTCCCGGTTTATCGATATCGCCTCTGGCAAGCACGTGAACCTGCTTGGGAGCCGATCCGGGAATCACTCCGTAAACCATGGCTTGAGCTGGTAATTTTGCAAGTTCGGCCATCGCATGCCGACGCAACACAAACGCTGCGATGGCAAGCCTTTGTTCTGGCGATCGCTGGCTGTCGGCCAACTTCAGGCCCTTGGTGACTACTGGCGAAATGGCTTCGGCATTTGCGGATTCGGAATCTGTCACAGCCAATCGAAACCTGCCAACCAAATGACCATCGCCATGCCATTGCTTCAAGACAACCAATAGCCTCGATCCCGGTTCCGGCTTGATCGGCTCGCTCAATTGGAATACGGCCAGATGCGTTTGGTTGATCTTTGGGAATATTCCCCAAGCCGTTCGGTCATTCCCATCCACAGCTTGGTCGATCGCCCAACCATCCTGATTAAAATCCGCTGTCGCCTTTTTGAATTTCAGCTTTTGCCCGGAGCCTGTTCCAGGCTTGAAATAATACGCCTCAAATTCTGAAAGATGCAAATTCCCATTATCTTGCCTGCCAGGACCATTTTTTGGTAGCTTTTCATCGCGCAGGACTTCCAATCGTAATGCTGTGACCGTTTTTAAGGTGGGATCAGCGGACACAGAGTAAGTATCCCGGTCCGGGCGTTTACCTGATGCCAAAATCGATCCGTCAGTCTCGCGGGTCAGGGTCGCACCATCCGACGAGTAAAATGTCTGTAAAGCCACTGTCTGCCAGTCGGCAAGTCTGTTTCCAGAGGCTTTTTCCCACCCGGACACAATCGTCCTGTTCTCAGGAAGCAGCAGTACGCTTGAATCCAGCTTGTTGGCTGATTCGATCAAAGCCTGTAAGCGTCTGCGATGGCTTGCAGTGGCTTGCGATTCGTCATAGCTCAGGTCGCCTTTGCTGATGCCTGCAAAAACAGCTTGAAGCGAGTAATAGTCTTCCTGGGAAATGGGGTCGAATTTATGGGCATGGCAGCGGGCGCAATTTGCCGTGGTGCTGGCGAAGGCAGACATGGTTTGAGTCACCATATCGTCGCGATCGAGATAGTCAAATGTGCGCTGGGCGGTGCTCGCCGTGCTCAGGTCATACGGACCCGCCCCCAGAAAGCCCAAAGCGGCCTTGATCTCAGGCTTATCAGGATCAAATGCGTCTGCTGCAAGCTGCTCGCGAATAAACTGTGGCCAGGGGGTGTCCTGATTCAGGGCCGAGATGACATAATCCCGGTATCGCCAGGCATTGGGGCGAAAAACGTCATGTTCAAAGCCGTGGGTGTCGGCAAAGTGGATGGTGTCCAGCCAGTGTCTCGCCCAGCGTTCGCCATACCTTGGGCTTGCAAGAAATTGATCCACCAATTTCTCGTAAGCATTTGTGCTGCGATCAGATACAAACTCTTTCACGGCTTTGATTGATGGCGGCAAGCCATGCAAGTCAAATGCAAGCCGGCGGATCAATGTGCGCCGGTCCGCTTCGGGCGAAGGCTTCAAGCCGTTTTTCAGCAATTTCTGATAGATCAAAGAATCGATTGGCGATTGACCTGAGTTTGACAGCTTTTCTGATTCCAACCCATGGGCGGAGTTGGTAGGCAGCGGCCGAAGCGACCACCAGTCGCTGGACTTATTTGGATTTGTCGTTGATCGAGGATCAGGTGCGCCGCGTTTGACCCATTCCTCAAGCAATCCAATCTCTTCGGCCGGGAGACGCTTTTCCGGTGGCATCCGGTGCGATTTGTCGCCCCAGCGGATCATTTCAATCAAGAGACTTTGTTCGGGATCGCCCGGAGAAATGGCTGGCCCTGAATCGCCACCTTGCTCCCAGCCGGCTTTGGAGTCGAGCGTCAGTCCACCCTTCATTTTTTTGTCGTGTGAATGGCATTCATAACACCTGTGTTTTAAAAGTGGCTCAATCTTGGCTTTAAAAAAATCGTCAGCAGAAGCCATAGAGCCGAGGCAAAGCAGCAATGCGATCCCGATTCGTTTTGAATACCACTGTAATCGCATACGAGGCAGCCCACTTTCAAGACGAACCCGATTCAACTGGCCAGTCATCTATTATTCCATGCGTTTTGCGACCACTGAGTATATGCGAGAAAACGAGTAATGGCCACAGTGCGATTCAGGAGTAAGCAGAGATTGGCCGGGGCCAGGGCGAATCCTTTTTGAGAAAACCACTTCCTAGGATTTTACACACAATTGATCCTGATTTTGTTGAATCGACAATCAGGGGGCGAGAGCAGATTGAGAATCGAATGAGTTGTTGAGATTTCAAACGTTACGGCGTGTTCGACGGCTTTTGAGCCGAGTCCAGCAATTCCGCAGGCCAGAAGATGTGAGCCAATGTCCCCAGAACGATTACGGTAAAGATCACGCAGAGCGTGAAAATAATCGGACGCCAGGGAAAGTTGTCCCAATAGTTACGGCGTTTCCATTCGTTGAGTGTCGCGGATCTTGAATCATAAATGAAGTGCGATTGGTCGTCTTCCTGAATGGCGGCCTGTTCCGCCAGCTTTCGTAGGAGCGGGCTGACTTCTTTCTTTTGCGGCTTTTTAGGCTCCGCTGGCAGTTCATCCTGGTCGTTCCGTTTTTCGGCCGCTTTGGATTTGGTGTTTTTCTTGTCAGAAGTCGTCTCATCGTCATCGACGGGGGCCAGGGTGATGCTGTCCAGATGCACTCCATCCAGGATCGAGCGGCCAATCGGACCTCCAACGCTCAAAGGCGGAATCTGTCGATTGTCGTCGATCGTGGAAGCGGGTTCAAAATTTGGGAAGGATTGGCCCGCTAGACTGTCAGCACGGAAGGAGTCGGCTGATCCGGTTGAGAGGTCCTGCTCTATCGTTTCCAGAAGTTGGGCCACCAGCAATGCTGATGAAGGACGGTCGTTGGCGTCCTTCTCCAGAAGTTTCATAATCAGCTTTGAAAGCCGTGCTGGAATCAGAGGGTTAAGCTCAATCGGCGGTGTGGGTTCGTCAAGCGAAAGGCTCCGTAAAATGGCCAGATTGTTTGAGCCTCGAAACGGCGGCTTGCTGGTCAGCATGCGATAAAGCACAGTGCCTAATGAGAATAAATCGCTGCGGCCATCCAGATTCAGGCCAGCAGCCTGCTCAGGAGACATATACGCAGGCGTGCCCAGAATGACTCCCGTCTGTGTGATGTTCGGATCCTCGGAATCAGAGACGCGTGCCAACCCAAAGTCAAGAATCTTGACCCTCGATTTTACCGTCTCTAGCCAGATATTGGACGGTTTGATGTCGCGGTGGATCAAGTTGCAGCGATGCGCAGCATCAAGCCCCTCTGCCATCTGCCGCCCGATCCGAACCGCTTCTAAAGGCTGGATTAGTTTCTGCTTGCGAATCATCTCCTCAAGGGTCTGCCCCTCAAGATACTTCATCACAAGATAGGGCACACCGTTTTGATCGCCCACCTGATAAATCGTAACAATATGATCGTGATCAATGGCCGCTGTGGCGCGGGCCTCAAGAATAAACCGTTGCCGTGAAGATTCATTTTCGGCAATCGACCGCTTCATCACCTTCAGGGCTACGGATCGATGCAGACTAGAGTCCCAAGCCAAATACACAACTCCCATCCCGCCTTCGCCAAGAATCTTCGAGACCCGATATTCCCGCAACCGGCCAATCTCATCAGGAGACTCGGCTGGTTCGAGCGTGCCTGTCTCCCGCTTTAAAATCATTGAGGGAGTCAATTTCGCTTTTTTCTGGGGCTGGGTTTCGCTGTTCAAGTCCACGCGTCAAGTCACTCCCGTTTGATTGATCGATAGCAACCGTTCAGGGTTGGATCCGCTTAAAACTGATATCGGAACGACGGATTTGGGATGTCCAGATTGCTCTTCGCCACATGGAACGCTTCGCGATGTCTTGTTCATTACCAGGGGCTTAATCACCAACTACATAAGCGGTTTCTTCTGCCCGGGACCATTTTTCGATTTTGAGACGGCAGAATCCGACTTATATTTTAGATGATCTCAATATCCTAATATATCACATTGGACAAGTGTTACGTTTTTTTTAAGCATTCCCAAACGTTTTTTGAAGAACACCAGAAACGGATGTTCCAAAATGCCCCGATCTCTCCAAAATCAATGCCTCGGAAACACTTTCTGCTGTTCAATACGAATCAATAAAGTTATGTTGGAAAGCTTAGGGATGGCCGTGCTGGTTTTGATGAAGATTCTGCCGGGTGTATGGAGTATCGAGATGCTGGATCAAGAACTTATCACAGCCATAAACGCTGTTCGCAAGGCGGCTTTGTTCTGTCATAAGATACGTAATGAGAATCGTATACGCCCATTGGTGAAATTCGATGGGAGCCCTGTGACGAATGCCGATTTCGGAAGCCAGGCCATCATTGTGAACTCACTTCGCCAGGTGTTTGCAATCGACCCAATCATGGCAGAGGAGACGGCGTCCATGACTGACTTTCAGTCGAGTCATGACTTTACAGCAGAACTGCTTCAAGACTTGACGCAAGCCCATACTCCGTTTTCAAGTATCGATGCACTGGTCCAGACAATCAATCGCGACCTTGTTAATATCCAATCGTCCGTCCAGGTCAACCCGTCCTGGCGAAATCGTTATTGGGTGATCGACCCGATCGACGGTACCAAGGGGTACTTGAAGGGGGGCCAATATGCCGTGGCCCTGGCTCTGATCGAGAAGGGCGATGTGAAGGTCTCTGTGGTGGCTTGCCCCGAATTCCGGTTGCCGGGTCGTGAGGAAACGGGCTGGATACTTTATGCCCAGCTCGGCAAAGGCGCGTTTGCCGTACCCTTGAATGCAGATTCCGAACCTGTCAAAATTCATGTGGGTGCCAATGGGCCTGATGGAAGCCTGATCCTTTGTGAATCGCTCAATCACAGCCCTCATGGAACCAGTGGGCAAGTGGCAAATCGTCTTGCAATTCTCGATCAAAATATCATCAAAATGGACAGCCAGGCCAAATACGCCACAGTCGCATGCGGCGCTGCCCATATCTATCTGCGGCTTCCAACCTCATCTTCCTATCGAGAAGCCGTTTGGGATCACGCACCCGGTTTTCTTGTCATTACCGAGGCTGGTGGCAAAGTCACAGACATTGATGGTCAGCCCATGATCTGGACCGATTCCCGCGACTGGGAAGGCAACCATCGGTTTGCACATGGGCGAGGAGTGATTGTGACCAACGGGCATATTCATCTTGATGTCCTGAATGCAATTCAAAAAGTGCTCGGCAAAGCAAAAGGTGAATCCGCGCCATGAGAATTCTTGTCGTCGGTGGAGCCGGCTACGTTGGTAGTCACTGCCTTCAAAAACTGCTTGCAACCCATCATGATGCCTGGGCTTACGATAATCTCAGCCAGGGCCATCGCGAAGCCGTGCCAGAAGGTCGTTTGATTATTGGCGATCTGCTCGATACCGATTTGTTGATCAAGACCATGAAAACGCATGGTATTGATGTTGTGCTGCACTTTGCAGCGAAAGCTTTGGTTGGCGAAAGTGTCGTCAGGCCAGATATGTACTATAAGACCAATGTTACAGGTACGCTTTCGCTTTTGGACGCCATGGTCGCGGCAGACGTAAAAAAAATCGTTTTTTCAAGTACTTGCGCGGTCTTTGGGTCGGTACCACCGCCCATTACGGAAAATCTTCCGAAAAACCCTATCAATCCCTACGGCTTCACCAAACTCGTCATTGAACGTGCCTTGGCGGATTATGCTGCCGCCTTTGAGCTTGAAGCTGCGGCCTTGCGTTATTTTAACGCCTGTGGAGCCTCAGCCGATGGATCGATTGGCGAGGATCATGACCCGGAAAGCCACCTCATCCCCATTGTCCTCCAAGTGGCTTTGGGTCAGAGGCCGCATGTGCAGATCTTTGGTACGGATTACCCTACCCCGGATGGGACTTGTATTCGCGATTATGTGCATGTGGAGGATCTTGCGGATGCCCACCTGCGAGTCATCAATCATCTTAAAGCTGGCCAACTTGTCGATTACAACCTGGGAACCGGGGTCGGCGTGAGTGTCAGAGAAGTGATCGAAACTGCCAGGCGAGTAACTGGCAAACCCATTGCTGTGGTGGAATCCCCTCGTAGGTCTGGCGACCCCGCTGTGCTGATGGGCGATGCCTCAAAAGCACTTCGTGAACTCGGATGGTCAGCCAAATTCAAAGCTATCGAGCTTGTGATCGAATCTGCCTGGGCCTGGCATCAGGCCAACCCTTCTGGATTCAGGAAATAAGATTTACCGAAGCTTTTTGGGGCGAATCTGGGGTATGGGTATCTAAGAAATTGAGTGGCTTGATGCGAATCCTCACAGTGGGTCATTCTTACGTCGTTTCTATGAATCGCCTTATGCCTTTGGAGTGGGCCTTGGCAGGTCATGATGTCACTGTCGCTGCTCCTCAATTCTATCATGCCGACCTTCGGCCCATGCCTTGCGACCCAATCGGCCAAGCTCCATTCGACTTGGTCGAAATCCCGGCCAGGTGGACAAAACGTGTCCATATTTTCAGATACGGGCACAAGTTACGCAATTTATTGAAAACCGGTCGGTTTGATATCATTCATGCTTGGGAAGAGCCTTTTATTTATGCCGGTTTTCAGGTCGCAAGATGGACTCCTGCTGAGACGCCCTTGATTTTTTCGACATTTCAAAACCTCCCCAAGCGATACCCTCCTCCATTTTCATGGATGGAACGCCATGCCATGCGGAAAGCTACGGCCTGGACTGCATTTGGCCAGACCATAGCCAATAATCTCAAAATTCGAAACGTATATCGGGACAAGCCTTGGATAGAAATACCGCTGGGTGTGGACACCTCTGCATTTCAGCCTGACGAAGTCTCAAAGCGAATCGAACTAAAAAATGTTGGATGGCCTGAAAGTGCTGTTCCTGTCATTGGTTACGTTGGCCGTTTTGTCGAGGAAAAAGGGCTTCGGCACCTGATGAAGGTTCTGGATCAGATTGAAGCGCCAGGCAAGCGATGGAAAGCTTTGTTCGTGGGCGGCGGACCGCTTGAATCTGAACTACGGGAATGGGCTTCGGGTTATTCTGATTCCGTTGTGAAAATTCTGACCGGTGTTGAACATGATCGGGTACCGAAGTTGTTAAATGCAATAGATATATGTGCTGTTCCATCGCAGACTCGGCCACATTGGCAAGAGCAGTTGGGAAGAATTCTGATCGAGGCCATGGCCAGCGGAGTCCCTGTCCTGGCAAGTCATTCAGGCGAAATTCCGCATGTGGTTGGTCAAGCAGGTGTAGTGATCCCGGAAGATGATATTGAGCAATGGGTTAAATCATTAAATAGACTGCTGGATCAACCCCTTTACAGATCAGAGTTGGCGGGTTTGGGGCTTCAGCGAGTGCTTGAGAATTACGCTTGGCCCATTGTGGCCCGTCGATTTCTGACCTTCTTCGAGCAGATTCGAAATGGCGGTTGAGACGACTGGCTGAGCATTCTACATTTTGACCTGTTCAAAACTGTCGATTTTGATAACCTGAAACCTTCTAAAAAGAGGGTCGAAGGCCATGGCTGGCGATAAAAAAACGGGACAACCCGAAGCTGGCAACCATCATGGCAAGTGGTTTTATGGGCTAATCGTATCCACTATTTTTCTATGCACAGGGTGTGGCCATGCACCCTGGCTGTTTGCACGAAGGTCAATCAACGACCCGGCACGACTGGCCACCATACGCCAGGAATTGTGGCTTGCTGATTCGGCCAGTGAGGCTGGCGATCTCCTCTCAGCACAAGCCCATTTGAAGAGAGCTGTTGAGTTAAATCCTACATTTAGCGAATGTTATGTGCGACTTGGTCGGGTCCAGAATCAATTGCTTGTTTGGACTGAAGCCAAAGCCACTTGGGAAAAAGCCACCCAAATTGACAAAAATGATCCGATTGCCTGGGAGGGACTTTCAGATGCGGAGACCGCTCTCGGAGAGTTTGACCAAGCAATGAAGCACTTGGTCATAGCGATCGACTTAACTCCTCAAAAGGCTGATCCTCACCTGAAATTGGGCGAACTTTTGGAGGCCCAGGGCCGGCCCGGCGAAGCGCTCCAATCCTATCTAAGTTGCCTCAATATCGAAGTGGACCACTCAAAAGCACTTATGCGCGTGGCCCGACTTCAGAGAGAGAGAGGTCAGCCATTACAGGCCATGGTCAGACTCAATCGTGTGCTTGATTTGGCTCCCGATCAGCCCGACGCACTTTTGCAGAGAGGTCTGGCGTTTCGCGATCAAGGTCAGCTAAAGCTGGCTCTGACAGACCTGAAACGGGCCTTGGAATTGCAACCCAATCGTGCTGATATCAAGCTGGAACTGGCCTTGTTGATGGAATCCAACAAACAGAACAAAGAAGCTTTAAAGCTGGTTCGCGAGGTTATGGACCAATCGCCAGAACTTCTTGGCGCAAAAGAACTTAACGAACGATTGGTTCGTTAGGCTCTGTTTTTTTATGGTCACCACGAAACGATCAACCCTCCCGAAAAGCCCACCCGGGAATGGCTGATCGTTGCTTGTTTTGCGAGCAGAGGGCTGATGTTAGCTGCGGGCATTGCATGAAAATGACATTTGCGTTGCCTTGATTCCAGAAACAGAGGATTGGGGCAAAGCAGGAGATTCGTTAGATCAGGGCTGAAATGACCACTTGGTTAAGCTGGACTGAATTCCATTGGTTTTAGTCGACAAACTGAAACTCTTTGGCATTGACCAAAGCCCAGATGATATCTTCCCAGGCTTCCTTGCGTTTCTCAGGTGGTTTAGATGCGATAAAGCTTGTCGCTGTCTTGATTTCGTCGGGCATTGGATCACGTGCGTAAGCGGACCAGAACAGGTCTTTGAGTTTCAGTTCGTCGGGGCGTGGATCTTTTGCGAGTTCGCTGGCGCGGCCATTGGGGGCGGTCAGCTTGGCTTGAACCTCGGGTGAATTGAGAAGCATCAGGCTCTGGCTCAGGCTGGCATCACCGATGCGTTCGCATTCGCAAGACGTGTCGCGTTTTGGCCTGCCAAAAGTATCAAGGAAGGAGGATCCAATGGCATCGTCTGGCAATTCGATCGCTCTTGTTCCTGCTGGGAAGCCTGCAAAAACACTGGGAACTGCGGTGATTTTAGAGACACCGTCCAAGAGAGCCTCGGCTGGTATGCGCCTTGGATAGTGTCTGGCAAAGGATTGACGATCCGCCTTGTTAAATGTGTTGGGCTCGCTGGAGAGCCCATAGGTGCGGCTGGTGCAGATCAGTTTTACCAAGGCTTTCAGATTGTAGCCCGAGTCAATAAATGATCGGCTCAGTCCGTCAAGTAATTCGGGGTTTGAGGCCGGGTTGGTCTCCCGCATGTCGTCAATCGGTTCGGTCAATCCGCGATCGAAGAAATGTGCCCAGTAGCGATTCACCACGGCTTGGGCAAAGTAAGGGTTTTTGGGATCGGCCAACCAGTCAACCAGCTTGTCCCGTGGATCAACCATGTCAGGGATCAGGGTTGCCGAAGCATCGCCAAGTCCCTTAGGATTCATGACTTTCCCAGTTTTTGGATTTGAAACAGAACCGGATTTTGCGGTAAAGATGACATCTTCTCGTCGTCCTCGGCGAGCCGATTCCTGATCAGGTTTACGTCCGATTCTGCCAAAAAATGCTGCGAAGCCATAGTAGTCGTCCTGGCTCCATTTTTCAAACGGGTGGTGGTGGCACTTGGCGCATTGAAGACGCATTCCAAGAAAGACTTGTGCGGCATCGTCAACAAATGCGTCAGGGGCCTTGAGTTGCTTGTACCACATGACCGGGGGCGATGTTCGTGGGCTCCCTTGGGCGGCCACAATACCACGTACAAATTGGTCGTAAGGGACATTTTCAGAGATCTGACGACGGATCCAGGCGTGAAAGCCGTAGGAGAGATAGGGGTCTGCTCCACGCTTGTTACGCAGGATATCCGTCCACTTCAATGCGAAAACGGCTGCATAGTCAGGGCTTTGAAGGAGTCGGTCGACCAGTTTTTCGCGCTTGGCTGGATCTTTGTCAGCCACAAAGCTCCTTGCCTCGTCGGCTGAGGGGAGAGTGCCTGTGACATCGAGCCGGACCCGACGGAGAAATTCTGCATCTGTGCTAAGCTGGCTTGGCAAGATACCAAGAGAATCCCAATGCTTGAGCGCCAACTGATCGATCAGGTTTGATGCTGGAAAGGCAGGCTTTTGAGCAATTGGCAAGCCGAGTGGAACCTTGGCTGTAAAGACGGTCACCAGACCCTGATAGCGTGCCATAATGGCCGCCTGGCCAGAGAGATCCTTGGTGCGAACGATGCCGCCGTTTTCAACTTCTGCAACTTCGGTGTCGTTGGATTGATACTGCGCCCAGCGTGTAACGTCTTCTGTTGATCCATCGTTGTAAATCGCTGTAAGGATAAGCTGCTGCGTAGACTTGCGTCGTAAGATGCGTGTTCCTGGCTCAATCCGTAACTCTTTGATCACAGGGTCGGAAGCCTGGCCGAACGGCATGGACGTTTTGATCCACCTGACAATTTGGCGATATTCACGGCTGTCGCGGTCGAGTCGTTTTCCTCCACCGTGAGGCGATTCGCCAATGGCTTTGAGAAGCAGAAGGCTTTCTTCAGGGGTGGCTGGGAAGAGGCGGCGGCCGCGGCTTTCGAAGATCAGCGTTTCGTAGTCAAGGTCAGGTTCAAAACCCAACAGGCTGAGTCGGAAGCCATTCTGACCACCGGACTTGCCATGACATCCACCACCATTGCAACCCTGCTTGGTGAAAATTGGCATGATCTGGTTTGTAAAATTGATGGGTGGAGGATTGGTCAGACCAGCGACCTCAACAGTAACAAAGTTCTTGACATCGCCAACGGTTATGGTGATTTGTGCCTTGCCATCGGCAATGGCGATGACTCCCCCAGCGGGATCGATCGAAGCAATCTTAGGATTGCTGGAAATAAATTTAGCTTCAGATGTCACGTCAACCCAATCGGCTTTTGGATTCGATTTGGCGTCGACCGCGAGTTGTTGGATGGAATCCGGCCCGGTCAGTTTGAAGTTGGCAGGTTTGACCCGAATTTCCGTTAGTCCTGGGTTCGAACTCTCCGCACCGGAGAGGTATAAAGCCATGCTCAGTAATAACATGAAAGATTTAAGCAATGTGTCATGGGAAATCTTTGGCATGGCAGGGCACCTGTCGGCGGGTAGTCGGGGGGAGATGTTTTTATCACTAAAACACCGAAAGGCTGGCCGATCTGTTTCGGATAATTCATTGTATGACTTATCGGACGAATGGACAAGCAAAAAACGGATCTTTCTGAGTGAGAATCTATACACTGTAACGATTTTGGCGATACTTCTATAATTAGATTGAGCAAGGTGTTTAAGGTTGTTTTCGAGCGGTTGGGAAGTGGATTATGAGATGTTCGTTTTTTTCTCGGAGAGGTTGATACAGGTCTGCACTTGCCCAAGAGCCAATCTTGTTGGATCATGGTTTTGGGGTGAAGCTGTTTTGGAGTGTAAGAACACTCATGTAGATTGGTTTTCTGGGAGGTGAGGGGGCAGGTTTTTCAGGTTTTTCAGGAAATAAGTTGGGGCTGGATCAAATTTGTTATCAATTGACTCAGCAAGTCTTTAAAGAAGAATTCGTCGCAAATGGACTATGTAGAAATCAGGAGCGTTGCTGGACAAACGACCTGAAATTGGGTATAAAGTGATTCGTCAGGTGTTGTGAAAGACACGGACACGACCGGGTAGCTCAGTTGGTAGAGCATCGGACTTTAAATAGTCGGTGTCAGCCGATAATGAGAGCTTCCAGCGGGAACAAACCAACCGCTGGATGAGCATGTTGCGAATTGCTGGAAAGCCCTGACAGCCTCACACGCCACAGCAGGATTGGTAACAATGACTGCGACGGCTTGAAAAGTGGTGAGGATTGGGTAATCAGCAGGCGAGGTTCCCGCGGTTCGTGGGAATCGGCTTCAGAGACTAAGCGCGACACACCTGAAATGGTGATGATATAGTCCAGACTCTCAACGTGAAGATTTCTTTTTGCTGTAAATCAGCAAGAATAGAACTTCGAGGCCGGTGAAAGCCGGTGAGGTAAGTTAATCCGTGGGTCGAGGGTTCGAGTCCCTCCCCGGTCATTCCGCAACAGGATGCTCAAGGAATCAGCCTTGAGTATTTTGTTGGATTGAATCTGAGCTTGATTTGGTGATGAGCCGATGATAAGCTGGTGCCAATCCTTTGATACAAATCCGAATATAACGATTTGAGTCTGTGAGTCCCGATTCATGAAAACCAAGACCAAGCACAAAAAAAGTTCCGCCTGGCGTCGCAAAGCCAATAGTAGTCCGATTGCGAAGGGCCGCAAGGCTAAGCGCAAGGGTCGTAACCCAGGCAAGATGAAACACATCGGCGGCCGTGGTCTGTGATTGATCACAGTCCTCATGCCAATAGCTGATTGGGTTCTAAGCGGAGCATGCTCCGCTTTTTTATTTCGTATTTTTCGATTGTTTTAAGAGTTAAATCTGGCAAGATAAGTATTGGATCTCGATTCGAGTGGCTCCAGTGATTGCGGGTTGGAAGTCGGTTTCCGGACAAATTGTGATCGGGACGTTCTATTCGAGGATGATTGCATGAGCGGTTTTTCGATTCACCTGCACTGGTTGACACGAATCAGCCTTTTACTGATTTTGGTTGGCTTCAAACTGGATGCGGCCGAACCGGTTGGCAAGCTTGACTTTAATCGTGACATTCGGCCCATCCTCTCAAACCATTGCTGGAACTGCCACGGGCAGGATGAAGCCTCACGTAAAGCCAGTCTGCGTCTTGATATACGTGATCAAGCCATTGGCAAGACAAAGAGTGATGATCATGCAATTGTGCCTGGCGATGCCAATTCCAGCGCGATGGTGGAACGTATCGACGCCAGCGACGACGCCCAGATGCCTCCGAAGTCGTTCAAGAAGCCTCTAGGTCAGGCTCAGAAAGCGATTCTCAAACGCTGGATTTCAGAAGGTGCCCCATACGCCAATCACTGGGCCTTTGAGAGCCCCCAAAAAACTTCGGTTTTACCCTTGGTGAAAAATTCAAACTGGCCGAAAAACGAGATTGATCGGTTTGTGCTACAAAAGCTTGAACTGTTGGGCAAATCGCCATCTCCGCCGGCCAGTCGGAGTACATGGCTGCGTCGAGTCACTCTTGATTTGACCGGTTTGCCACCCAGCCCAGCGGAAACATTGGCGTTTCTGTCGGACCAATCGCCCAAGGCGCATGAGGCTGTGGTGGATCGGCTTCTGGCTTCGCCCCGACATGCCGAACGCATGGCGATGCACTGGCTTGATGCGGCACGATATGCAGACACCAATGGCTATAACAACGATGAGGTGCGTACGCTTTGGCCTTGGCGAGACTGGGTGATCAAGGCCTATGCGGGCAACATGCCATACGATCAATTCTTGACAGAACAGCTTGCTGGCGATCTACTTCCAAACGCCACTCTGAGTCAGAAGGTGGCAACCGGGTTCAATCGGAACCATGTTCTGACCACCGAAGGCGGCATTATCGACGAAGAATACAGGGTGGAATATGTGGCGGACCGCGTTCACACAACGTCCACCGTATTCATGGGCCTTTCCATGCAGTGCGCCCGCTGCCACGACCATAAATACGACCCGATTTCGCAGCGTGATTACTATCGTTTTGCAGCTTTTTTTAACAATATTCCGGACAAAGTGGTTTCCTACAATCAAGGCCGGATGGCAGAACCGCTGCTGAAAGTTCCGTCGCCAGCCCAACAGGCTCAAAAGCTCAAGCTGGAATCACGGCAAGAGGAGCTTGCGGCACGGCTTAAGGCACGGTCAACCAAGATTGATGCCGATCTGGCAAAATGGGAATCTCAACTGACATCTGATCAGATATCGAGGCTGGGGCAGGCTGGTTTGCTGGCACACTTCCCGCTTGATGAAGCCACAGGTAAAGTATATGCGAACCGAGTTCCACAAAGCATACAAGGCTCGGGTAAAGGCAAGCTGGTTTCAGCGCAAGGGCATTTTGGGGGTGCGGTTGAGTTCACAGGCGAAACCTTTATTGAAGCTGGCCAAACTGGGGCGGTAGAGGCGGATCAGGCGATTTCGCTTTCAGCCTGGATCTTTCCGAAGAAATCTGGATCAGGCACAGTGGTTTCGAAGATGGACGACGACAACTCGTTTCGTGGTTATGACCTGATTCTGGAAGAGGGCAAAGTCGCCAGCCACTTCATCAATCATTGGCCTGACAAGGCTTTTAAAGTGATGACCAAGCAAGCCATCACGACCGATGTCTGGCACCATGTGGCTGTTTCGTACGATGGGTCTCGAAAAGCTTCTGGAATCAAGATTTATGTCGATGGAAAGCCGCAGGAACTCTCTATAGCCACGAACAATGTTTTGGAAGGCACGTTGAAGACGGATCAGCCGTTTCACATTGGGCGTCGCCAGAAGTCGTCGCCATTTCTGGGCAAGATTGATGATATTCAGATTTATTCCATGGTTTTGGGTTCCGATAAGGTTCAGCAAATTGCCAGCGGACAATTGCAGGGTGGGTTTGCCGAAGTTTTGAAATTAGCGAAACAGGATCGCAAGCCAGATCAGGTGGAACTTCTCAGGGGCTATTATTTGGATCAGGTGGACGAACAGTCCCGCAGATGGAAATCGGAACTTGCGGAGATTCCGAAGCAGCTTTCCGAGCTTGATAAGGCCATACCAGTCACGATGGTCATGGCCGAGATGGTTCCTCGTCGTCCCACTCATATTCTCAAGCGGGGGCAGTACGACCAGCTTGGGGATGTGGTGCAAACTGGTTTGCCGGGGGTCTTTCGCGGTGATTCAAACGAATCTGCCAGTCGGCTTGATATGGCCCGCTGGCTGACGAGCCCGAGCCACCCTTTGACAGCCCGAGTGGCTGTCAATCGATGGTGGGAGATGCTTTTTGGGGTTGGTTTGGTGGAGACTGTCGAAGATTTCGGGGTTCAGGGTTCCTTGCCGACTCATCCGGAGTTGCTGGATTGGCTCGCTCTGGAACTGGTTGGCCAGAACTGGAACACCCGGGCAATGCTCAAAAAGATCGTACTTTCAGCCACCTATCAGCAGTCATCGCATGCGGATGCGGCATTGCTTGAAAGCGATCCGCGCAACCATCTTTTGGGCCGGGGGCCACGATATCGATTGCCCGCCGAAACCGTTCGCGATAATGCCTTGGCCATAAGCGGTCTGCTGGTCGAGAAAGTTGGTGGGCCGAGCGTTAAACCCTATCAACCAGAAGGCTTATGGGAAGATGTCTCGGTGGAGCGGCGTGAAAAATATGCCCCTGATCTGGGGCCCGATCTTTATCGTCGAAGCATGTATACGTTCTGGAAGCGCACTTGCCCACCGCCTGGAATGGCTGCGTTTGATGCTCCTGATCGCGAGACATGCCTGATTCGCAGGGCTCGTACGAACACGCCCCTGCAAGCTCTTGTGCTGCTTAATGACCCGACTTATGTTGAGGCAGCTCGAAAGTTTGCAGAGCGCCTGCTGTCAAGCTCCCAGTCCAATCCGGATCGACTTTTTGAAGCCTACCAGCTGGCTTTGAGTCGATCGCCTCGGCCCGACGAAATCAAGATTCTCATGAAGGTGTATGAGTCGGCCAGAAAACGATTTGAGAAGGATCGTGCCTCGGCTGGAAAGCTGATCGCAATCGGTCATTCCAAGCGGTTGGAAAAACTTGATCCCGCCGAACTTGCTGCATGGACCACCGTTACCAGCATGATTCTGAATCTGGATGAAACGATCTCCAAGCCATGAATAATCAGCAGATGGTGGATCTCTCCAAACGTGTGACGAACCGACGACTATTTTGCCAGTCTTCGATATTGGCGAGCGGTTTGCTGGTCCTGCCAGCATCGGCACAGGCTGAGTCGCTGGCTGGCCTAACGATATCTAGCCCCTTGTCAAAACAAGTCTTGCAAAGGGAAGGCTATGAGCCGGCGCATGCTTATGACCATGAGCCCGGCGGACCGAAGCTGGGGCATGCCAAGGTCACAATCAAAGGGGCCTGGAAAGGGGCTGTGCCCGTCAGGCTTCAAGTCCGAACCACGGTTCATGAAGGTTGTTCCGGCAAACCGATTGACTGGAAGCTTCTGGGCGAGCTTTCAGTGGCCGGCGACTATCAATTTTCGATCCAGATTCCAGCCGGCGGTTGGTATCGGCTTGAAGTGCGTGCTTTGAATGATACGGGCTCTGTCATAAGCTCCGCTGTGGTGGATCAGGTGGGGGTTGGCGAGGTTTTTCTGATTTCAGGGCAATCTTATGCGGCAGGTGCCAACGACGAACTTCTGAAGATTGACGACCCCCGGGAGCGAACGGTTCTGTTCGACTGGGTCACCAAATCCTGGAAAACTGCGAACGACCCGTTCCCTCATGTCGATTCTGGAGGCACCATCTGGCCTGCATTTGCCAACACCCTTCAGCCCATTTTACAAGTCCCCATCGGATTGATCAATGTCGCCGTGGGTGGGACGGCTTCGCGTCAGTGGATGCCTGGCCAAGATCTTTTTCGCCGGTTTTCTGAAGCTGGCCAAGCCGTGGGCCGATTTCGCTATGTGCTCTGGCAGCAAGGCGAAAGTGATGTGATTGAGAATATTTCTACAGCCACATATGTCGAGCGTTTGATGACGATCCACAAAGCCCTTGCCAAGCAATGGGGCTTTTCACCTCGCTGGCTGCTGGCAAAATCCACTCTCCATCCGACGGTCTATAAAAAGCCCGTTGAAGAGGCTCGCATTCGGGCTGCGATTGATCAGCTTTGGAGTGTGCCCGGATTTGGGCGTGGCCCTGATACGGATATTTTGAACGGTGAGAATCGTGGTGGGATCAAGTCGCGACGACATTTCTCGCCGATTGGTCAGCGTCGGGCTGGGCTGATGTGGTTTGCCAGTGTTTGGGCGGCATTGAATGAGGAGAGAGTACCATCAGAAACCTGAATGAATTTCAGCAGCAGATGCATCGCCGAGCCTTCCTGAATCATTCCGCATCGGCCATGGGTGCGGCTGCGATTGCCGGCCTGATGGCACGCGACAATCAGGCTAAAGCCTCTGCTGCGGCTCAGTTGACCCATTTTGCGCCTAAGGCCAAACGGATAGTTTATCTGTTCCAGTCAGGCGGGCCATCGCATCTGGAATTGCTCGACTACAAGCCGAACCTGAAGAAGCTGCACGGTACGGAACTGCCGGATTCAATCAGGCATGGCCAGCGATTGACGGGCATGACATCCGGTCAGAAGAGCTTTCCGGTAATCGCTCCGAAATTCAAATTTCATCAGGCGGGGCAGGCGGGCACATGGGTCAGTGAACTCTTGCCGCACACGGCGCGGGTTATGGACGATATCTGCCTGATCCGGTCCATGCACACAGAGGCGATCAATCACGACCCTGCCATTACGTTTATTCAAACTGGTTCGCAGCAACCTGGGCGTCCTTCGCTTGGGGCCTGGCTGAGTTATGGATTGGGCAGTGAGGCCGACGATTTGCCAGCGTTTATTGTTTTGATCTCGCACGGGTCCGGTAAAGACGCCAATCAAGGCCTTCTGGAGCGACTTTGGGGCAGCGGATTTTTGCCATCCAGCCATCAGGGAGTGAAGTTTCGGAGCAGTGGCGATTCTGTGCTTTACCTTTCTGATCCTCCTGGAATGGATCGTGAATTGCGCCGTCAGATGCTCGACGGCCTCGCCCAGCTCAATCAAAGGGAACTGGCCCAGTCCGGCGACCCTGAGATTGCGACACGTATTTCGCAATACGAAATGGCCTTCCGGATGCAGTCGTCGGTTCCCGACCTGACGGATCTCTCCAAAGAGTCGGCAAAGACATTTGAGCTTTACGGTGAAGAATCCAAAAAGCCTGGGACCTTTGCCGCCAACTGCCTGCTGGCCCGCCGAATGCTTGAGCGGGGCGTTCGCTGTGTTCAACTCTATCACCGGGGCTGGGATCAGCACGGTGGATTGCCGACGAATATTCCGAAGCAGGCCCATGATATTGATCAGCCTCAGGCCGCTTTGATCACCGACCTGAAGCAGAGGGGGATGCTGGAGGATACTTTGATTGTCTGGGCTGGCGAATTTGGCCGGACGGTATACGGCCAAGGTGGTCTGCAGGAAGATTATGGCCGCGATCACCATGGCCGATGCTTCTCCGTGTGGCTGGCTGGCGGCGGAATCAGGCCCGGCATGGTTCATGGCGAGACCGACGATTACGGCTATAACATCTCGCGCGACCCAGTGCATATCCACGACCTGAATGCCACCATTTTGCACTGCCTGGGCTATGACCACAAACGACTTACGTATCGCTATCAGGGCCGCGATTTTCGTCTGACCGACGTGCATGGCAATGTGGTCAAGCCAATTCTGGCTTGAATCATCTGATGAGCAGCTACCCGGCTGGATGACTCGAGCCGGGTGAGCTTTTCTGTGGGAATAATGATGTAACCCTGTAAAACATTGACGCGACAAGAATTTTTATTGTCATGATTTTGCCGGTCCGGATGATTGACTTCTATGGTAGAGGATTCCAGCATGAGGCAGGAACTACTGTGAGAACTCCTCATATCTGGAAGTTGTTTTTAGGAACAGCCATGTCCTGTCCTCCGGAGAATAATTCAACGACTTGTCTACTTGGGCTCCTGAGAAGCGACCTGACGCTGCCCTCAAGCCGAATAAATGGGGTGGTTTGCATTTGGATTTTCGGCATATTCTGAAACATAAGATTTTTTCCATGAAGCCTACCCGAAAATCTTGACTTTACGGCCATTCTCATTCAATGATACAAATAGATACATTTCTGGATCACGAATCCGCCTAAAATCTTACTCATAATCATGCATCATAAATTTGCGAAGAGATGGGCTTCAATCGACTCTCAAGTGACGAGACATAATCAAGAAAGGAAGGGCCTGATGACGATCAATCGAAGTCTTCTCATGCGATATTCACTCGGATTGGCTGTGGCTGTCGGATTGTTCACCGCCGTGGCTGCCCAGGGAATTCGCAAGCCGTCCATGAGCGACACCATCAGGGCCAATGTTTATGCGGACAACTGGTTTCAAATGTATATCAACGATGAACTGGTCGCGGTGGATTCCATTAAGTTCATCCCTCATAACGTCGTCTCAGTTGACATTCTACCAACCTATCCCATGACAATTGCAGTCATGGCTAAAGACAATGCTGATCCTAAAACCGGTATGGAATATGCCAACACAAATATCGGCGATGCTGGTTTCATCTTGAAATTCACTGACGGAACCATCACAAACGCTCGCTGGAAGGCGAAGTCGTTTTCTCACGGCCAAGTCAATGGCGACACCAAAAATCCACGTGTCGAAAATATTCCGATTCCCGACAACTGGTTTGCAATCGATTTCGACGACCACGACTGGGCAAATGCAACCGAGTTTACCGAGGAAGAAGTAGGCCCCAAACAGCCCTATTATGACACCGACTTCAAAGGCGCAAAATTCATTTGGTCCAAGGATATCGCCTTGGACAACACCGTGATTTTCCGCCATCATGTCGCAGTCTCACCCGACGGCAAACAGCGACCTGATTTCACAAACCTCAATAATGTGGTGCCCGATGCACCCAAGAAAAAAGACTCAGCCAAGAAAAAGCGGCCGCGCTGAGCGAAATCTACAACTGTCATTCAATACATGGAGTATCAAAAATGAAACACGTTATCGCCTTAATGGCTATTGCCTCACTTACCAGTTTTCATTATGCCCTGGCCCACGAGGGTGGCCATGATTCAGCAACGAACCACACTATGGACCGCAGTTGGACCATTTCAGATTCAGGCCATCAAGTGCAAGGCGTATTTGAATCTGCACGTGGTGGACAGGTTCGGATCAGAACAAATGGTGGGGCTTTGGTGACATTTGATTTGCAAAAACTGACCGTAACCGACCGCCACTGGGTGGAGCATCGACTCGAAGAAATTCGCCAGTTAAATCAGCAAAGATTGCCCTTGAGACTGGTCTCACAAACCAAGTTGCTACAGGAAAAGGTAAATGATTCAAAGGCCAGAGAGGTTTTTGAACATTTCAAGCCGTTTGAAGAATCGCTTGGCCTGCGCTGGGACGAGAACTTCTTTTATGTGGAATCCAATGGAATGCCGGATCATGAAATGATGGTCGGCATCACAGCCTGGCAGCAGCAGGTGCCAATTCCTCAGAATTACAAAGGCGACAATTCATGGAGAATTCCGCTTTTTCCAGTGCCTGCACGCGAGCCAATGTCGGCCAAGGAGAACTTCTTCAGGGGTGCAATTGCATTAGCAATCAATGGTGTCCCAATATTCAACCCCATTAAAAATGACGGGGTCACAGACACGAAAATCGCTGGAGAGCTCGATGAATTCGGCGGCCATTGCGGCCGAGGCGACGATTATCATTACCACCTGCCGCCAGTGCATCTGGAAAAGCAGGCGGGTTCTGGCAAACCGATCGGCTATGCACTTGACGGATATCCCATATTTTCATTTAACGAGCCAGATGGTTCGGTCGTCAAAAAACTCGACTGGCTCAACGGCCACAAGGATGAAAATGGTAAATATCATTATCATTCCACCAAAGGCTATCCATATCTCAACGGTGGATTCTTTGGCGAAGTGGTGGAGCGTGGTGGTCAGGTGGACCCTCAGCCTAGAGCCCAGAGCCCCAGGCCAGCACTGCCACCGATGAGAGATGCAAAAATCACTGGTTTTGATCGCAGCAAAGATGATAAACGATTTGGTGTGATTTACGACCTCAAAGGTGACACGCGTGCAGTGAGATATACGTTTAACGACGACAAGACGGTCTCATTTCAATTTGATAATGGGACTGATGGCGTCAAAGTGGCCAAATATTCCCAGGATGGGCGGCGCAACCCGCCACCACCACCACCTCCAGATCGTAAAGATCAGCAGAAAAAAGCTGGCCAGCGTAAGGATCAACAGAAAAAGGGTGGTCAGCGAAAAGATCAGCAGAAAAAAGCCGGCCCACCGCGCGACGATAACACCAAGCCTGGGAATTATGTCAAAATTAATCCAAAACAGACAGGCAAGTTCCTCCTGAGCAGCTCGGCTGTTGAGGATGGTCAGCCGTTACCCAAGGAATTCAATGGCGACGGTGCAGGTGCAACCCTGCCTCTTTCCTGGGAAGGTGTGCCTGAGGGAACAAAAAGCTTTGCCCTTGTCATGGACCACATCGCCAAAGGCGATGAAATGAAAGTCTATTGGGTTATTTGGGACATTCCAGCAAATGTTACAAGCCTGCCCAAAAATGTTGAGGGCGTTGGTAAGCTTGGAGCGACCTGGAAACCAGGCGAATCTTACATCACGCCCCATTCCGCTGGCGGTGGTGAAAAAGTCTACACATTGACAGTCTATGCCTTGTCAGAGGTTCCCAAATTCGCAAACCCGCAGGTTGAAGTGACGCGTGACAAACTTCTAATGGCCATCAAAGATACAATCCTTGACAGCGCCGCACTCAAGGTCACTTATACCAGACCATGAGATTTAAAATTTAAAAAAACGCCAAGCCCCCTGATCGCGCGAGCCCGGTCAGGGGACCTTGCCAACACTTGAAAACACGAATCATGTCTGCCCGATGCCCTCATCGGGCGCGCACGACCAAATAAACCCCGCCAATTCTAAATAAATAATTAACCGCCAAGCC
>CAMBEP010000017.1 GCA_945865635.1 Candidatus Kuenenia stuttgartensis
GTCAAACCGGAGCAAATTTTTAGCACAAGGGGTCACGAGAGAAAAGCCCTTTCTTGAACAGAAGAAGTGTTGTAAGTCTCATTATAACAAGATATTGCGGTTATACAAGACTATTATTAAACAATTTATCGTGAAATATTCGGGCTAAAAAGGACAATCACTTTTATAAAACATTTGAGTTGGTCCGATCAGGCACAACTTCCCATAAAACTAATGCGTCAGAAAGTCTGTGAATCTATACAAAGTAAGGCCTGGCCGCAAAACGGCCAGGCCTCGAATTGAGTATCAATAGGAATGATCTTCGGTGGAATGATCATCTGCATGCGATGTCGGAGCCAGTGGTTCGACTGTTTGCCGGATGGCTCTTGAGTCGCTTTCAAGCTTGATTCTGGCTATGGCATTGGGCAGTGGCAAAGCACCTTGATCGCCATCAATGCGGTCTCGATAGCTCACGGTGCCGTCTTCAGCTTCTTTGGCACCTACGACCAGCATAACCGGGGTTTTTTCGATCTGGGCGTTACGAATCTTGGCACCGATCTTCTCGGCCCGCAGGTCTACTTCGGCTCTTAGGCCGGAGGATCTAAGTTCGGCGACAATCTTTAGAGCGTATTCATTGAATTTCTCAGAGATCGGCAAAACGCGAACCTGTTCAGGGGCAAGCCATAACGGAAATGCTCCTGCAAAATGTTCGATCAGGATACCCATGAATCGCTCCATGCTGCCGAACGGAGCGCGGTGAATCATGACCGGTCGGTGAGGGGCATTGTCAGCGCCCGTGTAGGTCAGACCAAAGCGTTCTGGAAGGACATAATCCAGTTGAACAGTTCCAAGTTGCCATTGGCGACCAAGGCAGTCTCGCACAATGAAGTCGGCCTTGGGGCCATAAAAAGCGGCTTCGCCGGGCGCTTCTTCAAATGGCAGGGCCATTTCCAGAAGAACACTACGAATGTCTTCTTCCGCTTGTCTCCATAGGTCGCCAGCGGCACCGGCATATTTTGGATCCGATGGGTCGTGTTTGGAAAGTCGCAGTTTATAGTCGTTAAGACCAAGGCTTTTCAGAACGAATTGGGTGAGTTCCATGGTGGCCCTGAATTCATCTCGAACTTGATCTGGAGTACAGAATAGGTGGGCATCGTCCTGAGTGAAGCCACGAACGCGTGTCATGCCTGAAAGTTCGCCCGACTGTTCGTATCGATAAACGGTTCCGAATTCCGCCAGTCGCACTGGCAGATCTCGATAACTGCGAGGCTGGGCAGCGAAGATCTGGGTGTGGTGTGGGCAATTCATGGGTTTGAGCAGATACTCTTCCACCACAGCGTGTTCTTCAATGTATCCGATACGGGCGGGAGCATCGAGGCTCCAGTAAGGTCCCGGTTCGATTCGACTTTCAGCCAGCAACTTTTTCTGAGATTCTTCGTCAAGAATGCCTTTTTCGAGTCCGGCGACTAGTGTCATGGCGGAATCATTGAGCAACTTGATCGTAGGGAACTGACTCTCCCGATAGTATGGGTAATGGCCTGAGGTGCGGTAAAGGTCAACTTTGCCGATATGGGGGGTGTAAACTGGTTGGTAACCACGTTTAAGGAGTTCTTCTTTGAGGAAGTTTTCGAGAACGCCTCGCACGATGGCGCCTTTGGGCATCCAGAGGATGAGCCCTGAGCCAACCAGAGTACTGATCGTAAAAAGGCCTAATTCTTTACCCAATCGGCGGTGATCACGTTTTTTCGCTTCTTCAATATGTGCCAGATGAGCATCAAGTTCTTTCTTGTCAAAAAAGGCTGTACCATAAACTCGTTGGAGCATGGGGCGATCCGTTCGGCCCTTCCAGTAAGCACCTGCTATGGAGACCAACTTGAAAGCGCCAAGCTTTCCGGCATGTGGGATGTGAGGGCCGCGACAGAGGTCTACAAATTCACCCTGTCTATAGAAGGAAAGAGTGTCGTACTTATGAAGTTCTTCGGTGATATGCTCGACTTTATAGCCTTGCTCCAAGCTATTGCAGAAAGGGATGGCTTGATCAACTGGCATGGTGAATCGTTCGAATGGTTCGGCGGAGCTCACCACTTTAGCCATCTCAGCTTCGATGGCTGGAAAATCTTCCTCTGAGAGTTGTTTGCCTGGAATGTCGACATCGTAGTAAAAACCGCTGGAGGTGGTTGGTCCGAAGGCCAGCTTGACACCCGGGTAGAGACGCATAATGGCTCGGGCCATGATGTGGGCGGTGCTGTGTCGGAGCACATCGAGTGATTCGCGGTCGCGTGGTGTGAGCAGCTTGAGTTCGATCATGCCCTCAGTGGATTCCGAGGACTCAACCAACGGTCGATCAAGATCAACAATACGACCGTTTGCAACCGCTGCGATGGCGGCCTGAGCCAGTCGGGCACCGATGGATTCGGCGATTTGGCGCGGAGTCACGTCAGCGTTATAGGATTTTTCGTTGCCGTCTGGAAGCCGTATGCTTAGCATGGAATTGACCATTTATTCGCGACACACGACAACCTTGTTAAGAGATTTCAGGCAAGATGCTCACAAAAACATTTGAGCAATCCTGACTGGGCCGTGTTAGCGACCTTTCCTTTTTTTGATCCTGTACGAGCTATATTCACGCCTCGCCCGACTTACAACGCCGCGCGATAGGAAATGAGCGATAACGCTATCACGCGAATACATCCTGCAGGAATCTTCAACGCTTTCAGTTTACTTTAAACTACCAATTTCGCAAGCCTCAATCGCTCGTCCAGTCGCTGGCGATCTGCAATGGTCTTTTCTTTTGATCGCAAGGCGGATCGTGATTCGATTTTTTTTGATGTGAGTTGTTCTCAAACATTCGATTCGTTTCTTAAGTTCCGTTTGGGCATCCAAATGATTCACAATCCAGAGCGTTGCGAAAAGTCTGTTTTCTGTCAAAAAAATAACAAGGTGATTGAAATTGACCACTGATATTGGAACTCAACAAATTGGTTTGTTTAAAAAAAACATAGGGCAAAGGGTCCTGGCTTCACAATTGTGCCGATTCTTGATTTTTATGCATCTTTTTGGTTTGTCACGTCTGCAAGCACTGGAAATTGTAGATCTTGTTCCGACTGTAGTAAGAGCTTCGTTTGTCTCAAATGTTTCGGTGAATGGGCTTGCAAGCCTTGCCGTGTATGACCCGGTCGGAATGCTTTCGGTTTCGGGTGGCACGGCGAGTGGCACATTGATTGGTTCTCAGTGGGTACTTACGGCAGCGCATGTGATTTCTTCGACTGGTGGGAGTCACAACATTTCTGGATCCACGTTTATCATACAAGGGCATTCACTTATCGCAGACTATAGCGAAATCATGCCGGGTTGGAACGGCGATTCAGGCAGCGGCAAAGACTTGGCTCTGGTTCATCTAGTAAGCCCGTTTACAGATATCGCACCAGCGAAGTATTTGAATCAGGGGATATCACCAACTGGCCAACCCTTAACATTCGTGGGATATGGCTTGTCCGGTGACGGCTTGACGGGATCGTTGGCTGGGTCTGGTGGATCGAAGCGGGCAGGAACCAACACGCTCGATTATGACGGAACGGTATTGGGATTGAGTAGCAGCATCTATCTGGCGGATTTTGACAGTGGCCAGGCTGTTCATAATATCATGGGATCGGGAACTCCCACGGCTTATGAATCGATTTTGGCTCCAGGTGATTCTGGTGGAGGATTATTCATGAAAAGCAATGGCGAAACAATTCTGGTTGGCGTCAATTCCTTTCTGGCATCGACAACTGGATCAGCGAATTCGACTTACGGAAATCTGGCTGGGTTTCAGAGCATACAGCCAAACATGGCATGGATTCAAAGTGTGACAAACGTACCAGAGCCGGGCTCATTGATTTTGGGTGTCATATGTGCACTGATAGGTTGGTGGCTGGTTGATCAGAAATCCTCAAGACTCAAAAATCCTCAATCGATTGCAACCGAGCGTTTGAGGAAGAAGTGAGAGGATAGAGTTGAATACCGAGAGAATCATTTGATGATTTTCAGAGGAATCAACCTGCTTGGGGTTGCGAGATTTTTGTCGTCGGAATCGGACAAAAGCAAAACTTCATCCATCCGCATCAAGGTGACTGGTGAGAATGGTCTTGATTCTCAATTTTTAAAATCCCTTGGTGACGATTCTGGTGTCATGTATGATTTGAGAGATTCAGTAGAAAAATACACGCAATCAAGTTGGAGAGATTTCTCAAAATGAATCGTCGCAGATTTCAGAAGCTATTGGGACAATCGGTTTTATCAAGTGCTTTGGGAGCGATTCCAGCAGTGACGGCCCAAACAGCACTTGGACAGCCGATGAAAATACTGCCTTTGCCGGGCCAGGTGTTTCAGGTCGACGAAAACGAAGCTTTTTTGATCAGTCCAGGAAATCCAAAGAAAGGTTCTATACCTTGGGTTTGGTACGCACCAACGCTCAAGCCATTGCCAGGGCCTGAAGAGCGATGGATGATTCAGAAATTTCTCGATGCGGGTGTAGCAATTGCGGGTATTGATGTTGGTGAATCCTATGGCAGCCCGAAGGGCCGTAAAGGGTTTACAGCATTTTATGAGCTAATGACAAAAACAAGAGGCTTTAGCGTGAAGCCCGCTATGCTTGGGAGAAGTCGTGGTGGATTGCAGGTTTACAACTGGGCCGTCGAGCATCCACGGCAGGTCTCATGTATTGCTGGAATTTATCCTGTGTGCGATGTTTCCAGTTGGCCTGGCCTAAATAAAGCTGCTCCAGCCTATGGAATGACTCCTGATGAGTTAAAGAATTACCTTATGACAAACAATCCTGTGAGCCGTTTGGAAAGTTTGGTAAAGGCGAAGGTCCCGATCTTTCATATTCATGGTGATGTTGACACGGTTGTGCCTTTGGAAGCCAATTCCGGAGCGGTGGCGAATAACTACAAAAAGTTGGGTGGTATCATGAGCCTTGAAGTGCCTAAGGGTCAAGGACACAACATGTGGCGAGGTTTTTTTGAGTCACAGAATCTGGTTGATTTCATTCTGAAGCATGTCAGATCAGAAACCTGAGATTCATCAAGCAAAGAGCCCTCGGATTGGTTCGCCCCTGACGACTTGAACTGGGCGATTGAGTTTATCTTTGACTTCGAGTTCAGGATCGATTCCAAGTGCTTGATAAATCGTTGCTCCAAAGTCGTTCGGAGTGATTGGCCTGGTGGCAGGAAATGCGCCGTTTTTGTCAGAAGTTCCAATATACTGACCACCCACCACACCTCCGCCTGCGAAGACGCTGGTAAAGCAGGGGGACCAGTGATCCCTCCCAGGATTTACTCCGCCTTCGGTACCAATTTTCGGATTGCGGCCAAATTCACCGGTCAAAACAACCAAGGTTTCGTCTAGTAGGCCACGTGCATCGAGGTCTTCCAACAAAGCTGAAACGCCTTGATCAAGCGGTGGAAGCAGGCCCTTGGAAAGTCTTCGGAAAATGTCTTGGTGGCTGTCCCAATTCTGCACCCTTCCCATATTGGCCTGAACCACAGGCACACCTGCCTCAACTAATTTACGCGAGAGTAATAGGCTTTGCCCGAACATGTGCCGTCCGTATCGATCTCGCACGTGGTCGGGCTCACTTTGGATATCGAAGGCATTGGCAACCTGTCGAGAAAGTAGCATGGAATAGGCGACTCTGCGCTGCTCGTCAAGACCGTTGTGTTCGTTGCCGGAATCGAGTCGATCAGAAATTCTGCCGAGATTATTGAGCAGGTTTCGGCGATTCGACATCCTCTCCACAGCAATTCCGGGCGGTAGATTGACTTCCTCTACTTTGAAATCATTGCGATTAGGGTCGGATTTGATTAGCCATGGATCATATTTTGGACCAAGAAAACCGGCGTGCTGGCCAGGCCAGACCAGAGGACCTTCCATGAGGAAAGTGGGCAGGGTAACGCCATTGGGAATTCCGTCCTTACGAGGTTTGGCGTATTCCAGAGTGGAAGCAAAGCTCGGGTAATCGTTTCTTGAAGCAATCTTGTCAAAAAAAGCACCAGGCTGGCTATGGCCAGTCAGCATTTCATGAGTGCCGTTGAGATGGTTATTGTACTTATGGGACATGGTGCGAACAATTGCCAGTTTTTCGAAATGCCGGCTAATGAGAGGCAAGTGTTCGCAAACGGTCATGCCTGGCACAGATGTCTGAATAGGTTTGAATGTACCGCGAATTCCTGATGGTGCGTCAGGTTTGAGATCAAATGTATCAACGTGGCTTGGTGCACCGGTCTGGAAAATTAGGATTAGGTGCTTGACCCGAGGGGAGATCGAGACGGTTCCACCAGTCATCGGATTGACTAGGGGGGATGAATTTGCAGTGCATCGCAGCATATCGAGCAAGGAAAGGCTCAGAAGTCCTGAGAAGCCGACTTGGAGGAACTCGCGACGAATCATTCCAATAGCATGTTGGTGTGCTTGGTTCATCGAGAAAGTTCCGGGGAGCCAAAAGGGAGGAGTTGTCAAAGCAGGCTAGTAGATAAGTGGCTTTATACCATTCAGATCTACAATGATTATCGACCTTTTTTCAGAATCTTCAAGAGTTTGTTTGTGAGTTTTGATGGATCATGCACCAATTATTACAGATCTTGGCATTCAAAATGGAATATTAAGATGATATATTGATTGGGAGCGACTGTCATGCTTTTCGGGTCGATCAATCACCAATCCCTTCATGTAAAGATCGCCATAATCGGCATGGTTTCAAACACTTCCGACAATTTAAAGTCAGTTAATGCACGTCATTGGGTGGCTGTTGCCATTCCATGCTTTAACGAGGCTCCGGCGTTGCCTCAAGTCATCAATGAATGGCGGAACGCTTTGCCTGAAGCAGAAATTCTTGTTTTTGACAACAATTCCACAGATGGATCAGGCCAAATTGCACAAAGTCTGGGTGTTCGGGTCGTATCAGTGACTCGTCAAGGTAAGGGTTTTGTCGTCCGAGCGATGTTTGCCGAACTAGCAGACCGAGATGCCGTTGTCATGGCCGATGGTGACGGGACTTATCCTGCGATTGCTGTTCACAAACTTTTGGGACCTGTGCTGAGCGGGCAAGCTGACATGACTGTCGGAGCCCGTGTCCCCGTGGCCGAGATGGGAGCAATGAGCCCAATTCGAGGGGTCGGGAATATCCTGATCCGATCCGCATTCGCTGTCGTCATGGGAATTTCTGGAGGCGACCTGCTTTCGGGCTATCGAGTCTTCGGGCCAAAATTTCTTAGGGAAGTCAAACTCAAGTCAAAAGGATTTGAAATTGAGACTGAGATTGTCTGTCAGGCCCTGGCGGGTGGTTACCGAGTTGTGGAAAGCCCGGTGTCTTATCTCCCAAGAGTCGCTGGTACAGAGTCAAAATTAAGAGCTGTACGAGATGGGCTAAGGATTCTCAAAATGATGACCATTCAAAGCTTGCGACTGAAGCCCTGGAGGATACCAGGTGCTTTGGTCGTTCTGATTGTGGCCCTTGCCATTGTGACCGGTTCAGGGCTTTTATGGATCTTAGCAGGCACAGCAATCGGAGTTCTAACGGTCGTGAATCGCAAGACGATTTGAATAGGATTTGGATTCGATTATCACCTTTTGGACTTGTTCATGCTGCATTAACGCATATAATTTCTGTATGTTCTGAAAAGACTGTCAAAAGCTGCGTAGGACTTTTGGATATTGTCAGTGATGGGGCTTTTGGAGGGCGACCAATTGCTTTCAGAGATTCGATTCGGAATTGTGAGGTATCTGAACACCAAGCCGCTCTATTACGGGCTTTCAAGGCGTTTGCCCTCAGCGACTTTTGATCTTGACTTGCCCAGTTTACTCTCGGAAAAACTGGCGACAGATCAACTCGACGTAGCTCTGATTCCCTCAGTCGAGTATTTGAGGGGTATAGGCGATCACGGTTACGTAGCATTACCGGGCTCAGCCATTGGGTCTCAAGGGCCAGTTCGAAGTGTTAAACTTCTGAGCCATGTTCCTCTTGAAAAAATTCATAGGTTGGCCTTGGACGAAGGCTCTCGCACCAGTCAGGCTTTGTGTCGGATCTGGCTTGAAGGTGTTCATGGTGTTCAGCCTGAACAGATTGAAAATCTCCCTATCGGAGTCCCACCTGAGGAGTCCACGGCTGATGCTATGTTGGTGATAGGAGACCGCGCAATGTCTCTGCCAGAATGGCGATACCATACGGTCGTTGATTTGGGAGAAGCTTGGACCCGCTGGACAGGCTTACCTTTTGTATTCGCCCTTTGGGTGGTCAAGTCAAAGGTTGGGCTGGATTTGGACCACATCTCCAAAGTTTTGCGGGCATGTAAGGATGAAGGGGTTTGCCATACCTCTGAGATTGCCGCCAAATATGCTGAAAACCTCGGACTCAGTCTTGAGGAATGCGTGTACTACCTGACTCATCAGATTAACTACCAGCTTGACGACCCAGAATTGGCCGGCCTGAGGCTATTTGCAGCCAAAGCTGAGGCAATGGGCCTTGTTCCAGAAAGGTGCGAAATTGTCATCCACAGTTCAGGAAATTTTGCGTGCCGCGGTTAATGGTCGCCGATTGACATTCGAAGAGGGTGTCGTGTTGATGCGTCAAGGCGGGCTTCACGAGGTTGGTAAGGCCGCTAATGCTGTCTGTAAACGCATGCACCCGGAACCGTTCCGGACCTATAATATAGACCGGAATATCAATTATTCGAACGTCTGCGCGGCGGTCTGCGACTTCTGTGCGTTTTATCGAAAGGTCAATGATACAGAAGCTTACGTTCTTGAAAAAGACGTAATTCTTCAGAAGATCAAAGAAACAGTAGAATTGGGTGGTGACCAGATACTGATGCAGGGCGGACTTCACCCAGACCTCCCCTGGAGTTGGTATCTTAATCTGCTCCGCACCATCAAAACGCACTACCCCAGTGTCAATATTCATGCATTTAGCCCACCCGAAATTCATTTCTTCAGCAAGCTTTATCGAATGCCTCTGGAGCAAGTACTGGGCGAACTGAAGGACGCTGGTCTTGGGAGTTTGCCTGGCGGTGGCGGTGAGATTCTTGTCGATCGGGTTCGTAAAGCGATTACGCGAGGCAAGGTCCTTACAGATGATTGGCTCAATGTGCATCGAGTCTGGCATAAGATGGGCGGTAAATCCTCTGCAACTATGATGTTTGGCCATATAGAGACTCTGGAGGAAAGAGTCGAACATATGGACAGAATCCGCCAACTTCAGGATGAGACCGGTGGGTTGACGGCCTTTATCAGTTGGACATTTCAGCCAGATCATACAGAGATGTCGGATGTGCCTGCTGCAGGAGCATTTGAGTATCTGAGAGTACAGGCCATCAGTCGACTTTATCTCGACAATGTGCCCAATATTCAAAGCTCATGGGTGACCCAGGGTGGCAAAATCGGTCAGGTGGCGCTCTATTTTGGTGCCAATGATATGGGCTCGCTCATGATTGAAGAGAATGTTGTGAGTCAGGCAGGAACTGTGCACCACCTCACACTGAAAGAGATTCAAGCCGCAATTCGCGAAGCTGGTTATATTCCTCGCCAGCGAAATGTCTTCTACCAATATATTGACCGATTGGCAGTTCCAATCGAAAGTGCTGAATCAGGGCCTTACCAGCCTCGTTCTTTGACGGTTCTCTCTTGATGAATCCAACGGTAGGTAGATTTTGCCCTTCTTCTGAATTGGAAATTCATGACACAATTTGAATCAGAGGTTGGTATTAGACCCCTTAATCGTTTCCTCAGGAACTGCGGTTGACGGAATCGAGCGTTTCGATGAACTTGTGGTTCTGAAACATCAACAAGTCTTCTTGATGTTGCATGATCTGGGAACTCTGACACATTGTTTGATTCTACCGTATGATGCAAACCATCATGGCAATCTTTACGCTGGAAGCCTTTTTGCAATTTGTACAGGTGGATGAACCTGATCGACCAACTGTATTTGAGGATTTTTGGGGCGATGCAGCAGAGAAAGTTTTCCAAAAACCATGGGATGACTTATTATCACGTAATAAGGCAACGCTTGCCGTCCGACTATCAACCTCCAATTGATTCATAGAGGAAAGACCATGATTGCGATATCTAGAACCCGAATTCAAAAACATGCTTTGACGATTCTTTCTCTGGCTTTGATCACGTCTGCATTACCCGGCCAGGAATTGACCACGGGTACTCCAGTCGGCAAGCCGATTCCCAAACTGGAAACCGTGGTCTGTGTTGGTGAGAATGAAGGCCAGAAGCAAGAACTGACAGCAAAACGACTGGGCAAGCCGACAATTTATGTTTTCATCCAAGCCGAACATTGGGACCGCCCCTTGGCAAGACTTTTGAGGGAACTGGATCAAAAAACCAAAGAGCATCTGACGGATGGAACTGTTGTGGCTGTTTGGCTTTCAAATCAGGAAGTAGATCGATTCCGCGAACATTTGCCACGCGTCCAGCAATCACTCAAACTGGCCATGACAACTTATACTGTATGGCCTGGTGATCCATTTGGGCCTCCGGCGTGGGCAATCAATCGCGATGATCATATTACAGTCATCACCGTTAAAGACGGCAAGACTTTGGGGCGACACAGTTTCAAATCGACCAATGAAGGCGATGCTGCACGAATCCTGACGGATCTTGGGATCAAGGACTGAATTCAGAAGCGTCGATCCTTTAGATCTCCGGTATCAAAAATTATGGCCACTTTTTCTTCCTGGAGCGCAATATAACCTAAATGAGCAATCGCATTGTTCGGAAGTTGGTTATGGTGGGGTTTGTGTTCACAGGCCTTGTGTTGATTGGTCTTCTGGGCTTGCAACAAATGGCCCAGGCTCCACCATCATTTTATAAGAATATTATGGATATGGAAACCATGCTCGATGAAAAAATGCGACATCATCAGGCAGAAGAACTTGTTGGAGAAGTGGTTCAGGTTCGAAATGATATTGCGAACGATCCTGAATGGACATTTAGGGTGACCGATAAATCCATCAACTCCTGGCTTGCAGAACACTCAATGAATGAACTTGTGGTTGGCTTGCCCGAGGAATTCAGCGATCCGCGAATCTTATTTCAAACCGAGAAATTGAAAATGGCATTTCGCTGGCGTGGACCGACTTTGCAATCTGTGGTTTCTGTCACTCTGAGACCTGGATTTGTTGCGGTAAATGAACTTCAGATTGAAATTCAGAAAGTTCAGGCCGGCTTGCTGCCCGTAGCCTGCGGCAGATTTCAAAAGGAGATTCAGGATGGGCTGAATTCACAGGGTTTTGATTCAAACTGGAAGACTGTGGGCGACGTTTCAGTTCTCACATTAAAAATCGCTCCTGTGATTCAATCTAAACTAATTGAAATCGGTAAAATTACCGTTCTTGATGGCGAGATGCGAATTACGGGGAAATCCAAAAGCCAGATTTCTGATGCTGCGAGTCGAAACGATCCAAAATGATCAGCGAGTGAATCCGCCTTTTTGCTATGGAATCATAATTCTCTGACATCTGGGGCCATTTTAGGATTATTACTCAACGTGCCACGAGGGTCACGAACTTCATTGGCTCGATGGATCGAAGAACCTGTGAGAGTCGCTTCCATCATTAACTTATTACCAGAGCTTGCTGCTATTGGTGGCTTGATATGGGGGATTTCAATAGTGAAGCATGCCCCCATTCCGAATTTGCTTTCGACTAGAATCTGTCCGCCATGTTCACGGATGATCTTGTCGCTGACAGGCAGCCCGAGTCCCGTTCCTTTCGAGCCTTTGGATGAAGCAAAAAGCTCGAATAAATTGACCAGATCCTCTTCGGCAATTCCTGGCCCATTATCGCTGACTTTAATCCTCAGGGTGTCGCTGCTCTCATCGTAATTCGTGTCAATTGAGATCAAACCACCTTCATGGCCAGCCTGTGCATCAATCGCATTGGTAATCAGATTAAGTATGGCACGATGTAAACCTTCCTCATCAACCCAGCAGATCAATTCAGGTAAGACTGGAGAAGATTCCAACCTCAGACCATAGGATTCAGCACGAGGTTTCATAAGCTCAACCAAGTCTGAGATTAAATCTGCAAGTTTCACTTCCTCACGTAAAGGTTCCCGTGATTTTGCATAGGAGAGCATGTCAAGAACCAAGTCGTAAACCCTTCCAAGATTTCGCTCAAGAATTGACTGGCCACGTCTGGTCAAGTTCATGTCACCCGAATCGAGACCTGTCTGAATCAGCGACGAACCGCCCTTAAGCCCTTGAAGCACATTTTTGATGTGGTGCGAAACAATGGTGATCGTCTGACCTATCGCTGCAAGTCGTTCGGAGTCAAGTTTGGCCTGATAGAGCGATGAATTCTCAAGTGCCAATCCTGCCTGATGCCCGATTGCAACCATAAGTGCCAAATGATCTTGCGAAAACTTTCTGGGAGGCGGGCTCGTTGCCTCATCGCCTAATTCCTGAGGGCTTCGGTGGTCTGCGTAAATGACTCCCAGAATCGAATGGCGGCCTTGCAAAGGTACGCAAATCGCCTCGCGGATTCCGTGTTGCACGACTGACGGAGCATCAGAAAAACGACTGTCTGCAAGTGTATCAGCACAAATCACACCCTGACGCTGATGTAGGACGTGTTCTACAATGGAGTGCGAAATGTGGAGCCTCTCGCCTTTTTGAGCAACTCCTCGGCATCTGACTGCTCTGGGTTCTACTGCCCCCTTGGGGTCCATCAAGAGTACGGATCCACGGTCTGCGCCAATTGCGTCAAAAACCAGTTCAAGGATGCGCGGGAGAAGTTCGTCCGGGTTCGTGACCAAGCTGATTTCACGACTTGCCTGATAGATCACATCCAAGCTTGCAAGCCGCTCCTGTAGCCAATGAGGGGGAGTCGAACCAGCAAAAAGCTTTGCGATATCCGCCATGGCTGGCAGTGTCTGAACGATTGCGGATTTGTCCTCGCCCGTGTTTGAAGGGACAATTCTGACACGTTCCAAGCCGGCATCGCTTGATCGTATGATGGCTTCATCCTGAAACATGATCTGAGTCTGGCCGATTTGAATTCTATCTCCCCGCCTCAGCCACGTTTCGCGAACCGCGATCCCATTTACCAGTGTGCCGTTGGCTGAGCCAAGATCAATCAGTTTGAATTGGCCGCTTTCTCGTCGTATCTCAATGTGGCGTCGAGAAATTTCAGGATCTTTAATTCTAATATCACAGCCGGTTTCGCGGCCAATCACCGCTTTGCTACCGCCCAATTCAAAGCGGTGCCCTAGTTGTTCACCTTGCACGACGAAGAGCTGAGCCACAACAAGAGCCTCTTTTTTGGGGAATCGCTATTAGAAAGATGATTCTGACTGGAAACCTATGAGATGTCCATGGCCTGATCCCAACGAATTTTACGAGTATTGGTGGTGACGACTCTACAGGATTCTTCCAGATTCTTTCCTGATACAGCTTGGGATATGTTCTTATGAACTATAATACATGGACTTGCGTTAAATACTTCTTGTGCTTTGTCAAGGATGGCTTCATTCGAAGGTCTAAGCTCGGAACCTTAAAAGTTCGCTTTGTTTTAGTTTTTTGATGTGTTGGGTCATACTGTTATTATTCGGGCAGAGCCTTGGATTTTCAGTTTCGAGTGACGAAGAAACTCAAGAAGTCGACTTAATTGGTTCATGTTTTGGGTTCAGGCCAGCTATCTTTTCTTGGCGTTTTTGGATATTTTAGGATGCAGTTGGGTTGTGAACTAAATCGCCACTGATGAACTATTCTCGATCAAAGAGCGTAGAGAGTCTGTGGTCACACTCTCCAAGTCAAGTGCCTTTATCGTCTAGGTACATCAAAGGCCGGCTCTGCAAAACCGGTATGTGCGTTTCTAGTCTCACGTATCAAAAAAAAGGATGAATTCTCATGCTCATTAAGCGTCGTCAAGGGTTTACTCTGATTGAATTGCTGGTGGTTATTGCCATCATTGCCGTCCTTATATCATTGCTCCTGCCAGCAGTGCAATCCGCACGCGAAGCGGCTCGCCGCGCTCAGTGTATCAATAATATGAAACAGCTAGGCTTGGCTTTGCACAATTATCACGACGTCAATGGTACATTCCCGCCAGGCCGAATCTGGGCACCGAACTCCCCAGCAGGATGTGGTTATAACTTCTTTCAGTGTCAGGATACCAATTGGTTCATTTTGATGCTGCCGCAGTTCGAGCAAGGCAATCTGGCCAACGCTTTCAATTATACAACTGGTTCAGGTGGCCCTTTGATTGGTCTCCCAGTCGGATTTTTTGCCAACTCTACAGTGATGGCTACCAAGATTGCAACCTTCCAGTGTCCTAGCGATCAGGATAATAAATTTCAGATCACTCCATCGTATGTTGGTGGTCTGCTCTCTGGTCCAATCGCGTCCAAAGGCAACTATGTTGTTTCTTGGGGCAACACCCAGTGGGATCAGTCGAATATTACGGTCAACGGAAACACTGTGAATTATTTACAGTCTGCCTTTGGTCATACGGGCAACATCGGAATTGCCAGAATCACCGATGGGACGTCCAACTCAGTTGTCATGGCGGAAATTATCCAAGGGGCCCAATACGATATTCGTGGAGCCATATGGCAAAGTGTTCCCGGGGGAAGCCATTTTGAGAGCCGCGTAGCACCGAATAAGTCGATCGACTTCTATGGCAACGGCAAATATGGCGACCAGTTGAACCAAACGATCTTCTGCACAAACCAGCCACCATATCTGCCTTGTACAGGTGGAATTGGCGACCGTGGCAGCTATGCCGGAGCTCGTAGTCGCCACCCAGGTGGCATCAATTCTTTGTTGGGAGATGGATCGGTCCGGTTTTTCAAGGATTCAGTCAATCCGCAAATTTGGATTTCGCTTAGCTCCATCACCGGTGGCGAAGTGCTCAGTGGCGATGCTTATTGATTCATCTGACCAACATCAAAAAAGGTGTGGATTGGGTCTGGAACTCAGTCCACATCTTTAAACGATTAGAGTCACAGCACAGGTTTAAACAATGCCACGCTTGTTTACGAGAATCTTGATAATGATATTTTGGTTGATTTGTTCTGGAATCTTATTCTATCGCGATATCTTGCCAGACTATCTCGTAGGACAACCTCCTGACTGGAAAAGACTGGTTCAAAAAGCAGAATATGGAACAACTCGTTGGCTGATTGCAGTCGATGATGGTGGAGAGAAAAATCGGGTTGTTGGCCAGGCTTTCAACGAAATCAACAAGCGGGCTGACAGTGCAACAATCTTAAAAAGTCGAATAAAAATTGACGCCAAAGGTCTTTTTAATGGAACAATCTTACAAGTTGCCGAATCTACAAAGTTTCAATTCGAAAATACTACGACGATCACTCCTCAAGGATTGCTTGATCACATCAGAGCAGAAGTCAGGGTGGAAGAGCTTGGCGATAAACCAATTCTGGTGATTCAAGGAATACCGACAAATCAAAACAAGCTTGATATCCGGTTTAGTAGCTCGATATCGCCATTAATGAATTTTCGACAGATAATTGAGTATGCGCCACAGCAAATGGTCCGAGGAGGCCTGGAACCGATTGATCATTTGCCAGGCTTGCGCATTGGCCAGCGTTGGACCACTCAGATTCTCCAGCCGATGACAGCAAGGCCAGAATCCATTCGGTCGGAAGTCGTATCCTTGGTCCGAATCTTTTGGAACGGAAATCCGACGGAAGTTTTTCTTGTGGAACATAAAGCAATTACATTTTCAGCCAAAACATGGGTTCGCCGTGATGGTCTGGTACTTCGTCAGCAACTACCAACACCATTTGTGAAACTTGTGTTGGAACGAGATCCAAAGGAGGGAGAGTGATGGACTCTAAAATACAATCCATACCTGTGGTGCCACCGATGATCAGGTTTCACGATGTGACCAAACAGTTTGGAACAAAAACAGCAGTGAGCCATTTGAATCTTGAGGTGCGAGCAGGAGAATTGTTTGCATTTCTTGGTCCAAACGGTGCCGGTAAAACCACCTCGATCAAAATGATTTGTGGCCTTTTAAAACCAACATCGGGCACAGTGGAAATAGGCGGCCATCAAGCAGGTAGTTTACAAGCTCGTAATTGCCTTGCTTATGTGCCTGACCAGCCTTTTTTGTACGACAAACTGACTGGACGAGAATTCCTCAACTTTGTAACCCAGATGAGAGGAATGGATAAAGTTCATTCACAAATCAAAATTGCGGAAATGATCCGACTCTTTGAAATAGAGGGTTTTCTTGATGAACTCTGTGAGGGTTATTCCCAAGGAATGAAGCAGCGACTTGTGTTTGCATCGGCATTGGTGCATGAACCGTCTGTTCTCGTCGTAGATGAGCCTTTTGTTGGTCTCGACCCAAGGTCAGCACGGATTGTAAAACAGATGTTTGTTGATCAGACTCGTCGTGGGGTGGCAGTTTTGATGTCAATTCACTTGCTGTCAATTGCGGAATCGCTTGCAGATCGAATTGGTATCATTCATCAAGGAAAAATGATCGCTACGGGAACACTATCGGAATTACGCGGAAAAGAAGAGTTCAACGGATCCTTGGAAGACCTTTTTCTGGAATTGACTGGCGGTGATGAGTTGTTGCAACACACAATAAAGAATTCTCAACCTTCGAATGATTGATAGGGCGATTGATGATCCATCTTCCATTGGTTGGAAAAAAAACAAGCGATCAGAACGTCGGAGTTGATGAGTCTGATGCATTGCACTACTTACGCAATCGGATCTTTAGAAATACAGTGTCTGATTTATGGAAAAAAGGCAGGCTAAGGCTCTTTGTCGGCCTTTTCTGCTGCTTTATTTTCTGGGTAGGTACTTTTGTTCTGTTTTGGGGCGGATTTGAATTTGTCGAGACATTCAAACTGACCGATGAAATCTATGAATACCTCTTTAGCCTCTTCTTTCTGACGCTTTTCTTCATGCTTGGGGTATCGACGGGAATCATTGTATATGCTGGACTGTATCATGGTAGGGAAGTAAGTTGGCTGATGACACAACCACCTCGTGAAGATGGTATATTCGTGCATAAATTTGTCGAATCCATTGGATTTGCAGGTTGGGGGGTGCTTCTACTGGGTAGCCCTGTCTTGGTGGCCTATGGCCTCTCTGTCAAGGCAGGGATTATTTACTACCTTGCAATCTGTCCACTTCTGGTTGTATTTATAGGGTTGCCCGGAAGCTTGGGGGCTACATTTGCAATTCTGATTGGATATATTGTACCGCGTCGCCCTAAAATAATTTTGTCCGTGATTGGAGTCATTCTGGTTGTCGTGCTCGGGAAATTTATCTGGAACATGGTGAGCACTAAAGGCGTGGCCCTGACTCCCGACTGGATGGATAACTTGCTTGGAAGGCTTGCGTTCAGCCGACACCCACTCTTGCCGAGTCGCTGGATGGCTCAAGCGGTGGTGGCATTGAGTCATGGTCATCATGCAAATGGGTTGTTTTATTTCTTTGTGATAGCGTCCAATGCTGCAATGGCTTATCTGATTGCAACCTGGGTTTCACTAAGAGTATTACGGGAAGGCTTCTGTCGAGCTCAAGGTGAGCGGTCATCCATCAAAAGACGACAGCGTTTTTGGCTTGACCATTTTGTCAACGCTGTTTTTTCGCTGCTTGTAAGGCCAGTTAAGCTTCTGATCATCAAAGATGCTCGATGCTTTCTAAGAGATCCAGGTCAATGGTCGCAATTCATGATTTTCTTTGGTCTCCTAGGTGCCTACTTTCTCAATATTCGAAAGTTCTCAACCAATCTGGAAAGTCAGGTTTGGCGCAACTTGGTAAGTTACCTAAACCTATCTGTTACAGCATTACTATTAGCTACATTTACAAGCCGATTTATATTTCCGATGATGTCTCTCGAAGGTCGCAATGCTTGGATGTTGAATTTGCTGCCCGTTAGACGATCTCAAATCCTCTGGGGTAAATTTGCGTTTTCCGCAAGTTTATCTTTTGTAGCAAGCGAATCACTGTTGATGATTTCTGATATACAGCTTGGGTTGCAGCCTGGATTGATTGCGGTACATGGTTTGCTGATGGCCATAATCTCTCTTGGTCTATCAGCCATTTCTGTAGGGCTCGGAGCAAGATTAGCAAACTTTCGGGAAACTGATCCCTCAAAAATTGCAGCCGGGTTTGGCGGAACATTGAATCTTGTAGTTAGCCTGCTTTTTTTGATGATTACGATTGGGGCGGTTGCATTACCTTGCCATCTTTATTATGTTGGACTTGAATCGGGATCAGAAGACTTTAAGCGGATGTCAAATAGCTGGAATCAGAACCAGTTTCAAGTTTGGTTGGGATTGGGCATAAGCATTTCGATCATCGCAGGCGTACTTTCGGTTTTGATTCCGATTCGTATGGGACTCTGTGCACTGGAGAATCAGGAGTTTTAATCAATCGGAGAACTGTAACCAATGCTTGAGCCGTTCTGGTTCTTTTCCGCGGTTTCTACTTCCAGAATAACTCCAACTCGTATATAATCCATAATCTTGCAAGACCTGCCTTTTCTCCTATGGACTCGTTGAACATGTCAGTCAGATCCCATTTAGGTGCAAAACTCGTGCGTAACTTATGCACTCTGATTGTGTTAAGTTCTTTTGAAGTGCAGCCTAGGATTGCCTGTGCAGATGAGGCAGTGAAAGTTGATTTCGCTCGCGATGTCAGACCTATTCTGTCTCGCAACTGTTTTTCTTGCCACGGCCCAGATTCAGTCCAGCGCAAGGCAAAACTCAGGTTGGATGTTAAAGCCGATGTGTTTTCAGATCGAGGAGGGTGGTCTGCCGTAGTGGCAGGTAAAGTTTCAGAAAGTGAGATTATTTCGCGGATCACGTCGCATGATAAAGCAGAAGCAATGCCACCCGGTGGTCCGGAAAAAAGGCTGAAACCAGAGGAAATAGCAACATTGACGAATTGGATCTCTCAAGGTGCTCAATGGCGCAACCACTGGGCATTTGAAAAGCCAGTGAAAACTTCTTTACCAGAATCAAGCAATTACCGATGGGGGCAAAATGCAATCGATTCGTTTATTTTACAGCGTCTCCATTCTGCAAAGATTACTCCTAATCCTGAGGCTGATAAAAATACCCTTATTCGACGCCTTTCCCTGGATTTGACAGGTCTTCCGCCAACCTCTGATCAAATCTCTGAATTCTTGGCCGATACTGAAGCGGATGCCTACGATCGGCTTGTGGAAAGATTGCTCGCCAGTCCTTCCTATGGAGAACGCTGGGCAAGGATATGGCTGGATATGGCTCGTTTTGCCGATACTCGTGGCTACGAGAAGGATCGCAGTCGGCCTATGTGGCGTTATCGAGACTGGGTCATATCTGCGATGAACCAAGACTTGCCCTATGACCAGTTCACACGAGATCAACTGGCAGGCGATCTGGTGCTGGGTAATACACCGGAAAAACGACTCGCGACGGCTTTTCACCGTAATACACTTACAAATGAAGAAGGTGGTACGGACGACGAGGAGTTTCGCTCGGCTGCTGTCAAAGATCGTGTTGATACAACCATGCAGGTCTGGATGGGGCTTACATTTGGGTGTGCCAAATGTCATAGTCATAAATATGATCCAATTTCGCAGAGTGATTATTATAAGTTTTACGCCTTTTTTAATCAGACAGCAGATAATGACCGCGGCGACGAATCGCCATTCGAGTCGTTTCCTAATACCGTTCAGGTATTGGAAATCAAATCGTTAGATCAAGAAATCACATCAATGGCAGAGAAATCTAATATTGGTCCGCCCAAGAAGGCTGATTTTGATCGGTTGAAGTCTTTGCATGACAAGAAGAATCAGATTCTTGAAGCGTGTCGAACACCAATTTATCAGGAATTATCAGAGAAGGCTCGCCGTCAGACGAAAATTCATCAAAGGGGTAATTTTCTTGACCCTGGAGCAGACGTTTCGGCAGGCACGCCTGAGAGTTTTCCAAAGTTGAAAAAAGGTTTACCTGCCAATCGGCTTAGTGTGGCCGCATGGTTGTTTGACGATGAAAATCCACTGACTGCAAGAGTCGCTGTGAATAGGCACTGGGCCGCATTTTTTGGTCAGGGACTGGTGTCAACTCCAGAGGATTTTGGTTCACAGGGGCAATCGCCTTCGCATCCGGAATTGCTCGACTATCTTGCTGTGACTTTTCGCGAAACTGGCTGGTCTTTTAAAAGTCTTTGCCGTTTGATAGTGAAATCAGCGACTTACAGACAGGCGTCGACCGTGAGTCTGGAGTCAGCAAAACTTGATCCGTCAAATATTCTGCTTGGACGTTTCCCGCGTAATAGGCTTGAAGCGGAAATGATTAGGGATTCGGCTTTAAGGGCTTCAGGGCTCTTATCTCCAAAAATGTTTGGCCCGTCGGTCATGCCTTATCAGCCTGACGGAATTTGGAGGAGCACATATAACACGGATAAATGGGTCACGAGCCCTGGTGAGGACAAGTACAGGCGCGGGCTTTACACATTCATCAAACGAACGAGCCCTTATCCAGCCATGCTTACTATGGACGCTCCAAGTCGTGAAATCTGTAGCATTCGACGTATTACAACAAACACACCGCTTCAAGCCCTGATTACATTGAATGATACTGTTTACATTGAAGCAGCTCAGGCATTATCTCGGCGGATGTATCAATACGGAAACAGGAATGATGTTGATCAGAAAATTGCTTACGGTTTGCATCTAACTTTGGGGCGGCCTGCCAAATTTAATGAACTGAAGATCTTGGCAGCACTCTATCAGGATCGACTTGCATTTTATAAAACTGACCAAAAGTCAGCGCAATCAATGAGCACAAATCCACTTGGGCCATTACCAGAGGGATTTCAGATGGATGAAGTCGCATCTCTGACAAATATCGCAAACGTGATTCTCAACCTTGATGAATTTCTCACAAAGCCTTGAGAATTCATGATTCAGTCTGACATGTTAAGTCTGATACCTATACTTGAAATGAGAATGAGGCTGAAGATGACTTTGGAACGGGAAATATTCGAAGATCAGATTTTGGGGATGACTCGGCGTCATTTTTTTGGACAAGCAGGCCTCTCGCTTGGCTCGATAGCGTTAGCACAGATGCTCTCGGGTAGTCAAGTACAATCAGCTGAAACAGTTGCCCAAAATCCGCTTGCACCCAGGCGAACGATGATTCCGGGTAAGGCCAAGCATGTGATTTACTTGCATATGGCGGGTTCCCCGAGCCAGCTTGATTTATTTGACGACAAGCCTGAACTTCGGAAATACACGGGCAAAGCTTGTCCTGATGAGCTGCTCAAGGGAAAGCGATTTGCATTTATACGCGGTGTTCCCAACATGCTTGGGAGCCCATTTAAATTTCTGAAACATGGGCAATCTGGAACAGAACTTTCTGAACTGTGGCAGCATTTGCCATCGGTCATTGATAAGGTTGCAGTTCTGAAAACCGTTAAAACGGATCAGTTTAATCACGGTCCGGCCCAGTTGTATTTACATACGGGTACAAATCAGTTTGGCGGAGCCTCAATCGGTTCATGGGCGACTTACGGCCTTGGAAGTGAGAACGCCGATCTGCCTGGCTTTGTCGTGTTGACATCAGGTGGAAAAACTCCAGATGCTGGAAAATCCGTCTGGGGCAGTGGCTATCTGCCATCGGTTTATCAAGGGGTTCAGTGCCGTTCCGAAGGCGATCCCGTATTGTTTTTAGCGAACCCGCCAGGCCTTGACAGGCCCGGTCGTCGGCGAACTCTCGATGCATTAAAGCAATTGAATGAAGAACAGACCAAAGCGATTGGCGATCCGGAGACTGTCACTCGAATTGCACAATATGAGCTTGCCTATCGCATGCAAATGACTGCTCCTGAAGTGATGGATATCTCGCGCGAGCCGAAACATATACTTGAAATGTATGGTGCTGTGCCAGGCTTTGTTCCCGAGAGCGACTCGGCCGCTGACCCTCGAACGGCCTACAAGGCAACGGATGCTCAGTTTGCGAATAATTGCCTTTTGGCGAGACGGTTGGTGGAATCGGGGGTAAGGTTTGTGCAGTTGTTTGACTGGGGCTGGGATCATCATGGGGTGAGTCCCGGCGAAGATATTGTCAATACCTTGCCGATCAAAGTTCGTCAGATTGACAGAGCGATCACAGCATTGATCAAAGACTTGGATCAGCGAGGATTATTAAATGAAACCTTAATTGTTTGGGGCGGTGAATTTGGTAGAACACCGATGGCTCAAAACAGCCCAAACCAGAAGTTTCCTGGCCGTGATCATCATCCTTATGCCTTTACGATGTTCATGGCAGGGGGTGGAATCAAGGGGGGCCAGACGATAGGCAAGACCGACGATATTGGCTATTACGCAGTTGAGCAACCGCTTGACGTTCGCGATATTCAGGCCACGATTTTAAATCAGCTCGGTCTTGATCCTTGGAAGTTGCATTTCAATTATCAGGGGCTGGATCAACGACTGATCGGAGTAGAAGGCAAGGCGACCCTGCCCAAAGGCCTGATCGCTTAGGTCAATGAGAACCGGAGTGTTTGGATCGAGTCTTAGTCGTTGATTGTATCCGCAGACTTTTCGATATTATCGGTACTGACAGTGATCAGTTCTGATTCGGAAAAGGCTGTTTGATCGCTCTGGGCAGGAGCCTCGACTTCAGCGCGTTTTCGATGGTTTGTAGGATCACCCATCCCTTTGGGCCAAATTAGGAAGCCGCCGTGTGATTGGTTGGTGTCCAAGATTTCCCACTTGCCAAATATGCCTTTACCCTCGTTATAGCCGTCATAGCCGACTTCATGGCGGTTTAGGTATTTCTTGTTCCAGACGCAACGGCCAGTCGCAATTTCATAGCGGCCACGCAATATGAAATCACCGACAAAGTCTCGTCCTTCTCCAGTCATGCGAGTCTCAGAGAATGTCAGTATGAGATCCATCATATGCCGTTTCCTGTCAGTTTGGGACATCAGGAAGAACCCTTCCCAAGGGCCGCTCGGGAATCGCTCGTCGTTTTCGAGCTGCGTTTTATCGGGCTTTACTTCGGGCGGAATTTTTTTAGGACCGGCCATGGTGCACGATGCCTCTGAAAAGAGTGGGCATTGGATTGATATCGAGACGAACATCAGATAAGCGACTCCAACATTCACTGTTCGTTATTCCGCGATGAAGGTCAAGTGGTGCGATTCAAGATTCAAGAGATAACCGCCAGTTTCAAAGAAATGTAATTTATAGAGAGGCTTTCTCATCTAAATAATTAATCGATTCTGCCTTCCCATTCCCGCACGACTCTATGATGGCCTTGTAGGAGTGGTTCTGTCCAAGTCATGGAATGTCGGTTTGGGCACCAACTGAGTTGTGGCTGTTGGATTTCCAAATCTTTTAAGGTCGTGCTTCGCCAAGTTTGGACATTTGCCAGCTCGGGGATGACAATGTCCGCATCAAGAAGTATTTGTGACGTGGTTTCCCATTCCATATTCAGGATGTATCGATTGTGAGATTCGCGGCTGATCTGATATCGGAACCAGCCATGTGGAAGGTTTATGCGAGCTCCAATGGAGGGAAATGTCCAAGGCATAATCGGCATAAATGACAGTCGCTGTGCAAGTGCATCATATTCCAAGCCGCCAAGTTCTGTCATAAATTCAATAATTTGAAGGTGCAGTGACCATACACCAGGTAGAATTCTCTGGCTCTTGTCAGAATTGGCTTGACCAATGGATTCGATAGAAAGGCCTAGTGGGCCAAGCCGATCGATTACTTCGTGTAGCAGGGCCATAGACTGTGCGAGTGGTGCACCTTCACCGGTGCGATGCGCAAGTTTCAGGTTGTATCGGGCCATCCAAAAACGTGTTAGAACTTGGATGTCGTGGCGAAGAGTGCGATAACTATTGGCGGATGTTCGAGGGTCGTTGATATCTGCAACCAAGGCTTGGAGGCTGTTCTGGAGTCTTATGTCTTCGGCAGGCAGGAGCCCAAGGGGTATGCAAAGGCCAAGAGCGCCAGGATCGGCATGACTTGGTTCTTCAAAGTCAGAGACGTGGGTGATGACCCAGTGTCCAACTCGACGATTGATCTGACGTGCAGGACGAAGATGCCCAAGCCGGTCATCGACCAAGCCGGGGCCGTCATAACTAAAGGTTTTGAGGATTCCTTCATGAAGGATTCGATCAGCCCTGTCCCGCCATATTTTGGCCAATTCAGGTATTTGGTTCAGATAGTCGGCGATGTCGGCAGATGCTCTCAAGCCAGCCACAACAGATGCGTTGCCGAAAAGGTGGCAACCGAACCGGAGATCCCACATGCCAGCCGATCTGATCAGACTAAGGTTCTCGTCCCAAACCATGCCTGGGTGGTCGGTACCGCCCATAATCACTTCAGCGGCTTGTTTGACAGAATTCCAGAGGACAGGGTAAAGAGATGTCTCGCCTGTTCGACGCACGTGTCTGTTCAAAGCCCACGGAAAAAGTGCAGTTTGGTCGATGGATGGGGTTTCCCATTCGGGTACACCGTCCATGGAATATTTCTGGAACCAGAATCGGTGGACAGGATTCTTGTCGCGAACGCTTTCGAGCCATTCAAAGAGATGCCGAGCCGTATCTAACTGACCACATCGGCTAAGTCCGTCGGCCGTAAAAATGGCCTCGCGTGGCCTGCAATAAGCGTTCAGTCCCCGATCAAAACCGCTTGCGACCGATCCAAAATCCGCATCGCAGTGGAGCAGGGCGGTAATGCTGGATCGTTGTGCGATTGCTTCGAGAATTGTACCGGGCACGAAGACTTTGGACTGAACCGCCATCTGCTTGTGCCAAGCTTTCATGGTCGAACCTTCAACCTGATCCAAATCGGCAGATCGGAACCATTCAATGGCTGGCTTCAACGTATGTTCGAACGAGCCTTGGTCCGCTTGCCAGCCTGTAAATGACCCGGCAATAAAGACATCCACAAAAGCAGAGCCTCGGGCTGGTAAAGCCAGTGATCTGGTCAGGACAGCTTCTGTCGGGCCGACTGTTTCGCAGAGTGTCTCCCCTTTAGAATCGAGTGCGATTGTAAATGAGACTGTGGAATCGCGAGCCAGTTTTCGATTCGAGTGCCCATGACCCGCATTTGATGCCAACAGGGCACGTTCACCATCAAGCCAGCTCAAAACCGGTTCGCCAATCCCGCCATTGATTTCTGAATGGACATAAAGCCCAAAAACCATCGTTCTGTCATGGTCTGCATCATTGCGTAACTCGTAACGCTTCAAGTACATGCCGGGTACTAGTGGGCCAATTTCAGACTCGGGCCAAGGCTCAGCCATAATTGCCAAGTCTGTGACAACCACACGAAGTTGCCCATCGCGATGGCTCAACACAGTTTTCAAAATGGCTGTTCCCTGTTCGTAGCTCTGTCGGCTATCCCAAACCTGTTCGCCAAACCAGTCAATCTGGCCCGTTTCTGCCACGCCAGCAACTATTCCGCGAAAATTCGTACGGCTCTGAGGGGCATCGCCCTCAGCTGGCCTGACATTGGAGTGAAGTGCGGCGGAAGGGTAATATATGTCGTAAGTTGACGATCTGGTGTCGATCCTGGCCGTGGTTCGACGATTCCCGATCAGGCCTTCAGGGGTCGCCTGAACCACATGGCTGTGATCAAGCCATCTCGGTGGGTTCGGTCTCACCACGGCATGAAGTGTGTGTGTCCTAGATTCAGGAACATCGTGATTGCGTCTGGAAATAGCTTGGTAGGACATTTTACTATTGATCCCCAGTGGCGGGATCGGAACATGCCAATAACTATTTCCAGCTTTGTTCTCAAGCCAGAATCCTGGAAGATAACCAAGTGATTGATCGTTTATTACCAATTCCAAACCGACGGTCTGACCTATTTCGATAGGATGCGTCCCAATCACTACGAAAGACCACTGGCCGGCTCGAACCGGTCCACCATGTCGACCCTGTGCTGGAGATTCGATCCAAGTCGTATGCATAGGCCACCCAAAAACCGTCTTTCACAAGCCTAACAGCTCACTTATTGATTTGTTAAACTCGAGTATAATCGACTGATCCCATATTGTAACAATCATTCCCCCAGAATAAATAGATAAGTTTGAGATCATGAAAGCGGTAGAGAGTATGCTATTCTCTCATTGTCCAAAATTTTCAGCCCGAAGTCAGAACCTTTCGAGACTTGTATGTCATGTATAAAAGTCATAGTTGCCGTGGGTTAGGACTGGTTCCTCCATCGATATCCGAATGGGTTGCCGTTGCGGCAAAGGTTGGTTTTGAGGCAATTGACCTGCCTCTCAGAGACCTCTTGGAACAAGGGCTGCAACCTCTCAAGATTCGTCAGATGCTTATAGCTAACCGGCTGGCATGCGGCGCCAGTCCGTTTCCTTACGACTGGCGAACGAGCCAAAAAGAGTTTCTCGCCACTATGGCAAAGCTTGATCACTTCTTGCACTTCTCTCAATCTATAGGTGTAACAAGGCTTTATACTCGAGTGGAAGAGTCTGTTCCAGTCGGACAATCACGAGATTACGCACTTTCCTGGCATCGTCAAAGACTCGATCAAATCGCTGAAAAAATTGGCAAGTACAATATTTCACTAGGGTTGGAAGCTATAGGTGTTACCAGTTTTCGAGCCGGCAAGGAGCCCCTTATGGCCAGCCTTGAAACCGTAAGAACAAACCTTGCCGACCTCTTCGAGCGTCACGACTCATTGGGGCTACTGGTGGACGCATTTCACCTTCACGCAGCTCAAGAAAACTTGCACCAAGCACTCGGCCCTATGCTCCAGACTCGCATCGTTGGAATTCATTTAGCGGATTTACCGGTTGCTGTTCCTCTCGAACAAATTATCGACAATCAGAGAGCTTTGCCAGGTACGTCATCAACAGTTCCTGTGCGGAAAACTCTCCAGGAACTGGCCCAAATGGGTTGTGATGCACCCGTCATGATCGAAACTGTACAATCTACTCAAGAGCTTAAGATTGCTGGTTTTAAGGAGGCCATGGAGATCGTCTTCAATTCTTTGAGAACAGTTTGGCCAGAGTGATTCAAGTCGAGAGCAATTTCTCAGTCCTAAAAGATTACCCTTCGTGAATTGCCGTTAAATATGGAAAAGAAAGTACAAGAATTTTCATCGATTCCAAATCAGCTTAAACATGACAATGTATGATTCCACTGACTAAAATCAATTCGGGTTTACCAACCATTTGTCTGGTCGCGAAAGCGTCAAAAACAGGGGCTTTTCTCATGCAATTCCAAGCTTTGCGATCCGCTCGTTTGATTGCCCTGTTGATAGGGCTCTGTTATCTATCATCCGGGCCTAGTGCAGCCGAAGCTCAAGAGCAAGTTTTCAGTTACTATACCTCACCAGGTAATTACGGAACAAGCTATGGTCAAGCTGGTTACGGTGCTGTAAGGACTCATAGCGATTTTCCTTCGCCCGGATATGGCCATTCGATGCGTCAATATGCCGTGAAGCAGAACCAATGGGGATCAGGAATTTGGTTGCAACCGGGAGCAAACGCTCTTATGCCAGCATCCTATCAGATACCGTATCAAACTTGGGCTGTACCGTCTAGATCAGGCGTTCAATCAAACCAGCCGTTGCCACCTATTGGGTCTTATGCGCCTACGCTGGGACCGGGATATGGGTTGAGACGAGCATCGGCTTATTAAACCTGTCAATCTTCATGCTTGACCTGACTCATTTGATAACTGCTTAATTGAGAAGACCTCAGAAATCCTGAATCCGAAGTTTCGATCGGTTTCAGGATTGTATTTTAATTCAGTAACTGTAATCGAAAAGACAGTAGTTCTCTCGCATCATGAACTTTTCTCTCTTGATTCAATCAACATTGCAAGGAACATGATCTGGAATTGAACCGGAATTTCTGGTTAAATGATCGAATAAGCGACTTCCAATTCTCTCTCCCGCATAGTCTGGAACAGAATCAAGCCATGTCATTCACCCTGCCTCGGATCGCCAAAGTTCGTCAAAATCAGCCCAGACCAAGTGTTAAGGATATCGCGGGAACAGTTCGTCGGCTGATTCATGAAAGTCGGATCAGCCAACGAGTGCCTAGTGGCGGTCGTATTGCTGTGGGCGTGGGGAGTCGTGGAATTCACTGCATTCAGGTTGTGGCACGGGCCACAGTCGATGCTCTTAAAGAGCTTGGCTATAAACCGTTTATCAAGGCTGCGATGGGCTCACATGGCGGGGCCACCGAGGCAGGGCAGCTTGAACTTCTTTCTGCGTATGGTATTACACCCGAAAAAATGGGTGTCGAAGTTCGAGCCAGCATGGAAACACTGGAAGTTGGGACAAGCCATATCGGCTTACCGATATACTTTGATAAAGAGGCTCACGAAGCCGATGGAATTGTCTGTTTGAACAGGATCAAGCCACACACTGATTTTCGAGCAGATTTTGAATCCGGTATTCTGAAAATGATGGTCATCGGTTTTGGTAAACAGCGTGGTGCCGAACAAATTCATAAACTTGGGCTACGCGGAATGAAGGAAGTACTCCCTTCCGTGGGCAGTTTCCTTCTGCAAAATACAAAGTTTGCACTTGGATTGGCGATTCTGGAGAATGTGGATGATTACCCGGCAGAAATTGTAGCCCTTGAACCGGAAGAAGTTCTGGAAATCGAACCTAAACTCTTAAATAAGGTTCGTGAGCTCATGGGCCGATTGCCATTCGACCAAATCGATGTTTTGGTTGTAGGCGAAATTGGCAAAAATTACTCAGGTGCCGGGATGGATCCAAATGTGATCGGACGCCTGATGGTCGAAACCCAACCCGACTTTGAACGTCCACTTGTCACCCGGTTGGTCATTTTGGATGTTTCCGATGAGAGCCACGGCAATGTTGTTGGTGTGGGATTTGCAGACCTTGCAACGCATCGGATCGTAGAGAAGATGGATCCCGTCCCGTTTCGAATCAACGTAATTACAAGTTGTTTCCTCGAACGCGCCCGTATGCCAATTACTCTGCCCACAGACCAGGAAGTCCTTGAAGTCTCTGTTCAAACTTCTTGGAGGCTCACACCTGACCAGGTCCGAATGGTGATCATCCCGAATAGCTTAGAGCTAAATACAATTTATGTTTCCGAAGCCATGAGGGCCGATGTCGAAGCGGGCCCCTACCTGAGTCTTGAGAGCGGTTTTGAGCCTATTCCAATCGATTCTGAAGGCTTTCTTAACCAAGAAAAGATGTTTCCTGAAAGTGTCAGGGGCAGGCGCTGCGCAGTTTTTGCAGGGCATCAGTCATGAGCCAAACTTGTCTAGGGCAGCCAATTCCCAAAGCGTCGATTCGGCTTTTGGCACTGGATGTGGACGGCACCATTCTGGGCCCCTCAGGTCAGATCGATCCCTTGATTATGTCGTCTTTGCATCAAGCTATGGATTCGGGGATTCGGATTGTTCTATGCACTGGGCGGCGGTTTCGTAGAGCCAGTGCAATTGCTGCAAAAATCGGTCTTGATTCACCAATGGTATGTAATTCAGGTGCCTTGGTGAAATGTCCGTCAACAAATAAAACTTTTTGGCGAGCGGATCATGAGCCGGAAAATGCGCAACAGATTATAGAAATCTTTGACCGTCTAAAACGTCCGATTTTGAGTTTTCTGGATCTATCCTTGAATGACCCGGACTTCATCACTTCAAAATATCCGTCTGGATGTCATCTGTTCGACCAATATCTGGATGAAAATCAGGGGCTTGGTCAAATCGATCCGCACTGGCGGCAAAGTGAATCTGTTTTTAATGGCCATTTTCACCTCTGTGCAGCCGGTTCGCACGACGAAATGTTGAATGTCGAACAGGAGCTTGAGCGGCTAAGACCTGGAGCTTATCAAATTTTTGTGCAGAAAAGCCCAAACTATCAAGCCTGGATGTGTGAGGTTCTGCGACGAGACGCAAATAAATGGACGGCATTAAAAACTATCGCCGACGATTGGGGCATTGCCGGGCACGAAATATGTGCTGTTGGCGACGACGCGAACGATATTCCAATGATCCTTCAAGCAGGCTGGGGAGTCGCAATGGGCCATTCTGCTGAGTTTGTCAAAAAAAACGCCGACTGGATTGCACCCGATAATGCTCATCACGGAGTGGCCGATGTGGTTCGAATTCTTCTTGAAAGGCAGCAAAGATGAACTTGGAATCGACGAATTCGCCTGAGGGCTGGCCTGAAAAATGTGCGCCGAGTTGGGCTTTTGAGCCAGGGCATGATCAATCACTGCTTGATACATGGCTTTTTAAGTTGCGGAAGGAGCGTTATAAATCCAGATTGTCAAGCAAAGAACATGATTTTTTTGTCGCTGAAATTGCCGATGCTGTTCATGTGATTGCAACCGACCCAGAGGGGCAGGTTCTCATGGTGCGACAGTTTCGGGTCGGATCCCGTACCGATAGTCTGGAAACTCCAGGTGGACTGATCGACCCAGGTGAAGATGCAATCACAGCCGCACATCGGGAATTATTGGAAGAGACTGGATATAAAGGTTTCAATCCAAGACTGTTAGGCGCTTTCTGGTCGCTTCCGAGTCTGGGAACGAGCCGGATTTGGACGGTGGTTTTGGAAAATGTAATCAAGGTTGCGGAGCCTCACGGTGACCCGACTGAAGAGTTGCAATTGGAATGGGTTCCAAAACAGGATGTCATTAAACATATCGCGAGCGGTGAAATTCATCACGGTTGTGTAATTTGCGGGTTATTTCTCTGGCTTAATAGAATTCAACTCCCTATGGGCACGTCAGTGCAGAATTGAATCTCATCCCATACTTGAAGAAGAGCTAAGCCTGATCATTCGGTTTCATCACCTTTTGGTGGCCAGATATCCGGCGCCATCCGCAACCATTCCGGACGTTTTTCTGGTTCAAGGGCAAGCAACTCCCCCAAAGTTCGTCGAATTTCTGAAGGATCTGCCAAAAACTTGCTTTTCTTCGGTAAGTCCATCATATTAACAGCATCATAAACTTTGGGGATTTCAGGGAGCTGGATTCTTCCTAAAGCTGCGGAAATATCTAGAAGGCCCCAGCCCTTGCCTTTGGCAACCTTTTCCGCATCCTGTAACCTTGCCAGGTGGCGGTATTGACGCTTCGCACGTTCATCCCAGATATAGTTGGCACGAAGCCGTTTCATTTCTGGTGTTGGTGCAATTCGCTGGTCAATTTCGAACGGAATCTGCCGAGGCGTCGCTTCCAGGAGTTGCCGGTCAACTTCTGCCTGGTTCAATGTCATCATCGTCAGAATTAGTGAAACCACGAATAGGAAACCACCATGGGTAATCCAGATTTTACCGATTGTAGATCGCTCAAATCTTACTGTTCCTATCCCTACGGATGACTGAGCCCAGCCAGATAAAAATATTACCCAGCCGATTTGCGGGATGGAGTCATACCAATTTACCAATCCTTTGAGGTTGTCCCAAGAAAAATATCCACGAAATGACCATTCTACCCAGTATGCCGAAATGCAAAGTGCAGCACCAGTCCACTCGAGTGTTGTAATGGGTTTTTCATTTCGTACATGCCAAATAAACCATGATACTGCTAAAGCTAGTGTTAACAGGATGGCCTGAGTGTTGCTAGTACTGGTATGGATTCCAAGATTGCCAAGTACGAGGGTTTCGATGATGGAATGGCAGGTGTGTGAAATGCCTTGAATAATATCCAGGGCCTCTTTTGTGCTTCGGCCATGAAAAGAAATTGTAGGATCGATTTCATTGCCACTGATGGCTAAAGATGCGATGACTGCTATCAAGGTGGCAAGAAATGGAATGAGGGCTAATAATCGTTTTCTGCCAGATGTTACTGCCAGAATATAGATGGCTGTAATAGGGCCAGACGCATGGCCAATTGTCCAAAATCCTCCTGCAATCCAGCAGCAGATGATCACCGGTATCCAAAACCAGTTCCATTTACGTCTTAATGATTCTTGAGCAAATATGAGGGCGTTTAAAACAAAAAGGCCTGCCCATAGTGTCTGGCCAGCGGAATACCACATGGTTGAAGTGCGCTGGATCGATGTAATTCCAACAAGTACCGATGCGCAATATCCAATGGTCATGCTCTGTGATTCATGGGCTACAAAATGACCAACTTGAAGCATTACAAGAACCAATGCAAGGTAACTGACAAATTTCATCACATTTGGTAAATGGATAAGGTCGCCCGCAAGTTGGGTGACACACCAGTTTAGAATTCGCCAAGACGGACAAATATGCGTGTTATGAGGTACCAGAAGGTTCTCTAAAGTACGAGGCCAAGTGCGGGATGATCCAATATAGGCAAAATCGTCGGAGTGTAGCCTGTAATTTAAATTTTGATGGACTATTGTAGAAACTCTTGCCTCGGGCAGCACCCATGCAGGTAGTCTTGCTAACCCAAAAAGCCAGCAAGGCAGTACTAATATTAATGCCATAAACAAGATGTGCACGAATAATCCCTGCGGCTTGGATAACCACGGTTTAACGCGAATCCAAATTCTCTGGCAATCACGATGTTTGACGAGCACTGGTGAGGTTTGGATTTCTGGTTTCATTTTTGAGTTGCTGATTTGTATTCTGGGCGACTATGGTCTGATTCGCGAATTCCTAAAAGTCGAGACTTCATTTCCGCGACCTTTTCAGGATAGAACTTGGCCAGGTTCTTGGTCTCGCCCGGATCTTTCGAAAGGTCATAAAGCTGATCGTCATTAGAATTGCCAAGCTCAGTGCCGGTTGCTGGATTAAATGGCCTGCCTTTACTGGCTGGAATGAATTTGAAATGCCCTACCCGAAGCGATCTAAGTGACGCATCTTCAACAAGATGGTCTCGGCCATGCTGGGATCGGCCCAGAAGTGCATCCAGTACATCAAAACTGTCAGGTCCAATATTCTCTTCGAGTTTCTGCCCCGTCAGACGTGCAAAAGTTGCAGGAAAATCAATTTGGCAAATCAATGCTTCAGATGTTGTTCCAGGTTTGATTCTGGCAGGCCAGCGCACAAGCAGGGGAACCCTTGTGCCACCTTCGAAATTGCTGTACTTGCCGCCCCTGAATGGGCCAGCAGGTCGGTGCGAACCGATTTTGGCCACAGCATCGTCCTGGTAGCCATCGTCAACGACAGGCCCATTATCGCTTGAGAATATGACCATGCTCTGATCTGTCAAGTTTAATTGGTCGAGTTGATCGAGAATCTGGCCAACACACCAGTCAAGTTGAACAATGGCATCGCCACGCGGGCCCATTTCTGTTTTCCCAGAAAATCGAGGATGTGACACCCTTGGAACATGAATATCGTGGCTGGAAAAATACAGGAAAAACTGTCTTTTCTGATTCTTTTCAATAAAGCTTTTGGCTTTGGCTGTAATGACATCAGCCATCGATTCATCGTCCCAGAGAGCAGATTTCCCGCCACTCATATAACCAATCCGACTGATTCCATTCACAATACTCATGTCATGGCCATGACTCGGCTTGGTACGGAAGAGTAAGTCAGGCCTCGATTTACCGGTTGGACTGTTGTCCAATGGCTTGTCAAAACTGACTTTGATTGGGTCGTTCTGATCAAGGCCAGCCACTTTCTCATTTTCTATATAAACGCATGGAACCCGGTCGCCTGTGGCAGGAATCACGAAATGTTCGTCAAATCCCAAATCTTTTGGACCAGGTTTGATAGGGCCATTCCAGCTCATTCCTGGTCTGCCAAGGCCTAAATGCCATTTGCCAACATAACCGGTTCTATAATCTGATTTTTGAAGGATTGACGCTAGAGTCGTTCGACCCGGTTCAATAATCATGGATGCATCACCAGTGGCCACGCCCGTACCTTTGCGTCTCCAGGCGTATTCGCCTGTAAGTAATGCATATCGTGAAGGTGTACAGGTGGCCGATGCGGAATGTCCGTCTGTATGGCGGAGCCCTTCCTTGGCGAGTCGGTCGAGGTTAGGCGTGCTCACAGATTTTGCACCATAACAGGTCAGGTCGCCGTAACCGATGTCGTCCGCATAGATGAATATGATATTGGGCGAATCAGCCAAAAGATCTGTAAATGGAGAGGCAATAGTGAAGAGGGCTATTGCAATCACCAGGAAAGGATTTTGCTTCATGACAATCTGCCTTTGAATTTGAGTCAATTATTCGAGTCCTCTGATTTAGATGCGGCCAGCAAATTCGCCTTCAGGTTTTCCAGGCCAGTACACTTCTGTCGGTGCAATTCCGTCGACCCTATTGCGGAGAGTCAGATAAATTGCGGCTGGAAATACGAATGCAAAACCGATTGGCCAACTGGCCGCCAGATGCGTTATGATTGAAATCCAAGTCGAAAACGCATTTGAAGAAATCTCGGGCATTGTCCATGGTGCAGGCAGTTTTGAAAACCATTTGAATTCAAAAGGTCTAGCCGTCAATCGGGAATCATGAAAGCTGGAAGATAGAATGCAAATCAATGCCCAGCTCACTGCCTGGATTGAAGCATAACCAATCGCCTGCATCAGGATACCCACTTTTAAAGTGAGTGCCCAACTCACAGGAGCTTGAAACAAGTAGCATTGTGAACGGCTCAGCGCGTCGAACATGTCGTCGCCTTCTGTCACAGCAGCTCCCATGATCATTGGCCATCCGAAAATGCAACTTAAAAGTGTCATCAATAATGTCACTGCAGGGATCAATGACAGAGGCAGCATGATCCAAGCTGCAATTGGGCCTACATATGGTATTTTTGTAACCAAACCCATCAGCAGGACAATGGTTGACATGATGATGATCAGGCAGATCGGCATGCAGATGGCGCCTAAAATTGTAATTCGTTGTTGAACGACATAACGAATTGAAGATCGGACCCCAGGAATTGGAACGTCTGCAATTCGTGTGACGGCAATCCGACAAATCGCAGATCCTATCAAGCCCCAGATGGATAATGTCACAATAATTCCAAGTATTGCCAGCAAGATATCGTGAAAATCGTGGGCTTCGGTCAAATTTAAAAACGGTGCTGCCAGCCCAAGCGGCCCTACCCAGGCTTTGTCGACAAATTCGTGAAGGCTGGAAGGTAGCATGGCAATAAGTTCTGATGACCACCTTTGAGCGACCGCATGGCGATTTAGCCCGATCAAGGCTGTTGCAAAATTGTCGGCTATAAGACCTATGGCCAGAAGAATCCAGACCCTTGCTAACAAGGTGGCCCGAATGGCACTTGTAGTAAGTGCGATTGCCAGTATCATGATGGATCGTTCGGATTTAAGTTTCATTTTTCTTGAATCTTCTGAGTTCTGGTCATGATAAGGTTCATTTAGGAATTGTCGTGTCTGAATTCAATGTACATAGCATTCAAGAAGTTGTAATGTCCGATTTCCCAAAGGTTTCACATCAACCTGGCCCGCAGCGGCCGGCAAGAGCAGAGTGCAGCCAGTGGCGGCTTCAACCAATGAGCCATTCTGGTTGGAAACCATGGCCTTGCCGTCTGTTATGATTAAAATGGTGAATCGGGATTGATCCGCAAATCCAAGCTTCGATTGCGCATTCAAATGCCATTTGCCGATCTCAAAAAACGGGCATTGTATGAGTTTTTCGTGCCTGTTCAGAATTGAATCGGAAGTAATCCACTGGGGAATCGCAGGCTCTACTGGCCCTCGATCAAAGTCAGTGGCTTCTAGAGCTTCGGTTAAATGAAGCTGGCGAGGTTTACCATCTGTGCCAATCCGGCCCCAGTCATCAACCCGAAAGGTAGCGTCCGACATTTGCTGAATCTCTGCAAGCACGATACCAGCTCCGATGGCATGGACAGTTCCTGCAGGAATCATGATGCAGTCGCCTGGTTTTGGTTCGAAGCTGTGGACCAGTTCTGATACGCAATTGGCTTGAAGTGCATTCTGGAACGATTGGCGATTCACACCGGTTTTGAGGCCTGCATAGATCCGGCTGCCGGGCTCTGTGTGAAGCACAATCCAAGCTTCATTCTTACCATTGTCGTTAACAAGCTTTTGTGCCAAAGCATCGTCAGGATGAACCTGAATCGAGAGAACTTGATGGGCATCGAGAAATTTGATCAAAAGCGGAAACTGGTGGAATCGATCTGATAAGGCTATTCCCAGAAGCTCTTTGGGATACCTTGTGACAAGCTCGTGGATAGTACAGCCAGCCTGTTGGGCGGGATGTATGACCACAGACTGGCCGTTGGCATGGTCGGCAATTTCCCAACTCTCGGCATAATTGTTGTCTGGGCCAATTTGCTTTCCGAGAAGCGAGCCGAGTCGCCGGCCTCCCCAAAGAATCTGCTTCAAAATCGGATCGAAAATTATTGGAGAATCAAGCAGATTTTTCATGGAGAGTTTTGTGGATGGAGATCCGAATGATTCAAGACCAGATTGTTCAGAGATATCCTAACAGGACGGATCGCCAGACGCCAGAACTTAAATCCCAATGGACATGTTGACGTAGTCTTGCGGATCGTGAATAATCCTTGTGTCCTCTGACCAAGAATCGTAGTTTGAGATCCAGACCTAACAACTTAGGTTGTCGTCGATACCCTCCGATAGATCAAGGTCCTGACCAAGCCAGATTCGATCGTGAAATCCTGAAACACTCTTCTAAATGATCGTCCGGTATATCACTGAAGGAGATTGCTCGCATGTCTTGTTTCATGAAACTAGGAGTTCGATCATGGCTTTTGTGTACCCTTTTTATACTTAACTTTCAGAAATGGAACGATTTAAAGGCTCAGGCCGTTCGACAGCAAGTCATTGTCGAAATATTTGAAGGCTTGCCTGCAAAGTGGGATGAGACCACTCCCAAGCGAGCGGCCGACGATTCCTGGAAAACTTCGGTGTTGGGTTTTGCGAAGATCCCTGCCAAATACAATTCCAGGGGAGCGGCTATCGATCGAGTGGCGCCATTCCTGATGCTATCGAAGTTTGAAAGTTTTTATCCTGAAGGAGATTACAATTTTATTCTCAGGAGTCGTATAAAGTCAATCCTGCGGATCGATGGCAAAATAATAACTAGTACCAATTCGATTACGAGTAATGCAGCAGGTCATGAAGAAATCCCACCACTGGTGGTTCCAGCGGATCGGCGATGGAAGGCTCTGGAAACAAATTCACAGGAACGGGTGATTGGCTGGAAGAGTGATGGCAAGCCTCATCAATTTGAATTGACAACAGTGATGGCTGACAAAGGGACTCGCCCTGAGACCGGTGAATTGGCCGTCTATCTTGTTCCTAAATCTCCAAGACATGTCCTGCCAGAAATTGTTGGCCCGGAGAATTCGCCCAAGGTTTTCATGACCGATGTCTCATGGAATCAGTTCCGATTTGAGCAGTTGGATTTGATTTCAGCACTTAACTCTGGAAAACGTCGAAGCGCCTATATTTCGGAAGATTCTTACTGGGAAAAGCGTCATGCCCTGGCGCGAAAAATGGCAGGCGAAAACCTTAAAGATTTAAGCGAGTTCTCATCGTCAAGGCTTGATCGAATGCTCCAGGAGAGCGATCCTAGCCGTCGGCCTGCATCTCTTGCCGACGATGCAAGCTTTATGAGGCGAGTTTATCTGGATGTGGTCGGTCAGGTTCCTTCCCCTGAAGAGCAACTGGTCTTCTTAAACGAAGCTGACCCGAATCGACGTCGGGTATTGATTGACAGGCTGCTTGACGACCCGCGACGTGCCGACGCCTGGATGGGTTACTGGCAGGATCTGCTGGCAGAAAACCCCGGAATTTTAAAGCCGACCCTGAATAATACAGGTCCTTTTCGATACTTTTTAAGAGACGCCTTGGGTGATAACTTGGCCATGGATCGCTTGGTGACCCAACTGGTTCAGATGGAGGGCACTGTTTTGGGTGGGGCGGCCGCAGGATTCTCCATGGCCAGCCAAAACGACTCTCCCATGGCTGCCAAGGCCCATATTTTGGCGAAGGCGTTTTTGGCTAGTGAGCTGAAATGTGCACGATGTCATGATGCCCCGAAGCATCCCTATGATCAGTCGGACTTGTTCGAACTGGCGGCCATGCTTGCTGGCAAAGAGGTTTCTGTGCCCAAGTCAAGTTCTGTCGTTGTCGCTCCAGGCGCTCGTGTGCCGGCCATTTCGATCAGTCTGGAGCCTGGCGATAAAATTCAGCCTCGTTGGAGTCTTTCCGAAATCAGCTCAGCCGATCAGCCAGCCAATGTGCTGCCAGCCAACCCCACCACGCGCGACCGACTGGCAGCCCTTTTGACTTGGGCTGGGAACCAACGGTTCGCCAAAGTTATCGTCAATCGAGTTTGGGCTCTGCGCACTGGCCGCCCCTTTGTTGAGCCCATTGACGACTGGGATTTGAAGACTCAGACCAGATTTCCTGAAGTTATGGAGGCGCTCGCAACAGATTTCATGCGAAATGGTTATGACTTGAAGCGTCTGGACCGGCTGATTCTCAATAGTCATTATTATCAGTCCAAAGTGGTGCCCGACGATTCATCGGACTCGTTGATTGGCCCTGCCCGTCGTCGTCTCTCTGCGGAGCAGTTGGTAGACAGTCTCTTTGCGATCGCTGGAAAGACATTTGACTGTGAGGAGTTGTGTCTCGACCCGGAAGGGCGCAGACCAGCCTCCGAATTCATTAGTCTTGGACATCCTCGACATGCCTGGGAGATGACTTCGGCATCAAACGAACGCGATCGCCCTGCATTAGGTCTGCCTGCCGCAACACAAATCACAGACTTGATGCAAGCCTTTGGCTGGCGATCCAGCCGCCAGGATCCTTTGACAATGCGTGAAGTATTTGTCACACCATTGCAGCCGGGGATTTTGGCAACAGGTTTGGTTCATACAAGAATTGCCAGATTGTCTGACGACAGCAAATGGACACAAATCGCGATCGAGGCGGAGACGATTCCAGAACTCGCAGACCAAACGGTGCGTCGAATTCTGAGTCGGCCTGCTTCCGCCGCTGACCTGTCCGATGCCAAAGAGTTGTTTCAAGAGAATTTTGAGAATCGACATGTGCCCAATGCCAAACGAATTGACAAAACACCACGCAGCCACAGACCAAGAGTAAGCTGGTCAAACCACTTGAAGCCTCTGGCGACTGAGATCCAGATTGCTGAGGAAGCTGAGGTTCGGGCCGGCGATCCACCGACAGCGCGTCTGACTTCCGCATTTCGCGAGGCCTACGAAGATTGGGTCTGGGCTTTGATCAATAGCCCCGACTTCCTCTTTATCCCCTAATGCTTTAGAGGAAATTCAAAGCCATGAGTGATTTTCTGAACGAAAACCAGTTTCACCGCCGTCGACTCTTCAAAGCCGGTCTGGCAGGTGCATTGTCTACGGTCGCCGCGGGGGCAGGGCCCCAGAATGGATTAATCTACGGTAAAGCCAAGTCATGTATATTTTTATGGCTTGGTGGCGGCGCTGCCCAGATTGATACATTTGACCCAAAGCGACAGGGCGATTTGAAGAAAAAACCAGGTTCAGCCTATCGATCCATACAGACGTCAATTCCTGGAGTTGAGCTATGTGAATATCTGCCCAGAACAGCACGACTTCTGGAACGATGTGTGTTGATCCGGACACTGAACCATCGTGTGATTGACGAACACGGGATTGCGACAAACATTGTTCATACGGGCCGACCAACAAGCGAAACGGTGGTTTATCCATCCATCGGCTCGACGGTGGCCAATCAGCTTGGCGCCGGGTCTGACAATGTTCCAGCTTATGTCTTGATAGGCTACCCGAACATCAGTCGTGGTCCTGGGTTTCTGGGCTCAAAAGCAGGCTATGTTTACTTGACTGACACCAAAGCAGGTCCCGCCGGCCTGAGTGCTCCAAGTGATTTGAATTCTGATCGCAAGATTCGTCGGGATATGTTGTTAAATCGAATGCAGACAGTAGGCTTGTCAGGTAGCAAGGGGGAAACGGCATTGTCCGATTACGTCACGGCGGCTCGTGAATCTCAAAGGTTGGCAGGTAAAGAGTTTGGCAGGATTTTTCATCTGGACACAGAGACCAGTACGTTAAGAGCCTCCTATGGCGGTGAATTTGGTCAGCGGTGTTTACTGGCTCGTAGGCTCGTCGAATCAGGTGTGAGGTTTGTGGAAGTCTCTCACAACCTGAACTTCATAAATGGGACTGGCTGGGACACTCATAATGAGGGGCAGCTCAGGCAGCATATCTTGATCCAGGAAATGGATAATGCGATTGCCGGCTTGATTGAGGATCTGGAGCGACGTGGCCAGCTTGATAGCACATTGATTGCGCTGGGAACCGAATTTGGTCGACCTGCCGAATTCGATTCTGGTGGTGGTCGAGGGCATCAATCTGCAGCGTTTAGTGTCATCATGGCAGGTGGTGGCCTGAAAACAGGGCAAGTGGTTGGCACAACAGACGAACTTTCCAAGAAAATTGTTGATGAGCCCGTCAGTGTTCCTGATTACCATGCCACAATTCTGGCAGCGATGGGGATTTCGAGCAAGCTTGAATTAAGAGCCGGCGATCGTCCTGTGCCAATCACAGACGGTGGAGCTCCGATTCGAAAACTTTTCACCTAAACCATGAATGATCAAATGGTTCAAGGCCTTAATCTGAATGTTCATGAATGGCCCTGATCAAAGACTGTCAACGAAATGCTTGATGGACACCCTCTTAGAAGCGTGCATAACGGATCTCTCCATGCTTGACCGACTCACTCTAGAAAGACTATGATAAGGTTATGGGAATCAGGGATATTCAGGCCATATCGGCTTGAGATTATTCCGCACTTCCTTCCCCTATATTGGTCATCAAGATATCTGTTGGATATCAGGAAATAGTCGGGCATGTTCTCATTCTGAGAGTGCTCCTGATTAATCTGAAACAAGGATTTATACCCATGCTGCGCTGGTTTTTGATCGCGATTCTGGCCGCTGGGATCACAATGGCCGTTATCATCGCTCCACAAATGTTGTCCAAGCCAGCAAACAAGGCCACGGACGATTTGAAGTTTCCAACAAAGACAGCGGAGCAGTCAGGGCCATCTCCAGTTGCGACAGTGGACCACGAGCCGTCGCACTCCTTTGATCCGATGCCTCAGAATTCAGAAGGCAAGCACAAATGGAAAATCACCAATACAGGTAAGCTAGATCTTGAGTTGACCAAAGGCCCGTCGACGTGTTCGTGTACGATCGCTAATTTTGTGAACGATGAATCCAAGTTCATTCTAAAGCCGGGCGAATCAACCGATATTGAGCTCAAATGGGAAACACGCTTGAACAATGGCGAGTTCAAGAAGTCAGCCAGTGTTCTGACCAATGACCCACTGAAGCCTTCGGTAGAATTTGTTGTTCAGGGTATTGTCAGGCCCGCCGTCATGGTTCAGCCACAAGATCACGTTCTGAACTTTTCAAACGTGAGCAACGATAATCCAAACGAAGCTTTGGTAGCCGTTTATTCTTCAGATAAAACGGATTTGAAAATTCTCAACATTACGAATACCAAGCCTGAGTTTATCACTTCCAAAATTTCTCCTTTGGGCGCTGATGAAAAGAATCGGCTTTCACAGAAGGAAACGATTTACGGCCAAAAGGTTGTGGTGACACTCAAGCCTGGAATGCCAGTGGGGCTTTTCAGTGAAGAGATGATTATTAAGACAGATCATCCTCGTCAGGAAGATATCAAGATTATGGTTACAGGCAAGATGACTGGCCCCATCACGTGCTTTCCCGAAGTGTTAAGACTGAGTCAAATTTCAGGAGAGAAAGGTGGTCAGATGCAGGCTACTTTGATTGTCAGGGACAAGAAGAGTGTTAAATTTGAGGTTGCCGTGGAACCAAAACCTGTTAAGGTAACTATTGTTCCGGCAGATGACTCAAAAGGTGGTGAGTCGACCGGCCGATACCGGCTGACATTGTCGATTCCCCCAGGATCGAAACCAGGCGCACTGGATGCAGTCGTGGTTTTGAAAACCGACCACCCTTTGGTCAAGGAAATCAAGATTCCAGTGACGGCTGTGATTCTGGGTACGAAGTGAATCAATGGCTGTAACCATTCTCCTAACTTCTGAATCATACTGAATCTGTGAGTTACGCCGACAAGCTAAGGGAAGGCCATGCCACTTCGCCAGCAAGGATTGCAAATCCTCATTATCATTTGGTTGAATTTTCTGGTCATCGGCTGCGGCAACGGTGATCCGGGAAAATCAGCGTCCACATCTCAACCGTTGCCGGTGGTTCAAACTCCCGTAACGGTCAGTGCAGGCGAGCCTGCCCCTGACGATGGCACTACAAAGCTTATGGCCGATTGGCCAAAACCATTGGCGGCATTGCTCATTTCGGGAGAGCAAAATGGTTATCTGGAGCCCTGCGGTTGCACTTCAGGCCAGCTTGGTGGGCTAAAACGACGTCATGAGCTTTGCGAACGGCTCAAAGGTCAAGGTTGGAATCTTGTTCCAATCGATTTGGGCGGATTGATCAAAGATCCCGGTGCATCGCTTGGTGGGATTGAGCAGTCGAAAATCAAGTTTACTGTGGCTTTGCGTGCCTTGAAAATGATGAATTACCAAGCGATTGCTCTCTCGGCATCGGACTTGAAACTTGGCACTTTAGAAGTTTTAGGTCAATATTTAAACCTTGGTGATACTCCGAAGATTGTTTCTGCCAACATCAAGCCGGCAGCAGGATTTGAGCAGACCATTGTGCCGATGTTCATCACATCCGCAGGCTCGAAAAAAATCGGGATCACTTCGGTCATTGATCCAGGCTCCCTTGAAAAAATCAATGACCCAACCTTAAAAGACTTACTGGCAGTATTGCCAGCCAAAGAATCGCTCGCTCCTATAGCTGCTGAGCTTGCATCGAAGTCGGATTGGCAGGTGCTGCTTGTTCAGGGGGCAGCCGATATGGCCAAGGCCATGGCGGCGGCCTATCCGATTTTTGATGTTGTCGTGGTTTCAAGCCTTTACGAGGATCCCACGGCTGAGGCAGACAAAGTCAATGATGGAAAGACTTTGATCGTAAATGTTGGAAAAAAAGGCAAATACAACGGCCTTGTCGGTTTTTTTGCAGATTCCGATCAGCCCATGCGATATCAGCGTATCACCTTGGGAAGTCGATACGACAGACCGGGCGCTGGAGAGCCGATTCGCAAGCTGATTGACGAAGATTTTCAGGACGAGTTGAAGGCAGCCAAAGTGGTTGAGAATTTCCCACGACGATCGCATCTTTCAGCCACACCGGGGGCTTCGTTCGTAGGTGCAGGGACTTGCAAAAATTGCCATCCCGCGACTTATGCCAAGTGGCTCTCTTCTAAGCATTCCCATACTTATGATGCGCTTTTGAAGCCGAAACGCAATCGTGAATTCGATGCAGAGTGTATCAGTTGCCACACCACAGGTTTTGAATATGAATCAGGCTGGGTTTCCGCTGAGAAAACAGCTTATCTCAAAGGTAACCAGTGCGAGAATTGCCATGGCCCGGGTTCGATGCATGCAGGCGATCCAGACAACGCGAGTTTTAAGAAGTCCATGGCTTTGACCTCAGAACTGGCCGACAAGAACATGCTTTGCATTCGCTGCCACGACTCCGACAACTCGCCCAAGTTCAGCTTTTCTACCTTCTGGCCACAGATCATGCACAAGAAGCTTGATACATATGACAAGCCAAATGTTCATAAAGGACTGGACAGCCAAGAGATTGCTCGTCTTCAAAAGTCATTCCTAGCCGATCAGCAGCCGAAGGATAGCAGTCTCAAGAAAGCAAACTATTGATCCTGTCTTGATTTCTCAATTAGGATCAAAAGGGTGATTAACCGACTTTTTGGACAAGGGATCTAGCGAGTGGCCCAGAATACCAGCCGATTTGGTCGACTTGTTGAAAAATATCGTGCGGACCATCAGCACCCGGTCAACCACTTCCTTCATGTTTTTGTTGGGTGGCCAATGGTTGCTGCAGGGTTGCTGATCCTTCCATTCAGGCCGCTCTATTCGGTTGGGCTTGTCGTGGCTGCATATGTCTTTATGTTTTCAGGTCACTTTGTATTTGAGAAGAATACGCCAACGATCCTAAAGCATCCAAGCACACCTTTCGTGATCGCCTGGGCTGTGATTAAAGGGTTGTTTGGCGGGTTTGTCAAACCATTTACTGGGTTCAATAAGCCGCCTAAGGTTTGATCAGATCTTGACCATCAGCCACTGACTGTCTAGCATGACGCATATGTCCGATGTCGGATTCACAAACTTTGTCTCTTTTGAACAGAACTGACGATGCCCGACCCAAACCCTGTCAGCACGATTAAATACGATGATTTTGGCAAGATTGACCTGCGAGTGGCCAAGATTCTCGAAGCTCGCCCGCATCCCAACGCCGATAAATTGATGCTTCTGCAAGTGGATCTTGGGGATGTTCAGAAGCAGATCGTGGCTGGTATACGTGCTCATTACACCCCTGAACAGCTAGTGGGCAGGCGTATTATCATTGTCAACAATCTTGAGCCCGCCATGCTTCGCGGCGAAACGTCCAATGGCATGCTGCTCGCTGCAACCTCAGGCGAGAAAGTCGTTCTGCTTCAGCCTGATGATCCAGACGCCTTGCCGGGCAGTCGCGTGAAATAACGTCTGCGATCGTTTTCTCAGCTCTTTCAAGTATGCACCATAGGACTAGATCTCAAATGGCATTCAGCACGATAAACTACTTCAGCCGATCTCTGAAAAAGGCATCGAGCTTCAATATCGTTTTTCCTGACGATCCGTCCATTTCTCGTCCTTGGTCTGTATTTTATTTACTTCATGGACTTTCTGATGATCATACGATCTGGATGAGACGCACCTCGATTGAGCGTTATGTGGCAGGGTTGCCACTTGTCGTTGTCATGCCGGATGGTGGTCGTGGATGGTATGCAAACGCTCAGGCAGGTGATGCTTATGAAGATGATTTGGTGAAGGATGTTGTGGGTTTGGTCGATCGCACTTTTCCGGTTCGGGCCGACCGCAATGGCCGGGCGATCGGAGGGCTTTCAATGGGCGGTTACGGGGCTGTAAAAATCGGCTTGAAGCATCCCGATCTGTTTGGCAGCATCAATTCGCACTCCGGTGCTTTAGGTATGCTTCATAATACAGATGAGGCCAAGAAATTAAGCCCTGAATTCGAGCGGATCTTCGGACCGACTCCGAAGGATGGTACTGAGGATCCATTCGGAATTGTGACCAAGATGGATCATGGCAAAATCCCTCCCATGCTGATCGACTGCGGGACAGAGGATTTCCTTCTGACACAGAATCGGGCATTTCACGAACACCTTGACAAACTCCATATTGCTCATGAGTATAAGGAATTTGCTGGTGGTCACAATTGGGAATACTGGGACCTACATGTGCGCGAAGCAATTTCGTTTCATGTGAAAAATCTCGGAATCAAGAAACCTTGATACTTTTGACACCATTTGTGTTGCAAGTTGTTATAGGCGTGTAGGTTTTCCTTCGAACGGTTTGTTGGTATAAGTGTGGGATGGGTTTCGAGTTTCATCGTTTCTGCGGAGACTGAGTCACTCAAATGCTTCGAAGCCTTTATATTCGCGATCTTGCCTTGATCGAAGATGCTCAACTTTCTATGGAGAATGGTTTTGTAGTCTGGTCTGGCGAGACTGGGGCGGGCAAAAGCCTTTTGTTGTCGGCGATTGGCCTGGTGCTAGGTGCAAAGGCTGATGCGGCTTGTGTGAGAAGCGGGGCTCAGGAGTCGATCGTGACCTGTACGTTCGATTTGTCGCGCCCTGACATTCGCAGACAGGTTGAAGCCACTCTAAGCGTGGCCATTCCAGATGATGATCTGATTCTGACACGTCGAGTCATGGCTGATCGAGGACGCTCGACTGCCATGGCCAATGGAATGCCTGTTTCTGTGAAGTCTCTCAAAGAACTTGGGCGAATTCTGGTCGATTATGTCGGGCAGCACCAGACCCGAAGTCTGCTGGAAACTCGCACTCAGATGAGCTTTGTGGATCAGTCGGGCGCGTTGGAGCCGACTCTCCTGAGATTTATCAAGGCTCGAGATGCCTATGAAGCTGTTCGGCAAAGGAGAAGGCAGGAACTCGCAAATCTGGCTCGGGATTGCCGAGAGCGTGAACTGCTGAAATTCGAACTTTCCGAATTGGATCGACTAGAGCCGGTGACCAGCGAACCAGTCAAGCTGATGGAAGAGGCAAAACAACTGGCGCATGCAGACGAGATTCGACGAACCACGGCTGAGGCCTATGCCAAGATCTTCAGCCAGGAGAGGTCTGCTCACGACCAACTCGCTCGGATAGTGCGAAAATTGGGCTCTGTCGCGAGCTTGTCGGCGGATTTGACCGCCGTTCACGACTCTTTGGAAAACCTTGTGGAGCAGTTGGCGGAATCTGCAAGTATGTTGAACAGGATTGCGGACACAATTGAATCCGACCCACAGCGATTGGAGCGAATTGAGGAGCGGCTTGCTGAGTATCGTCGATTGGCCGCCCGGCTTGGCACAACTGAGGCGGGCTTGTCAAAAGTGCGTGAATCACATCGCCAGCGGCTAGCCGCGATGGAAGCATTGGAAAGCCGTGTCGTTCAGGATGAGATTCAAGTGCAACATCTTTGGAAATCATGCTTTGAAGCTGCTCAGTTGCTTTACGGTCAGCGCCTGAAAGCAGCTGGAGTATTGGTAGAGAAAGTCGCAGGCCCCTTCAAAAGGCTTGGGCTTGGTTCGGCTGTGCTAGAGATTGAAGTCGATCCGCTGATCTGGCCTGAATTCAGCCCAGAGCTGAGCTGTATCCCTGAAAATCAAGCCATGGTCAGAATGCTTTTCAGGCCAAATCCGGGTGAGCCAGCTCGCCCTTTGGAAAGAATCGCTTCCGGTGGGGAATTGTCACGTCTTCTGCTTGCAATTTTGGTTTGTTTGGCCGATTCAGACCGAGTCCCCACTGTGATTCTTGATGAGATTGACACAGGTGTGGGTGGCCGGCTTGGCGGAGTCATAGGAGAGGTGATGGCAGAACTGTCGCGGCATCACCAGGTTCTTTGTGTTACACATCTTCCACAGATTGCAGCATATGCGGACAAGCACTTTCTGGTGAAGAAATCCAGAGAGTTGAACCGAACTTGTACAACAGTTACCGAGCTGGATACGTCTGAACTGAGAGTATTGGAATTGGCTCAGATGATGAGAGGTTCCAAGGCCGACAAACTCACCATCAAAGAGGCCTCGGCTATGCTCAATTCCTCTCGGTCTAAGCCATTAGATACCGGGATTGCTGAGAACTGCCAGCGGGCGAGTTCGACAAAGGCCCTAAAAGCGAATTCAGGTCGGGGCAAGGGGATCAAACAACAGTCTCGCGTTGTCGATTCATAAGCATCGGATAGGCGCTGGTCACATGGTCCGGCCACCGTCAACCACCATGACCTGACCGGTCATGAGTGTGGAGACATCGGCCAGGAAAATAATGGCTTCTGCAATATCATCAGGTGTTGCCGGGCGTTCCATGGGTGTGTGAACCATGGCTTTTTGGACCATGTCCTGATGGTCTGCCAGCCAACGGGTCTGTACAGGGCCTGGGGCTACGGCATTGATGCGCACTTCCGGCGCGAATGCCCTTGCCAGGCTTTTAGTCAAAGTGATGACTGCCCCTTTACTTGCAGCGTATGGGATTGATGACCCGCTACCTGCAAGACCCGCCACTGAGGCTACATTCACGATATTGCCACAGCGAGATTTTAGGTGCGGCATGGCAGCTCTGCAACAGGAAAACAAGCCTTTTAGGTTAACATTCAGAATGTCGTTCCAGACTTCTTCCGTTACGGCATCAAGGTCCGAGTGATCAATAAAGTGGGTTGTGCCGGCATTGTTTACAAGCACATTCAGGCCACCAAAATGGTTTATTGTCTGACTGATCATAGAGCGAACAGCGGCTTCATCAGCCACGTTGGCGGCCACGACGATGGCTTCTACCCCCTTGGCTCGAACCTGGGTTGCAGTCTCTTCGGCTTCATTGCGGGATTTGGAATAGTTCACGACAATGTCATATCCACGGTCGGCTAGACCAATGGCTGTAGACCGACCGATTCCGGTCGCTGAACCGGTAATAAGTGCAACTTTTCGAGAGGTTTGCATGACAACAGTTACTCGCCTGGAATGAGGAATCGGATCGAATCATTCACACTTTCTTGATCATGACATGGTAATTCATGAGTAACAAGTCGGGAGGGTCTTTATCTTGGGCAGGATCATTAAAATTCGGTCTTATTCCAAAAAGTCGGCGGCCACTGTGTCGCCCAGCATGACTCCTGACCGCGTTAGGCGGATGGTTGTGCCATCGTCTGTAATAAGTCCTGAGCTAACATGTTTCAAGATGGAGGGGGTTGCCAGTTCGTCCAGAATAAATCCGGTTCTAGCAAGGAAGTCTTCGCGATTGATACCCATCTGAACCCGTCGGATCATCAGAGTTGCGGTCTCTCTGGCACGCTCTTCTGGTGAGAGTTGCTCGCTTGGGCCGGTGGCATCAAGCCCATTTTCCATTCGCTTGATGTAACCAGGCAAGTCGCGGATGTTTGTTGCTCGAAGCCCGTTTTGATAGCGGGCGGCACCTAGGCCGAACCCGAAATAGGCATCGTTTGACCAGTAAACAAGATTATGGCGGCATTCAAATCCGGGCTTGGCATAGTTTGAAATTTCGTATTGTGCCAAGCCTTCGGCCGCCAGGCGATCGATTGTCGATTCATACATGTTGGCTTCGGTCTCTTCGTCGATGGGATTAACAAGCCCCGCCTGAAGCTGTTTCCAAAGCAGTGTGCCTTTTTCAAAGATCAAGCCATAGCATGAGAGATGATTAGGGGCAAGATTCAGGACAGTCTCAAGGTCGTTTTCCCAAGTGGCCATCACGGAACCGGGTGCACCAAAAATTAGGTCAACCGACCAGTTAAGGCCAGCATTCCTGATAAGGTCAACAGATCGGAAAACATCTGCTGGTTTGTGGTTGCGTTCAAGAACCGCTAAGGCCGCTGTATCGAAGGACTGCGCCCCCAAGCTGATGCGTGTAACACCAAAGCTTCTCAGGATACTGACTTTTTCGGAGTCAAGCGTGCCGGGGTTTGCTTCAACAGTCCATTCGCCATGAGGTGCCAGTTCGAAATATTGACGAGTCATTTCACAAAACTTGAAGAGCTGACTGGCATTCAGCCGAGTTGGTGTTCCTCCGCCTACGAAGATGGTATCGACAGGGGCTCGGCTTGTCAGGCTGCGACGGATTTCTGCTTCCAGTGCGATTAAATATCGATCTGCCAGATCGTCCTGGCCGGCAACAGAAGCAAAGTCACAGTAGCCGCACTTATGGGCGCAGAATGGAATATGAAGATAAGCAGCCCGCGGGATCATCCAAGGCAATGCTGAGTTGAAGTGGGAGGATTCTGAATTCATTTTCAGGTTGGTATCAATCACACAACCACTTCCAAAAAACGTACTTCAGGTACATAGGCTTTCACGGTGGATTCAAGCATCATCGAAAGTCTGATCGCCGACGAAGCGCAGCCTTGGCAACTGCCTTTAAGACGCATCTGAACGACTCGGTCGGAATCAACCCCAATAAATTCAACGCTTCCGCCATCTCGTTGCAGTTCGGGATTGATGACCTGCTCAAAGACGATTCTAACACGCTCTTGAATAGGAGTGTCGGCAGTAAGGACCAACGACAGGGTAGAGCCGGTTGACGCTTTTTTTGCCCATTGGCCAGCAATCGAACAGGCGCTTTCGGGAGCAGGATTTACAGGGGAATCGGGCGTAGACATGAGCCTGAGCGACTCCATATGAAGAAAGCATGGGAACATGTACCCATCGCAAAAATGTTGAGGTTGCGATTAAGCACCTGTTCTCTTCCAAGACGATCGGATCAAGTATTGGCCTCTGGTCAGAGACAATCCTTGAAAAATATGGTCGTCCCTGAGAACATCCTAAAAATCAATATAACAGGAATCTCTCTAAAGATCATCTACCAAGCGAAAAATCGAGCATAAGCGTCCAATGACGAAACCTGTCGTACAAGTCGACCAAATTCTGATCGGTCTAATTTTGAAACGAACCACAAGCCAAACAATAGCAAACGAAGTGCATACGTTTGGCTCGTTGATCGGTATCAAGAATTTCAAAACGAGGCAGGATCAATAATCACTGTCGCGTTTGCGGTCTCTGTCGCGGCCTCTATTGCCACCATAGCCGCGATCCGTGCGATCGCCACGATCAGACCCAAAACCGCTTCCACCATAACTGCCTCGTTGAGGCCTTTCGCCGCCGCCCCCACCTCCGCCATAACCACTGCTTTCAGGCTTGTCACCACCATATCCGTAACCGCCTCGATCAGGCCTGTCGCCACCACCACCAGCTTGTCTGGCACGGGCTTCATTTACGGTGAGTCGGCGGCCTTGATGGTCTTGGCCATCAAGCTTCTCGATGGCGGCAAGGGCCTCGCCATCCAATTCCATCTCAACAAATCCGAATCCGCGGCTTCGGCCTGTTTCACGGTCGCTAAGTACCGATGCGGAGATGACTTTGCCATAGCCTTCAAAAAGAGACTGTAAGTCTTCTGAAGCCATTGTGTATGGCAGATTACCAACATAGAGACGCTTTGCCATCGAGTTTTACCCCAATCGAGGGGGCTCTCCACCTGTATCAACTGTTTGTAATGGAACCTGTATGAACGTATCTCTCAGCATCATTCAAATCAATTTGAACGGCGCCGATATGGATCAAGACCATACAGAACAGACCAACACTCATGATGAGGATGAAAGTTAGACGAATGTAGGAATTGGATGAGGAGTGGATGGGCAGATTCCCAGATATGCGCTAGCTTAGAGGATACTGATTACTGAATCAACAAAAAAATTTCAAGATGATCGCAATCCGCGATTTTTAACATCGAACCCAATCCCTTTTTATGTCACTTTTAAAAGTCGATTTATGCGGTTTTCAAGTTTTATTGTTTGTCTTAAATGCTTGTATATTTAATGGTTGTCTATCGTATATGGGTTCGTTTCGCATGTTCGCTCAATAGGCATTTTGCATGTGTGCAAATGTTCTGGTTGATCAAGGCAACGGTATGTTTTCAAAAATCCATTGGATTGGAATGGTTTTGAGATCGCCTGGGATCTCGATGATCATGGCGTGGTCCTCGGGCTTGCCAGGGATATCGACAAACAGAAATTCGTATACTGTGCGGTTTGGGGCAGACCCTTGGCTTGATGAAAACCCACCATTTAAGGGAATTCTGGCAGAGTCGGGCTTTACAAGCGATACTTGGGGAGTCAGGTTGGCTTGCCGGTAGCTGTCTAGCTTTTCCGAACCGGCTGGGGCGGGTGATTTGACTTCTACGGTCACTTTCCAAACGGGTGGTTCGATTTCGAAGGCCATGAGACGTGCTGAAGCATCGCCTGAGGTCACTTCCTGGCCTTGATCCTTAAGCTTTGGAATGGTCAGGGTCCGCTTTGCCATGGGTAAGGTTAATTCGGCAGCAACGACCAGTCTGGAGATTTTGCTGGCATCGCGCCCGGGTGCTGTGAGGTTCAGATTCAAGTCAACAATCGGATTCTCAGGGCGAATCGAAAGTTCCATGGATTCTCCAGCGGTCGAAGGTGGGACTTTGCGACCTTTGTCGTCCATAGCGATTATTTGATCCGTTCGTAATTTGAGTACCAATGGGCGTAGTCGGGGTTCCCAGGCCAACTCCATCTGAAGGTTTGCAAGATGGGCCCCAGTGGCGAGGTCGCTCGTGGTCCCAATCCGATTCAACGAAATACGAAAGGCGTCCTTGTATTGGATGAACTTGGCATTGGGTGAACTTAATCCAGACCCAAATTCGCCCGGCCTGGCTGGGTCGGCATTCGTGGAATTCAATAAGCCGATTGCATTTTCCGCCGTGTAAAAATTGAGCGATAAGCCCGCCTTGCGCGAAATTTCATCGAGAGCGGCAAAGAACCCAACAGACTTCAGGTTAAGCGAAAGGGTCGGGTTACCTGTTTCCTGACCATTTTGTTCACGCAGGTCAACCACTGTATTGCCGGACTGCTGCTGGAGGGATTTAAGGGCATCAGAAAGGCGGATCGAATCACCTTGGATCGTCACTATTGAGGCTTCGGGATTGGTCTTTGGGCCTGCCTCCAAAGTCGTTCTGATCCGTTTCAGCCGAATGTCGCGATTGGCGGATTCCGGCTTGCCGGACGATTCTGGCAAGTGAGGTAAAATCTTTGTGCCGAGCTTGATTAGAGCATCCTCCGCTGATTTGGCTTGCTGATTGTCTAAGGCATCAAGCTTTTCGATGAGCTGGATAACCCGATCTTTTAAAGCATCCTGAGACATGGCTGTTGCGGGAGGGAAGGCAAGCCATGCACACATCAACAGAATGCCAGGATTAACGAGCTTTTGAATCGAAGCCAGAAGTCGGTTGATCATTGGAAATCTCTCTGAAGCTGGCTTGAAAAGGGGTTCAGAAAACGAACAGTCGAATTGGCACAGAATCGTAAAGCCGGGTTTGGCTCAATCCAGGACCCACTCTCCATTGTGACAGAGAACTTTGTTATCGGCTAGGATTTTTCCGCCTGCACGCATATCAATGATAAAATCCCAGTGTAGACCGGATTGGTTTGTTCCGCCCGTTTCTGGATAGCTCGAACCCAAGGCCACGTGAGCCGTTCCGCCAATCTTTTCGTCGTAAAGGATGGATCCGCTGAAACGGTCAATTCCCTCGTTGAGCCCGATACCCAGTTCTCCTACGAAGGCGGCACCTTCGTCCATTGCAATCATTGCACGAAGATAATCCTGACCAGTTTTCGCCTTGGCTTCAATGACTTTTCCTTTCTCGAAAATCATGGTGATTCCTTCGAGCAGGTGGCCATCGCGCAGGACGGGCTGGGAGCAAGTCAATTTGCCCGTTGCAGATGTTTCTACAGGGCCAGTAAATATTTCGCCTGACGGCATATTGCGGCGGCCATCGGAATTGATCCAGAATCTTCCACTTACGTCAAAAGTGAGATCCGTGCCTTTGGATTGAAGCTTTACAGAGCTGGCCGTCTTGATGAGGTCGATGACACGCGATTGCCTTACTCCGAGCTCTTTCCAGGCGGCCACAGGGTCGGCTTGGTCGAGAAACATGGCAGAGCAGACAAACGCTTCGTACTCGTCCAGATTCATTCCGGCGAGTTCCGCATAAGTCGCAGTAGGGTATTGGGTAAGAACCCATTTCTTTCGACTTGAAAGCCTCCTGAGCGGCTCTCGTGCTTTGTCGAAAAGTGCTTGTTTTTTGGGGTCTGCTGTTTGCTTGATGCTGGTCTCGGCGAGTATTCGGATCCGGGCGTCAATCGAGCCTGCCTCTGCATAACTGGCGGTAGGTACGGCCAGGATTTGGTCGTTAGTACCGTGATTGATCAAATATTCGGTCAGGCCGGGTATTTCCAGACGAACGATGGGAATGCATTGTTTGCGGATAACTGCTTGTGCCACTGCATTTACGAGTGGTTCAGCGATGGTTTCAGCCGAGATAAGGACAGTCTCACCAGGCTGTAGAGCCAAGCAATAATCGGTCAGCAGATCGGCCCATCTTCGGAGCAATTCGGCTTGCATTCGTTCTGTTCCCGCTTTGATCGAGTTTCCGTAGGCAAATGAAGAACGCATATCGGTATGATCGTTTTTTGTGTTGGCCTACGTTATTCTATGCAGAGCCATAAGCTTGGTACAATCGGTTTCTACCGTGCAACCGTGCAGTTTTTCGGACTCAATCGACTTGAAGGAAGCAGTGATCCCGATCATGGATTCCCGCTCGACAATCACCGAATCCACCGGGCCGTCTTTGGCAAGTGCACTTCGATATGCCATACAAGCATTGTTTTTGCTGATAATTGTTGTGCCAGTTGTGGTTGCATCGATTTACGTGACGAGAATTGGGGAATTGGGAGGCAGGGCAGGGCTGCTTTTGCCCGCCCTGCTTTTAGCCGGCGATCTGGAACGAAAGCTCTTATGGCTTGGGTTTTGTGGAGTTGGCTGCGCTTTATTGATTGCCATGATTGTTGGTCTCTTGATTGGGTTCATTGGCTTGAGTCAGCGCACAAAAATCGGACGGTTTACAGCTTGGATTGCAATCCTGCCGAGCCATGGTCCAGTGTGGGTTTTGCCTTTGATCTGGGCCATCTCTCTGGATGAGATTCTGGGTTTCGAATTTGCTTCAAATTGGATTGTTCCAGCCTGGGTATGGTGGACGGGTTGGTGGGGGGCAACGCGCATTGCATGCGTGGTAAAGCGGGAAGCAGTCAAAGCAAGTCAAGACGAATGGGAGTCAGCCCGACTATTGGGAGCAAGCTTATGGACAGCCTTTCGGCTTGTCATCAAGCCACGAATCCAAAATAAAGTGAGTAAAGAACTTCAACTGGTTGCGGCTGTGTGCTTGTTTGACCCGACACCGGTCTTGATCTGGGGTGAGGCGAATTGGCCAATCTCTAGAATGGTACAGTCTTTATTGCAACAGAATGGATTGGGAGTTTCGCTGGCAGCCACATGGGCCATGTTCATGGCATTATTGTTGGCGGCTTGGATCGGTTTAATTTATCTATTGACTGGGGATAGGCTTAAGAACGAGAGTTTGGTTGATCCAGTTTCAAGCGGTGGATTTCGTCCAATAAGATTCGCGATACCATTTTCGCCGTTGATTCTGATCGCAATCTGGCCTCTAGGCCTGATGGCAGTAACGATTGGCGTGGTTATGAAACCCGAGATGTTTTCAGTAGAGTTCCTGGGAGTAATGCTTTATGAGAGTCATCGCTCGACCCTGGCACAGATGGCTTGGCTTGGTGGTGTTTTTGGGGCCGCAATAATGGCCGTGGTGACAAAATTGCTAGTGCGGCAATCGGGGTTCCCCGTGACCATCAACAAAACCGTATGTAACCTATGTGGCTGGTGGCCGTTGAGTTTTGCGGTCTGTGCGTTGGTGGTTCTGGAGCAATTTGTACAAAGCCCTGCGAGCAATTGGTTTTCAGTCATTCTAAGGCAGCCTCTGGTGGCGATTTTGGTGTGGGTGCTGATTATGTTGGTGTATTCTCTGGCCGGAGTGAGCCAGATCACGAACGAGGGGCAATCCAAGCAAGAATCTGAGAGTGAAACCGCATCGTTCGAGGCGGCTTTGATTTATGGAGCCTCCGTATGGAAGGCTCGCAAGTTGGCACGTAGACCGGGATCGCGATCAAAGGACTGGGTCTGGATGGCGGCTTTGTTCAATGCGTTCTGGTGGGTTTGGGCGTCACCGGTTTGGGCGATTTTAGGGCTGATAAGCCAATCGCCATGGCCGATGTGGGGTGGGATTCTAGTCCGGTCAACGAACATCACGCTGGAAAAGCAAATCGGTTTATGGCTGATGACGGTCTTGCCTGCGGTGGTGGTGACCCATTTGGTTGGTATAATATCAATGAAAAGTCGGGCGGATGAAACGTTGGAAACGATTCCTAGGGAATTGGTTAGCAAGAATTGATACAAGGCCTACTAAAGGAATCCGAAGCTTTTTTACTGAAACTTTGGGAGGAATTGGGTAGTATCAAGTTTTAAATGGGCTTAAGGCCCGCATTCCTGTGAACTTGAAGATACCCTGGTTAGAGAGACATTGCGCGCCATGATTGATCGCTCACCCGCTCGCTTGGTTTTGGAAAATGGAACGGTATTTCGTGGATTCGGCTTTGGTGCGGATCGAGAATCCCTTGGTGAAGTGGTGTTCAATACGAGCATGACAGGTTATCAGGAGATTTTGACGGACCCCTCTTATCATGGTCAGATCGTAGTGATGACCTACCCTGAGATTGGGAACTACGGAATTAATACTGAGGATATGGAGAGTGCTCGGCCTTGGGTTCGTGGTTTTGTGGTGCGGTCGTTGGCGAATCGGTCGAGCAATTACCGGTCGAATGAAGAGCTTACGGATTATCTCAAAAGGCTTGATATACCTGGGATTTACGGAATTGATACACGCAAGCTGGTACGCCTGATACGAAGTTTGGGTGCCATGAAGGGGCTTATCTCGAGTGGTACAGACCTAAGCGACGAGGCCTTGATTGATCGTGCCAAGTCGGGCCCAAGCATGTTGGGGATGGACATGACCCGTGATGTCATGACTACCTCTGCACAGAGTTGGAGTGTTCCGCTGTATGGTTCAACCAATTTGAATGCAGAGAATTCGCCCCATGTCGTGGCCATGGATTTTGGAATGAAGTGGAATATTCCCAGGCACTTGGTCTCACAAGGCTGTCGTGTTACGGTGGTTCCAGGCAACTTCAGCGCCGACCAGATTCTTGATCTCAAACCCGATGGGATCTTTGTTTCCAATGGACCCGGAGACCCGGAACCGCTTGTTGGGGCCGTCGCTTGCCTGTCGAGCCTAATCACCCGGGCCGCCGAGAAAAACGGTACGCCAATCTTTGGTATCTGTCTTGGGCACCAGCTTTTAGGGCAGGCGCTCGGTGGCCGGACATATAAGTTGAAGTTTGGTCATCGTGGAGCGAATCACCCGGTTCAGGATCGGCGCACAGAGAAGGTGGAAATCACGACCCAGAATCATGGATTTGCAGTTGATCCATCAAGTTTACCTGACCATGTGGTCGTAACGCATGTAAATCTGAACGATCAGACAGTCGAAGGCATTCGTCATAAAAGGCTGCCTGTCTTCTGCGTGCAATACCACCCGGAAGCTTCGGCTGGGCCTCATGATTCGTCTTACCTGTTTGATGAATTCAAGGCTGAAATTGAGCGCAACCGTATTTGAAATAGAAGGTTGTGGTCTTGAAGAGTTGTTTCGATGCGTAAATTCGAGTGGGCCTCAAGTTTTGATTGAAGCCCACTAAGAATTTGGTTTTACGGGTTTTTCGGGTTGGTCAAGTCGATCGCCTTGGTCGACTTTGGCTCGTAATCCGGAATGACGATGGCTTTGGATCGATCCTTCGTCGGTTGGGCACTTCGGCTGGCACCAGATCCAAGAGCCTCTTTGGTTTTTGGTTCAGGCTGGCTACCAGATCTGCTTTTTGCCATCGATTTTGGTAACGGAGGCATTGCCTGTGGTGCCAGAAAGGGAAGGACTTCCGTTCTTCTGCCGCCGGTCATTTCAATTGAGATGGGCGAGATCGGGTTTTGATCAAGATTTACTGTAAATGTCTGTCGTTTTTCCTTGCCAGAACCGAGCTGCATGACGATTTCTAGCTCTGCCGAGCGGACCTTCTTTTTGGGATCTTCTGGTGAGTTGTAGATCGAGTTGAGGCGGATTTTGTATGTCCCATCAAAAGCTCGGGGGCAAAGATAGACCTCCTCGGTGTTTTGATCAAGTTTGGTACCGCGTCCGTTGTTGATGAGCGATCCACCAAAGACGGTTCTTGGGTGATCGTAGTCGGCTTTGGCACCCAAAGGTTCCTCAACGATCATGTCCAGGTCGGCGATACCTTTCCATTTCAGCTTGATGGAGAGGTCAATGACGCTTGATTCCGCAAGTCTTGCGAGCAGGACCTTAGCTTCATCCGAACGATCATCCGCTCTAAGGGTTTTCGAGAGATTTTGACAGCGAAGTCGCATCTCACTCCGGATGGCGGCATCTCGGCCACCCCAGCCAATGGAGAGGATGGATTCAGCCACTTCGGCCATTCTGCCAGGGTTTTGAGTTCGTTCAGCCAGGAGCATGTTCATGAGATAGGGTTCGATTCTGTGCGGAACACGCTTTTGAAGACGTTCGAGAATCTCTCCCAAGTTGGCTTTATAGCCGTCAATGCCAACGGGATCGAGCCAGTTTCTAAGCAACAGGATGTCGGCCACCTGAAAGAGGTCGTTGGGATTTTCAGACTGGCGGGCCAGGTGGGCGGCAAACCCGACAAGCGATTTGGCTTCTTCCATGTCGCCTTTGTTGATATCGATTGCGATGACCAGAGTGTCATACATCCAGACTTCTGCAAGGTCTGAATGATGGCGGAGATAGCCTCTCAGGATACCTTCAATGTCCCGAAACTTTTTATCGACGCGTAATATGGAGACCAAGGCCAAAACATCTTCTGGATCGTCATTGGCCTTCGGGTCGGCATAAAATTTGTCCCAAAAAGCAATTGAGTCTGTTTTTGACTTGCTGATCTGGGACTTGGCCGATGCGGTGTTGGTGTTTCGTGCAGCGGCTTCCTGTTTGCGTTTGTCGCGATCGGTTGCCGTTCCATTGGGCCGGGGCAAGCTCCCAGAACGACCAGAACCAAGCCCTTGTTGTGGAGGGGCTTGGTTCATGGGGTTTGTAGAGGATTTATAGCTTGGGCTGTTTGAAAGGCCCTTAGTTATTTCCTTTTTTTTTCCGTGAAAGCGTTGGGAGTTTGGCTATTTTGGGGAGGAGCTGGAGGCACGGCCATCATACCACCACCGCCACCGCCCATACCACCGCCACCGCCCATACCGCCACCGCCCATACCACCGCCACCCATACCACCGCCGCCACCGCCCATACCACCGCCACCCATTCCGCCGCCCATACCACCGCCGCCCATACCACCACCACCCATACCACCGCCACCACCCATTGGAGGTGAGCCAGTGATCAGCGACATTGGGATTAGGCCGAGGTCAGCAACAGGATAAACGCGTCGCTCGGTTGGAATATCTTCAGCACCCTGCCAGGAAATGTAAAGCAAGCCATCTTGAACCGTATAGGTGAGGTCAAGTTGGTCGAGCATGATCTTGAGGGAGCGTTTGAGTGGAACACCTTCGAGACTGAGTCTCACGGGTGATTGCATGGTTTGATCAGCTTCTTCAAGGCCGATCGGGTCGACGTGAATCTGGATCCCGTCGTCGCTTGGACCCTGAGAATTCTGGCGGATGTACTTGATCACATCTTCCAACGGGGTTTCGTTGGCGAATGGCATGGACATCGGTTGATCAAGCTTGTCGATAATCGACTGGCTTTTAGGGTCGCGAACAACCAAGTCGGTTGAGTTGCGATATTTGGCCCGTTTTTCCGTGATGGAACGGAATTGGTCTGCTGGTGGATACGTGATGAAGTTGTAGTCAGGGAATGGCACAGCGGCTCTGTCGACGTCGGCCAACGAGAGCATGAAGTTGAATTCCTTGACGTCTTCCCACTCACGAGCCATGGCATAAAAACCGATCCGGGAAGCCACAACTTCACCTGCAATTGGAGCCAAGGCGTTTGGCCTCATAGCGGCGGCTTTTTGAGCCAGCAGCCGAGCCTGGATAAACGGTTCAACCGATTGAGCAATATTGCCAAAGCCACCGGAATAGATGACATCGTAAATGCCTTGATCGATCAGATTGTCGAACTGATCCATCATCACATCAACAGTCTTGTTGACATCTTCGTAATCCTGAAGCGATCTGGCGCGGGATTCTGCAATTGCACCGCGACGGGCTTCGTCGGCCTGTCGCTCAATGATCCGCTCTTCATCACGCGTCGCTGCAAGAATCGAGGCTTCAAGTTCACGCTCGAGCTTGACCCTCAGATTTTCGGGAACGTCAGCTGCCGAACGTACCAGGTTCTGGGCCTGATGTAGCTCGTTCAAAGCCGCTTCAGGATTGTTCCGATTGAGGTATTCGCGAGACTTTTGCTGACGCTCACGAACCGCGGCACCGAATTGCTGGTTTCGAACAGCATCAAGCTGGTCGATATTCTCGATGGTCGCAGCTCTTGGCTGGGCAGCATTGTTGGCAGCATTGTTCCTGGCAGGAGGCACGGCCCCATCCTGTTGCGGGCGGAATGCAATTTGTCGAACTTCGCCAACTTGGCTGAGGCCAGATTTGGCAGCTTTGTTCGTTGGGTCAAGCTTCAAGGCCTGATTGTAAAAATCACGGGCCTGAGCAGGATAACCCTGTGTCTGGGCCTGACGACCCAATTTGACAAGTTGTTCCGGCAAGGGAACACCGTCAGCAATTGTAATAGAACTTGTACCCCAGATCAGCCCGGTAAGGGCAAATGCAAGGGCCTGATTTCGCAGTCGGGTTCGGTTCAGCATGTCGCGAGTCTCCATTTCAGCCTTCGACGACGTGTTTTCGGATAAGTCCGGGTCGGTTCCCCTCGCAGCAGCCATGCCGCTCTGGAATCCGACTCATTTCGCGATCGCGCGTTATTCCACCTTGACCGATTTCCCCGGCCATGCACTGACTTTAATATACCACTCTTTTTGAACAGCGTCGGATCAATCTTGAATTCCTTGACCCTTTTCACGGTTTTAGTCAATTGAGTAGTTTGGGTTAGTGAGGAGGAGTTCGCAACTTAGACAAATTATCGCACAAGTCTGGTCTCATGCCAAGTGACTAACCATGAGAGATGGCAAATGTTTTCTGAAGATGATCCGATTGTGCAGAATTTGCTTGAAGGCACGACTTTCAACCGCATATAAGTTAAGACGATTCGATTAACGTGATTATTCAGTGAGATGCACACAATTCGTAGTTCAGGGCCATTTTGACAAATCAAAATCGACGAAAGAAAAGGCAGTCGGGCTTTAAAGTGTCATGAACATAAAGGCTCGGGCGAGATTTGACATCAGATTCATGGAATGAAAAAAGGAACCCACAGACTAAAATGTGGGTTCCTCGGCAAATCATCCGGATGTTTTTTCAACCGCCAAAGAAGTCTGGGTCATCAGATCAGTACGACCTGGAAACAATCTGTGTCCAAGCCGCGATCGCTTCTGCGGTGAGCTTCAGAGCGTTACGCACGACAACTTTGGGCTGGTTCTCCGTTTTACTTGGGCCGGAAGTTTTTGTTTCGAGCTCATCGATTTGCCGTTTGGAAGTTCGATTGATCGAAACCATAGCAAGCCATTGTGATTCACCAGGGTCTTCCGATAAATCGATGGATGACGGTTCCTGACGATGGGAAATCAATTGCGAAACGTCAGCAAAGGAAACAAGGCCGCAAGACTCTGTCACAATTTGTGACCAATCACCCAGACTGACTGAGTTCGCAAGCTGGATGGCTGGTTGGTCAGCAATGGGAATATCGAGTTGCTCTGCTATCATATATGAGAGGACTTCCCATTGAGTGACTGCAGGCGACATCACGCGAATGACGTGCGATGCTTCAAGGGATTTCAGGATTGGCTCAGAGTGCAAAAACTCTTCAGCGGGCGGGGCAGGGGGCAGTGCATGGTCCACGGCTTTGATCTGGATTCGGGCCAAAGTATTTTTGGCTTCCTGGAGCGTGAATTCTGTTGCTTCCCGGGCGAACTCATCCTGGATAAGTTCAAAGGCCAGATCCGAAGGCGATTCCATGGCTTGTTTTACTGAGACGATGGGCGAGGTCGAAACGACTTGATCTGCGGATTTTAAGATCTTAGTCGGCGACGCAGGAAGAGGGTTTTGGAAAACAGTAAGCTTAGGCTCCGGCTGAGCCTGTTGTTTTTTAAGGGGCGAAACGGGGATTTCGTTTCGAAGGCTGGAGGCGATGCCTGCCAGTTCTTGATTAATTTCTGCTAAGTAATGATGGCAAGTGCCTAAGTCCGGAATCGGAAGACTCATCGTGACGACCATTGTCACAAGCAACATTCGAAGAGCCATGGGGTCATCTCCTTGAACCTTTAAGCGGCGCCCTCTTGCCCTCCTTGGAATTTGGGTTGGCCGATATCGTGCCGAATTGGCAATCTGTAATCTGTCCGTAAATAAGATCGACTAAACAAGGAGTAACCTTCAGGTTATTTAGGTGGTTTTGATGGTTTGAGTAGTGTGAGCCGGTCCGCTTGAGTTGGATTACTGGCTTAAGATTATGGTCTGTAGCGAGCATTCCGATTGCGGAAAGCTGAGGATCGGTTAAGATGCGGCTCTCAAGCACGAATCACGGGGCAGGGAAATGTCATGGGTAAGAAGACACTAGTCACAGGTGCAGCAGGGTTTATCGGTAGTCATCTTGTGGAATCGCTGGTCGAAGCCGGCCATTCTGTCAGGGCTATGGTCCGATACAATGGCCGCGATGATCGGGGGCATTTGGATCGCTTGCCGAAATCTGTGATGGATCATGTCGAAGTTCACCGGGGCGACTTGAAAGATCCAGAAGCTGTTCGTAAAGCTGTCAAGGATCAGCAATGGGTGCTTCATCTCGGAGCCCTGATCGCGATTCCGTATTCCTATCAAAATCCGCTCGACGTGGTTCAGACGAATGTTCTTGGAACCACTCATATATTAGATGCTTGCCTCGACAGCAATACTTTAGAGCGTGCGGTGCTGACAAGTACATCAGAAGTTTATGGTACAGCACAGTTTGTGCCGATTGATGAGTCGCATCCACTGGTTGGTCAGTCGCCTTATGCTGCGACGAAAATTGCATCGGATGCCTTGGGACTATCCTATTACCGGTCGTTTCAGTTGCCAGTCACGGTGCTTCGCCCGTTTAACACATTCGGCCCGCGGCAGTCGGCCCGAGCGATTATTCCTTCGATCATCAGCCAGGTTTTGGTGAGTCCGAAGATTCGACTTGGTTCGCTTGATCCAAGGCGAGACTTGACTTATGTAAAGGATACAGCGTCTGCCTTCATTGCAATGGCTGGATGTGATGCGGCATTGGGACGGACGGTGAATGTAGGGAGAGGCGAAGATTTGACGATTGGTGAACTTGTAGAGCGGATCGGAAGTCTGATGGGAGTGCAGATTGAGGTTGAGACAGAGGCGCAACGAGTGCGCCCCTTGAAAAGCGAAGTGGGGCGATTGCTGGCAGGTACGAAGCTTGCTCAGGAACTATTTGGGTGGAAATCTGCCTATACGCTCGACCAAGGGTTGGAGGCGACCATTGAATATGTCAAAAAATATTTGTCGGACTATCGAGTTGGCCAATACACCACTTGATCGCGATGCCAGGCCGACCTGAATCGTAAAATCTGAGAGATTTACTCAGGATTTTCGGGCACGGTTTTATGTCGCTTACGCATCAAAATGGCAGAGATGATCCAAAGCAGCAGGGCCCAGCCGATTCCATAAATCAGATAAGCCTCTTCGATCCAGAAGATCATGGCCCAGCCCATGGCCCAGGTCCAGACAGCAGCGAGCACGAACCATGGATTGACAATCCATGCCGTGACGGCCCAGGCAAAGCATGAGAGACTGGCCCAGACGGGTTTGAACCAGTTGAAGTGATTGGCCTGGTCGGCTGATATTTCGCTGTAACTGGTTGCACTAAAAGAGATAATCAGAAAAGTGGCCCAAATTCTTGCTAGAATGCCTATTAACGGTGAAGACTTTGTCCAACCGCGTCCGATCAGCTTGCGTATGATCCAGAGATTGGTGGTTAGTTGCGTGGACCATATAAACAGGTAGGGCAAAGGATCAATCGTCACATATTTATAACATATATGACAGGAGAGGCTTGCGATAAGATGAGCAAAGCCGATCCAGCCCAGTGTCTCGGGCCATTTTTGTGTGAGTCCGATTTGGATTAGATCCGAACGAAGTTCGAACCATGCTGTTGTTAATTTGTTGTTCGCAGGTTTGCAGTCAGTCATCAGAATATCTCGGATAGGCGGTCAATGGACATGACTATTATGCCTCTTAAAACAGGCTGGTTGAGGAATGACTTGTTCTTCTCTGGTAAAACCAGCGCAAGTTCTTCCAATTTATGATATATTACAAGAAATCATTTGATGATGGGTCCAGAAGGTTGGGGAGCACTTGCCGCGTGTCAGATAAAACGATTCATATTGAGCGGTTGGCGAACGGTTTAACGATTGTAGCCGAGCCCATGACAGCATTAAGGTCAGTAGCGATGACGCTGTTGATACCGGCTGGGGCGATCTACGATCCCGTTGGTTTGCAAGGCCGGTCGTCGATGATGGCGGAATGGTTGCCTCGTGGGGCAGGCAAGCGCGACGCATCGGAAATTCTGGTTGAGCTTGATGCACTTGGTGTGAGCCACCAGCAGTCGGCATCGACATCGCATGTAAGTATTTCGGCAGCGATGTTGGGATCGAGTTTGGGGCCAGCACTTGAGATCATGGCGGACATGGTGCTTTGTCCGCACCTTGGGAAAGAATCGTTCGAGCCGATTCAAGCTCTTGCTTTGCAAAGTCTTCAGAGCCTGGAAGATGATCCTGCCTCGCTGGCGATGACTCATCTGCGATGCCGATATTTTGGCGATCCTTGGGGTCGGCATGCTGGGGGGACACCTGAAGGCCTGCAGGCCATTCGCACAGAAGATATCCGGCAGGCACATGCCGATTTGATCCAGCCCGAGGGAGCAATCCTGGCTGTTGCAGGCTCGATGAATTTTGATCAACTGAAGGATCAGGTCGTTCGCTTGTTTGGGAATTGGAAAGCCAAGCCTGTGACAATGCCTGATTCCAGCCCCCCGATAAAACTCGTTGAGCATCTAACCAAAGAGACGAATCAGTGTCAGATTACGATGGCTTTTCCATCGGTAGACATCAAGCACCCAGAATATTATCAGGCCCGCGCAACGCTTGCGATTCTTGGTGGTTATTCCTCGGCTCGACTTTTTACGGAAGTTCGGGAAAAGCGTGGTCTCTGCTATACGGTATATGCAGGCTATGAGGCCATGTATCGTCAGGCTGCAGCAGTGGTTTACGCCGGAACGGGTGCGGATCGAGCCCAGGAAACACTGGACGTGACTCTTGCCGAACTGGCACGCATCAAGCGTGATGGAGTCACCCAAGATGAGCTCGACATGATGAGGGCTGGACTTGTCAGCGGGCTGGTCATGCAGCAGGAGTCAAGTCTTTCACGATCGGCATCACTGGCCAGCGATTTCTACCACTTGGGTCGAGTACGCCTGATCGATGAAATTCGAGGCGCTTTGGCAAGCCTTTCAGCCGAGGACGTCAGCAAGCATGCCGCTGGCCTGGATCTTGAGAATCGAGCGATACTGACACTTGGCCCCCAGCCACTCAAGATCACTTAAGTCTAACTGTGATAAATACTACCCAACATGCGATTGATTCGTGAGGAATTCCTTCAAATGCAAGTCGTGAATCTGATCCAGCATTTGGTCGACGTCGTCAGAAGATTTCTGCTTGGCGCTGTTGAGCTCACACGTGAGGTTCTTCTGGGGTTCGTAACTGCTGTAATGGCAGGCTTGGGGCTTGCCATGGTTCTCGGTACCTTCCTCGCCCTCTTGGCGGCCTTGGCTTTAGCGGGTGTGAAGGTTCAGGATGACGAACAAACTGCGGATATCGACAATCAAGTGATCGATATCACACCCGCCTTGGCCTGAAACTTTTCCAATTCATAGTAACCTGAGAGAAACTGCAATATGAAGTTCCACGAAGCTCGATTGGCCAACGGCCTAACGGTAGTGGCTGAGATTAATGATCAAGCCCATTCCATCAGTGCCGGGTATTTCGTGCGAACTGGGGCCCGGGATGAAACACCCGAAGAGAGCGGGCTCTCTCATTTTCTGGAACACATGCTGTTTAAAGGCACCGACAGACGCGATGCCTTGTCGGTAAATCGTGATTTTGACCGTGTTGGTGCACGCCATAATGCACAGACCAGTGAAGAAGATACGATTTATCATGTTACGGCATTACCAGAATATATGCCTGCGGCGTTCGATGTCCTCTCGGATATCATGAGGCCTGTGCTTCGTGAAGAAGACTTTGACACAGAAAAACTGGTCATCGTCGAAGAAATCAAAATGTACGACGATAATCCGATGATGGTTGCTTATGAATCTGCCAAAGAAGCCCATTTCGGCCGACACCCCTTGGGCCAGAGCGTTCTTGGAACCGTCGACTCGATCATGTCCATGCGCGTTGAACAGATGCGAGATTATTTCAGGCGTCAGTATGCACCCAATAATCTGGTTCTGGCCTTCACGGGTAATGGCGATTGGCCACAACTTTTTGACATGGCCAGCAAGCATTGTGAATCATGGGAGCCTGCCGAAACGGCTAAACGACTCACTCCAGAATCCACAGGTCAAGGGGGCTACCGAACCATCGAGCGAGCCGATGATCAGCAGCAGACCATGGTTCTTGTGGGCTCCGCACCCTCGCTCGAAGACCCGCTCAGGCATGCCGCTGCATTGCTCGCGACCGCATTGGGCGATTCTTCTGGATCAAGGCTGTACTGGGATATTGTGCACCCAGGCCACGCCGAAATGTGCGACCTTTCCTATCAGGAATACAACCAGGCGGGCGCCTACTTTCTATTTATGGGCTGTGACCCTGATAATGCCGAAGCCAATCTAGACCGGGTTGCTCACGTTATGAAACGAATTCGCGAAACTGGCCTGAATCAGGCTGAGATTGATCGGGCTCGCAATAAGACATTGTCAAGGGCCATGATCAGGGCCGAACGGCCTATGGGCAGGCTCATGCCGCTTGGTGGCTATTACACCTATTTCCAAAGGTATGTTTCTATGGATGAAGAAATTACAGCTTATGAATCAGTGACTGTAAGTGACGTTCGTCAGGTACTGGACCGCTACCCGCTGCGACCACTCACTTTATCAACAGTTGGTCCACGAACGGATCTCAAAATGGTCGAGTGATGCAACCAAAAGGAATCCCTGATGAGCCATTCACCACGCATTGTCAGCTTGCTTCCAGGCCTTACGGATACGGTGCTTGCGCTTGGCATGGGGCAATCCTTGGTCGGTATCAGTCATGAATGCGACCTGCCTGATGGTTGGCTTGACCTCCCGCGATTGACACGATGCCTAATCCCTGAAGAAACAAGCTCTTGCGAGATAGATCAAGCGGTTCGGGACCTGTCAGGGATTGATCTCTATGAGCTCGATATTGAAGCCCTGAATGAACTTAAGCCGGATCTCATCCTAACCCAGTCGCAGTGCGACGTGTGTGCGATCAGCGAGACGTCAGTCGTCAAGGCCGGCTCTCTGTTAAAATCAAGACCTGTGGTTTATGCCGCCAACCCGACCAATATGAGCAGCGTTTTCTTGATGATCCGCGAGGTGGCACGACTCCTTGGTGTGCGGCCAGCAGGGGAAGCAATCATCCGTTGCTTTGAGGATGTTGAGCAGTCACTTGATCATCGCAGACAGGGAACACCATTAACACAAGTGGCCCATCTGGAATGGCTTGATCCGGTGATGGGAAGCGGACATTGGAACCCGGAAATTATCCGGATGGTAGGAGGCCGGGAACGAACTTCGATGCCTGGAGCGAAATCGCGAGTCCTGGCACAAAAAGCCATTCAAGATTGTATGGCAAATTGTGATCTGATCTTACTGGGTCTATGTGGCTTCTCAGTGGAACGTAGCCTGAATGAGCTAAATCATTTGCCAAAAACGAATTACTTGCGTTCTCTACTCGCTATGGATAAGCGTAGGATCTTTATTATAGACGGACATCGCCATATGGTGCGTCCTGGTCCGATTTTATTGAGTACAATGTCGATGCTTGCAGAAATCTTGGGAGGAAATGGGAAAATGGATTTGCCCATGGCTTTGGGTGATTTGAAATTAGAGTTTCATGCCAAGGATTTCAGCGAGATTTTGTACGTATCAGACCGATGGATAGTAAAGCCGTGATAAAAAAGCGCTAATCCGCATTCTTCATGCTTGCAAAAAAGTATGAAGTGGGGTATCCTTTCCCGAATCGACCTCAGCACCGGATTGTAAGGTGATATGAGGCGGGTCGAATGCGAATGTTCGCCGGTCTGACCGGCGTATTTTATTCTTGGCAAATGTCAGGAATTGCGTAGAAAGTCGACCCTCAAGGTGAGTTCGAATGATGTTGATCGTCGTTGTAAAGCCTTGACAGTAATGAAACAGAGTGCGAGATCACTGGACACATGAGTACGATAGTCACCATCGCGGCCGAAGCCAGAGATACAGCGAAGAACAAGGGCACAGGCACGCGAGTGAGTCGCCGTCTTCGCGCCGCAGGCCGTGTTCCTGCAATCATTTATGGCCACAAGCAAGCAGCACAGCCGATCAGCATTACGGCTCACGATGTATTGGGCATTCTTAAGCGTGGGTCACACGTTGTTGGCTTGGATCTTGGAAAAGGTCAAAGCGAAACGGTTTTGGTTCGTGAGTTGCAGTGGGATTACCTTGGCAAGGAAGTGATCCACATCGACTTCTTTCGGGCAGACTTGACAGAAGAAGTGGAAAGCGATGTTCGGATTGAACTCAAAGGTGAAGCGCCTGGAGTGACTGAAGGTGGAGTGCTTGATGTGCCTCACCACTCGATTAAAATTCGATGTCAGACCAGTGCCATACCAGATTCAATTCGGGTTGACATCACTAATCTCCACCTTGGACAGGTCATCCATGTGAAAGATATAGTGATGCCTGACGGTGTGACTGCGGTTTCCGCAGGCGATGAAATCGTAGTTCACCTGATTCGCCCGACAGGTGAGTCTGCAGCGTCTGCTGAAACATTGACACAGCCTGAAGTGATCACACGACCTGAGAAGAAGCCAGAAGTCTGACTCTCGTTGTTCACTTCGTTGAACGATTGCTGAGATACTTGAAAGAGATCGTGGAAAAGCTTATGGCCAATATCAAAGTGGTCGTTGGCTTAGGTAATCCTGGTTCAAAATATGAAGACACGCGTCATAACATAGGTTTTGATGTGATTGACAGACTGGCCTTGAGCCAGTCTGGTGTCAAGTTTGCGAAGAAGTTTGAGTCTGAGATTGCAGATATTGAGCTTGACTTTAGTCGGGTGATGTTGGTCAAACCAATGACTTTCATGAACTTGAGTGGAAAAGCTGTCGCACAGGTCATGCAGTTTTACAAAATTCCGCTTGTAGATCTCTTGGTGATTTGCGACGATCTGAGCCTTCCATTAGGACGACTTAGAATTCGGGCGGGAGGTAGTGATGGGGGTCAAAGAGGTTTGCGAGACATCTCCAGGGCATTGGGAACGGATCAATTTCCAAGAGCCAGGCTAGGGATCGGTGATCGAGGCATAATAGACGCTGCTGACTATGTGCTTGCGAAATTTCGACCAAGTGAACGACCAGCAGTATCAGGTGGTGTGATGACAACTTTGCAGGCGGTTAGTGTCTGGATGAATCAGGGTATTGAAGCGGCGATGAATCGATTCAATGGTATGGTTGACCCACACTCATCAAGTTGAAGTTGTATAATTGCTACTCTCAATGATCCAGTGCGGTTTTCTGGTAGTGATTCGGGACGGTTCAGATAACAACATGGTGGCTTCTCCGTGTGAAGGAGATTGTGGCCACCAGTTCATCGGAGGTTCGATCCTTGTCAGTTCAAACGTATGAAGCGATGTTTTTGCTGGATAGCACAAAAGCGTCCATCAATTGGGATGTGACGGTTCAGCAGATTCATGAAATCCTGACCCGGCAGAAAGCCGAAATCGTAGCGAGTCGTCAATGGGACGAACGTCGATTGGCTTATGCTGTTGATGGACACCGTAAAGGCGTCTATCTTTTGACGTATTTTAAAGTCGATTCGCTGGCTCTGGCGACGATCAGCCATGATTGTCGTCTGAATGACACGATTCTACGCGAGATGATTTTAAAGATTCACCCCAAGCTTGTTGAGCCGCTGATTGAATCGGCGATGAATTCCACACCATCCGTCGAAGAAGAGCGTCGTGGTGAAGACGAATATGAAGAACGTCCACGTCGCCGGCGTCGTGACGACGCATGATGCGGTTGCAGGGCGATTGACCACACGAGAAACCGCCCGACGAACTGGAGAATGATCTACGATGGCAGATTTAAACAAGGTATTTCTGATTGGTCGGTTGACGCATGACCCCGAGTTGCGTTACACGCCCAATGGTACGCCTGTTGCTGATCTAAAATTGGCAACCAGTCGTAAGTATGCGACACGCGAAGGCGAAACGCGTGAAGAAACCTTATATATCGTAGTGACAGTCTGGAATCGTCAGGCGGAAAACTGTTGTCAATATCTACGTAAGGGGCGTGCAGTTCACGTTGAAGGTTATCTCAAGGAAGAAACTTGGGAGACGCGTGAAGGCGAGAAGCGTTCCAAGATCAAGGTTGAAGCGGAACGTGTCCAGTTTCTGGACAAGAAGGATGACAGCATATCGTCCCCAGTTCATGCATCCTCTGATGACGGTGGTTACTCTGCGTCACCTCAATCGTCATCCGTTAGTAGTTCTGCATCTCGTCGACCATCGGTTCCTGCCGCCACCGAACGACCATCGCCACCGAGGCGTCCAAGCCCGTCGTTTGATTCTGGGCCACCCGACGGCGGTGATGATGAAGATATCCCATTCTGACCACTTAATTCTGAAAGCCCGGGTCATTTGACCATCAACGTGCTTTTTGAAATTGATATGAAACTCGAAGACTAGTATCGGAGTTCCTTCTCAAATGGCAAGTACAGCTAAAGCCGCGAAAGCTGCAGGCAAGTCAGGCAAGTCAGGCAAGAGTAAATCACAACCCGTTGGTCCAGCCCGTCAACCGGGGGTTGAGCGCCGTAAGAATCACCCATTACGAGCCAAAGATGGCTATCAGACATTGATTCTGATGCACAATGTCCCGTATGTCGGGAAGACTGGTGAAGTTGTCAAGGTGCGACCTGGTTTTGCTCGCAACTACCTTGTCCCTCAAGGACTTGGTATTTTTGCCACAGCTCATAACCTTCGTATTGTTGAACAGCATCAGCGCCGATCCAAAGAAATGGAAGCTGCCAAGCGTTCGGAACTGGTCGGTCTGGCCGCTCAGATCAATCAGAAGTCGATCACAATCGAAGCCAATGCCAACCCAGAGGGTTATCTCTACGGTTCGGTCAATGCCGATCAAATCGCTACTGTTCTTCGTTCCGCAAACTTTGCTGTGACCGAAGAAATGGTTAAGATTGATGGTCCTTTGAAGGAGCTTGGCCAGTATACAATTCGTCTGCATCTTGGTATGGATATCGACTCCGAGATTAACCTCTGGGTTGTTCCTGCTCACGCAGAATAAGCTCGGTCATCTCTCGTTCCGACTGTCATGCCGGTTTCTCAACATCATGAATCCCAGATGGTCCTAACCTTTCAGGTTAGTGATCTCTGGGGTTCTGTGTTGGTGTTATATGCACTTTTCATTCGACACTTTCAGGATCAGGAGGCTTTCAGAAATGTCCATGTATGTCGATAATGGAAGTGTTTCCGACGTTATTAAAACTGCCGCTGCTGATCGGCTTCCGCCTTTTAATCTTGAAGCTGAGCAAGGTCTTCTTGCAAGTGTTTTGCTTGATAATGACATCCTTCATGATGTCGTAAATATCATCAAACCTGATGATTTCTATCGTGAGTCGCATCAGATCATTTTTCGCCTGATGCGTGAGATGTATGATGAAAATCGCCCAGTCGATTTAATCACTCTTGCCGAAGAGCTCACGACCAGACAACAGCTTGAAAAAGTCGGTGGAGATGATGGGCTGATCGAGATGGCCCAGCTTGTGGCTCACTCTGCCAATGCGAAATATTACAGCGAGATTATCAAGCAAAAGGCTGTGATCCGGAATATTATTCGTGCTTCCTCTGAAGTGCTTCAACTTTCATATGCCAATACACATACGGCGGATGAGCTGATTGAGGCAGCCGAGTCTCGGATTTTTGAGATTTCTGATGCTCAGGCGGCTGGTCAAACTGTCGAGCTCCGGGATGTCGTTGGTTTGGCCATGGACCGAATTGCTCAGCGATCTGAAAATCGCTTGCAAGTGACAGGCGTTGGTACAAATTACCCTGATCTTGATGATATGACAGGTGGGTTTCAGGGTTCTCAACTGATCATTCTGGCTGCACGTCCATCGATGGGTAAAACGGCTCTTGCGCTGAATCTAATTGACCATGTTGCCGTTGACACCAAAAAACCTGTCCTTTTCTTTAGCCTTGAAATGGGACAGATGGAATTAGCCGAGCGGATGTTGGCGGCCAGGGGCCGGGTTGAAGGGCATAAACTTCGTACTGGGCATAATCTTGGAACTCGTGAAATGTCAAAGATTGGGGAAGCATTCGAGACGCTGCGAAGTGCTCCTGTCTTTCTCGATGATACCCCATCGCGAACGGTATTGCAGATTACAGCGAATGCGCGTCGTTTGAAGATGCGAAATGATATTGGTCTGATTGTCATTGATTACATTCAACTCATTGACCAAGATGATTCTCGCGAGAGTCGCCAGGAGCATATTGCCAAAGTCAGTCGTCGACTTAAGACCCTGGCACGGGAATTGGAAGTGCCAGTGATTGCACTTTCTCAATTGAATCGTGGTGTTGAAACACGGGAAGACCGTCGCCCGCGTATGGCGGATTTGCGGGAATCTGGTGCAATTGAACAGGATGCCGACATCGTTCTGCTTTTGCACAGGCCGGAATATTATGATCCTAATGATTCACCTGGTCAGGCAGAATTGATCATCGCCAAGAACCGATCAGGCGCGACAGGATCGATCAAATTGACATTCCTGCGAGACATCATGCGATTCGAATCCCTTTCACAAGACGACCCACGATTCAATAACGCTGAAGGCGGAATTGATACTTACTGATTAGATCTTTTGTCACCGACTTACTTCTACTTCCGTTCCAGCCGACCTGTAAATCAGGAAAATAGTCACTTATCTGGCAGGTGCTAACCCTATTGAGAAACGAACCTGCGGACTGATAAATGCGAATTAAATCGCGATCACACTGACTTGATCGGCAGGAATCAGGGCAGTAGATGCCGAGCCGGTTGAGAGTCCACCCAGGACAGTCGCAGTGGCGAGCGATTCGAGAATCTGTTCCCCAGGGGCCGTCATTTTGATTCGTCGGGTTGGTCCATTGAAAGCAATGTTTTCTAGTCGAACAGGAACGCGATTGGATTGGCCACCACCTGATGGAGCCATCCCCAGGGCGATGGCTTCTGGTCTTATCAGAACTTGCACTGGCGATCCGATTTCGGGTGAACTCGTAGAGACAGACAATCGCCCAACCAATTGACCAAGCGCGAGTCGAACGAGCACCTCTCCGGCTTGTCCAATGGCTTCGATCTCTCCATCGAGTATGTTGCAGCCTCCAAAAAATTCTGCGGAACGTATGCTGTTGGGGCGTTGGAGCACCTCGGCGACGGGGCCTGTCTGGAGTATTTTACCCAAATCCAGCAAACTGATTCGATCTGTAAACGGTAGCCACGGTTGTGGGTCGCGGGTGAGTATCAAGGTGGTCAATCGCTGGTCCGACTGGACTCTAGCAATATTCTCACAAAGGGTTTCGGATTCTTCTGGCTGGAGGCCGTTGAGTGGTTCGTCGATGATCATGATTTGCGGGTCGACGATTAATGCTCTTGCCAGCTCGACTCGGCGTGATTCGAGCTTGGTCAGAGAATCGGCTCTCTGCTGCTTCAGGCTATCGGCGCCGAACCAGCCCAAAGCTTCAGAAACACGGGTCTTCCGTTCCTGACGACTGTTTTTGAGTGACTTTAGCCCAAATTCTACGTTGGAATAAACAGAAAGGGCAGGCCAGAGCGAGTTGGACTTGGCAACCCAGCCAATACGGCGGCGGGCAGAAGGAATGTCGATTACGTCTCGGCCGTCGAGGTAGATCTCACCGCTGGAATCAGGTTCAAAGCCCGCTAAGGTTCTGCCGAGTAAGGTCTTTCCACTACCGGTCGGGCCAATGATCAGATGAATGGTCCCTGGCTTGGCTTCAAGTCGAATGTCGTCCAAAAGAATGAGCCCATCGGACACCAGTCTAAGGTTGTGGATGGTCAGACGAATCATATGTATAGGATTTTCTTGATGGGTAAAAGTGTATTCTAAAATCGATTGTGGCCTATTAATAGGCCTGTTAAATCTCTTTTAGATAGCGGGTTACACGCCGGCATCGCTGCTGGATCCAAGCTCGCCACTCGGCTTTGAGCCAAGCTCTAAATCGAATGGAGTTTTGGAGACGACCGTTCTGAGCTTGGTCTAGCTTTTGGAGGTTGAGAAGATCTTGCGGGCTTTGAAATTCCTGGATCAACCAATCCCTTTCGCCTGCATCGGCAGCCATCTGTTCGACTAGCGCTACAACGTATTCAAAACCGCGGCGTTTTTGTAGGTCCTGAATTGAAGCAGGGGGCCATGGAGGCAATTCCGTGATATATTTTTCAGCCTTTATTCGAAGTTCGCCTGTCGTTGTTTCAATGGTCTGCCAAGCACTGCGAAGTTCAGTTAAACAGCTCTTCAAGATGATTGATCCCATGTCACTGGTAAAATCGTGATTGTGGATTTGGGCACCATCTGGATGGGAAACGGTTTTAAGACGATTGGTCATTTTGCAGAATAACTGGAACTTATCTATGGATGAAACTTCAGATTCAAGCGAGTTCCATGTGCTTATGCACTCTGGCCAATAGATAGGTCCGGTTTCTTCGATCCCGAGGGTCTTGGCTAGTGCCGGGCCACCTCGCCAGATTTGGTAATCTTCGAAATCCAAATGAGTTAGAACGAGTTGCGACACATTTGTAGATCCATTGCCATGTGCCGTTGTAGAGACTTGGCGTGCAAGGCGGATCCAACGAGCGAACCCGCTGGCTTGATCGGGGGCAGATTGAAAAACGGCAAATAAATAGGCATGGGTTAATAGGTCTGTGTCGGGGTCGGATAGAAATAAGGATTGGCCCATTGCGGGCCAGTCGTTTGGATTGCCAATATTTGACCAGTTTTTGCGTGTGTTGAGAGTTTGTTCAGGCAAAGCTATCGGCGAGCTTCGGATCTTGCTTGTAACAGCAGGTGCGCGAACTTGATTTAAGTTAAAATTGATCAACGATTTAGATTCAAAGCGTCGATGGATAGTTTTGTGCCCACCTACAAGGCCATTTGCGAATCGGGATAGATGATCCAGATGACTCTTCGCGAGTTCGTTTTCTGGAACCTCTAACCACTGAAGGTGGATAGGGGCCAGATTCTGGGACTTCAGCCAAATGTTAAAATCCTCCGACCATCTGGTTTGCAGAGACAGATTCCAAGGTGTGAATAGGTGTAGCCTGTCTGGTTGGTGGAATGAGAACAACTGGGAGAGCGATGAGCTTGACGAGCATCCTGAAATACTTCCAAGCAAAAACGCCTGAAGTGCTGCCCTTCGATTTGGCTGACAACCGTATTCAGGCATCATATTAGGCATTGTCTAAGGGGCTGATTTGGACATAAGTGCTGAGTCACACGAAAAGTGACTCAGCACTTGATCGATTGGAGAATCAATTTCCCGGCCTGTTGCCGAGCTTGACTTTAAGCGTTACATCTTTGCCGTCGCGCTTGACGACCACTTCAACTTCATCGCCGGGTTTGCCGGTTGAAAGGCTTTCCATATAATCCTGAATCGTTCCAACGGGTTTCCCAGCCATTTTGATGACGATATCACCACCCTTCAGGCCACCTTTTTCGGCAGGGCTGTTGGTTTGAACGCCTGACAGCTTTACGCCCTTGCCGGCATCGTCATAATCGGGGATGGAGCCAAGATAGGCTCTGAGCGAAACTCGACCTGGGCCAGCGGCCCGGCCTGCAACTTTGGTGAAAACGGGTCGGTCAGGGCGGCGAATCAGATCGAGCAGGACCAGTTCAGTGTAGTTTGCGACACGACCCATGCCTTGGAAATTGATGGTTTCGACATCATCCACAGGGCGGTGATATTCTTTGTGCGTACCGGTGAAGAAGAAGAGGACGGGCAGGTTTTTGAGATAAAACGACTGATGGTCGCTCGGGCCGGTACCATCATTGATTTTTTTGATATTGAAGCCTGAGGCTTTGCCCAAGCCATCGACGATAGCCTCAAAGGTGGGTGAGCTACCCGTTCCATAGACGGTCAGGTCTTTGGCATCATTAAGCCGACCCACCATATCGAAATTCACCATGGCGATTGTTTTGTCGATCGGGAACAACGGGTTGTCGACATAATGCTGGCTGCCAAGCAAGCCTCGTTCTTCCGCCGAGAAAAGGATAAAGACGACACGGCGGGGGAGTGGGTCACGCTGGCTGGAGAGTCTTCGGGCCATTTCCATCACCATCGTGGTGCCCGATGCGTTGTCGTCAGCCCCGTTGTGAATTTCTTTCGAGCCAAACGCAAGACTGCCTTCGCCACCGAAGCCGAGGTGGTCGTAATGGCCGCCAATGACGATCGTTTCGTCAGCCATTGGGCCGGAACCTTCGAGTACTCCGACTACGTTCTTTACGGCAACACCCTTTCGGGCGATGTTGATTTCCATGTCAGAGGAAACCTCTTTGAGCAATCGAGAATGTGGCTTGCCGTCGGCGTCGATCTCTTTTTCAAGCTGTTCGAGAGTTGGGGCGTTGGCTGATTTCAGGATCTCGTCGCCTTTAACACGGCTAATCTGAACGAATGGAATTGTGCTGTTTCGGCCCATTCCAGCAGCACGAAACGGCATCAGTGGGTCTTTGCCCTCGCTGCCCGCCAAGTTGTTGACAAGTAAAACGGCGGCTGCGCCGTGCTGGAATGCGTTTGTCGCCTTGTGTCGAAATTCGGCATAAGCCGTGTTGGATTTGCCAGCAAATGCTGACTTTTCGTCATTCAACTGCGGTTCGCGGCGCAGGATAAGCACCACTTTGCCTTTGACATCGAGACCAGCGTAGTCATCGTAATCGAGCTTTAGGGAAGCATCCTTGGCGGTAATCCCATAGCCTGCAAAGACGATCTCTTTGCCTGCCAGCTTGCCGGAATCACCCAGTGCGAGTGGTGAGAAATCTGTTTTGTCGTCAAAAACGAGGTTGCTTCCTGATTGCCGTTTGACAATTAATTTTGAGCCTGGTTCAAGGGATGGTTCGTTGGTGATCGTAAATTTTTGAAAGTAGCCATGAGCATTGGGGGCTGGTTTGAGCCCAATTCGTTTGAATTCATTGGCGATATATTCGGCAGCGTCATCAATACCAGCGGTGCCAGGGCCACGGCCTTCACGAGCGTCGGCAGCAAGATAAGAAACATCTTGACGCATGCGCAATTCGGCAGCCGAAAGATAGGCGGAAGTGTTGGGCGATTTTGCTGCCGGAGCCGTGGCAGCGGGTTTCGTTTCTTCCAGAGCGTGTGGGTTGGGCGTTTGAGCAACCACAGAGTTGATGCTTAATCCCATAAGCCCAATCAGGCTTGGGATGGCATAGGTCGATCCAGACTTTCGGATCAAGATCACGGTGGGTTCCTCAATTCAATTTTCGAGTATCAAAAGCGGATGAGAGCTATACATGAAGCTATTGTGGTTCGTTGGGGTATGGATCGTCAAATAAATTTTCCGTTTCCGTTTGGGCTTGGAATCGGGATCAGCCCATAGGTGAATAAACACAGGGCTTGAAAGTTTCTGAATATTCCTGCAAGGTCCGTGTGGTGAGAGCTTTGCAGGAACTTGAAGATTTCCGAAAAAGATTGAGGAATGTTGAAGCCGCATGTGTCAAATCGCGGGCATGATCTTCGATTTGAATCAGGCGAAATCTGCGTCGAGCACAATTCGGTAGCGTGCTTTGCCTGATTTCAGGTGCTCAATGGCCTCGTTGATCCGGCTCATGGGCATGTGCTCGGTTTGAGGTGCAATCTTGTGCCTGGCGGCAAAATCGAGCATGGTTTCGATGGCGACAGGCGAGCCTGTCGGCGAGCCGGAAATTGACTTTTGGCCAAGAATGATTGGCAGTGCTGCAACTGGAATCGGGTCGAGGATAGCTCCGACGACATGCATCCTGCCCTTTGACGCGAGTGCGGCGATCAAGCTTTCCCAATCCAAACGGACATTGACAGTGATGATCAAAAGATCAAGCGAGCCCGCCAGTTCCCGGATCGCAACCGAATCGCGGCTTGAAACCACATGGTGTGCTCCAAAACTCCGGGCCGCTTCGAACTTCGATTCATGGGAGGTGAAGGCCGTTACTTCGCAACCATAAGCTGCAGCAAATTTGATACCCAAATGGCCCAAGCCGCCGATGCCGACGATTCCTACACGACTGGTGGGTTTGGCATACATCATGAGTGGGTTGAAAACGGTGATGCCGCCGCACAGCAGAGGCCCAGCTTCTGCAAAGTTTAAATTCTCGGGCAATGGAATTGCCCAGGCCCAATGGGCACGGATGTGGCTTGCAAAGCCGCCGCGATGGCCTACGATTGTCGGTTGAGCCTGATGACAAAGGTGCTGGTCGCCTGATTTACACTGCCGGCAGTGCATGCAGGAGCCGGATGTCCAGTCGACACCGACTTTCTGGCCGATGCTCAGCCCCTTGGCCGACGCCCCAACAGCAACCACCCGACCCACAACTTCGTGTCCCAGAACCGCTGGGAATTGGGAAAAGCCCCAATCGTTGTCAAGCACGGAAATATCCGAATGGCACATGCCACAATGCTCGACCATCACCTCAACATCTTCCGCTCCAAGTGGTCCAAGATCAATTTGCTGACGGACCAGATTTTCTCCAGCCGCTGTGGCGACCCATGCCTGAATCGTTGACATTGAGATGATCCTTATCAGGAAAAAGGAGTGGTAATCGAATTTCTCTGGAAATAGTATTTTCGATTGATTTCGGCCGCCGTGCCGGGTATTACCAATCCATGGACTCATTAGATATCAATGCATTTCAAGCATAACAGGAAAGTTTGTGGCTGGCGCGATGGAATATTGAAAAAATGCCGGGGAATGTATCCCCGGCATTTTCCTGCTTTGGCTCGTGGTTTTAAGACCTACTGGAATCAATGCGACCCAGCCTTGGCGGGTTCGGGCGGATTTGGGATGTAATCGCCCTTCAAGAGCTTCATCAAAACAGTCATTTCGCGAACCGCAAGTTCTGTTTCATCAAAGCCTGGCATTTGGCCTTTTTGCTCGAGGAAGCCATAACGGTCTGCGGCTTCCGGGTGGCGGATCATCCGCTGGATCCAGCGTGGGCTTCCCCAGCCGAACAAGTTCGGGGCCTCCTCCTCGCCGCCTTCTCCCAAGGCGCCTCCAGCATCCACTGTATGGCATCGGCCGCAATCTTTCTTGAAGAGTTCCAGGCCAGGGTGCTTGGTGACATCTTCTTTGGTCATCCAGTCGTCGATGGTTTCTTCGTTTCCAACTTTGGCAAAGCTGGCCACGAAGTCGGCAACCTTATCCAGTTCATCCGGTTTTAGCTTTGAAGTTTTCTTCCATCGCTTCATACCGCCACACTGGGGCGTTGTGCCAAAGTATTTTGTGTCGGAGGGATTGTCCAAAAGGCCGCGCACCCAACCGCGTGATCCGAACCCCGAAAGGTCGGATGCCACTTGCCGGGTCATCACCTTTTTGCCATCCTTGCCGCGTTCCATAACCCCTTTACCATCGAAATAGTGGCAGGAAAGACATTTCTGCTCCAGGATCTGCTGGCCCGTGTGCAAAGGGTCGTTCAGAAGGAGATACCTGGACCCTTCCGGAGGAACGCCCGCTTTCGGGTTTCCAGCCAGAAACAGGGCCCGCCGGCGGGCAACGTCCGCTTTATCACGACTGATCTTGAAATCGGCGTCGCCGGAATCCGCTGTCATGGCTTGCATTGTGAGCAAGCCAGCAGCACCTGTCAGCCCAAAGACAAGGCCACAGGCCAGTAAGTGAGCCAACTTGCGGGGGATGAATTTTTCCAAAAGAGGAAACGCGAAAAGCGCGGCCACGATGGCACCCGGAACAATGATTGCTCCGATGATTTCATTCTCGCCTGCAAATGCTGGTTGTTTAAGGAGTTGGAACAGGCTTAGGAAGTACCACTCCGGGCGGGCTGGATAGTCGCTGGAACTCGGTTCAGCGGGGGCGTCAAGTGGGGCACCACGTTCGGCAATCGCGAAAAAGGCCACCACGCCGACCACAGCAACACTTGCCACAGTGTCCATAAAGACTTGCTTGGGCCAGAACGGTTCTGAGCCTGTCGAGCTTTTCGGTGCGGTGACCCCGTGGCGACGAAACACCATGATGTGCGCAGCAAGTGTCATAATAAGCAGGCCTGGCAGCACGCCTACATGAAGCCCGAAGAATCGGGTCAGAGTCTGGTTTCCATATTCACTACCTCCCACCACCACTTTCTGTACCTGGGCACCAAATAAGGGAGTCAGGCCCATGATATTGGTGGCGACCTTTGTTGCCCAATAGCCTTTCTGATCCCATGGCAGGAGATAGCCTGTCAGGCTGAATCCTAGAGTTATAAAGAGTAGAACCATGCCGAGCCACCAGTTGACTTCTCGCGGGGCATGATAAGCACCCGCGATCAGTACTTGCAGAAGGTGCAGGAAGAGCAGGATGACCATGGCCTGGGCACCGAAGTGGTGCATGCCGCGCACAAACCACCCGCCGACCATCTCGTAGCTGATAAAATAGACAGAGCCCCATGCTGTCGATGAGCTTGGGCTATAGGCCGTCATCAGAAAGATGCCGGTAATCAGTTGCATCATGAAGGCCGTGGTCACGGCCGAGCCAAAGACATACTTCCAGCGGGCACCACCTTTGACGGGTTCGTCAAGAGTCTCACTGATCAGGTGCTTGTAGCCGGTACGGTTGTCGAGCCAGTCGGAAAGTTGCTTAAGCAAGGGGGGACTTCTCCGGAATGGCGGTTCGGAAACGTTGGAATTTGACGCGAATTTCGGTTTCGTCACTTGCAGGTGTCTGCTTCAAGACCACTTCAAGCGAGTCCATGGCCCGCGGGGGCACTGGATTATTTGGCTTGCCCTCGAGTGTGAAGGCACTGGTGTGACAGGGGCAAAAAAACGAGTTTCCATCTGGCCCAAGACTGACTGCACAGCCAAGGTGAGGACACTCGGCAGAAAAGGCATCGACAGCCTCGCCCTTACGCACCAGCCATACCGAACCAACAGGCTCCTCAGGGTATTGAACCCAGGCGTCCTTGACTTTGCCAAGAACAGGAAAAACTTTAGGTATCCCCTCTTGAAGATCGGATAACTTAGCCAGAGCCTGAAAACCGTCGCCGGTTGATTCTCCGTCCTCAGCATCAGTCTTTCGAAGGATCGGTGAAAGAATAAAACCGATCCCAGGGATAGTCAAAACCGCTCCAATGATCGAGCCCAAAAGGATCGATCCGAATTTATGAAACGAACGCCTGTTGGGTTCGGTCACCGGTTTCTCTTTGGGTGGTTCACCCACGGGAGCCTCCATTTCACAGCATCAGTAGAGAGATATATCAATAGGGCAGGAAAGTTCGCCGACGTCTGGTGATCATTAGGAAGAATGCGGGCAGGTTTCTACGCATCCTTGCCGTTCCGATTGAACTTGTACATGAACACAGTCATTTACAAGAGTGTCGGATAACGACATCCGATTTTAGCAGGAGTCCTCGGAAATATCCAATGATTCCAACAAAACTTCGTGGGACAACGAGTTTCCCCAGGGCTCGCCGATTGCTTGAAGTCTCGAATCAGATGAGAATTAAAACCATTCATGAGTCAATGGATTCGAGATTTCTGGATAACGCGTTTTGCTCCTAGTCAGCGACCTTTATTCAACAAGAAAACCAAGCGTTCGGACTGTTCAGTAGACATAAGACCTGAAATTAGATAGTTTTTAAGATTTTCTTCGGATTTGTAGTTTTTTTGCTTGCATAGACCTTGACATAATCGCTATATTCTAACGAGTTGACCCAACCTGCATAATCAGATCGCTGCGATACTCTCTTCTTTGATCATACATATTCTGTGCTATGCAGGGTGGATATCAGCTCAAGTTGGATTCTGCAAGACGCGACTCATGGATTGTCTCGCTGCTTGCCCAAACTTGAATCATGGATGACTCGACAGCTTGAATCGAACCTCGATTTGGAAGGGATGCCACGTTATGAGGGAAAAGAACCGACCATTGATCGGTATCAACACAGATTTTGTGGTGACTGCAAAACACAAAATGCCGCATAGTTTTATGCGATCTGGATATTATGACTGCGTAGTGGCGTCGGGCGGCATTCCCGTGCTGATTCCTCCGTTGACCAAAGACACCGATCTGAATCCTCTTTTGGATCGGCTTGATGGTGTTATTCTGACGGGTGGCGATGATTTGGACCCACGCAAAATGGGATTGCCATATCACCCATCAGTGAAAAAAATTGAAGAGCGACGCGAGATGGCCGACAGGCTTCTGGTGCGTCTCTGTCAACAACGCAAAATGCCGACCCTGGGCATCGGGCTTGGCATGCAGGAAATCAACTTCTTTCTGGGTGGTCAATTATATATCCACTTGCCTGAAGAATACCCTCGCGGCCTTCCGCACAACGACATCAATGGCGGGGTTCACAGGCACGTTGTGCATCCTGTGAAAGGAACCCTGTTTGAAGAAATTTATGGTCCCGATGAAATGCATGTCAACAGTATGCATCACATGGGCCTGAAAAAGCTTGCGCCAAACTTTACAGCAGCCGCTTTGGCAGTGGATGGACTGGTGGAAGCCATCGTTCACGACCAGCCCGACTGGTGGTGTGTCGGCGTGCAATGGCACCCGGAAGCCGACGGCTTGATATCGCTTGACACACAATTGCTCGAAGCTTTTGTCGAAGCCTCTGCAAACTATCGCTCCAAGCCACAACTCAAACTGGCCAAGGCTGGTTGATCAAGGCGATGAAAGGCGATGGCCTTTCAAAACTCTAACGACAATTTTCAAGACCTGCGTCCAATTTCACTTTGCGACGCAGGTCTTCTCTTGCCTATTTTCGAAGCTGCCAGAATGCGGCGACCAAATTGAGACCGCAAAAAATCTGCAAAAGTAGCCTGCACTATGCGCCCAAATCACTGTTAGAAACAGAGCCTGCTCTTCTGAGCAAGTCATGGTCAGACAATCTTTGAAGCTCATGATAATCGCGTTTTCAAAACAAGTACCAGATTTCCGAAAACTTAGAAGTCAGACACTTCGGTTGGTTCGCTTGTCTAAAAATTTTTTTTCTCCTTACAATATAAGAGTTTATATGCAGTTTGTGTGAAGTGGATACGCGAAAAGTGTCCACTCCTCTTGTCTAAGTAAGTAGAGGGAAAAATGCCAGATCCCAGTTTGGCGTTTACGCATCGCAACACATATCCCCACAGGCTTTTCCATGTAATATGGAAGACGTGGAAGGTACGTACTTCGATCATTGCCGGTTTTCAGCCCTACTCAATTCCCATCAGAGAGCCAACAGCTTTAAAGGACCAACACCATGAAACGCCAACGCAATCGTTTAGAATTGACATCGATCGAATCGCTTGAGGAACGGTCCATGCTCTCCGCCACAAGCTTCGGTAAAATTAGTGCTGCAGCCCGGACACCTGTTGTTCGGTTGTTGCCGGTTTCGATCATCGCACGCCCAACTATTGACTCGGGCTATACTTCAGTCAGTGGACGTGTGACGGCCCGCAGTGTAGTTCGTCTCGATGTGGGTAGCGATGGTTCCTTTGAGCAAGTCGTTAAGGCCGACAAAAAGGGCAACTACTCGTTCAAGTTCTATGTCGGTTTTGGTGCAACTAAACTCACGGTTGCGTCGGGTAGTGGCCGGCAGGCACGTTATGGGACTCTTACCGTGAATCGTGTGGATCATTCCGCACCCTCTATTTCGATTCAATCGCCCGCTTCCGGTGAGGTTTTTTCGCACATTCCAGTTTTCTCCGGTCAAGTAAAGGATCGTGGGGCAGGGGTATATCAACTGGCATGTCGTGTCGAGGGCGAAGAAATTCAGTGGGTTCCGTTCGACGCGAGTGGAAACTTTACATTCTCCCCAGCCCTCAATTCGGATGGATCCGATGACGGAGCACGCCTGATCCGGTTTCAGGCAATCGATAGGGTGGGTAATCTTTCCCAAATAATCGAAATCCCATTCGATTTGCGTATGCGTACCAAGGGCCAGTCGTTTGTTATTGATACACCTGTGTTGGCTGTGGGGGCCAGCGATTCGATTCGGTTCCAGGTCGAATTTCCAGATGCGACGAACTCCCAGAATCTCGAGCTTTACGAGTGGATGCCCGATGGCACTTACGGAGCATTTTTAGGGAATCTGGTTGATAACGGCGATCCCTTCAGCGGTGACGCGGTTGCCGATGACGACAGATTTTCGGTGATTTTGCCATTTCGTTCGAACACTGCTGGTAATTTTCAGTTCGCTGTGAAGATCAATGGGCCGAATGTTGACATGAATCCGTTGGTTTCTTCGATCCAGGTAGTCGAGCCGCCAAGTGTCCAACGATTGAACGATCTCAACGATTACGCGAACTCGACAGGAAACTACACTCGCAACTTGTTAGTCGCTGGGCAGTCTGAAGCTTCTGCATTAAACGCTGCCAAATCAAGGCTCATGGAAGATACAGAGAATGTAATGGCTGGCTCGATCGTCATCCATGAACAATCAATTTCTTGGAAATCAACGGAGGGAATTTTATTTACGAGCACATTCGGCCCATACGATACGTCGTTGGTCAAAGGTTCGGTTCAGCCCGATTCAGAATCCACCAAAATTCCAAATAACGGAGTAGTTAGTGTGGCTGCGATACCGGATTGTACAGGAAAAGTTAAAGTGCTTGCGCCATATTTTTGGCAATTCGGATTTGATGAGTCGGATGATATCGCTCAAATGTTCTGGGATAAGGGTTATGAAGTTGAATTCCTGGCTAACCCCTCAAAGGATTTCAATTCCATATCCTTAGAAGACTTCAAGAATTTGGGGAAGTATGAGGCCGTCGTAATTTCATCGCATGGCAATGCTGGTGAGGGCATTTTGCCCCGAATCTATGTTGGCATTCCATGGGAAAAGACTTTCAGCCAAATAAATGAATATGCTTCGGACATATTGAGCGGTCGGATTGGCTTCCACAATTATAAGGACGGCAACTCCGAATTTTTTATCACTTCTGAATTCATTTCGCATTACAGTCCTAAATTCGATGACACGATCGTCTATGTTTCAGCCTGTCGAAGCGGAGCGGATTCTCGAATGTCGCAAGCATTTCTGGGGAATGGAGCTCAAGCCTTTATCGGTTACACGGACATAGTCGACTCCGACTTTGCATTTGCGCACGGCTTGGCGACTTTCACGACTCTCCTCGCTGCCGAGCCCTTCAATTCAGTTGGTTCCATCCCCGGTATCAATTTCGACATAGAAGAAGACAAGGATCCAGCTCGTTTCGTGGCCTACGGCGATCTGAACGCAAAACTTAAAAACAAATGCGGAATCGACGATCTCTACATTGAATACCGCTGGGCTGAGTCGCAGAAGGATCTTGACACCAGTACGAAGTTTATCGATGCCTCGGTCGGTTACGACTGCAGACCTTCGAACACTTACGTGAGTTGGACTGGTGACGACACATCGAGAGGCGGCAAGGAAATCGTTCAGATTAACTTGGAGAAATCGCTCGAAGATAATAAGTGGTCTAACTCCGTTATCGTCAGCCTCGCTGCCGGGTGGTATACGCCAGCCGAAGGTTCCGGGCCTGCGACTTTGACAATCGGCCTCAAAAATCGCATGACAAACAAGATCACCAGCACAACGATCAAGACGATTTCGCCTGGCAGCCAGTCTGGGTGTGCTCAGACAGCCGTTGGAACAATCACGATCACCGTACATAATCCAGGAGCTGCCAATACCTATGTGAGTTACTCCTTGAGTTGATCGAGGCAAACGCAGAAAAGGGGTCATTCTACTTTTCCGTTGACTCTATGTCAAACGCAGAAAAGGGGTCATTCTACTTTTCCGTTGACACCATGTCATTCTGATCCGATCATCATGCCAAGCCAAGAACATCCAGAGCCTCAGCGGCGGATTACTGTTATCATGTCCTCAACCGTGGGAACGGGTGGGCCGAGGTGTTTCATGACGCCGAGGACTACGAGTCGTTCCTTGAGCTGATCGGGGCCGCTTGCCAGCGTTTACCAATGCGGGTATTGGGATGGTGCCTGATGCCAAATCACTTCCACCTGATTGTGCGTCCGCACAAGGATGGAGATCTCAGCCGATGGATGCAGTGGCTGACGACA
>CAMBEP010000018.1 GCA_945865635.1 Candidatus Kuenenia stuttgartensis
AGCATCAGGGGAGCGTCGGTCAAAGCCGATCGGCTGAAGGCGATGCCTGCGCCTGATGTGGCCAAGAGTATGGCCGAGAAAAGCCCTGCCTGTGGGGTGAAGATTTTTGCAGCCAGTCGCCCGATCACCACCACGGCGAGGCTGCCGCACAAGAGACCTGGGAGAATGGCAGAAAAGTCGGATGGTCCGCCGAGCACGATATTGCTGATGCCGATCAGCACGGATGTGACAGGCGGGCCATAAGGGATCAGTGCGGGATCAAGCGCGGCCAGCCCACCACGGGCAAACGGCCACTCGCCGGCAAATGCATAGATGCCTTCGTCGAAATGATCGAGGCCAATCGAGCCGGGCCAAACGAGCCTTAGTAGCAGGCCAGCCAAGAGAATCAGCCCAAGTTTTTTCCTGGTGTCGATGATTTTGGCGGCAGGTGCAACGGCCATTTTTTTCAGAGGATCCCGTAATGATAGTCATCGACTCACAGATCTAGATGTATCATAATGAGTCCATTCCCGGTCAAGCCAATCTTAATCGCCCATGAATGGCAAAATCGAAAAATGATCACGCTCTACACCGATCGACGGATGATCAACCACAAGACTCCTGCTGGACATCCAGAACGGCCTGAGCGGCTTGCGGCCCTGCTTGATCACTGGGAAAAGAAGGGCCACAAGGCCGCCATGCGGGCGGGCTCGTTTGGCGAAGTGACCCGCCCTGCACTGTCTCGAATTCATACAGCCGATTATCTGGACGACCTCGAAGCCGAATCCCCCCGGGCCACAGACGACCGCCCGATTATGCTTGATCCCGACACCCACATGGCCAGATCCACACTGACGGCCGCCCGGCTTGCTGCTGGTGCCGCCGTGGCTGCTGTGGATCAAGTCATGAAGGCCGACGTGAACGATCGAATCGCCTTCTGTGCCGTCCGTCCGCCCGGCCATCATGCCAGGTCCCATTCTGCGATGGGTTTCTGCATCTATTCCACGATTGCTGTGGCGGCGGCTCATGCCCGCGATCAGCTTGGGCTGGAACGGATCCTGATCGTTGATTTTGATGTGCATCATGGGAATGGGACTCAGGAGATTTTTTACGACGACAATCGGGTCGGGTTCGTCTCCATCCACCGGCATCCGTTTTATCCAGGCACCGGCAAGGCCGACGAATCGGGCCGGGGTCGTGGAGCCGGTTTCACGTGGAACGCGCCTCTGGGAGCCTCCACCAGTCGGACAGCCTATCATTCGGCGTTCGAGAAAGTTCTGGAAACGGCTGCTGAGAAAATGCGTCCTCAGCTCGTTCTGATCTCGGCCGGTTTCGACGCTCATAAACTCGACCCTGTGGGCGGGCTTAATCTGGAGACTGAAGATTTTGGTCTCCTCACAAAAGCCTTGATGAATGTGGCCAACACCCACAGTGGAGGACGCATCGTGAGCTTGCTTGAGGGCGGTTACAACGTCGACAAGCTCGTGGAATCAGCCACCCTTCATATTGAAACTCTGGGATGTCGGCCAGAATCTCAGATCGAGAAGTCATCGAACTAAATGCAACACGAGAAGCCAATCATGACAGTGGACCAGAACCAGCCGCAAGGCATTCAGCAGTTTGATTCAACCGACTCAGGTTCAGACCTGATCATCGAAGCCCCTTCCTCGCCCGACCTTCGGCCTGTGAAGCTGATCCTGCTGGCCATGATTCTGGGCATTACCGTCGGCCTGCTCTTCGGCACCAGGGCCGTCGTGTTTGGCCCAATTGGTTCGACCATCATCGGGATGATCAAAACGCTGGCTGGTCCGCTGATCCTGTTCGCCGTGCTTGAGGCGTTTCTGAAAACCGAAATGACCTGGAAGCAGGCCTGGCGGATGATCTCTGTCGCCGCCATCAATGGGGCCTGTGCCGTCGTCATCGGCCTGACTCTGGCGAACGTGATTCAGCCTGGGGTGGGCTGGAAGCCGTCAGCCGATTTGAAATCAGCGGCATCGACGACAATCAAACCGGCCAGTCGCAAGATTGAGCCTTTGAAAGAGATTCTCGGATATGTGCCACAGAACATCGTTCAGCCTTTCCTTGATAATCAGGTGATTTCAATTGTGCTTTTGGCCGTATTGATTGGGGCTGCATTAAGGCGGGTGCAGCAGTTTCAGATCCATCAGGGGCGAACCGATTATGTGGCTGTGGAGCACGCTGTGGTGACCGGCTTTGAAGTGATTCAGCAGATCATGCGCTGGGTGGTGGCGCTGGTCCCTTTGGCGGTGTTCAGCGTGGTGGCCAAAGCCGTGGGCGAAGGCGGGCTGGCCAAGCTGGCCTTGCTGGGGCCTTATGTGCTGGTGGTGACGGGCGGGCTGGCGATCCAGATTTTGGTGGTCTATCAAAGCTGGATCTTTTGGGGCACCCGATATTCTCTAAAGCAGTTCTGGGCAGCAGCCCGGCATCCAGTTACGGTGGCGATGGGGACATCGAGCAGCCTGGCGACCATGCGCGACACTTTGATTGCACTTGAGCAAAAGCTGGGTGTGAGCAAGTCGGCGGCGCGACTGGCGGCGTGTGTCGGGACGAATTTAAATAACGATGGGATTTTACTCTACGAAGCCATGGCCGTTTTATTCGTGGCCCAGTATGAGGGGATTCAGATGACACTGGGCCAGCAGGCCTTGGCGGCCCTGAGTTGCATTATTGCCGGTATTGGGATTGGCGGAGTGCCTGACGCTGGCTTGATCAGCCTGACGATTGTTTTGGCCACGGTGGGACTACCTCAGGAAATTGTGCCTCTATTGATGGCTGTCGACTGGCTGCTTTCACGATGCCGGGCCATGACCAATGTGATTAGCGATATGACCCTGGCGGCGACGATTGATGGGAAATTGGGGCAGGAGGGTTCTGGTTGAGATTTGAAGCGGTTTCACGTGGAACGGGGCACGTGATTGATGAACCGGGATGAGATATCCAAACTTGTCGCATCGGCCATGCTTTTAAGAGTTATGGCGTTTAGATGTAAAATCACAGGCGATGATTCTGCAAAATTGTTGGGTCGATCTATTCCCGATCTATGATAAAATGCCCATCAGGAGAATCTAGAAATGAACACGATTTCGATTGACGAATTTCAGAAACGGGTTCCGACCACCATCCGGAAGGTCTGTCAGGATCATGATCCGGTTCTGATTGGCGATGCGGATTCCGGACAGGCCGTGCTGATCTCGCTGGAAGACTACCAGGCCTTGGAAGAAACAGCCTACCTGTTAGAGAGTCCTGCCAACGCCCGTCGGTTGTTCAATGCGATTGATAGTCTGGAGTCGGGACATGGAATTGAAGTGGACCCAAATCAACTCCAATGAAAATCATTTTTTCGGAACAAGCCTGGGAGGATTATCTTTATTGGCAAGCCAACGATCTGAGATGTCTTGAGAGAATTCATCTGATCATAAAGGAAGTCTGCAGAACTCCATTTCAAGGCATTGGTAAGCCTGAGGCTTTGAAACATGTCTTAAAAGGCTATTGGTCAAGAAGAATCAACAGCGAACATCGTTTTGTTTATCGAATCATGGATGGTTCATTATTCATCGCACAAATGAGATACCATTACGAGAAATAAATACGCGAGAGCAATAACAGCCCCACTCTATTCGTACCAGTGATGCCGCCCACCCAGCCTCGTGATATCCAACAGATTATCGCCATGACCCTGGCGGCGACGATTGATGGGAAATTGGGGCAGGAGGGTTCTGGCTGAGTTTTGAAGCGGTTTCACGTGGAACGGTCGATTGAAATCGATTGATCTCATGGTGATCGTCCTGGCGATTTTTCATAACAAGAGAGCACCTGAAGATTGGCAGTCACGAAGATAGTAAAAATCATTCATGTCTTCTAAAGGTCGTAGCCAACCGAATGATTTGATTCAATAATCATCTGCTGAGATGACCTCTCCGCCATTGCGTGTGCCGATGGCTCGCCAAATGTTGGCTTGGATGGTTTGTTTGACGAATTGGACGTGGCCGTCGGCGAAGAGGGCGTTGACGCCGCCAGAGTGGAGGCTGGTGGCTGTTTCGGCATCATTGGTCGCCGAGAGATTCCCTAAAATGAAATTACAGCTTGGTTGGTTCGGGGGCATGACGTGGTTGTACAAAGTCTGGAAGCGTTGTCCAAAGAGCCAGATTTCGCCTTTGTTCATGGAAAAGTTCGGAGTGAAATACAACAAGTTGCGGCATCGTTCTGTGAAAGTATCCAAGTCATATTTTTCGCCCCAGGATTTGTTGGGAGCCATATAAATCGTCCGTAATCGTCCTTCCTTTTTTTGTTTACTCACTTGTATCTCGGATACGGCGACTGTGGACGACAGCCCATCTGTCGCGGTTTGAGGACTTACGTGTTTGAACACAATAATTCCATTTGAGCTGATGAAAGTTTGGTCGTTTCCCACGTTTCCCACATAGTTTGTTTTGCCTGGCGTGAATGGATTACCACTGTAAAATGAGGTTGTTTCCGGATCGGAGGGGCACCAGAATGTTGAAAGATGCGCACGGCTCACTGTCGTGTTCGTAAAAAAAGCTTCCCATACAGCGGAACTATTGAAATTGATGCAATTATAGATATTGACCTGTTCCAAATAAGGCAGCAGGATCGCGTGAAATGAAAAACTTCCATTGCCATTGGCTCCAATCGGAAACACATTGTTGTCTGTAACATAATATTGGATAGCAATCCCAAATTGTTTCAAATTATTCACGCAGCTTATCCTCCTCGCGGTTCCTCGCGCGGATTGGACTGCCGGTAAAAGGATCGCCGTTAATAGTCCAACGATTAAGATAACAACCAATATTTCGATCAATGTGAATGCTTTTCGCATTTTGAGCCTCATAACTTCTATTTTAGTGAACATCAATTTTGAAAATTTCATGAGTTGATTCCGCAATCGTGCTTGCGATCATTGATGGTAAGCACGATTGTGAAATTGCTACATGTTACGGTACGTTAAGAATGATTGACTGGCCTTGCATACTCATACCTGTACTAGCCATTATCGTAATTGTATATTGGCTTCCCGAAGGTAAAGCAGGTGTAAATGTGACAGTTCCAGTGATTGTGCCTGTCAAACTTCCGATTGTACTTGTTGTCGAAACGTTCACCGTGGGAATAGCTCCAGAGTTCACGTTAACGATCGCTCCAATATTTGTCACCGGTGCATCACCAATATTCCAGTTGATAATCGCGCCGAAAGTTTGACTTGTTTTGTTACCAGTCCCGCCACTCGTGGGCGCAACGGTCGGCCATGTATAGGCCGCATGTGAGACTGAAGGGGAAATAGCGATAGCCAATATCAAGGCTATTGTGTAGAGGCGTTTACGAACCAACATGCTTACAAACCTTTCGTACCGGGTGCCCGTTCAAAGCTGTTCCGCCAGAATCACGGACCCTTAGAACAAGACCGAATCACATTGCAATAGCTGACCGGCTATTTATAGAAAATATCTGAAAAGCACGAAAAAAAATCTGGAATGACCCCAACGGGATTCGAACCCGTGCTGCCGCCGTGAAAGGGCGGTGTCCTGGACCACTAGACGATGGGGCCGTCTATGACTTGTACCGAAAAAACAACCGGCCTTTTTCAGGCCGGTTGCATTTGAATGACCCCAACGGGATTCGAACCCGTGCTGCCGCCGTGAAAGGGCGGTGTCCTAGACCACTAGACGATGGGGCCATCAACTGGATTTATCTTACTTGAGACACGTGCCTGTGTCAAGGAATAGGCAGGGAAATTTCAGTGAATGCTGCTATTTCCCTGTAATTTCGGCCTCAATATGTTGGCAGATTTTTATCCACATCGTGGATCCAGGCCAAAATTCCGCCCTTCAGATTATGGAGGTTCTTGAAACCGGCGGATTGCAGAATTTTAATGGCTTTCTGGCTTCGCATGCCGCTCTTGCAATGCACCACAATCTCGTCGCCGGCGTTTAACTCGCCAAGCCGCTTCGGAAGCTCTGGAAGTGGGATCACCACCGAACCCTGAATTCGGCAAATATCAATTTCTTCGGGATTACGAACATCCAGAATCACCAGATTATCGCCCTTCGCCACCCGTGCCTGAAGCGTCTTTGATTCCATCTCGCGCACGGCCTGAGGCTCCTCCGTCGACGTTGTATGCGAACCCGTCAGGTTTCCGCCGGAACAGAATGCTTCGTAGTCGATCAGTGCGGTGATGGTTTTATTCGGGCCACAGATCGGGCACTTGGGATTCTTGCGAACCTTCATCTCACGGAACGACATGTCCAGGGCGTCGTAAAGCATCAACCGGCCCTGAAGCGTACGGCCCCGGCCCAGAATGATCTTGACCGTTTCAGTGGCTTGAATCACGCCAATTACACCCGGTAAGATTCCGAGCACTCCGCCTTCGGCGCAGTTCGGCACCAGTTCGGCTGGCGGCGGCTCAGGATAGAGACAGCGATAGCAAGGGCCATAAGGTGGGAAGAAGACCGTGGCCTGCCCATCAAACCGGAAGATGCTGCCGTAGACGTTTGGCTTGTTGAGCAAGACACAGGCGTCGTTTACGAGATATCTGGTGGCGAAGTTATCTGTGCCGTCCACGATCACATCATAATGGGCAAAAAGTTGGAGGGCATTTTCTGATGTGATTCGCTCTGTGATTTGAACCACGTTCAAATCCGGGTTCAATGCGACCAGCTTTTCTGAGGCGCTGAGAACCTTGGGGCGGCCGATATCTTTGGTGGAGTGGAGGATTTGGCGCTGAAGATTGGACTCATCGACGGTGTCGAAATCGACCAGGCCGATGGTGCCGATTCCGGCTGCCGCGAGGTAAAAGGCGAGCGGACTGCCAAGGCCACCGGTTCCAACGCAGAGAACCCTGGCGGCTTTGAGGCGTTTTTGACCCTCCATGCCCACTTCTGGCATGATCAAGTGGCGGGAGTAGCGCTTGATGTCATTGGGTGAGAGTGAGACGTCATCGACACGGCTTCCCAGAATGTCTATAGCGGGCGGCGTCATGCGTGCAATTCCTATCAATGGAGAAAGGTGGGCCGAGACCCACCTGAATGATCCTTTTCAAAAAATGGCTGCAGCCAACGCAAGCCAGAAGCGAGAAGAATCAGTCTTGGTATCGGCTGATGATCAAGCTGGCGTTGTGACCGCCGAATCCGAAACTGTTGGACATGATGTAATCCACCTTGGCATCGCGAGCCGTGTTGGGGATATAGTCGAGGTCGCATTCGGGGTCGGGGTTTTCCAGATTGATTGTGGGCGGCAGGACATTGCGTTGCAGGGCCAAAGCGCAAATGATTGCTTCCACTCCACCAGATGCGCCCAGCAGGTGGCCTAGCTGGCTCTTGGTGCTTGAGATCTGGAGGCTTTTGGCATATTCGCCGAAGATGGTCTTCATGGCACGTGTTTCGGCCAGGTCGCCCAGCGATGTGCTTGTTCCGTGAGCATTGATATACTCGATTTGGGACGGATCAAGTTTGGCGTCTGCCAAGGCGCTGCCCATGGCCCGGGCGGCCCCTCGTCCCTGGTCATCCGGGGCTGTGATGTGGGAGCCATCGGCAGACATGCCATAGCCGATCACTTCGCCATAAATTCGAGCACCGCGTTTGACGGCACTCGAGGCCTCTTCCAGAACGAGAATTCCTGAGCCTTCCGACAAGACAAAGCCGTCGCGGTCCTTGTCAAACGGGCGACTGGCACGTGTCGGCTCATCGTTGCGTGTAGAAAGGGCTCGCATGGCTGCGAATCCACCAAGACCCATGCGGGTCAGGGCGGCTTCGCTGCCACCGGTGATCATCACATCGGAATAGCCTGACTGGATCAGGCGAAAGGAATCGCCGATGGCATTCGCGGCGGAAGCACAGGCTGTTGCGATGGCAGAGACTGGACCCGTCAACCCATATCGGATTGAGATGTGGCCGCTGCACGCATTGACCATGAGCATAGGGATGGTGAATGGGCTGATGCGGGACGGGCCACGCTCCAGCATGATTTTGTGTTGTGTTTCGAATTCGTTCAGGCCACCAATACCGGAACCGATCATGACTCCGCACCGATTAACGGGCAGGTTTGTGAACTCGATTCCGGAGTCTTTGACAGCTTGGTCAGCGGCTGCAAGCGCAAACTGAACAAATCGATCGAGGTGGCGAGCCTCTTTCGGCCCGAACAAAACGTCGGGCTGAAATTTGCGCACCTGTCCTGCGAAACGAACCTTAAAGGCCTCGACGTCGAAGAGATCGATCGGCCCAACGCCGCTTCGACCCTCCAACAACCCAGCCCATAAGCTTTCGATATCGTGACCAAGACCGGTCACGGCACCTATACCAGTGATAACAACTCGTCGGCTCATCTTTTAGGCGCTTTGATTTTCAACGATATAGTCGATGGCTTGACCGACGGTGGTGATCTTTTCAGCGGCTTCATCGGGGATGGTCACGCCAAACTCTTCTTCGAGTTCCATGACCAGTTCCACCTGATCCAGTGAGTCGGCACCCAAATCCGAAGTGAATGATGATTCACGACTGATCTGATCTTTTGCCACGTTCATTTGTTCGCTGACGATTTCTCTGACGCGTGCTTCAATTTGCTCAACGTTTGCCACTTATCAACTCCTCTGGAGGGTCGGACCTTCTCGATTTTCGAAACTTCTCGGACAACTGATGGCCGAAATCTTGGGACTCACATTTCAGCAGCGAGGTTCGGGTCACGACATTGTCGCATCCTGACTGATCACCAATTCACGGGTCAAAATATCAGTCTTGCTGCAAAATGTCCATACTGACTCATTCATGGAATCTGCAAATCTTTCAAGCATCAGTATGACATGCCACCATCAACTGCAATCACCTGGCCTGTTAAATAGCTTGCCCCAGGACTTGCAACCCAGGAAACGGCGTCTGCAATTTCTTCTGGCTGACCAAATCGCTTCAGTGGAATGATCGCCAGAGCTTTCTCTTTAATCTCTGTTTTGAGGCCTGAGGTCATGTCGGTCTCGATAAAGCCGGGAGCCACGGCATTGGCTGTGATGTTCCGGCCCGATAATTCTTTGGCCAGCACCCGGGTCAGGGCAATCACTCCCGCCTTAGCGGCTGAGTAGTTCGCCTGACCAAAATTGCCAATGATACCCGAGACGCTCGCAATATTCACGATCCGTCCATATCTTTGACGCATCATGACACGCGACACCGCTCGACAGCAATAAAAAACGCCGTTGAGATTGGTCTGAATCACGTCATGCCATTTCGTGTCGTCCATGGCAAACGCAATATCGTCTCGTGTGATACCGGCGTTGTTCACCAGAATATGAATCTTGCCGAAGGCCGCTTCCACTTCGCCTACGATCCGGTTGACCTCGTCAACATTCGAAAGATCGCCGGCGAATGCCTCAGCCGTCCCGCCAGCGGCTCGTATTTCCGCCACAGTGCCAGCTTCAAGCTTTTCTTTATTTGTGGCAACACAGCCAACAATAGCCCCACATCGGGAAAGCTGGAGCGCAATGGCCCGGCCAATTCCTCTGGAAGCACCTGTGACCAGAGCGACCTGCCCTGACAAGTCGACATTTGTTGGTTTGAAACCGATCGTTTCTTTAGCCATTCTCTACCCCGAATCCGTTGAGATATTTGTGGTCGATAGGTCCAAGCGGTAAGCTGGTCATCGGGCAGGAATTGTTTCACATGGAACTTTTCTGTCAATACGTTTTAGCAGACCCGTCAGGACTCGCCCCGGTCCCACCTCGTAAAAATGCGTGTATCCATCCGCCATCATCCTGCGAATACAGCCTTCCCACAAGACCCCACCAGTCACTTGGTCGACAAGTCGCTGGCGAATTTCGTTGGGCGATTGATGGATGGATGTGTCGACATTCGCATAGACCGGTATTCTGGGTGTATGGATCATGGCTGCCGCCAGCACCTCGCCCAGTTTTTCATCGGCAGGCTTCATCAATGGGCTGTGGAATGCACCGGCGACTGCCAGAGGGATCACCTTCATGGCGCCTGCTGCCATGGCAGGCGCTTCAAGATGGGCCAAGGCCTGTATTTCTCCGGAGACCACGATATTGCCCGGGCCAAGCATATTGGCTTTCCAAAGCCGCCCGTAAGGGGCCACCTGCTCAATGACTTGATCCACCTTGGCCTCATCCAGCCCAAGCAGACTTGTCATGCCACTTGGAGCAGCCAATGCCGCAGCTTGCATGAGTCGGCCGCGTTCGCGAACCACCTGAAGGGCCGTCTCAAAATCCATGGCCCCGGCAAAGACCAGAGCTGTGTATTCACCAAGGCTCAGACCCGCGGCTCCCTGAATGCTGGCAACCAGGTCGGGGCGGCTCGCCTTCAAACTTTCCAAAGCCGCCAGGCTGGCGACAAAAATCGCTGGCTGGCTGATGTCGGTTGCTTCCAGAGCGCCCGCCGGTCCTTCAAAGCAGAGCCTCCTGAGGTCCATACCAAGGATGGCTTCCGCTCTGTCAAACAAATCATTGACAGCAGGCATCTCGGCGCAGAGTTCTTTACCCATGCCTACAAATTGGGCCCCCTGGCCCGGGAAAAGTAGGGCAGCTTTTACGGTCGCCGGCGAATCGGACATCAGCAGCAAAAACCTCAGAAAGAGCTATCGGGAAATGGCCTGAAAGCGACCTTCAGGCCAGCGTAAATTCGGGAGAGCGACAGAGCTGAAAAACTTCAGATTCTCAGGAATCGCTCACAGTGCCGGCGAGCATCTTGGTGATTTCCGCATTCACACCGGAATGGCCGATTTCGGCCGCAACCCTGAGTGCATTGCGAATCGCCCGATCATCAGAACTGCCATGACAGATGATACATGCCCCGCGGATTCCGAGCAGGGGGGCACCGCCAAATTCTTTGTATTCATAGCGTCGTTTGAGCTGCTTGACACCTTCAGCAACCTTGGCTGCTGATTCCGGAGGCAGCTCCACCATCATCTTGGCCATGGTTTCCCGAAGGGCTGCGAACAGGAATTCCACAGCACCTTCGCCACCCTTGAGCAAAATGTTTCCCGTGAAACCATCGCTGACGATGACTCGGGCATGCCCATCATAAACGTCGCGACCCTCGACGTTGCCATAGAATTTCGCGGAGTTTGGCCCATTCATGAAAAGTTCGCGAGTGCCGCGAACCAGGTCGTTTCCCTTGTCGTCCTCGGCGCCTACATTCAGAAGACCGATTTTGGGATCTGTCACACCGAGAATCTTCTCTGCATAGACTGCTCCCATAAGTCCATATTGATATAAATCTTCTGGTTTTGGTGCCATGTTTGCGCCGACATCAATCAAGACAACAGGCCCTTGATTCGATGGGAAAATCGCAGCAATGCCAGGCCGTCGAACTCCGGGCAGAAACATTTTGGCATTGAACAAGCCCGAGGCAACCATGGCACCCGTGTTGCCAGCAGAGACAACGGCATCGGCCTTGCCTGTGGCCATCAATCCCCACGTCTTTGAGATGGAGTTGTCTCGCTTGGATCGAAGTGCCTCAACAGGCTTTTCTTCCATCCCGATGACTTCGGCGGAATGTACGATTGGAAGTCGTTCGCGGTCGACCACGATGCCCGACGCTTCGATAGTGCTTAGTTCCGCCAAAATCCGGTCTTCTTGACCGACAAGCAGTACGATCAGCTCTGGCAAATCGTTCACAGCCTGGACAGCACCTGCAACAATCGGGCCAGGTGCGAAGTCGCCTCCCATGGCGTCCAAAGCGATCCTCATTGTATATCTCTCTCGTTGTGTTTTTTGATCGATTGAACGCGGATTCGCATGAGAACTTCGAAACGGTCGATGATCGACCTAGTCCCATACCGCTTGAATTAGAAGCTATCTTAGGGGGAAAGTTCTCAAGGTGTCAATCCGGGTTGGGGCAACCCAACTTTTTTATTCGGCTTCTGTCCCGATACCCACCCAAAGTCTCACGGAATCAATCCTCAGAAACCATTCCAGTTTTTCGACATACTCTGTCAACGCGGCTTAGCTTTGTTTGCAGGTTCTCAAAAGCTTGCGCAACCGATGTTCGTTGAGTGATTCTTGCCGGCCAGGGAATTCGGGCTTTTACTCAAATAAACCCTTTTTCAAAAGAGAATGGGATTTTTGGGCTGGCTCGGGGTGTTCGAGGCTGACTGAGTTTGGCCTGATTTTAGATATTGCCTTTGGCTAGGTTTGTGGCTCAAAAATTGGGGGGGAGGAGGGGCTTTTTCACGGACCGAATTGAACGATCTGGAAGTGATGCGGCAGAATTCGCCTTCGGGCTACGTTGCGAATCGTGTCAGGAGTCAGGGCCGCACAGGTGCGCACCCAAGTGGGTGGCAACTGAAGATCCCAGTCATCAAGCTCTGTATCAAGCCAGTTGGAGAGTCGGTCGTCGGCTGCTTCAAAACTGATGTACCATGATCGGATGAGATAATCGCGGGCTTCAAGACATTGCTGATCCGTCATGTTACCGCTTGCCACTTGCTGCATCACCGAGAGGGTTTCGTGCTCGGCTCTTTTTGCATCGGCTGGATCGCATGAAAAGCTGATGCGCATATAGCCTGGTGTGCGCCAGGCTCCTTCGGTGGTGGACATGCTGACGGAGTAGACCAGGCCGAGGTCATCTCGCAATCGTTGGCTCAGGAGGTCGGTCAGACCCGGGCCAGCACCAATGATGACCTCAAGCACTTGCATGGCAACCCAATCGGGATCTGTTCTTGAGACCGTCTGATGGCCCATGACGATGTGGGTCTGCGTGCCCGGAGACTTCATTTGCTGAATCTGACCAGCAGGCAGGGGAGTTTGGTTTAAGTAGGAAGAGTCGTGCTCGAAATGTTTTGTAGTTGCAGGGAAATCGAGTTTATCCAGGAAAGTTTTGCCTAATTGATCGATAAGGCGTCTGGTTCGAAAGCTGCCTGCCACACCCAGGATGGTGTTTCTGGGATGGTAAAACTGACGATGGTGATCCTTGACAGCCGTCAGGGTCATGTTCTTCAAACTTTCAAGAGTTCCCCGAATATCGTTCGAGGCTGGCCCACCGCCATAAACCATTTTTCTGAGCGATAGTTCTGCTTGAAATGCTGGGTCGTCCAGATCGGCTTCAAGCTCTGTTCGAGTTCGCTGAGCGACGCGCTTGACGGTCGATTTCGACCACTCGGGCGACCAGATCATGCGCTTCATCAAGCCAAGAATTTCGGTAAAATCTTCGGATCGGCCCTGGATGGTAAAGCTTGAAGAGCTGGAATCGATTGAGGCACCAAGGTCTTCGAGATATTCGCAGAACGGGCGTTTCGTGATCGGATCCGTGCTTTCCTCGCAGACTCTGGAGGTGATGGTTGCCAGGCCTGGCAAGGCTTCTTCCAGCCATCCGGTGCGCCATCTGAGTTCGATGGCGCAAATGCCTTGCTCTTTGAGCGACTCGGCAATCAGGCTCATTCCTTGAGGCAAATGGTTGATGAGGGGTTTCGAGCGAGGCCTGTACCTGACATCGATTCGACTGGCTTTATCGACCATTTTTGTCAGCTTCGGGGCAAGTGAATTGTCGGGCATGATGGCCAGTTCATGCGCGGGCAAGACTCGTTGAGGCTTTCCCATGTTGGGTGAAGTTGACTTCGATGATTTAGATTTTGACGGAGTGGTCCATCCCCTTGCCAGATTATCTCGCCTTAATTGGATGGCGACTTTCTGGACATCCTGAGCGGTTACAAAATCGTCGAGTCTCCAGGCTTCTGCCAAGAGTTGCCAATCAGCAAATAGGCTCCAAGTGCCCAAGGCGTTTGCCAAAGTGGCCGACTGCTGACGAGCCCAGCGGGCGGCTGAAGAGCGGTTTCTGGCGGATCGGGCGACTTCTTCGTTGGTTGGTCCTTCAGTCGCGAGTTTTTCAAGGACCTCATGCACAAGCAGCTCGGCTTTTTCGGGAGACGACTTTGGGCTGAGCTCCAGATCAATCATAAGATATCCGCCGTATCGTTCTTCAGAGAGCGAGACACTGACGAATGCTGCCGTCTGGCTTTCTTCGACAAGAGCCTGCCAAAGTCGCGAGCCCCGGCCGCTTCCAAGAATTGCGGCGGCAACGCCCCAGGCGCGTGAGTCGAGGTCGAAAGGGCAGGGTGCCGGCCAAAGCATGGCTCCACGTGGAACAATTTCGGTTGAAGGAAGTTTCATGCACCGGCCATCGAAGCGATCGATGTTTGGTGGTTTGATCTGGTCAAGAAACGAAGTGTCGGAGTTTTTATGAATGGGATCAAAATATTGATGGATCAGGTCAGAGGCACGATCGGCATTGGTATCGCCGGCGATGACGACAACGGCATTGTCAGGCCTGAAAGTTTTCTGATAGTGGTTTCTGAGATCCTCGGAAGAGATTTTATGGAGGTCGGCAGGTCGGCCGATGGTCGGGTGTGCATAAGGGTGCCCCTGAAAGAGGTCGGTCATCATGAGGGTCATGAGTTCTTCAAATGGCTGTTCGCGATAACGGGCTTCTTCTTCAAGGATGATTGGTCTTTCGCGGTTGACATCTGATTGATCCAGCAAGGCGCCGGTCATGCGATCGGCTTCGAGTTCGAGGGCGAGTGCGAGAGCATGTTTTGGGAGCTGGCACCAGAAGTGCGTGAAATCGGGTCCAGTTTCGGCGTTATGCTGGCCAGCGAGTCGCAGGATGATTCTGTCCAGAATTCCTCTTGGGACATTTCTGGTTCCGTTATAGACCATATGCTCGAGAAAGTGAGCCAGGCCAAGTTTTCCGTGGGGGTCTCTTGAAGACCCGCCGGAATAATAAATATCGCAAACCACGGAACCGATACCGGTGCAGGGGAGCACGAGACCGGTCAGGCCATTGGCCAGTCGGATTTCCCGGACACCGTGGAGGATTTTTTGCCAATCGTTCAAAGCGTCGGATTTCACTTGATTTAAGACGAGTCTGAAACTCGGATGACGGGTATGGTTGATCAGATCATTCGCAGGCAATCGGGTGTCTGGATAGCAGGAATCGATACAAGCCGGAGAATTGATTCACATGGAACACAAGTCAGAGTCTTTATCGGCCCTTGTACGATTGGCCTTGTCAATTAGGCGATTGGCCTTCACAATATAGTAATGCATGGAATTTGGCCATCGTAAAAAGATGAACGACTTTCAGTGAGTGCAGAGTACGAAATCAACATTCGTGATCTTTGAAGGGTTTCAGGTGAGCCGGGGGGGACCCTGGCAATGGTGTCTTGCGAACCTGGTCAGGGCGGGAACGCAGCAGCCATAAGCATCGCCATCATGTGCTTGGGAGAACCTCCCCGGCTCACCCGCAACCTTTTGGATACGGTTGATTACGTCCGGTAAATGGCTTGGTTCAGGGTTCATGGATGGTTTCTGGCCATTTTGTGTCGGGTAGATGAGGCTTAACGGTCGTGAGCGACCCGGCAACAATGCGAACCGCCCCATCAGGCTCGGCCTCTTATCAGGTCGTAGCCAGGCGATATCGCCCACAAACACTTGACGATCTGGTGGGGCAGGAGCATGTTGTTGCTGCCTTGAGGAATGCGATTCGTCTCAACAGGATCACACACGCGTATCTTTTTACAGGGACGCGTGGGGTCGGCAAAACGAGCATGGCAAGAATCTTTGCCAAATGCCTGAACTGTGAGATTGGACCGACGGACAAGCCCTGCAACAAGTGCGACACCTGCCTGGCGATTTCTGTGGGGCAGGATGTAGACGTCATCGAGATCGATGGCGCGAGCAACACCGGAGTGGATTCGGTACGCGAGCTCCGTGCGAATGTGGGTTTAAGGCCGAGCCGGTCGAGGTTCAAGATTTATTATATTGACGAAGTCCACATGCTTTCGACGGGGGCCTTCAACGCTCTGCTGAAGACCTTGGAGGAGCCTCCGGAACACGTGAAGTTTTTCTTTGCGACAACCGAATCGCACAAAATTCCGATCACCGTGCTTTCCCGCTGCCAGCGATTTGATTTTGCAGGGATTACACCTGAGAAGATTGTCGAAACACTCGACTCGATCTGTCACCAGGAAGCCGTAGAAGTTGAGAAGGACGCTCTCTGGACAGTGGCGCGTCGGGCGGGTGGGTCCATGCGCGACGCCCAGTCATTGCTGGAGCGATTGCTGACTCATAGCGAAGGCCGGCTTTCAGACGATCAAGCTCGCGAAATCCTGGGTCTTGCCAGCGATGACCGAATGCTCGACTTGCTCGAATCGGCAGCGGCTCATGATCTTGCGAGCCTTTTGGAGCAAGTCGAATCGGCTATGGCCGTGGGCGTACAGCCGGGCGATCTGGTTTCGGGTGTGCTCGAACTTCTGCGCGATGCCATGGTTCAGTCTGCGGGATCCAAAGGGCCACTGATGGCCGTAGGTTCCCGTCAGAAACCACGACTCGAGGCCTTGGCGGAAAGCTGGGGCATGGACAGTATTCTGGCAGCGATGCAGATCATGGCGGAAACCAAAACACGCATGAAAGGCAATCCCCAGGGCCGACTTCTGGCCGAACTGGGTCTTGCCCGAGTCGCCAGACTTGATCGGCTCACAGACCTTTCCGACATCATTGCCCGAATCAAAACAGGTGGTGTTCCGGGGCCAGAGACCAAAGCAGCAATACCTGCCAGTCAAAGAGCAGGGGCCATCACCCGACAAAGCATCACAGCAGCGCCTTCTGCGAGAGATTCGGTCGCAGCCGATTCAGGAGAGCATCGCCGCGAACCGCTTCGGCCTGCGGTGATCAAGCGGGTGGCAACATCGCTGGTGGAGGAACCGGAACCGGCCTTGGAAATTCCGGCTGCGGCCCCGAACCAAAATGGTTTCTTGGATCGGCCTGATTTTGAAAAGATTCAGATCCGGTGGGACGAATTCGTAGGTAAGATTGGGATGAGGCTCGGGACCGTGGTGGCGGGTTACCCTCCCAAGAGCTATAGCCCAACAGGTGAAATGGTCTGCGAAGTTCCACTGGCGTTTGATAAGATGGCGGAGCAATTTACACTTCCTGAAAACCTGAGCAAAATTGAATCGGCGTCCAGGTCGATTTGGGGCAAGCCTCTGAGCTTGCGGGTGGTGGTGACGGATAAGGCAGAGAGCGTCGCAAAAAACGAGTCCGATAAAGAGTCCCGCTGGTTTGCCGTCGAACAAGAGCCAATGATCCGCACTTTGGTCGACATGTTTCAAGCCCGCCGCTTCTGGATCGATCAAGATTAAGCCCTGTTCATTTTGAAAGCCTGAGTTTTCTTGTTTTGTGCATGCCCAGGTGCGCTAATCTGGCGATTCTTGGACTAAAATATAAATCATGCATAAGATCATCTTAAGTATGGGTCTATGTGTCTTTGTAATAAAACACCGCGCCGGGTTGAGGGCACCTGGCCAACATAAATTCCGGTTTTCCAGGTGAATGCAGTTTCGTTTACCGGTTCAAAACCAGTTGCGTTTTCGTCGCCCAAGTCTTTCTCAGATCTTCAAAGCCTACGGTATTCGAAAGTCAAAGTATCTGACAAGCAAAATCGGAAAGGCGTTAAAACCATTTGACTGGGTGGGTTTGAGATGAATCTGGCGATTGGTTTTTTGGTGATCCGAGAGATCGCATCCAGGATTCACGATGATTTTTTCGTAATTTCGAAAATAGTTGTAACATTTATCAATCAAGTTTCGTAATATATCTAGTTCCTCTTCTCAACTCAATCCGTCTTCGAATGCTGATATGACTATGCATCGTTTGGGGATTGATTTCCGTTTGATGAGTGGGTCTTGTCTTGCTCTCGTCTAGATTCCTCCAATGGAGAATAGGTTATGATCTCGAATGATAAAAAAAATCGCTCAGGCTTTACCCTGATCGAACTGCTGGTAGTGATCGCCATTATTGCTGTCTTGATTTCCTTGCTCTTGCCGGCTGTTCAGTCAGCTCGTGAAGCCGCACGCCGTGCCCAGTGCATCAATAATTTGAAGCAACTCGGCCTGGCCGCCCACAATTATGAAAGTGCCAACGGCTCATTCCCCATGGGCGATGCTCCTGGTCGCGACATTGGTGGTGGCCTGATGCGTCAGAACTGGGGCCAGATGGTCGCCTTGTCTCAATTTCTTGAACAGGGCAACGTCTTCAATATGATCAATCAGAGCATTGGAATCTATTATGCCCAAAACTCGACTGCGTCCGGGATTGGGGTTGCCTCTTTTTGGTGCCCTTCGGATCCGGATATTCAAACAAGATACCCGGGTGCCACTGGCGACGGCTGGGACGATTCCCCGATTCCGATGCGATATAGTTCCTATGCTGGCAATGGTGGTCCACACCCTGTGCGGACATGGGATCTGCCCGCTGGCAGTTCACCTTCCACGTGGAACAAAGGGATGTTCTACCATGTTGGTGGCAGGGACACAGGTGTGGTTCAGGCTCCCGTGAGGTTTCAACAGATCACGGACGGCACATCCAACACATTCCTTTTCTTGGAAAGCAGTTACACAAAATCTGCGGTCAACGACAAGAAATTTGGTGGTGACGGCTATGGTCCGAAGTGGTGGACAGCCGGCGGCAATGGCGATACACTTGTTGCGACTGGCTTTTCTCCAAACTATTTCAAGAACAGTTGGAGCAGTGCCTCGAGTTATGCCCGTGGTGGCGATGTCGACTCGACTGCAAATTCTTACCACCCGGGCGGTATTTGTTCGGGCTTTGCGGACGGCTCAGTCCGGTTCATCAAAGACACGATCAACAGTTGGCCAGCCCCACCAGCCTCTATGGTTAAGACTGGCACCTCTGGCTACACTCTGAAGTTGCCATATGGCATCTACCAAGCTCTTTCCACAATCGCTGGTGCCGAAGTGATCTCGGCCTCAGATTATTGAAAATTTAGCCATGCGAGCTGGTGTATCGCTCAACAGCTTGTGATTTGTAGTCAAAAACACGCCAGGATCAAAGCCTGGCGTGTTTTCTTTTGATTTGATTTTGTTCATAATGCTGTTTGAGCCTTTCAAAAAACATCGCAGGTATTGCATCAGAAAACATGTCTAATCTTGATCGACCAAAACTTAGTCTGATTCAAGGAGCTGCTCTACTGGCCATTTTCTTGGCTATGGGATTCGGTTTTCTTTGGAATTCTGATTCCCAAGCCCTGGCTTTGATTCAAAGAAATCTAAAAAAGGCCGATGCCCTTGTTCAAAGTCAAAATCTGCCTGAAGCCCAATCGACTTTTAAAGAAATGCTTGCTAATGTTCCGACGGTTTATTTTGCTTATCAAAGTCGCCTCGAACTTCTTGATCAGGCTCGAATTCATCTGGCCCAGCTTCAGATTCGGCAAAATCAATTGACGGCAGCCAGAAAAAGTCTCGAGCAGGTCGTGTCGAAGACGCATCAATCTCAGGCTGAAAAAATACGCAATGAGCTCGATGATGGAGTCAAATTGAAAGAGGCCGACCAATTGGTCGCGATGGGCCGCTGGTATGAAGCAGAGAAACTTTACGATCGCCACTTGAATCTGACCAAGCAATCTTTGCAGCATCGGATACTGTTTCATACGGTGCTGATACGTCAGGGCCGAACATTGAAGGCTCGCCAGACTTATGCTGATGGAGTTTATGCGCTGGATCATCCAGAAGATGGCCTTGCCTCGCTTTGGGTCATGGATGTCGAAGAGCCTGTGATCGGTGATTGGACGGCTTCCATTGAACAAGCGGCCCGCCTGACGCCTGATGACCCTCGGGTCAGATTGGCCCAGACGTTTCTTGATCGATCGGCTGGCCGATTTCAGGACGCTCGAAACCTTATCGATCGATTGATTGCCCAGAGACCTGACGACCGGGCTGTGCTTCAAGAGAGGCTTCAATTGGCGATGGCTGAAGGAGATTTCTCAAAGGCACTTGAGATCTCGGAGCAATTGAAATTTACAAAAGTCGAAGCGAATCGAATGGCTGCCTGGCTGTTTCAGAAGGCAGATTTGATCTCGAACGAAGCGGAATGCTTAAAAATTGTAGTTCAGATCAATCCATCGGATCGCCCGGCCCTTTCGAGACTTTCAGAAATTACGGCGAGCCAGAAACTTGCAAAACAGGCTGCAGAATATCAGGCTCTAAAACGGGAAGCAGAATTGAGGCGGATGGAATATTCCAGGCTATGCCGCAAATCGTCTCCACTGACGCCCGAAATTGCAGTCAAACTGGCGGATACGGCCGCAAGGCTGGGGTTCGTGATGGATTCGTGGGCCTGGAAGACGCTGGCCGCAGGCAAGGCTTTGGCCTATTCGGAACAGCCTCAGGAAGAATTCAAATTGCTGATGGATTGGGTGGAACTCGAATCGCTCAAACCATCAGTGGATAAATCTGCGATTGCATTGCAGCCGAACCTTGTTGATCGCAATCCGATTGAATTTGAGGATATTGCCCAATGGTCTGGCCTTGCTGCATTTGTTCATCAAAATGGGGGTTTGGCCACAAAGCTGATTCCGCCACTTAGTACAGGTGGAGGGGTGGGGCTGATTGATTATGACAACGATGGATTCATGGATGTTTATGCCGTTCAATCCGGTTCATTTCCGCCTGATCCGGCCAAGCCGCACAATGGGGATAGATTATTCAGGAATTTGGGAGATGGCCGTTTCCTGGATATGACGGCCCAGGCAGGCCTGGACAAGTTTCCGCGTGGATTTGGGCACGGAGTCGCAATTGGCGATATTGACAATGATGGATTCAGCGATATTTTCGTAACCCGCTGGCGATCCTATGCCCTTTATCGCAATAAGGGAAATGGAACTTTTGAGGATGTAACCAAACGTTATGGATTGAGTGGCGACCGGGACTGGCCAACTTCCGCCGCATTTGCGGATCTTGACAATGATGGAGATCTGGATCTTTACGTGTGCCATTACATGGAATGGATTGAGGGAAAATCGTATCCATGTATTGATCCATTGAAACCGAATACTTACGATTGCAGGCCGATTGATTTTCCGGCATTAACAGACCACCTGTTCCGCAATGACGGGAGCGTTTTTACAGATATAAGCAAGGAATCCGGTGTAGAGGGAGCGGATTTGGCGGGTCAGGGACGCGGCCTGGGCGTAGTGTCGGCCGATGTGAACCAGGATGGACTGATGGACCTTTTTGTGGCAAATGACACGACGGCCAACTTTCTTTTCTTGAACCGGGGGAAGATGATTTTTGAAGAATCGGCCTTTGCGTCCGGAGTCGCTGCCAATGCTCAGGGCGGCTATCAGGCAGGCATGGGCACAGCCGCTGCGGACATGGACGGCGATGGATTGATTGACCTTGCGGTGACCAATTTTTATAACGAATCGACCTCGATTTTTCTGAATCTTGGGAACGGTCTATTTGCAGATCGCACGGCCGCCTTTGGAGTTGCTGCGGCTTCGCGATTTTATCTTGGGTTTGGGATCGCCCTGACGGATTTTGACAACGATTCCCGGACAGACCTTTTGACGGTCAATGGGCATGTTACGGATGGTCGTCCAGCCATACCTTGGCGCATGCCAATGCAGCTTATGAAAGGCCAGCTATTATCGAATCCCGAAAAAGGACGGGCGAAAATGCAATCCGATTTCCTGGTAAGATCCAATCGGCTGGTGGATGTGTCCGCACAAGCGGGCTCGGTATTTCAGGGTGAATTGATGGGTAGGGGACTTGCGGTCGGCGATCTGGATAACGATGGCCGGATCGATGCTGTGATTCAGTCGCAGAACGACCCGCTTTTACATTTAAGGAATACGACGAAATCGAAGTTGCACTGGGTGACCTTGAAATTGATGGGTGTGAAATCGAATCGGGACGGAGTGGGATCGAAACTGACGGTACATTTTGGAGAGCATCGGAAAACGGTATGGCGAGTTGGTGGAGGATCGTTTCAATCTGCGAGTGATGGGCACCTTCATGTTGGTCTTGGCGGAGAATCTGAGATCAAAATGATTGAGGTTCAATGGCCATCAGGAATGGTTGACCAGCATAAAAATATCAAAGCGGATCGACGGATTGAAATCAAGGAAGGGGGTGGGATGAAATGAGCTATGTAAATTGCAAGAAATTTTGACAAATTTGGATTTCTTTGTTGCTTTTTGAGGAAGATCTGAGTACAAGTGGGGTTACGGAAAGAGCAAAAGGAAGTCTCGACGGGAAGGATCCGGGCCGTATGTCAGCATTGAAATCGACAGCGATCGTAAGTCAAAGTGGGTCGAGTGACGATTGCGGAGCCGATTGTCTGGCCGAATTGTTAGGTCGATTGAGATCGGGCGACCAATCGGCGGCGACAGAGATTCTGGAACGTTATGAGGCTCAGGTGAGGCTTGTGGTGAGGCGTTGTCTGCCGCGCGTTTTGAGGTCGCGTTTTGATTCTCAGGACATCATGCAAAGCGTTTGGCGAAGTTTTTTTCAGAGAATCAGCGGCGAACCTGTCGAGGATCAGCACGGGATTGCGGAGTCTGGAGTGGATGCGACTCTGGAGTTCAAGGAATCGTCGCAGCTTTTTGCATTTTTAAGTCGAATGGCGCGTAATAAGGTGATTGATCAGTATCGCCGTGAGACAACCCAGAAGACCGACATTCATCGCCTGCGAACAATTCACGGTGATTCTCGTGCCGACCTGGATCTGGCCGACGAAGCTGAGACGGCATCGGAATTGCTTGAGGCGGCTGATGAGCTTTCGCACTGGCGTAGTCTGGTGCCAGAGGGCCGTCAGGTTTTGATTGACTTAAAAGCTGAGGGGCACACAAGTAAAGAAATTGGCGACAAGCTTGGGATTTCTGAGCGAACGGTTCAAAGAGTATTAGAGGATCTGCGAGTTCGTCTGGAAAGGCGCCGGAACGATCATGACACATTCAAATTCGTCTGATCAAGCTACGATTTGGAACCGGGCGGAAGACGATTCCAATCGGCGTCGGGCACGAGTTTTTGAGCGGGAATGGCATGAATCCAAGGGCTCTTATGGAGTTCGCAGGCCGAGAATTGAAGATTATCTGCCTAAGGACGTGTCGGAAAGACTGCCGGCCCTGCTGGCACTTGCAAGAGTGGATATGGCGTGCCGGATTGATGTGGGAGAGCCGGCTCAGGTGGAAGACTACTGCCAGGTGCTTTCCGGTTGTTCAGAAAGTCCATTTTTTATAGCGGGCCTTGCTTTTGAGGAGTACATGCTGAGGATGGAGGCCGGTGGGAAACCTCGGCTGGCGGAATATGCGAAGCGGTTTCCGCTGGCTTACGAGTCTTTGCGTGAGCTTGTTTTGATTCAGGAAGCGGTTGCAGGCGAAGCGCTTGAGGACGAGGCCAAGCGCATGGACGGCTTCCCGGAAGTGGGCCAGAATCTGGAAGGATTTGAGTTGGTCGGGGAGCTTGGAGTGGGCAGTTATGCAAAGGTTTATCTTGCGCACGATGCGCTGCTGGCGGGGCGCAAGGTGGCTTTGAAAGTGACCCGCGGCCAGCATGACGAGTGGCTGACTTTGGCGAGACTTCAGCATACACACATTGTGCCGATTTACTCGCACAAGAAGACGCAAACGGGTGGCCATCATTTCGACCTGGTTTGCATGCCTTATTTTGGTCGAGTCACTTTGAATACAGTGATTGAGCATGCGGACTGGGATCGGTGCCTGAGCGGTCGCGACATGATGAATCTGATTGATTCGCTTCAGCCTGAGGTGATGGTGGACGAGGCCAGAGAGTCATCGGCACGGCGTTCGCTGTCGGAATTATCATTTGCACAAGCTGTGGCCTGGTGGGGAGCATCACTTGCCGACGCACTGAGGCACGCCCATGAGCGTCGGGTTTTGCATAGGGACATCAAACCGACGAATATTTTGGTAACGCCTGAATGCGAGCCGATGTTGCTTGATTTTAATCTGGCAATGCAATCGCCAGTTGCCAATTTGCCAGATAAATCGAGCCATAATTCACCAGTGTCGAACGAGGAAGGGATTGGCGGAACACTGGCTTATATGGCTCCGGAACATCTCGAAGCCATGATGACTGGCCGATCCCGGCTGGTGGATCAGCGTGCGGACATTTATTCTCTTGGTGCAGTGCTTTACGAAGCACTTACGCGTTCCAGGATGGCAAATAAGTCGTATGTACCGGCGGATAGTCGGGAGGAATTGCTCAGGCAGAATCTTGAACTCAGGAAGCTGCCAGCCAAGTCCGTGCGGGATGTAGCGCCTGATGTGCCGATTGTGCTTGATCGGGTGATTCGCAAGTGTCTTGACCCGGACCCGTCCAGGCGATATTCGACAGCAGCCCAACTGAGCGAAGATTTAAGGGCGATCGCAGCGGACCTGCCTATCCGCCACGCGCAGGAGCCGATTACAAGCCGTCTCGGGCGAAGTTTGCGGCGCAATCGAATGGTATTGATTTCGGCAATCTCTGTTTCCGCCATATTGCTGATAGGGCCTGGCTATAGCATGTATCAGTCCAATCAGCAGGAGCGATTAAACCGGTTGACCCGTGAATCGTTTGAAGATTTAAAAACAGCGAATCTTTCAAAGATTCGCGAAGATTATACAGGTGCGCTGAACAGTCAAAGGCGTGTTTTAGGCCGTCTTGCGGATGAAAACCAGTTATCTGCAATCTATGACCTTGCAGAACGCGATTTAGCTCAGACGAAACGGATGGAACAAGCCCGCCGGTCAGCGGATCAATACATCAGTGAAATTGGATGGCTCCGGTACCGTATCCTACATGCGACTCGATTTGGTGGTGAATTGGACATTGACGATTTGGAGAGTGATCTTGAACGGATTGTTTTTCCAATTCTGAAACAATTCAGCTTGCCAGTGCAGGAAACGAATTCCGAACCTGTGGAAAAATGGGTTGATGATTTACATGAGTTACAACAAATCAAGTTGAAGGATTGGACAGAACTGGTTTTGTTTGAAGCGGTTTGTGCCATGAATAACCCGAGTCGGGATAACGCGTTGCGATTTGGATTGAGTGTTTGTCTGGAGGTGACGAACCTGCGTGAATCGAGTTTGCCCTGGACGGTTTTAAGGGAACGGCTGTCGGCGTCATTGGAGCGGGTGCATCCACCGTCAACAAACTGGACTGAGCCACGTCATGAAGTTTCAGCCGTAGCCTGTTTTCAATATTCCAGATTATCGCAGCTTGATGGACGACATGATAAAGCGTCGCAATGGCTTCGCAGGGCGATTGCAATCGATCCGTCAGACCCTTGGGGATATCATGAATTGGCATTGCTGATGCAATATCAAGGCCAGTTCATTTTGAGCCTGGACCGATTTGACATTGCGACAGCTCTGGACAGAAAAAGCCCTTGGGCGAGGCTTGATCGAGCACGGCTGGAACGGATTCAAGGCCAATATGTTCAGGCTGAGGAGGATTTAAAAACACTGGAAGAACAGTTCCGGGCAGATTCGATTGGGGAGCAGGTGAAGCCACTCCTGACACTTGAAACAGGCTTGGTCGAGCAGGGGATGGGGCGATTTGAGCAATCTGAAAAGTTGTTGATCAACTTGTTGAAAGAGACAAAAACGAATCACTCGCTGCGACTTTTGGCCGCGCAGGCCTGGAGCGAACAATTGGTGTCAGAGGGGCGCTGGCCAGAGCTGCAGGTGCTTTTGGATGAATTTGACCCGAACCATAATTCGGAATCCACCTGGTCATTGATTCGAGCCCGCCTGCTGATTGGGCAGAATCGATCTGATGTTGGGATTCAGGCATTAAATCACTTTCTGAAGTCGAATCCAGATGTATTGACAGCCAGGTCCATGAGAGCTCAGGCTTTTTTGAAAACAGGTCAATCTTGGGAAGCTTTGGAAGATGCACAGAAAATCGTTCGACGTTCCAATATGCCGATGCATTTCCGTCTACTGAATCGATCGAGAATTTCTGTGCTTGCAGAAATACCAACCGAAGATTCGCGATGGTTTCAGACACTTGTTTCTTTAAGGCTCGACGACCCTGAAATTGTGCTGATCTGGCCTCAGTTTGATCGCCGGCAGATTGAAAAAGTGATTCAAAGGCTACGACGGCTGGCCGACGATCCGCGAATGACGGATACACATATTGGAAATCTTCGTAATCGGTGTCGTTTGAATTTAGCAGTTCTGGAATCAGCTCTAGGCATTGCAAGCTGGCAGGAATCGTTAAATCAAAGCCTTGAGAATGACGACATTTCCGTACAATCCGTTCGGGCCCAGGTTTTGGTGATGATTTACCAAAACCAATTTGAAACGGCATTGGAGCGGCTAGAAGATGGCTTGAAAATATCGTTTGAGGACCCGATGCTCATTGATCTGAGAGGCCGGCTTTATCTGGCCAAGGGTGAATATGCCAATGCATTACAGGATTTCGATAATATCTTGAGCACTCGGGAATTGTCGGATGTCAGGGCATGGCGAGCCAAAACGCTTGAGCGGTTGTCGCGATTGAACGAGTCGCTCGCCGATTTTTCGAAAGCTCTTGCATCCGACCCGTTTCAGCCTGACTGGCGGATGTTACGTGCCCGAATCTGGCAGAGACTTGGCCGAAATGACCTGGCTTTGGCCGACTTGGAATTGATTACATCCGTCTGTTCAGAAAATGCATTCCTGAATTCAAGACTTGCGCTGGCCAAAGCCATTATTGCATCGGCGCCCAAGGCGCGATCGGAAAACTCTTCAAAGTTTTTCCAGAGAGCTGCAAGATCCGCTTGGCCCGACCTTTTCCCACGTCCAAATATGGAAGATCTGAATCTCAAAACCGACCTCAAAGTGGAACAAACAGGAGCAACCAGGAAATGAAATTACGTCTATTCATCGCTGCATTGATCTTATCCGGATTAGCCGTTACGAGTTATGCAGAGCAATCGCCATTGGGCCTCTCTTGGAAAGAGAATTTATTGACGATCTCGGGGGATCAAATTCCGGGCGGCAAGATTACTGTCTGGTATATTGAAGCCTATTGCAGGGCAGGATCCACAGCTCGAAACTGGCAAGATACGGTGTTTCCGCACACCACAAAAGTCCTTGAGACATCAAAGGATCAGACCCGTATTGTGCTTGAAAGCAAACTCGAAGATGGAGTGGTGGTTCGTCATACGATACTTTCCACAAAAGATTCTGTAAACTTTGAGCTGGAAGCCTTCAACCCGACCAATCGGCAGAGCGACGCCCACTGGGGCCAGCCTTGTATGCGAGTCGACCGATTTGTTGGTATGAAACCAGAATATGCAAGTGAAGGATATCTTTCGAAGTCGTTTCTGTTTGTTGAGAATCCTATGACCAAGCAACCGCAACAGGTGTTTCTCAATAAATTGCAGCCGTGGTCAAAACTGGCGAAATACACACCCGGGCAAGTGTGGGCCGGCCCAGGCGTTTCACGCAATGATTTGAATCCAAGGCCATTGAGTCCGATTAAAACGGCCAATGGCTTGATCGGATGTGTTTCGAGCGATGGCAAAAAGATTCTTGCAACAGCCTGGGAACCTTATCAAGAACTGTTTCAGGGTGTGATTGTCTGTCTCCATTCCGACTTCAGGATTGGCGGTTTGGCGCCGGGCGAGAAGCGACTCTTGAAGGGCCGGATTTATGTGGTTGAGAATAATCTGGAGTTGCTCCTGAATCGCTATCAGAAAGACTTTCCTGCTCGTTGAAAATAGCATGTCAGATCCGGATCTTTCCTAGCGAAAACTGGCCTTGAGGCTTCTTCCGATTTGGTGTAAGTATAGAATCCATTGAGATCGGTTGAAATGAAAATGCCCCCTGAAGTTGGTCAAGGATGGATCCGATGCTGAAAATTTCAAGACTGTTCGCAGATGTGAATTGTAACCGGTCCAAGCCATTGGTGGTCCATTTGGCCATTTCCCTCATATTTGCAGGCATTTCAGGTTGCGCCAAGAATCATTATTACATTGAACCCAACGGGCAAGTGACAACAGTCGGCCACCAACCGTTCTGGGGTCCGACCCGGGTCAATCCGGATCCAGTCCATTTGACCGAAGTGCCCACGACCATTGCCGGTGCCAAGGTGGTTTCGTCGTCTCATTCGAGCGGTTCGGCAACGGTCGGAGTGGTCAATCCGGCAATTCCAGAGGCGGTCGTTGTTCAGCAACCCGTCAATGCTGGATCCGCAGCCGAGCCTGGGCTTGTAAGTTCTGGCGCTTCAAGCGATGCGCCCGCCACTCAAGTCAGTGGCGGTGTAAAGAAGATTGCCAAGGCGAATGGCCCTACGATCGAATGAAATGGTTGGGGGGGGTGAATGCTCGTCATTCGAGTTTTTTGATATCGAAACGATTGCAACACGGATCAGGCCCTGGCCCGTGCTTGGACAAAATTCTGGAATGACTTTACTCTCATGAGGTTAGAACGATTGAGAAGCCGGCCGAGAGTGCTCGGTTGGCGACGCGATTGGAAGTAGTCCTGATCCGAGCAAGTTTGCTTAAAACAAAAGTCTCGAAACACGTGACCGTCTTTAGTATATTGATTGGAATGACCTTCGTCGTCCGATTCCGAGGGAATCGCCCACCACGCTTTGCCCGGTGATTTTCAATAACATCTCACAATGGAATCACCATCGCTACTCTCTTGACCAGGAGAATCTGATCCATGTTAGCACCCGTTCGAGGCTCAATCAGAGCCTTGGCCATGATGGTTGCTTTGACCGTTTCGGCCTCAGCAGAAGTTTTGGAAATCAAAAAAGGCGATCACATTGCGATCGTCGGTAATACGCTTGCGGATCGCATGCAACATGATGGCTGGCTTGAAGCACGACTTCAAGCACGTTTTCCGGATTCCAATCTGGTGATTCGCAACCTTGGATTTTCTGGTGATGAACTGAGCCTGCGTTTGCGTTCTGCCAATTTTGGTAGCCCGGATACATGGCTGGAGCGCGTTAAAGCGAATGTGGTTTTCGCCTTCTTCGGCTACAACGAGTCGTATGCCGGCGAAGCTGGTCTGAAGAAGTTTAAAACCGACCTGGCTTCAGAGATCAAGCACTGGCAAGGTAAACAATACGATGGAAAATCGGCCCCAAGAGTGGTGATTTTTTCGCCCATTGCGTTCGAAAACACGCATAACCCAAATCTGCCGGATGGCTCTGAACACAATCCCCGCCTAAAAATGTATACTTCTGCAATGAAAGAAGTTGCAGCCGAAAATCATGCTCAGTTCGTAGATTTGTTCAGCCCGACAATCGCCCTTTTTGCGAAATCCGCCAAGCCGCTGACGATCAACGGTATCCACCCATCAGCCGATGGTAATCGTCAACTGGCAGAAGTGATCGAAAAAGGTCTTTTTGGATCGGCCAATGAAGTCGGTGTTCAAAAGGTTGAAACGATCAGGGCCGGCGTTCTGGAAAAGAATCACTTCTGGTATAACCGCTACCGAACCACCGACGGATACTCCATTTATGGTGGCCGGGCCGACCTAAAGTTCGTCAATGGTCAGACCAATCGGGTGGTGATGGATCGCGAGATGGAAATCCTGGACGTCATGACCGCCAATCGCGACAAGCGGGTCTGGGCATTGTCTCAAGGCAGCGACTTGAAAGTCGACGATTCCAACACGCCCGGCTTCGTACCGGTCGTGACCAATAAGCCTGGCCCATTGTCTGGCGGGGCGCATCCTTACCTGAACGGTCAGGACGCTATTGCCAAGATGAAGCTGCCGGCCGACTTCCAGGTCAACCTGTTTGCCGATGAAACCATGTTCCCTGAAATGGCCAACCCGGTGCAAATGGCGTTCGACACCAAAGGCCGCCTGTTTGTTGCCGTCTGGCCAAGCTATCCACACTGGAAGCCCAAGGATGAAATGAATGACAAGATCATCATTCTTGAGGACACCAACAATGATGGCAAAGCCGACAAAGTCAAGACCTTTGCCGACAAGCTTCATAACCCGACAGGCTTTGAGTTCTGGAACGGTGGGATTCTACTGGCTCAGGCGCCTGACCTGATCTTCCTCAAAGACACCGATGGCGATGACGTGGCGGACATTCGCCAACGAGTTTTATCGGGTGTGGATACAGCCGACACTCACCATACGATCAACAGTTTTGTGATTGATCCAGGTGGATCGCTCTATATGCAGGAAGGCACGTTCCACCATAGTCAGGTGGAATCACCCTGGAGAGCTCCGGAACGGACGGCCAATGGTGCTGTTTTCCGATTTGAGCCCCGGACCTTCAAGTTTGATGCCTATACGAGCTATGGGTTTGCCAATCCTCATGGCCACGTTGTAGACGCCTGGGGTCAAGACTTCGTAACCGATGGCACAGGGGCACAGACCTATTGGGGCACCGGCTTCAGCGGCTCGCTTGACTTTCCTCGCAAGCACCCCCGCATGAATCAGGTTTATCAGCAGCGAACCCGTCCCTGTTCCGCTACGGAAATTCTTTCCAGCAAGCATTTTCCTGACGAATTTCAAGGGAATCTGCTGGTCGAGAACGTCATCGGTGTGCTTGGTATTCTGCGATACAAATTTCAGGATGCTGGCTCGGGCTTCTCTGCTGTGGAACAAGAGCCACTGCTGCTTTCTGACGACCCCAACTTCCGCCCTGTCGACCTTGAAGTCGCACCCGATGGCTCCGTTTACTTCGTCGACTGGCACAACACCATTATCGGCCACATGCAGCACAACCTGCGTGATCCGAACCGCGACCACTCTCATGGTCGTGTTTATCGCATCACCCACAAAAATCGGCCACTCGTAAAGCCTCAGCAGATTGCTGGTCAGCCGATCGAGACGCTGCTTGATCAACTCACATCGACCGAAGACCGGGTGCGTTATCGTGTCAGGTCTGAGCTTGGCAGCCGAGACGCGAAAGAGGTTCTTGCCGCTGTTCCAACCTGGCTTGCCAACCTGAACAAAACCGATCCAGGCTATCAGCACCATATGATGGAAGGCCTCTGGCTGCATCAGAATCTGAACGTTGTCAATGAGCAACTGCTTGCGGATGTGCTCAAAAGCAAAGATCCTCGTGCTCGTGCAGCAGCCTCACGCGTGCTTGTGCTTTGGCAAGACCGTGTGAAAGAGCCGCTCAATCATCTTCAGAAGCTGGTCAATGATGATCACCCGCGTGTTCGTCTTGAAGCGGTCCGTGGGCTGGCTTTCTTCCGCGGCGCTGATGCTGCCAAGGCTCAGGAAATCGCTCTTGAATCGCTTGCACACCCACAAGACCCCTATCTTGAATATGTGTTCAACGAGACCAACAAAACGCTGGAAGCACGAATTGCTGCCACCAAGTCGGCAAGTCGTTGATGGCTGGTCTTCTAAAAAACGACTGCTTTAAGTGGTCATCAGGGCCCGGAGATACATCTCCGGGCCTTTTCTGTGGGTCCATCATTTTTGATTCTGCAAAAATGAACGCATTTTGGTCATGCCAATTTGGCTTTATTCCTATGCTCGAAGCCTCGATTTCGTTAGTATAAAAGCAAGTGGTTGAAGCGGAATCGAAAACTGATAATTTCACGACCAAGCCACGATCGTATCGGGGCCGATGGACAAAAATGAGCCATAACCCGACACTCGCCAATACCAATTACCCAGAGCAGCCAAGTGAGCCGACTGTCAAAGTCTGGTTCGAAGGTGGTTCGCTTTTAATTGAAGGATTGGAAGATCAGCCAAGTTGGATGCCTGAATTTCTACAGCCTGATCCTCGTAGAGAAGGTTTCTGGGTCTGCCCTGGCATCGCCTATAGGTCTCTGATTGAACGGTTGATCTCTGAAAAGATTAAGTATCAGGACAAAGCCCGCGAATATTCCCGCACCGTTTGGACTCTGGAAACAGGTCGATCTTCCTATCCTCACCAAACCGAAGGGCTTGAAGCCTGGTGGGCAGCCGGTGGTCGTGGGGTGGTCGTTCTGCCGACTGGTACGGGCAAAACACACGTGGCCGAATTGGCCATTGATCGCGCCCAGCGCCCATCGCTTGTAGTGACCCCGACAATCGACCTGATGCAGCAGTGGGCTCGCGATCTTGCCAACCATTTCCAGACAGAAGTTGGAATGCTGGGAGGCGGCTCTTACGATATAAAACCCATTACAGTTACAACATACGACTCGGCGTATATGAATGTTGAAAAGCTTGGGAACCGTTTTGGGTTACTGATTTTTGACGAATGTCATCACCTGCCTGGCCAGACGTATTCCCTTGCTGCGCTGGGGTCTATAGCGCCTTACAGGCTTGGTCTGACAGCCACTCCGGAACGTTCGGACCATGCCCATGAGCAGCTTGATCACCTGATAGGCCCGATTTTATATCGTCGCGAAATTACCCAGTTGAAAGGCGAATTTCTGGCTCAATATCAAGTTCAGACTTTGTATGTTCAGTTGGGCGACGAAGAGCGATTCGCTTACGAAACGAATCGGGAAATGTACCGGTCATTTCTTTTGGAGAATCGGATTGACCTTCGTCAGAACGGAGGCTGGGGATTATTTTTGGCTACAGCCGCTCGGTCTCCACGTGGCCGAATGGCATTTAAGGCATTTCGCGATCACCGCAACATTGCCTTGGCCGCACCAGCGAAGCTAAGGGTTCTGGAAGGGATTCTAGACCGCCATATTGGTGACCGTGTGATTATTTTCACTCACGATAATGCGACTGTTTATCGGATTTCGCGAGACTTCTTTGTGCCAGTCATTACGCACGCAACCAAGGCTAAGGAACGAAAAACGGTTTTGGAGCGATTCTCGTCAGGCGAATATACCATTGTGGCCACGTCGCGTGTATTAAATGAGGGTGTGGACGTGCCTGAAGCCAATGTTGCAGTGGTGCTTTCAGGCACTTCAACCGTAAGGGAGCATGTTCAGCGACTGGGCCGAATCTTACGAAAGAAAGGTGACAAGCAAGCCATACTTTATGAAATTATAACACTTGGAACCATGGAAGAAACTACATCCACACGCCGTCGCCAGCATTCCGCCTATGCAGGCCCGTCTTCGACGAGCAGTTTCGGAAATTCATCATGATTTTTGAGATCCAGGTCGAAATAGAACACGAGAGCTCTATTGATTAAACCAAGGATTTTCTGATGCTGACCGGGAACCTTGTCCGTGTCCGATTCAATAAATTCAGGATTATTCCGATGTATTTACATCGGGAGAGTCAGGAATGGCTGGAAGTTGCGGAAAGTCTACTGGAAATTTTCCGTTCCAGTGAAGGAATGACCAGAGGCGAACTTGATGCCGCCGCCGCCGACCTTTTTGGTTCAGGACAAGCCACACTGACACATCGCGGACTGGCTCGTGTGCTTGAAGATCGTTCTGAATTTGAAATGGTTTCGGACGTGGATCCTGAAGTATTGCGAGAACGCCTCTTCGGAGCAGCCGCACTTTATCGCACGGCAATTGCCAGAAAGCGAGCCCAGGGCAATCCTTCAGAAGCCATAAAAGGCTTCGATCGGGAGGGAATCCTGAATGCAATTGCAAATGATCTGGAGCTCAATCCCCAGCAAGTTGAATCCTCGCTTTTCGCGGATCTCAAAGAAGAAAACCGAATTCTGAAATTCGAAGATATCTCGGCCCAGCGCCTGATTGACCGCTATAATGTTGCACTGGCTCAATCCGTATTGATCAGGGCCGTAAGATTAAACGTGGAAATTCGACGGGAGTCGCCATCGCGCCTGCGCCGAATCTTCCAGATGCTGAAGTTTCATCGTCTATTATTCATGGCCCAAGGCGAATTGACCGATGGATTGAATCTTTCCATCGAAGGCCCGCTGAGCATGTTTCAATCGACAACAAAATATGGGATGCAGATGGCAAACTGGCTACCCAATCTCCTGAACTGCCGGGACTTCAGGCTGGATGCCGAATTAAACTGGGGCGCAAAAAAAGAATTGCGCACCTTTCACCTGGAAAGCTCTGATGGGCTCGTCTCACACCTCAGCGATTCTGGCGGATATGAACCGCCCGAATTTGAGGCCTTTGTCCATCGGTTCCGCCAGCTTGCACCGACCTGGTCGATTGATAAACCTGAATCCATATTCCGAGGCACTCGGCAAGGAGGTGCAAGTGTTGTCTGGATGCCGGACTACATTCTCACCCATCTTGCCACTGGGCGTGAAGTTCATTTAGAGATTCTTGGATTCTGGCGACATGCAACTCTGAAGCAAAACCTTGAGACTGTTCCGAAAATGACGAATGCCAAACCGCTCTGGGCCGTCTCGGACAAAATGAAAGTCGATGACGATAAGGCTGGTAAGCTCATATCAGAGAGGATTGTCACTTATCGTGATATTCCGTCCGCTACGGATATTCTGGTTGCTGCCGAAAGAATGGTCAGGGAACAACCTTGAACCTATATTGATCAAGCTTTAGAATATTCATAACAGATGGCATTGAATACTTCTAATGCGATTGCGTACCGCCAGTCCCGACCTCAAAACAACTCATATGCTGGAAGGTTTCAAGATGTCAGAATACGAAAAAATGGGTGTTTTTTATTTAGGTAGGGAATATGATGCGAAAACCAAAAAGACCGTACAAAAACCATTGCTCTACGATTCCCGCGACCTGACCACCCACGGAGTGTGTGTTGGCATGACAGGCTCTGGCAAAACGGGCCTTTGCCTATCGCTTCTCGAAGAAGCCGCAATTGATGGTATTCCAGCCATTTGTATTGATCCTAAAGGCGATTTGGGCAATCTTTTACTGGCATTTCCCGAATTAAAACCGGAAGACTTCAAGCCTTGGATCGACGCGGAAGAGGCAGGCCGAAAGGGGCTTTCGGTCGATGAATTATCAACGGAAACCGCCGACAACTGGCGCCAGGGGCTGGCGGAATGGGATCAAACACCCGATCGAATTGCGAGATATAAAGATTCGGTAGAAATGTCCATCTACACGCCAGGTGGTTCGGCTGGCCTGAGTCTCTCCATATTAAAATCGCTGGACGCACCAACAATAGAAATTCGCGAGAATTCTGAATCGCTCCACGAACTTGTCGCAGGCACCGTGATGGGCCTTTTGGCGTTATTGAAAATAGACGCGGATCCAATCACCAGTCGCGAAGTTTTATTGCTCTCAACAATTATTGAAACGGCTTGGTTTGCGGGTAAATCGCTTGATCTTGCAGAACTTATTCGCCAAATTCAGACTCCTCCATTTGATACAGTTGGTGTGATGGGACTGGAAACCGTATTTCCCGCCCAAGACCGATTTCAACTGGCCATGAAGATTAATACACTTGTGGCTTCACCCGGCTTTACCGTCTGGCGCACCGGAGAACCCCTCAATATTAAACGACTGCTGCACACGGAGGAAGGGAAACCAAGATTAACCATCCTTTCCATAGCACATTTATCTGATTCGGAACGAATGTTTTTTGTCACGCTTTTACTCAACGAAGTCATCGCCTGGATGCGGGCTCAGCCTGGAACTTCAAGCCTACGCGCACTGCTTTATATGGACGAAGTTTTTGGATATTTTCCGCCGACTGCGAACCCGCCATCCAAAACTCCAATGCTGACTCTGCTTAAACAAGCCCGGGCTTATGGCTTGGGAGTGGTTCTGGCCACCCAGAACCCAGTCGATCTGGACTATAAAGGCCTTTCCAATTGTGGCACTTGGTGGATTGGCCGATTGCAGACAGAACGTGACAAGGCAAGGGTTCTGGACGGTTTGGAAGGAGCTGCTACAGCCGCTGGACAAGGCTTTAACAGGTCTGATATGGATAAAATGATTTCCGGATTATCGCAGCGAGTTTTTCTAATGAATAATGTACACGAAGACCAACCGATATTATTTCAGACAAGATGGGCATTGTCATTTTTGCGTGGTCCGATGTCACGAACGCAAATCTCTGATTTGATGAAAGATCGCAAGTCAATTATAAACCCGCCGGAATCAACGGCTGAGTTTAAATCGCCAGATATCACAACCGATACCGGCCAAAGGCCAATATTACCACCAGAAATCGAAGAACTTTTTGAGCCTGCCCGAAAAGCTGGAAAGATCAATTACAAGCCTGCATTATTGGGTGAAGCAAAAGTTCATTTTACTCAGACAGCAGGTGGTATTGACCTCTGGGAAAAACTGTCGCTACTCGTTTCACTGGAAAGTTCGCTCTCAGAAGAGCCATGGCTCTCTGGTGAAATGTTTGTGGAAGACGCACCTGAACGAGAGAAATCGCCCGAGGATGAAGCCAGCTTTAAAACAATTCCAGGCGATCTGTTAAAGCCAAAAATGATTAACAATTTAAGTACGGCTTTAAAAGACCATCTCTATCGAAATCATGTCCTGAAACTATATAAATATAGCGATTTGAAGATGCTGAGCCAGCCGGGCGAATCCGAAGGCGATTTTCGAATCAGAGTTTCGACAAAAGTTTCAGAGCAGCGCGACGAGCAGATCCAGGCCCTGAGATCAAAATACGCGGCGAAGCGGAAAACACTTGAAGAAAAACTGATGCGAGCCCAGCAGAAGGTGGACCGTGAAAAGTCGCAAGCGAATTCTAAAATGCTGGACGCTGCAATTTCCATTGGTTCGACAATTCTTGGATCGCTGATGGGCCGAAAAACGATCAGTGCCACCACGATCAGCAAAGCTGCAACTGCTGCAAGAACCGCAACAAAAGTGGCAGGACAGAAGCAGGATGTCGCACAGGCTGAGGAGAGTATGGAAGCGGTGACGATTCAATTGACAGAAATGGATTCCCAGATTGAATCGGAAATTGAGATTTTGAGATCTTCAGCGAATCCACAGTCATTTCAACTGGATTGTGTCGAGCTATCACCGAAAAAGTCAGAGATTCAAGTGGATCGGGTTGCAATCTATTGGCGATGCTGATGTTGAGCCGTTTCAATTCAGGATCTCAGGGCATAAAACCCTTTGGCTGTCTCAGCAAAGATTGCAGACTTTTCAGCCACTGAGAGCCCATGGATATTAACCGCAAGTGCATCGAAAACTTGTTCATAGGTAGCGGCAAGTTCGCATACGGGCCAATCAGAGCCATACATGAGACGTGAGGGCGAAAACCCTTGAATTGCAAGATCGATGTAGGGCTTTAGGTCAGAAGGTTTCCATAAATCCCAGTCGGCTTCGGTGACCATTCCTGAGAGTTTGCAAAAGACATTTGCGAACTTGGAACATGCAATAAATTCGTCGTCCCAATGGTCCATTCTCTGAGATGCAATTTGAGGCTTTGCCAAGTGATTGATTACCATTTTCAGGTTCGGAAACTTATTAGCTATGAACGGAACATGTTTGAGGTGTTTCGGGTAGATTAAAACGTCAAACGGAACACCATGTTTCTCAAGGATTGAAAGGCCTTTGAGAATATCCTGCCGGATCAGGAAATTGTCGTCAGGTTCGTCCTGAACCACATGCCTGACGCCGAGGAATTTTGGATTTTGACGAGCTTTCAAAAGTTGATCTTCGCATTCTGGAGATGCAAGATTAACCCATCCAACAATTCCAAGAAGAAATTGGTATTCGGAACAGAAGTTTAAAACCCATTCGTTTTCTAGAAGATTATGCTGGGTCTGGACAAAGATCGAACCATCAATTTTTCGATTTTCCAAATGGGGTTTTAAATCCTGAGGCAAATAATTGCCACAGATTTGAGCGAGCTTGGGGTTGTCCAGCCATTGGTAATCAAATGGCTGGGAACGCTGCCAGAAGTGTTGATGGGCGTCGATTTTCTGTAAATTCATGATTTAATCATTCAGTCCATCCGCACGCCGATGGACAGCAGAATATTCGCATATCGCTGACGATCGGCTGTTTGAACTGTCAAGATGTGATCGGGCGTAGCGACAGCGTCGTAAAAGTCCCATTTATCAATGGGTTTCAGTTCAAGATTCAATCCAGCATCAGCAATTACTTTTCGATAATCATCCCAAACAGGGGGGTCAGCATCGAGTGAGTAAGGATCATCTTCTGTGTACATCATGGTATTGATTTCATCAATAGGAACGGCCGACAAGATTGCTTCCAGAACCTGGGCGCAATTCAGCACGCCAGGCATCAGGTTTAAACTGACAATTTCAGCGTTAGGGCCTTTTTTTGATGAGGATGGATAATTTCCATCCGCGATCAGAATTTTGCCATGATGGCCAGCTCTGCCTATGATTTCATTAATCTGGGGATGGATCAATTTGTGCTTGAGCATTTTTAGTCGGTCTCCGATTTGAGGGGGGTGATTCAATTCCGAAAATAGCGATTGAAGGATTCGATGGTTGTTTTAGCCGCCGATTCGGAATCAGGCCAAGGCATGGCTTCGGCAGAAACATAGCCTTGATACTGAATCTCGTCAAGCGCGTTGCTCACGAGCTTTAGATCAATATGACCGTTTCCGGCAGGCCTGCGATTTGAGTCGACAAAATGCACATGGCCAATTCGGGGGCCACTTTGTCGGATGGCGTCGGCGATATCAACTTCTTCGATATTCATATGAAACAGGTCGGCCAAAAGTTTCACATTCTTTGTTGAAAGTCGGTCAAGAATATGCAATCCTGATTCCATTGTATTTATCAGGTTGCTTTCAAATCGATTCAAAGGCTCGAAAATCAATACAACTCCGTGTTGTTCCGCATACTGACCAAGTTCTTCGAGGGCATCGCTCAGATATCCAATGGCTGAGGGCTTGTCGACCTCTTCACCATGTCTTCCCTGCATGGAGCCGATGATGGCAGGAGCTTGATGAGCAGCACCGGCATCGATCATACCTTTAATAAAATCCATTGCCTTCTTGCGTTCCGCCGGATTTGGCAAACTTAGATGCAACTTGTGTTTGACCCAACCAGCGCCAGTTCCAACAGCCGACAGGGCCAAGCCATTATCTGCAAGCGATTTTTTGATGAATGTGGATTTGAGGGTCTCAGGATTAGGCGCGAATATTTCGACAGCATCGAAATTGAGTTCTTTTGCTGTCAGGCAGGCGTTTTCAAGGTCATCCCAAAACACAAAAGGGCCACCACGGGCTTCTGGGACAAGGCTTATGGTCACACTTGAACGAATCATTGACATTTTCAACCCTTTAATCGATATTCAGGAAGGGATCTTGGTATGAAATACTTCCATGAGCCGCTTGGGCGGGCGGCCATAAATCGTTGTAAATTCGTCGATTGTAGGGGCGATGCGGACTTGCAATTTTGCATCGTGGTTCATACTGATATTCTTGAGCAAGTGAACTTGAAACGGGTTTCTAAAGCGTTCGAACGACATGTCGGCAAATTCGGCAACACCTTCAACCCGGGCCACCAGTGCGGGTACAATTTCTTCGAATACAACGTCGCGACACCATCGATTGGCGACTCTGTCAGCCATGACCTGTTGCACGGTTTCAAACCCGTGGCCGTAAAACTTGGCAACCATGCAACTGTGCACTGCATTTAAGATACGAACCTTGCGCAGAAAGAATGGAGAAAGGTCGTCAACCACATGTAAGTAGGGGCTAGTGAAAATCGGAGGCATACCTCGGGCAGGCTTTTCGATAGCAAATAAGGCATAGGGTTCGATGGCAATCAGCATCTTGTCAGATAATGCAAGGGGATGATCTGCCGGGCCGTCGGTGATAATGCAATCTACCAGGTTATTCAGCCACCAGCATTGACCAGTCACCCAAGAGATGAAATCCGAAGGCAAGTTCCAGGAAATGGCTTGTGCAATGACCAATTCAGAGACTTTATCCGCGTTGCGTTCAATCAATTCGCAGGGTAGAAGCACCAGTGGTGAACCACCAGATTTATAACGTGCCCAAAGCACGGCAGCAAGCTTGCCGGGCAGAGACTTGGGAGGTTTGTCGTCGAATTTGTCGGTACCGTCTGTGGCATAACCGGCTTCGGTTGCATTTGTGATGATATATTTTAAATGTGCCGAGGTGGCGACTCTCAGAATCTCTGGCCACTCTTCGCCAGCAACCAAAGCGCGGCTGACGCTTTCAATTTTAATTGTTTTATCAACAATTTCGCCATCCTCCACACCACGGTAAAGGGCATTGTAAATTCCGGCCTGTTGCGCCAGCAGGTTGGCACGGGCGCCGGGGGTAGCTTGCACAATGACAATTCGGCCCACGTTTTGGCCTTGCTGATTGGCTTGATGGATGAATCGATCCACAAAGCCTCTCAAAAATCGTCCGGCACCGAATTGTAATACCGTTTCAGCGAGTTGATTCATTGGTCTTGTTTTCCTTTTTCTGGCTTTCAATTACCCACGGCGATCATGGCCTTGAGAACGCCTGTTTCTGGTAAAATATAGGATGGGAATACCTGAATCACTTCTTCAAAACCGGTGCGGTGGGTGATCCAGGGAGCCGTGTTGAGCTGTTCGGTTTCGATCAGGTTAATAATACGGGTGAAATCGTCAGGCAAGGCATTTCGAGAGCAGAGAAGCGTGCCTTCCGGTCGATGAAACACAGCGTGACGGAATTTTACTTCGTCGGTGGTAATTCCGACATATACCAGTCGTCCGTTGCCGTTGGCAATCAGTTCATAGCCGTTGGACATGCTGCCCGTGTGGCCTGTGGCGTCGATCACGACATCGGGCAAGTGGCCGCCAGAAAGTTCGGTCAGGTTTTTCGCAAGATTTTCGTCGGTTTTCAGGGTGTGCTGCACGCCCATGACATCCCGGCAGAATTGCAATCGATTTTCGTTGATATCGACCACTATCAGCCGAGCACCTGTGAGCTTGACAAATTCAATGACGGAAAGGCCAATCGGGCCTGCGCCGATTACAGCCACCACGTCCTGTTTCACAATCGCAGCCCGGTTCACAGCATGGCAGCCAATGGCGAGGGTTTCAACCAGGGCGAGTTGTTCGTAATTCAGTTTTGTAGAAACATGCAATTTGCGAGCGGGTATCGTAAATAATGGGGTCAGGCCGCCATCGCAGTGTACGCCGAGGGTTTGGTTGGATTCGCAGCAGTTTGTAAATCCACGGCGGCAGGCGTGACAGTTCTGGCAATTGATATAGGGCTCGATTGAGCATTTGTCGCCGGGTTTGACATTTGAAACGCCGCTGCCCACGGCTACGACTTCGACACCAAGTTCGTGTCCTGGAATGCGCGGATAGCTGAAAAATGGCATTTTGCCGAGGTAACCGGAAATATCGGTACCGCACACGCCCACCTGATGGACTCGGACGACGACATTGCCGGGCGCAGGGGCGGGGGGTTCGGGGATGTCGATCAATTGCCAATGCTTGGGTGTGAGTAGGGAGAGAGCTTTCATTGTGCTGCGATTCCTTTGCAATCATTGCAATATTCAGACCGGGTCGTTATTCTCTGGCCTGCCTTCGATATAAAACCAGTTATGAATTGGTTTTAATAGGGCCAGGACATCATCCAGAAGCTGATTGTTGATTGGCTGTTGGGCCCATGTGGCCCAGTTCTTGACATTTTCCGGGTTGGCCGAACCGACAATGCAAGTGGCCATACTTTGGTTGGCGATGGAATATTGCAATGCCAGTTGCGCGATATTCACGCCTTGACTGGCACAATAGTCGGCGGCTTTTTTACAGGTTTCACGTACCAGAGGAGTGGCCTTATGCCAAGGAGGCAGCGGGGCTGTAGTCAGTAGTCTGGCTGAAAATGGGGCAGCGTTCATGATGCCGACATTTTTCGAATTCAGATATGGCACCAAGTCGGCCAGCATTGTATTCTGGAGGGTGTAGTGATTGTAGGAAAGCACCAGGTCCAGGTCGGTCTGATCGAGCACGAATTTAAAAATATTCATCGGATAGCCGCTGATGCCGATGAATCGGACCTTGCCGGATTGCTGAATTTTACGGAGGGCCGGCAGGGTTTCGTCTACAATCTGTTGCATTTCCACAAATTCAATATCGTGACAAAGCATAATATCGAGGTGATCCACACCCATGCGCTGGAGGCTGATATCGACACTTTCAACCACACGTCGGGCCGAGAAATCAAAGTGCGTGCCGGCATATCGGCCGAGTTTTGAGCCTAGAATGTATGAGTCGCGTGGGATTCCGCGGAGGGCCACACCCAGCAGGCATTCGCTCATGCCCCTGCCATAGAAGGGCGAGGTGTCGATAAAGTTCATGCCCAGGTCAAGGGCTACGTGCACAGAGCGAATGGCTTCGGTCAGGTCGACCTGACGGAATTCCTGTCCAAGGGAGCTGGCTCCGAAGCTCAGTACAGGCAGATTCAATCCGGTGCTTCCAAGCGGTCGGTAATTCATGAGTGCGGATTTTCCTAAGGATTCGACAGGCCTGGCGGGGATGGGTTGGGGGTTCGGTGCTGGCCTTTATTGGATTGAGCGAATCGGATTGAAGATATCCTAACTTTCAAAGTGGAAGCTGTCATGGTTTTTTTCTGGAGATGATTTGGTTGATATGAGTTGTGATTGCCACGCCATGGCTTTGCTGGCTCAGGATTTCTTGGTGGCAAGGGTTTTAAAGGCTCGGAAGAGTCGAAGTTTGCCGTAGCTGATCTCACCTGCGAGTGATTCAAACGCTTGTGTCAGTCCGGGGGAATCGATTACTTGAAAGGCCGCGTGCATGCGCATTGCTTCCTGGGGTGTATAAAAGTCGTCGGGGCTGAGTTCTTCGCCCGATTCAATGGCTTGACTGAGATGATTTTCGATGGTGCTGGGGCTCAGGTTTCGATGTGTTGCAATTTCGTCAATCGATTTTCCGGACCGGTAGCACTTGAGACTTTCCAGCACGGTGCTGCTCAAGTCGCCTGGAATTCTTGACTGACGGGGTGCAGTCGTAACGGATTTGAGGTCTGGAAAGGCTTGAGGCGAATTGGTTGAGAGCCAGGTTTCGACGGCCGCAACGAATGTTTCGCCGTATTCCGCCAGCTTGCGTTCGCCGACGCCAGGGACGGCCAGAAACTCTGATGAGGAGCAAGGATAAGTTCTGGCGATGTGGCGTAAGGTTACGTCTGAAAAAACGACATAGGCTGGAACATTGCGTTCGTCGGCCAGGTTTTTGCGGAGGAGACGAAGCTCGTTAAAGAGCCCTTCATCGCAAAGGATGTCACCTGATTTGGCAATTCGTCCCACCACTGCGGTGGTCAGTTTTTCAGGTTCCTGCTTTCGGCGGGTCAGAGTTACCGGGATGCGTTGCCGCAAGATCGCCAAGCCTTTTTCGGTAAGGCTTACGGTTTGAAATTGGTCTTGGCTGGCTTCGGTCAGGCCCAGGCTGGTCAGTCGTCGGCCAAGGTCGACCCATTCCTTGCGTTTTTTTTCTTTGCCGATCCCGTAGGTAGAGAGGCTGGAGTGGTCCCATCTCTGGATTTTTTCAGTCTTTGCCCCAGCGAGGATATCGGCAATGTGGGCCCAGCCAACGGAAAAACTTCCCTTCTGGCCGATCCTATAAATACAACTCAGGAGTTTCTGGGCCTCGATTGTGGCATCCCAGGTTTCGACGGGTTCCAGGCAATTATCGCAGCTTCCGCAATTCTCGTGCGGCCATTGCTCGCCAAAATATTGGAGCAGTGATGCCCGGCGGCAGTTGATCTCTTCGGCATAAATGGACATTTGATCAAGCTGTTTGCGGGCGACTTGCCTAGCTTGTGAATCTGTGATTTCTTCAAGAAAGCGCTGTTGCTTGACGATGTCGCCTCGGGAATAAAGCAGAATGCACTCGGCTGGCAAACCATCGCGCCCTGCGCGGCCGGTCTGCTGATAATACCCTTCGACATTTTTGGGCAGGTCGGCGTGGATCACGTAACGGACATTGGGCTTGTTGATACCCATTCCAAAAGCCACCGTGGCACAGACGATCCGGGCCTTGTCGCGGATGAACGCCTCCTGATTTTTTGTGCGTTCCTCGGCATCCATCCCTGCATGATAAGCCACTGTGGGAATACCTGCATCGAGCAGCATTTCAGCCATGCTTTCCGCACTTTTACGAGACTGGCAATAGACGATTCCAGATTCTTCCGGCCTGGCAGCGGCACATTCCCAGACTTGCCGGGCCGGTTTTTCTTTGGCGATGACCCGATAGCTAAGATTGGGCCGATTGAAGCTGGATAGGTACAGGGCCGGGTCTTGGAGCTTAAGTTGGGAGGCAATATCGGCCTGCACCTGCGGCGTGGCTGTTGCGGTCAGTGCCAGCATGGGGACATTGGGCAAGAGCGTGCGGAGCTGGCTGAGCTTTCGGTATTCCGGGCGAAAATCATGCCCCCATTCGCTGATGCAGTGGGCTTCATCCACAACGAGTGACTGCACTTGCCACTGAGCAAGCCGGTCGAGAAAATCGGTCATCATCAGACGTTCAGGAGCGACATAAAGGAGCTTGAATTGGCCGGTTCCGATGGCATGAATACGATTTTGGAACGTAGGGCCATCGAGCGAGGAGTTGAGAAAGGTGGCGGCAACGCCGGCGGCATGAAGCTGGTCGACCTGGTCTTTCATCAGGGCAATCAGGGGCGAAACAACGACAGTCAGGCCATCGCGCATCAGTGCGGGCAGTTGGTAACAAAGGCTTTTACCTGCTCCGGTCGGCAAAATCGCAACTGTATCGCGACCCTGAAGGGTCGATTGCATAATCTCAAGCTGCAGCGGCCGAAAGTTGCTGTAGCCGAAGACTTGTTTGAGAAGGGTTTTCAAATTCGCTGTCATACCCTGATCATTCCAATAAATGGCTGGCAAAATGGGTTGGGGAGTCTAGTCTGCAAGATTAGAATTCATAAGATATCATACGAAAGATGCAGGGAAATGAACATGCAACGGGTTCATCAGCGAATCCTGTTCGGATGAGATAGTGAAATCGCTTGAGGCAGAAAAAAGCTCCGGATGATCTTTTTGAGGGATCGGTCCGGAGTTTTTTAGGGGATATCGATCAGAAAATGGGGCGATTTGGGAGTCATCGCCTGTGGGCGGATTATTCGCCGCCTCTGAACATTCGGAACAGTCCACGGCGAGGTGGGTTCGGGTCGTTGAACGGGTTCGCGAAGCCGTTACGTGATGGAGTAGAATTCACGTTTGAAGGCATCGGAGCCCGGCCCGCTTCAAAAACTCGAACAGGCGTGAAGTTTGGTGATCTTGAGTTGGAGGCACGCATGGCGATGACGTCGTAGTCCGGGCGGTCGCCAGTCGGGGCATTGGCCATATCCAGCGCACGCACCTGAGCTTCGGTCATGTAGGGGTTGTAGCCTTGCCACCTTGTGTTCAGAACTTCTAGCAAGTTGAGCGGGCAATACATGGCATCGCCACTGACTGATTGCCAGTCGGCAGCCCATGGATTGGTTTCATCCACATCACCGCTTGGGGCGTAGTTCAGGATATAGTCGTAACGAATGACTCTGGGCTTGTCATCTTCGCCATTCAGGCTCGAGCCTGAATTGCAAAGGATTTCCGTTACAATTTTATAAGCCCGTTCGCCGCGACTGGTGTCGGCTACATAAACAGATCGATACTCGCCAAGGCCCTGATTCCAGACCTCATTGGGTGTGCCCCGGGGCGGGAAGGCCCTAAAGTTGCCCAAAAGTGCCTTTTTATCTGCACGAACATGCTTTTCAAGCATGGCATGGAAGTGTGGCACAGATCGATCGCAGGCATCAGGACCTGGCCGTGGTGGACCAGCAGCCACTTCTGTTACGTAATCGCCAATGGCATGGTTGTAATGATTTTCACCCAACTCCGCCCAAAGCGATTTGAGTTCATCGCGGCTCAAGCCTGTCCCTGGCATGGGGATGGGTTCATTGAGCAGGATAGACGCCACCGCACCGCCAAGGCAGTGACCTGGCCATCGCTGAATGTCTTGATTTTGACTGTTTGCGGCTTCCCACTGACGTGACATTGTCCGATTGATTTGGTCGAACTTCAAGAGCGGGGCAGGAGTGGCATAGACTTGTCCGGCAGCACCACGAGCGGTCAGATCGTCGTAAATATTTGGAAACCAAGTCAAATCGTCGCCTGGCGCCGGGAGGGTCTCCAGAAGGCCATTGGCACCAGCCCGGACGATATCCTGGCCTGGAGGAATTCTCGATCCAACTGCAGCAACCAAAATGTCGTCGCCCATGATCTGTGAGGTGTCAACGATTCCGTTACCTCCCGCCCAAGGCTCATGAATGGCATCCGCCTTGGTTGGCCAATAATAGAAGTTCCAGGGCTTTCGTGCGGCTCGACCAACTTGCGTAAACCTGGACTCAATCATATATGGCTTACCTTCGGACTTGATCTCGAAGGTATACCAGCCATGACGATTCATTCCGGTCTCGCCGCCGTTGTTGAACTCACGACCATCCGGCCCTTTGAGATTTTCAATCTTGCCTGCGGTGGTATCAATCGTTAATGATCCACCAAATCGGGTGGGAACATAGACGCCATACTTTTTATCACCTGTAAGATTCACGGTACGACCACCAAGTGGCACCGACAGTACCTGAACTGTTGGAGTCGTTGCAGCAACCGCAGCAGGATTGGCAGCACTGGCGGCCTCTGGCGCGGTTTGAGCAATTGAAAGATTTAAGTCCAGAGCACAAATTCCAAACGTTAGGAACGTTTGAAGAGTCCTCCGGATTATATCCCCATTCGATTTCATAGAATCCCCCGATTCGCGGATCTGTCCGTAGATCGTTAAACTTGACCTGATCCAGAAGCATCCCTGCTCTTGGTTTACGAGACCAATCCTTAGACTGGACCGCAAATCAGACTTGTCAAGTCACTAACAATAGGCATGGAAATACCTAATTTTAAGATTCGTCATTTTGGTCAAATCAGACTATCTGTATTTGGAGTACCTAGACTATCTGAACAGCCCATGTTCGTTAAAGCCCGCATAATCGTCAATCGGTTTCAAATTGCCTAGTTTTTGAAATTTGACTAATCGGGATAGGATGTGTTGACGATACAAAAATTAGACATCCGGAAACGTCACTTTGATCTTTCCGCATGTTTTGATTGACTTGAAATGATTCGAGTCTTTCAGCCATTGCTCAACTCGATTTTTGCGATTCGTTCGCAATCATTGCTCAAGGATGAGCGAGGCCAGTTGTGATTTACTGCTTCCGAGTGGAAGTGGATTGATGTCATAACTAGAGTTCTTTCCTCCAGGATGATGAGGATCAAAAATGTCGCATCTGTTGACAAGTTTAGCGTTGAGTGCTGCCGCTTTGGGTGCTGGTGAACCAAGCGCACAATCCAATCAAGGCATAGCACCTTCCGGCCAATATTCTTCCAATGCTCCTGCTGGTTTATCTCCAGCGGCAGCAGGAAAAATCATGCCATCCGCTATAGCGCCTGGCAAATTTGCTCCAGCTTCTCAAGGGCCTGCCGCGGGGGGCAAGATTCTGCCAGCCGCTCAAGGGCCTGGTGTCGGTGGTCAATCACCTTATGGACCAGCCAAATCCTTGCCATCCGCCCTAGGCAATGGTTTAGGGAATATGGCTGGCAAAGTTCTGCCAGCAGCTCAAAATGGTGCTGGTCAATCGCCATATGCTCCTGCCGCTGCCGGTAAGGTTCTGCCTGCGGCCATGGCCCCTGGTAAAGGTGCTCCAGCCGCTCAAGGGCCTGGTGCTGCAGGTAAGATTCTGCCCGCCGCTCAAGGGCCTGGTGCCGGTGGTCAATCGCCTTATGGCCCAGCCAAATCCTTGCCATCTGCCCAAGGCAATGGTTTAGGGAATACGGCTGGCAAAGTTCTGCCAGCAGCTCAAAACGGCGCTGGCCAATCGCCTTACGCTCCTGCCGCTGCCGGTAAGGTTCTGCCTGCGGCCATGGCTCCTGGTAAAGGTGCTCCAGCCGCTCAAGGGCCTGGTGCTGCAGGTAAGATTCTGCCAGCCGCTCAAGGGCCTGGTGCCGGTGGTCAATCGCCTTATGGTCCCGCCGCTGCCGGTAAAGTTCTTCCTGCCGCTCAAGGGCCTGGTGCTGTCGGCAAATCGCCATTTGGTGCTCCAGCCAAGGCTTTGCCATCTGGTCAAGGCGGCGTTTATGCAACGCCTCAATCAAGTGGCAAAACAGGCCTCCTCCATGGCCTTTTCCATAGCAATTGAGCCTCTGCCAGGTTGTTTTCTCTAAGTGCAAAACACCGCATGTGATGAAACATGCGGTGTTTTTTCATGAAAAAACCGATTCTGCAACACCGACATTTTCTGAAATCAAGTTGTTGGGGGATCAATTCCCAAGTCGCGCAGGTCCGTCAGTGCATGAAACTTAAGTCCATGATCAGAGAAGCTTTTTGCAGCCCCTTGAAGCCGGTCCAGCACGACAATCACTACAGAGACTTCAGCGCCAGCCGCCTGTACAGCCTCCACAGCCTGAAGACTTGAACCGCCTGTTGTGGCAACATCATCAAGAATGGCCACCTTCATGCCTGGTTCCAAAGGGCCCTCAACGATCTTGCCCATGCCGTGATCTTTAGTTTGCTTACGTACGAGAAAGCCTTGAAGGTCGTCTCGCCCCCAAGCCCCGGCCTTTGCCAAAACAGCGCCGACAATCGGATCAGCACCCATCGTTAAACCACCCACAGCCGTGACTTCAGGATAGCTTTTCAGAAGTTCGAGCACACCATCTGCAATGTGATTCGCCCCCTGAGCGGACAGTGTGACCAACCGTCCATCAATATAAAAACTCGACTTCTTGCCGCTGGCCAGTGTGAAATCGCCGTGCTTCAAGGACCGGGTTTTTAATAATTCGATAAGCTTTGATTTCTCAAACGTCTGTAATGGCAACATGTTATCCACTTCAAGTGTTAGATACGGGTTGATTGAGCCCAATTCGCCCCAAGCCCGCCTGTCTGTCATGCGAAAGCTCCTTAACACCAGAATAACGACTCATGGCAAGTCTTTCAAAAGGTTCATGCTCAAAAACACTTTTTGCGATTCGTCCAAATCGTCCACACCAAGAACGAATCAACGTCCGCACATCAAGAAAATTATTCGTGGCAATAAACTTCATAACATCATATATACAATGTTTTTATAGGATCTTTACTAGAAAATTAATTTACATGAACGATGATTTTCCTTGAAGTGTCGCTAAGAAGTCGTACGATATATTCGTTCAAATCGTCCTAGGAAACGGATACTGAAAGAACGATGAAACCTGTGAATGAACGATTTCTGACCACACAGCAAGTGGCCGAAATTCTTGGCCTGAGTGTGAGCACGGTCAAACGGCTTGTGGAAACGAACGAAATCTTGGCAGTCAAGACGCCAGGAGGGCACCGGAGAATTTCCGAAACTGTATTGGGGTCCTACGCCAAAACCAAAGGTCTCGCGTTTACTGAGCAAAAAAAGGCTGTGATTTCCGATAGTAGACAAGATCCGGGCTTGAAGCCAATCGAAGATTCGATCGAGTATTGGCAGACATTCCTAACCACTTCCTTGATCAAATCTCAGGTAGACGACGCAAGGCATTCTGTAAGAACAGTTTATATGTCGAGCGGAGATGCTGCAATTCTGGCTGACAAACTGATTGGCCCTGTCATGCGTGGTATCGGTCATGCCTGGGAAGACGGTCGGATCGAGGTTTTTCAAGAACATCATGCTTGCCATATTCTCTCAGATATCCTCTACGAACTGGTTCGACATACGAGGAATCGAAACAGGCGTTTGATTTTATCCGGCGCACGTCCGCTTGCTATTGGTTGTACTCCGGAAGGCGATCATTACACTCTCACGGGAATGCTTTGTGAACTTACTCTTTTGGAGCGTTGCTGGGAAGTACGTAATCTCGGCTGCCACCTCCCGATCATTGAACTTTCGCATGCGATTACGGATTTAAAACCTGCCATAGCATGGTTGAGTGTGCATCATTTCAATGACGAATCACAATTTTTAACGGATTTGAGACAATTACGGGAGACCGCCCGAACGATGAGAACCACACTGGTCATTGGTGGTCGTGGATTAACCCCGATGATTCGCCAGGCACTCGATCAACTCGATGTGATTATGGCAGATGAGATGGGATGCCTTGTAAAAACAGCGGAGAAGATATTCCCCGATGGTCGAAATCATGTCGATTTCTCCAGATTACAACTTCAAGACTTACAAAATTCGAGGTGATAGTCATGTCCGTTCAGAGACGAGAAGATCGCGAAGGCTTCGGTCAAATTGATGCCGAGATCACTCAAGTTCTCTCGAAAGAGAATGAGCGAACCCTGCTGAAAGATCTGGCAAAATGTCGAATGGAATTGTCAGAAGCACTCAAGACGGTTGAAAGTCAAACCTCCGAGAAGCCTGAATCCAAATTCGACCTCTCACAATTACTGACCAACGGTCAGTTGCTTCCCGGTCTGAAAAATGCACAGCTAGGCGCCACTCTTGATAGCTATCGTGAGCTTCGATCAAAACTGGCACTTGCCAACCTCCGACTCGTTGCCCATGTTGCCAAGCAATTTCGAGATCGTGGAATTTCTTACACAGACTTGATTCAAGAAGGCTTCTGTGGACTTCTGGAAGCCATCGACCGATTTGACCTCAATCACGAAACCAAGCTTGCAACCTACGCCACTTGGTGGATCCGTCAGTCTATGCAGCAAGCGGTCGCTTCCGGAGCTTACCCTGTCAAGCTCAGCCCGCGACATCTCAGACAGTTGGCTCAGAGTCAGGATGGCAAGGATCTTGGTTCTGATTTGACGACCGAGGATTCGGATCAACTGCCTGCCTCTGCCCCGGAATTGGTCCAACGTATTCATACCGCAACTCGTCCAACAGTCTCTCTCAACGCATCCTTCGACTCGGATTCAAGCTTCAGCCTCCTGCATACCATCAGCGACTCAGAATACGAGCCGGATGACGAGGCGGATCCTGGTGAAATGATTGCAAATCTGATTGCCGAACTACGCCCGCGAGAACAACAGGTCCTGCAACTTCGATTCGGACTCGGTGGTCGTCAGAAACTGAGCTTGAGCCAAGTTGGTAAAGTGCTCTCCGTTTCGAAAGAACGTGTCCGACAGATTCAGGACAGGGCCATTCAGAGATTGCGTGAAGTGGCTCTTGAAAATCAACTTGCGATATAATTTCCAGACTTCGCAAATTACGGATCCAGTCCATTACGGATTCGAACCGATAGGAAACCTATTGAATCAAATGTGAACCTTGGGCAAACATGGGGTTACGGGATGCAACCCACAAATAATCGTCATTCCAACCAATTTCAGCTTGGTGCGTTTCTGCATTACCTGATGAGTGAATGCGGATTATCTGAAAACACCCTGGCTGCCTATCGTAGCGATATCATGCGATTTTTCCGCTGGAAAAAAGTCCATTTTGAAGCTGACATCAAGCAACTTACAATCGGCGAGTTGACTCACTATGTCGAATGGCTCGGCAGTCAGCAGCTTGCACCCAAAAGCGTTGCTCGCCATCTTGCAAGTCTTTCATCTTTCTTTCGGTTCGAGATCTTTGAAGGCAGGGCCACTGAAAATATGGCCAAACTTCTTGATTCTCCCAAACTTTGGGACCGACTGCCAACAGTTCTCAGCCCAAGTTCGATTGACAAACTCCTCAATGTGCCAATCGTGGGCTCGCTCAAAGGCGATCGATCCAAAGCCATTCTCGAAACACTTTATGCCAGTGGCTGTCGTGTTTCAGAAGTGGCTGGCCTGAGAATAACCGATATCGACCTTCAAAATGGTTGGGTCCGATGTGTCGGAAAGGGCGATAAACAACGAATGGTTCCTCTTGGTCGGCAGGGGAGGGATGCCCTTACAATTTATCTGAACCAATGGAGGTCACAACTTGCCGCCAAATCCGCGGAATCCAAGAACATCCTGTTTTTAACAAACCGTGGTCGCCCGATACGTCGTAATTTAATTTGGAAACTCGTGAAGCAGTGCTCGGAATTGGCAGGGCTGCCCAGTTCCGTGAGCCCACACACATTAAGACACAGTTTCGCAACCCACCTGCTGGCCGGTGGAGCAGATCTCAGAGTTGTCCAGGAATTGCTCGGACACGCTTCCATTGCAACCACACAAATATACACCCGTGTGGAAATCGGCAAATTGAAACAGGTTCATAAGAGCTTTCACCCTCGCGAATCCGCGACAATTGTTCCGCAGAAAATCGAATTGCCATTGAAAAATGTCAAACCAAAAACAATTCTGAAATCATCAACGCGAAAACCATCATGATTCCTGATCGAACCGTGACCATTAAAACGGACGTGACTTCGATGCTGGTTTGCGACGATGTTGATTTGAATTGCTTGATCTCATAGGGTTGGTACGGTCGGTCTCAACATTCGAGCCCAACTTTGTCAGCAAAGGGGGCCGACCAAGATCAGACCCCGACAAATTCAATCCGTTGTAAGAAGCTTCCAAAATCATTTCTACATGCGAAATCAACCAATCTTACTGGTAGCAATACGAATCCTTGCTTTGCCGCGGTATGTTTGGTTATTTTTAATTCAACGCTATTGTCTTTTGCGGTTTTTGGGGCAATTTATCTATATGTCCTTGGTCAGCAAAAACGGCTTCCAGCGTTTGAGTCTCTCTATTGATTAGGCATTGAATGACTGGCAGAGAGAATCTTCACGTTCTGGAACATCCTTTCGGAGCAATGTCCTAAAAGTCTGCGAGAAATAGCGATTCGTCGTCCGTGACATCCGTGAACTATGGCTTCATTCTGTTTTTCATGGTGTAAAGCTAATCAAATAAACGACATAAACCATTGACAGGCTCTAATGGGATCCAATACAATCCAGAACTCGAACCCAAAGGAATTGCTTACCGGTCAAATTTAACGTATCTTTGACTGGAGTGTAGCTCCCTCCCCCTCCAGCAATTCATCTCGCCAGCACTGAACTAGAATGCCATGCCCCACTCAACAATCTGTTTTAAAACGATAAGCATTGCCATCGGTTTGACAGCCTTGCTGACGGTTCCGTCGAGATCGGAGGCAGAGCAGGATCAGGCCCGCTTCAGCCGCGAAATCCTACCGATTCTCTCTGATCGCTGCTTTGCCTGCCACGGCCCCGACGCTTCAAAACGCAAAGCGGATCTGAGGCTGGACCAGCGTGATTCGGCGATCAGGTCTAAAGCGATCGTCCCTGGGAAATCAAGCGAGAGCGAACTGATTGCGCGAATTACCAGCCATGATTCCGAGGAGGTCATGCCCCCGTCGAAGCTGGGCAAGCCACTGAGCCCAGAGCAAGTGGCATCGCTCAAGAGCTGGATTGATCAGGGGGCAATTTGGGGGCGTCACTGGGCTTGGGAAAGGCCAATCAGGCCCGCGATTCCGAAGACTTTTAGGTCGGGTTGGATCAAGAATTCGATCGATGCGTTTGTACTCTCCCGGCTGGAATCCAAATCGCTTCAGCCGCAACCGGAGGCTACGCGGGCAGAGCTTATACGGCGTGTTTCGCTGGATCTCACAGGCCTTCCGCCAGCGTCATCAGACGTATCGTTGTTTTTAAATGATCTTACAGCAGACGCTTACGAAAAGATGGTTGACCGGCTTTTAGCTTCCCCCCGATTTGGCGAACGAATGGCCTGGGATTGGCTTGATGCAGCCCGATATGCTGACACGAATGGCTATCAGGGCGATGGCGAACGGTCCATGTGGCCATGGCGTGATTGGGTTGTCCAGGCCTTTAACAACGACATGCCATTCGACCAGTTCACCGTCAATCAGATTGCAGGCGACCTGATCCCCAAAGCTCATCCGGACCAAGTTCTGGCCAGCGGCTTTAACCGAAACCATATGATCAATGGGGAAGGGGGGCGGATCGCTGAAGAAAATCGTGTGGAATATGTATTCGACCAGACCGAGACCACCAGCACCATATGGCTTGGCCTGACCATGACATGCGCCCGGTGCCACGACCACAAATTCGACCCGATATCAAAGCGCGATTATTATCAGCTCTTTTCGTTCTTCAATCAGACTCCTGTCAGCGGCTCTGACGGCAGTGGCCAATCTGCTCCTGTGCTTGACATGACGACTCCCGAGCAACAGGTTCAGCTCAAAAAAGCATCTTCCAAATACGATGCACTCTTAAAAGTGGTGCTCGCCAAAGAAGTTAAGCTTCGGGAAGCGGGAATGGTGGTCAAGGATGGCAAATATTCGACCACATTGCCAGTGGGTATTGAATCCACTCTGCGCAAGGGGCCGAATTCCCGTATTCCTGAAAACTATCAGGAACTGACCGCTTATTATGGAAAGACTGAACCTGGGTATCTCTTACAAGTGCAAGAGTTAAAAACGCTGAAACAAGCGCGGGATTCAGCCGCTTCGAAAATGACACGAGTCATGGTGATGGCCGATGCCCCGAAGCCTCGCGACACATTCATCCTGACACGCGGCACTTATGATAAGCTTGAGGAGAAAGTTTTACCCCGCTTGCCTGCCGCATTCCAGCCCGATCGGCGGATCAAATCCGACCCAGAAAAATCGCTCAATCGGCTCGACCTTGCAAACTGGTTTATGGATGCTGAAAATCCACTCACCGCCAGAGTGACAGTCAATCGAATCTGGCAAATGCTATTCGGCATGGGGATTGTGAAAACCACCGAAGACTTCGGCCTTCAGGGCCAATTGCCCAGCCATCCTGAATTGCTGGATTATCTCGCCTCAGAATTCCAATCGCCGATTTCAGGCTCTAAACCTTGGAGTATGAAGCACATCTTACGGCTGATTCTGAATTCGGCCACCTATCGACAATCCGCCAGTGCACCTGCGGAGTCATGGTCAAACGACCCTGAAAACCGGCTTTTGGGGCGTGGTCCAAGGCACCGGATGCCATCCTGGATGATCCGCGATCAGGCCTTGGCCATATCTGGACTACTGACACCCACCATGGGCGGGCCCTCGGTCAAGTCTTACCAGCCACCGGGTATCTGGGAAGAAGCGACATTTGGCAACAAGACTTATGCTCAGGACCACGGAGTTGCGCTTTACCGCAGAAGCCTTTACCTTTACTGGCGTCGTATAGTTGGCCCGACGATTTTTTTTGACAGCCCAAATCGCCAGACATGTTCTGTGAAATCGGTGATTACAAACACACCGCTACATGCCTTGATCACACTGAATGATGTGACATATGTGGAAGCAGCCCGTGTTTTTGCCGGAAATGCAATAAGGCATGGGGGCTCAAGCGACGAACTCAAGGCGGCATGGGTCTTCCAGAAGGCGCTGGTGAGATCTCCAAACCCGAACGAGTTGCAATTGATGTTGAAGTCGCTCTCAAAACAAAGGGCGATTTTCCAGGCAGATACCACTGCGGCTCAAAGTCTGATAAGAACGGGCGAGAGCCTGCCCATGGCGGATTTGAATGCAGCCGAACATGCGGCATGGACACAGGTTTGCCTGCTTGTCCTGAATCTTGATGAAACTTTGAGCAAACCTTGAAATATTGCCCGAGAAAATATGATGCAAACTCCTGAAGATTTCATTTCCGCCCAGTTCACACGTCGAAGCCTGTTTGGCAAGTCTGCCATGGGCCTTGGCTCAGCGGCACTGGCCTCTCTGATTGGCCAGGAAACACGAGGCGACGGGCTTATTGGCACTGGCCTGCCGCATCACCCTCCCAAAGCGAAGAACGTGATTTACCTGTTTCAGAATGGGGGCCCATCGCATGTTGATATTTTTGATTACAAACCTGAACTGAGCCGGTGGAGAGGCACTCAGATACCGGAATCCGTGGTCGGCAAAGCCCGTTTCAGCACGATGACCAGCGGCCAGACAGCCCGACCATGCTTACCAGAGGTTTCGAAATTTGCCCAGCACGGTCAATCTGGTGCAACAGTCAGCGATTTCATGGCCAATACGGCCAAGATTGCAGACGATCTTTGTTTCATTAAGTCCATGCACACGACGCAGGTGAATCACGCACCGGCGATTACCTTCTTCCTGACGGGTTCAGAAATGCCTGGCCGACCGAGCATGGGTTCTTGGCTGACCTATGGCTTAGGTAGCGGATCGCAGAATCTGCCTGGTTTTGTGGTCATGACATCGCGCGACAAAGAGGCCTCATGCGGCCAGATCTTCTACGACTTTTACTGGAGCAGTGGCTTTCTGCCCAGTAAATATCAAGGTGTAAAGTTTCGGGGCGGCGGCGACCCTGTGCTTTATCTTGAAAATCCTCCGGGAGTGAGCCGAACTGCACGCCGGGCCATGCTCGACGATCTTTCCGCCCTGAATCGCGACACATTCAGCCACGTGGGCGATCCTGAAATTCAGACACGCATTGCACAATATGAAATGTCATATCAAATGCAAATGAGCGTGCCCGAGCTGACGGATCTTTCAAACGAACCAGAAAATGTGCTGGCTGAATATGGCCCTGATGTCAGGCGAGCCGGTTCGTTTGCCTATAACTGCATTATGGCCCGCCGACTTGTCGAAAGAGGTGTCAAGTTTGTGCAATTGCTTCATGCAGGATGGGATCAGCACCGCAATTTAAACACCCAGCTCAAGGTGCAATGTACCGACACCGATGCCCCCTCCGCCGCTCTCGTAAGCGATTTAAAACGACGGGGTTTGCTGGATGAAACACTGGTGATCTGGGGTGGAGAATTTGGCAGAACGCCATTCCTTCAAGGCAAGATTGAGGAAATAAAGTCTTGGGGTCGAGACCACCACCCCTACGCATTTACAGTCTGGATGGCAGGTGGTGGCGTGCGACCTGGACTGACTTACGGAGCCTCCGACGATTTTGGATTCAGCGCAGTTCAGGATCCGGTCTCTGTCCACGACCTTCAGGCTACCATATTGCATTTGCTGGGGATCGACCATACTCGCCTGACATTCCGGTTTCAAGGGCGCGATTTTCGCCTGACCGACGTTCATGGTTCTGTGATTAAAAGGTTACTGTCATGAGTCAAAACAAGCGGAATGGCAGTGTTTCCCGTCGGCAAATCCTGACTGCATCCACTCTGGGTCTGGCAGGGTTCAGGTTCGGTCATCCTCAGGTTTCAGGCTCACAGGATCCCGTATTACAGAATGTAATGACGACGGGTGGCAAGGCCAAATCCACCATTCTATTCTTTCTGTGTGGTGGTTCCAGCCATATTGACATGTGGGATCTGAAACCGGATGCACCGGAGCAGTTTCGTGGCGAGTTTAAACCGATTGCAACTTCCGCCCCCGGGCTCCAGATCAGCGAGCACCTGCCACGGCTGGCCCGTGTGGGGCATCACCTGGCCGTGGTGCGGTCCATTCGTTCGTCAGTAAATACAAACGACCACCATGCTGGCTATTATTATAATCTCACGGGCCATGTGCCTGATCCTACCTTTCTGACTCTGGCCAATAATCGCACACCCATGCCTGATGATTGGCCATATTTGGGCTGTGTGGTGGCCTCTCGCAGGCCCCAGCATCCAGAATTGCCAAATGCAGTTTCTCTGCCATTTAAACCGAGCACACTTCCTTATATCCGTCCTGGCCAATTTGCAGCCCGGCTTGGCGTGGAACACGACCCCATGTATGTGCTGGCTGATCGTGCCATTCCTATGGTTTTTCAGGCCCCGGCTCTGACTCTCCAAGGCAATGTCAGCGCTGGCCGAATGCTTAGCCGTGACCAGCTTTTAGATAAAGTGGATGCCGCTCGGCGCGACCTGGAATCGAAATCACGTGTCCAGACTTGGTCGAAATTGCAGAGTCAGGCCATACGACTCCTTTCGGGTGGAGGAGCCACAAAAGCCTTTGATCTTGGAGGTGAATCGCCCTCGACCATTGCTCGATACGGCGAGACCATTAATGGGATGAGCCTGCTAGTAGCCCGACGACTTGTGGAAGCACATGTGCCATTCATCACCGTTTTCTGGTCAGAGAATGACGAAAGAATTGCCAAGAAATGCGCTTCCGGAGGCGGCTGGGATACTCATGGCAGTAATTTCAAATGCCTGAAAGAAGATCTTCTGCCTGAATTTGACCAATGTTTTTCAGCCTTGATTGAGGACTTGGACCAGCGTGGTTTGTTGGATGAAACCATGCTCATGGTGACATCCGAAATGGGCCGAAAGCCACGTGTGGGCGACCCTCGTTCCGGCGGCATTTCCGGAGCAGGCCGCGATCACTGGACACACTGCCAGAGTGTGGTGCTTGCGGGTGGCGGAATCCAAGGTGGTCAAGCCTATGGAACCACCGACAAACGGGGCGAATATCCCGCCGAGAAACCTGTCTCACCGGCCCACATCGCCCACAGCGTGTATCACGCCATGGGTATTAAAAACCTGGAGGCGAAGGATAAGGACGGCCGCACATTCAACCTGCTGGCCGAAGGCGAACCACTGCTGGAACTTTTCTGAAATGCAACTTCGCCTTACTTCTGTCGCGACTTCAATTGGTCCAACTCATCCAGCCTGACCCGCACACTCAGAATGTAGGGCTGTTCCAGGGGTGTCCAGTGGCCGTATGTAGTTAATACAAACGTATCATCGGCAAGGATTTCCACACCGGGATATGCACAGTCTGCAGATTTATGGTTTTTCTTGATCCGCACACGATACTCGCCTTCGCGGCCTGCGATGATATCTTCATATCGGCCAACCCAGGCAACCCAGTCGCCTTTTGTGGGAGACTTGCGAGTGGTGTCGCGAAATGAAATCAAGAGCCTGCCATCTCGAGCATATGCTGCCGTGTGCCGGTCGCCGGTTAATGCGGCGGGCAATTCTTTTGGTTTCGACCAGGTTTGGCCCTCATCTTCGGACGTGATCAAAAACGAGTTGTGCTTGCGACTGTTTTCACGTAAAAGAACAGCTATCTGCTTGCCGTCAGGGCTCCGCACAGCGCCTGGTTCGCAGAGATGAGCGTCTGGATGATGTGCCACCACCTTGGGCTCGCTCCAGGTCAGTCCACCATCTGCGGAATTGATCTGATAGACGTAAAACCCTTTTGGTGAAGGTCTATAAGGCTCGTTCATGAATCGTCCGTCGTCATGAAACAGGGCCAGATAATGGCCAGGCTTATCTTTTAATGCAACCACACTACCCATGGGCACAATGCCACCATAATCCGCGATTGGCTTTAATTCGGTCCAATGGGCTCCGTCGTCTTCTGAAACCGCCATTCGGATCGGTTTCAATCCTGAGAATAAAATCAGACGTTTTTTACCATTGGCATCCACCACTCGATGAATTGTCGGAGTCTCACCGCTCGTGACCCAGTTCGGTGGAGTCGGCAATCGCTCGCTCCAGGACTTTCCGGCATCGGTCGATTTTTTGTACTGAATCGGACCTTTGCCATGGCCCTTGGGATAAACGGTCAGTATGGTTTTGCCGTCTTCGAGCAGTACCGTTGTTGGGTGACCAAGATACTGACCTGGCTCGCGATCCACGATCACTTGATGATCTAACCATCCATCAATATCAAGTGTTGGGATCGTATACCCTTCTGGAGTTTGGGCTTGCAGCCGTTTTCCGGAAACCGTAAACATGCAGGCACCAAGGCTTTGGATCCACTGGCGGCGGTTGATCTGCAAAGTCATTTGGGGCGATCCTGTGGGTTGTGGCAAGTGAGATGAACTTTATTATTCAATGAATATCATGCTTAACGCAACAGGTTGATGGCGCAAAACGGAAAAATAAATTGGTCAGACTCTCGACATGTTCCCGTTTCCATACTAATCTTTCTAAAATCATCCTGCGCGCAGTATGACCATCCTTTCAACGATCCAAGAACCGGGAGACCAAATAATGGCATTTCAATCAATTTCAAGGCGTATGAAAAAGTCGTTTCTGACTATGGCGGCCTCTTACGCTTTATTCACAGCCTCGATTCAGGCCGATTCCATACAGGTTTATGTGGGCACATACACCAACGGCACAAAAAGCGAAGGTATCTACAAGTTCGACTTGGACACCACCACTGGCAAGGCAACGACCCCTGAAGTGGCTGCCAAAGTGGCAAACCCTTCGTTTCTGGCGATTCACAAAGATGGCAAGCACCTTTACAGCGTCAATGAAATTGACAACCAGAATGGCAAAAAAGCTGGCGGGTTGACGGCCTTTGAAATCCAGGCCAATGGCGATTTGAAGATGCTCAATCAGGTGGAGACAGGCGGCACGGCTCCATGTCACCTGACAATCGACCCCACGGGCAAGTTTGTCCTGTTCGCAAATTATGGCGGCGGCAGTTCGGGCTCTGTTTCGATCGAAACCAACGGATCGCTTGGCAAAACCACAGCTTTTGTGCAGCACAAGGGCAAAAGTGTGAATCCTGACCGTCAGGAAGGTCCTCATGCTCACTCTGTCAATATGTCTCCCGACGGCAAGTTTGCATATGTAGCCGATCTTGGGCTGGACCAGATTCTGATTTTTGCATTTGATTCAGAAACCGGTTCAATGACGCCTGCGAACCCACCCCATGTGGCTGTAAAGCCAGGCACTGGGCCTCGCCACTTCGCATTTGCCCCAGGTGGCAAGCGAGCGTTTGTGATTACGGAAATTGGCAACACCGTGAATGCTTTTGATGTGAATTCCAAGACTGGTGAACTCACGCAAGTACAAAGCATAAGCACTTTGCCAACAAGCTTTAAAGGCGTAAGCCACACCGCCGAGGTGGTGGTGCACCCGACCGGTCATTTTGTTTATGGATCAAATCGCGGGCACCACTCGATTACAACGTTTCTGGTCAATCGAGATGGAAGTCTTTCCATGCAGGGGAATTATCAGTCGGACAAGATCGATACGCCTCGTAATTTTGCAGTCGATCCCTCTGGCAAATGGATGCTGATTGAAGGCCAGAATACAGGCTTGATTGAAGTGCACGCAATTGACCCCAAGACTGGTGCACCAAAAGGTGATCCCGCCGACACAGTTAAGGTCTCGACACCGGTTTGCGTACGATTCCTGAAGGCTCATTGATTCTGAGCGATAGAATTGTGGAATGACCAAAGCCGGAATGAGATTTCCTTTCATTCCGGCCTTTTTTTCTAAAAGTCAAATTATTGATTGGGCTCTATGGCCTTTTCCGCAAACTTTTTCATGAATCTCTCTCTGACTGATTGCATATCAGGATTCATGTCGAGCTTGAATTTCAAACCATGCTCGTTAACAACCTTCCTGACTTTCTCCATGGAATCAGGCTTGATGCCGAGTGAACCCGAGTATGGGCGGTCAAGTTCATAAATCAGCATTGTGGTGAAGGTCATTACGGAAGCTGTACAACAAAGCAGAAAGAGCCTGATTTTCGGGTTTTCAACTGGAAATAAAAACGCGATGACGAATGTCACAATTCCGACTCCAATCAACATACCCCATAGAATATCGGGCACGCGTGAGCTTGATACCTGTACGCGTTCGCGCCTGACGGATGAAAGTTCGTTGAGTCTTGAAATGATTTCTCCGAGAAACAATCGTTGCTCATCGCTATCACACTTGACAAGACGTGCCAGGTGATAAAGTGTTGCAAACTTTTCAAAAGTGGTGGGATGAAAGTCGCGGTTGTCGATCATGAATTGCCATTCCTCGTCGATGACAGAATCGACATATAACATTGTGGCTTTTCGAAATATCAATGCCTGTGCCATCGGTAAACCTTCCGCATCTCGCAGTAGGTCGATGACGAGCGATGCTTCCGCTTCGACCTTTTCATTAGCCGTTGAGTAACTCTCGTAAACATTTACCAAAACATATCCAAGCACAATTGCGTAAAGCACGCCAATGATATTGCAATAGGAGCCAAAGGCTTCGCCGGATTCGACAAGCTCGGCGAATGGTAATTTGCGTATCACAACTCGACCAATCAGCAATGTCATCAGACAAGCAATCAGGGTCAATAAAATGCAAAATCCTGTGTCTGTCAAACCAGTCATGGCTCGCAAACTATCGAGAAAGTCTGACATCTTCCAAGTGCTCCGTGATTTCACATTCGTGACAGGTTGTGTCTCTTGCTGCGAAAGACCAGCCATAGCCAATTGATCTTCAAATAACTTCTATCAGAGTTTGCCATTTTGGGCAAACCCAATCCTGACATCTCAAAATGTCTAAGCCCCCATCACATGACTATGACTAAACTTACATGACAGATTGAGCAGAGTTCAAGGCTGTTCGATTGCAAGTTTCGCCAATGGATCGCAGATCGATTTCATTCGTTCCAATAATTGGTTTTTCAGATTTCGGTAAACTGGGGCAATTGACTCCTGACCTATCAGGTTGCGATTCTCATCAGGGTCGGTTTCCAAGTCATAAAGTTCGTCGCTAAGACCTTCCTGAAAGTGTCGAATCAGCTTCCATCGATTGGTCCGAAGCATGCGCATGCGCGCACCTTCGGGATGTTTCATGTCGTATTGGCCAAACATGGAGTCGTCCCAACCTGAAACCGTATTGCCACCCAGAAGTGCCGATGCATCGCGCCCCTGAATTTTTAGATTCTGCGGGGTTCCCAATCCGACCCATCTCAGGATGGTCGGAAAAAGGTCGAGCTGTGTCATGGTATGCTTTGCTTTCATGCCAGGTGCAATTCGACCCGGTTGGCGAATCATCAATGGAACACGAATGGCATTGTCAAACATGTTGGGCCTTAACGTGGTTTTATCTTTAAGGATATAGCTGGCATTGCCCTTATGAATCAGGCCATGCTCACCAATCATATAGCCGTGATCGCTGGTGAAGATGACGAGCGTGTTTTCAGTGAGTTTCAAATCATCGATCAGCGTCATTAATTTGCCGAAATTGCGATCTACTGCATGAACCGCTGTCAGATATTCTCGCCGCAGTTGCATCACCCGATCGGATTGCAGCCCTTGGACCACTGGCAATTCCAAGCGAAGGACGGCCAGGGCTTTGGTATCCTCGATCGAGGTAGGAACATAAGGCGCATGTGGTTCGCGAAAATGGAGGGCGGCCAGCCAGGTCCGATCTTTATTGGCACGGATAAATTCCAAAGTTTTGTCGGTGAGCAGATCCGCGAGAACACCCGATTTCTTTCCGGTCGCGCCGTTCTCTTCCAGGGTTGGATTGATTGGTGTATTGCCACCACCCAGAAAGCCAAAGAACTCGTCGAAACCGCTTCGGCTGGGGTGAAATTCTTGATCCAGACCCAGATGCCATTTGCCCGCCAGAAAGGTTTGATAACCATTGGCCTTTAATAATTCAGGCCAGGTCAGAAACGCCGGGCTGAGGCCATGATGTGGCTCTGTGGTTGGATTGAGCCAGTCGGAAATACCGATCTGAGTGGAGTAAAGGCTGGTCAAAAGGCCTGCGCGAGAGGGCGAACAGACCGGGGTCGTGGTAAAGGCATTCTGAAAGAGCATTCCCTGCGATGCAAATCGATCGAGATTGGGTGTGAGCGTATTGGGGTTGCCATAAGCGCCGATAGACCAGGTGGATTGATCATCTGTATAAACGAAAAGTATGTTGGGGCGAGCAGTTGTGGGTTTGGAATCCGGGAACTTTGCAAGTGCCGAATTGCTGAAGAAAACGCCTGAAATCAAAACGATGGCCAGCATTGGTGAAACTCGTTGCCGTAAAATTCCAGAACTGACGGCTTGCATGATCGCCCGATTTGTCAAATGATATGCACCACGATCACACATGACGATCCACCAGATCCCTTCACATTAGAAAACCCATAGAGGCTCATCACGCACATGGAAAAGCCAGCTCCCAACTTTCTGCAAGGCCTGACTGCATGTTTCGGGTTTCCTGTTGCCGAAAACCCAACACAGGCCATGATCGAACCCGCATACAAAGCCATGGGGCTAGATTGGCGCTATTTGACCATCGAGGTTCTCCCGGAAAATCTGGAAGCAGCCGTACGTGGTGCCAGGGCCATGGGTTTTAGGGGCTTCAACTGCACCATACCACACAAGGTGGAGGTCATGAAATATCTTGACCACCTTACGCCTGCTGCCGCCAAGATTGGTGCCGTGAACTGCGTTGCGATTCAGGACGGTAAACTCCTGGGTGAAAATACCGATGGAAAGGGTTTTTTGCAATCAGTGCGTGAACTGCGATCTGTAGAAGGTGCAAAAGTGGTTCTGCTTGGTGCAGGTGGGGCGGCGCGGGCAATCGCAGTGGAATTGGCATTGGCAGGGGCAAGTCATATCACGGTGGTGAATCGCTCTGTGGAACGTGGTTTGGAGCTCGAAAAAAGGATTCAGGATCAAACGTCGGCAAAAACGGCTTTTGTACCTTGGCAGGGAACTTTCATACCGGATGGGAGCGTGGATTTACTTGTCAACAGCACCTCAATCGGCCTTTTTCCTGACATCGACGCTCGCATCGCAGTGAGCCTCGACCAGCTTGCGGATCACGCCATTGTCTGCGACGTGATTCCCAACCCGCCAAAAACCAACCTGATGCGCGATGCCCAGGCTCGCGGCCTGCGAACGCTGGACGGCCTTGGAATGCTTGTCAATCAGGGTGTGATTGGGATCGAACTCTGGACTGGTGGCAAAAGCCCGGATCCCAAAGTCATGAGAGCAAGCCTGGAAGCCATCTTTGGGTCCTGATTTTCACCAACAGCGTAGAGACTCGTCAGAAAGTCTCGAACCCTTTTTCATCGAATAGGCTTGAGTTCGATCATTTTGAGTTCGCCCTGAGCTGTTCCTGGCGAATTGAAGATGTAGCCCTGTCGAACTCCCTGACCATAGTTTCGGCCGGCATAACCGCTAATAAACAGGGGTTTTGTCGGCATTTCAAAGCCTGATGAAATCAAAGGACGATTGGTGCGCCAGCGGCCTTGCCCCTGAGCTGCCTGATTGGGCTGGATCAGGGCGGTGGTTGGAGGGGTGGGCAGGACCGTCACCTGTGTCATGCGACGGCTCGTCCGCCACTGGCTATTTGGGTTTTGGGCGCGTGCCTGATCCGATCCGGCGAAGATTGCCAGACTCGCCATCAGTACCTTGATTTTGTTAACACAGGCCATGAGTCACGTCCTAAGTCTTTGTTGGTTAAGCTACTCAGCGGATTCTGCCTGACATTCCGGATAGCCGGAACGGTTTTTATATAGCTAGATCATCGACATTCGAAGCCTTTGAACAGCAATAATTAGAGAATTGGAGATTAAAAACTCGGAATGACCGTTCGCAAATTCCGAAGGCGAAGTCTATAATCGTTTCTAGTTGAGGCAAGAAACACTTAGGATGACTTGAACTGCTTTCACCAGAAGAGATTGCGAAGAACAAATGAATCAATTGATCCGAATTGCGACGAAAGTGAGCCTTTTCTTAGGGGCAGTTTGCCTTTCAAGTGGGTTGGAGGCGCGAGCGGAACATGCCAAGGTGGAACTGACCATTGAGTCGCAAGGCAAGCAGGTGACATCTTTTGTGGACCAGACCCCGCCTGAGATCGGCAAGTCGCCAAGGCCGGTTTTAGAGGTTAAGGCAGGTGAGCCGATCCGGGTTCAGTGGTTCTTTCAGAACGTCTATCCAAACAAGACCTTAAAAGATGTTGTCATGCATTTTTATGTTGCCAAGGCCGAAAAGGTTGGTCAGAAGGAAGTGCCTGACACCACGGGCGAGGTGGAGCTTGAAACCGCATTTGACATGGACTTCAAGCCGGGCGCCAAGGCTGGTGCCAGGAGTCGGTTTGTGATCGACAAGCCGGGGGTCTACATGGTGCGTGTTGAAAGTCGTCAGACTCAAAGCGACCATGAGCATTTTGCGGCCGTTGATCTCATCGTGAAATAATCTGGCATACAAATCATGGTTCTGAAAACCACGAAAACCAATAAATATTCAGGGCAAAGGAGTTTCCATGAATCTGAGGAATGAGAAATGATGCGATTGATCGCAATTGGTCGTCCGGAAGTCAAGCCTTTTGGTGTGTCAACCCGGTTAAGGTCGCAGTTTGTCTATTTTGCTTCACCTCCCGGGCGGGCAGGTATGCCCGTGCTTGAGGATCACGAATTTCATTTCTCATTGCACGAGACGAAGACTTGGTATGACGAGGGCGTATTTCATCTCGTCAGTCCGCTTGATACCGCAAACATGACCGAAGTGGAGTTGACAGAGGATCAGGAAGATCTGATGGAGTGGCTTGTCAAGAATCAAGTTGAGCATGTACGACTCGAAGGCGAATGAGGTCGACAAACCGTGGAGATGCCAGAGACGCAACTGCCTGATTCAGGCCGTTGGTTTTGGAGTGTCTTGGCATGCGGTTTTGGCAGGGCAGGAGTCGAGCAATACGTTTGGGGCTCGGATACAAGCCCTTGACGGGCCGGCAACCGGGCCTGCTTCTGCCGATAATCTGATGACCAATGAGGACTCGATTGCTTCCGTGGTGGATCAAATTGCTAAGGAAGTTCCACCTCGGCAAGTTTATTTAGGTGTCGGCCCTGATCAGAATTATACATTGATGGCTCATGCCAGACCTGAAAATTGTTATGTGATTGACTTTCGCAAAAAGAATCAGTTGCTGCACTTGTTTCATAAAGCTTTGGTCGAAATATCCACCAGCAGGATTCAATATCTTGAGAATTTCTGGGCCCGGGAGATTTCGGAAGAGATCCGAAAAAAGGGCCAGACGATGGATTTTATTGAAAGTTTTAAAAACCAGTCGGTTGATCCACAAAAACTGGATCTGATCAAGCAGCAGGTCAAATCGGTTTGTTCTGGATGGAACCTATTGAACAAGTCAGAGCTGGATGAGATTTCAACACTACAGTCCCGACTTGCAGGCCAAGGTCCTGATGCCCGTTTTCTGGCGTTAAAAATGTATCCGACCATTGGCAGTCTGATCACGATGAAAAGTCGGGCGGGTCAACCGGCGCACTGGCTGGCGCAAGAGAATTATTATTCCGTTTTGAGAACAATGCAACTTGAAAACAGAATTTTGCCGATCAATGGAGATTGGTCTGATGAAAAGGGTTTTGCAAGAATTGTCAAACGAATCGAACAAGATCGGCAGAAAGTGGGTCTGATTTACTTATCCGATGTCGAGTTTTTTTTAATTCGTCAGGGGCTTTTCGGTAAGTATGTGAAGAATTTGATGAAACTGCCCTTGCATGCGGATGCTAGAATCATTCGCACTTCGACCAAAGAGATTGGGCATCCGGAGCGAGCGATTGGTTTGAGTTCGACCACGATTGTGAGGCCGCTTCGCAAGTTTCTGGAGCAGGCCAGTCATGGCATGATCAAACGCTGGGAGGATCTTTTTGAAATCACATAAAATGGGCATGCAAAAAGCTTTGGATTTGAATAGAGTCCGTCTTGTTTTGGACAACAGCGGGCTTGCCTGCAACCCAAAAAAGTAATATAATGCAAGAAACGAACAGGTTCTGTTTGGAGCCTCGGGTCTAACCGCACGTCTGATCCCGTTCCCTGCCTAAATCTCAACAGAGTCATCGAGATGCCCGCTATAAAACTACTCCGAAGGATTTGTCGATTAAAGATGCGGTCATCCCGTATGAAAGTTTTTTTGGGATGGATCCTGATCAGCCAGGTTCAAATCTTAGCCGCATTTTCCGTCGATTATATGCGTGATGTTCGTCCGATCCTTCAGAAATATTGCTATGACTGTCATGGGCCATCGAAGCAGAAATCAGGCTTGAGGCTTGACATCAAGGCCTCTGCGATGAAAGGTGGTGATGGCTATGCCCCGGCGATTGTGGCGGGTCAATCGGCAGAAAGTCCGCTGGTGCAGTTTGTGCGTGGCGACGACAAAGCGATGCTCATGCCGCCCAAGGGTGCACGATTGACGGCACTGGAAGTTGCAACATTGGCGAAATGGGTGGATGAAGGGGCCAAATGGCCGGATGGTGTGGATCTGGCAAAGGTCGAAGATGGTCGCGATCACTGGTCTTTCAAAACATTAATTCAGCCAGCTTTGCCAAATGTTTCCGACAGTTCCTGGGCACGTTCGGGTCTCGATCGATATATCCTGTCAGGGCTTGAAAAGAATGGCCTGAAGCCATCGCCGGAAGTGGATCGTGCCGGATGGTTACGGCGGGTGACATTGGATTTGACGGGCTTGCCACCAGTGCCAGAGCGGGTCTCTGAATTTCTTCGCGACATACGTCCCAATGCCTACGAACTGGCTGTGGAAGAACTTTTGAAGTCGCCCCGATATGGCGAGCGCTGGGCCCAGCACTGGCTGGATGTGGTGCGATATGCCGACACGCATGGTTTTGAGGTCAATACAGAGCGTCCGAATGCTTGGCCATATAGGGATTACGTCATCCAGTCCTTGAATCGGGACACCCCCGTTGACCAATTCATTCGCGAGCAGGTGGAAGGCGATCAGTTGGGCCAGGACCCGGCCACCGGGTTTCTCGTGACGGCATCGGTTCTGCTTCCGGGTCAGATAGGAGCGGACGAACCATCGAAACGCTTGGCGAGGCAGGATTCACTGGATGAAATCGTGGTGAACATCGGCCAATCATTCATGGGACTGAGCATTGGTTGCGCTCGGTGTCACGACCACAAATTCGATCCGATTTCACAGCGCGAATATTATGCCATGCAAGCATTTGTGGCGGGTGTGGAATATGAGGACCGGGCCATACGCACGCCTGAAGCCAAAGCCAGTTTGATGAAAGCGGAGTCGATCAAAAAAGAGGTCATGGAAATTGATAAGCAATTGGCCCGGTTCGAGCCTTTGGCAAATGTTCAATCGGCAAATCGACGCAAGACTTCTGCGAAATTGAATGACGAATTCTTTTCGCCGGTTAGTGCAAAATATGTCAGGTTCACGATTCACGATGCCAATCTGCACCCCAACTTGGGACTGATCGAGCCATGCATTGATGAATTCGAGATTTTTTCTGACGAAACCACACCGAAGAACCTGGCACTGGCAAACCTCGGAACAAAGGTGTCGGCGTCGGGCAGCCTAACGTCTGAAATTCATAAGCTGGATCACATTCACGATGGCCGATATGGCAATGGCCGAAGTTGGATGTCTGACGAAGCTGGTCGTGGCTGGGTCCTATTCGAACTTCCAACGGCTGCAAAGATCCATAAAATCCGTTGGAGCCGCGACCGGGACGGGATTCTCAATGACCGGCTTGCCACAGCATTTACGATTGAAGCCGGCTTGAATCTTGACGACATGAAATCGATCGTTTCCGTCGAGCCATCAAGGCCTCCGATCAATGCCCGATCGAATTCAGACCGATTCGCACCTGTTAAAACCAGGCGGGTGCGATTTACGATCAACGCGACAAATAATCTGGAACCTTGTATCGACGAGCTTGAAATCTTTACACCTGAAGGCCGCAATGTGGCCTTGGCCAAAGCAGGAACGAAGGTTTCATCGTCGGGCGACACGGTTGTGGCCAATCGTCATGAATTGAAGCAAATCCACGATGGTCTTTATGGTAACAGCCAAAGTTGGATGTCGAGTGAATTTGGCAAAGGCTGGGTCATATTCGACTTCGACCAGATTGAAACGATTCAAAGAGTGGTTTGGGGACGAGACCGGGAAGGCGGATTTGCGGACAGGCTTGCAACTGATTACCGGATTGAAGTGGCCGATGACTCAGGCCAATGGCGACTGGTGGCTGGTTCTCTGGATCGTTTGCCGTTGAAGTCAGCAGGATCTCGCAAAGCAACGAATGGATTCTCGATTGCGGGTCTCCAGCCAGATGAAGCTCGTCTGGCAAAATCCCTGATGGCACAGAAAAGCGATCTGGAGCGTCAGATCAAAGCGGCCAGTGACTCGCAGAAGGTCTTTGCCGGAGTCTTTCGTAAGCCGGACACAATCCGCCTGCTTTACAGAGGCGACCCGGAACAACCCAAAGACGAAGTTTCTCCGGCTGTTCCAAGTGTGATCAGCTCACTGACTCTGCCGAAGGAATCGACGGATCCAGAGCGGCGAAAGGCCTTGGCCAGGTGGCTTACGGCCCCTGAAAACCCGTTAACGTCGCGTGTCATGGCGAACCGCATCTGGCAGGGGCATTTTGGAATCGGGCTGGTTGAGACCTCAAGCGACTTCGGCCGGAGTGGGACAAAACCATCGCATCCAGAACTACTGGACTGGCTGGCTGGCGAGCTGATTCGGTCTGGGTGGTCGATGAAGGCCATGCATCGATTGATTGTCCTCTCGGCGACCTATCGCCAATCGTCGAAGTATAATGCAGAGTCGGCCATGAAGGATTCGGATATTCGTCTGCTCTGGTCTTACCCGACGCGCCGGATGGATGCGGAAATCATTCGCGACTCCATGCTTGCCGTGAGCGGGCGTCTGAACTTGAAAATGTATGGACGAGGATTCGACCTGTTTGATTTGCGTGGCGGCCTGACCGGTTTCAAACCCGTGGAGACCTTCACGGGCGAAGGGCTCAGGCGGATGATTTACGCGCACAAGGTCAGGCGAGAGCGTGAAGCGATTTTTGGTGCATTTGACTGCCCGGATGCTGGCCAGGCGACATCAAGAAGACGCGAATCGACCACACCGATCCAGGCTCTCAACTTGTTTAACAGCAAGTTCACAATTGACGAATCCAAAGCGTTTGCAGATCGTGTCATGAAAGAGTCGGGAAACGATCCCAAGGCTCAGATTCAAAGGGCTTATGAACTTGCCTTAAGCCGCCTTCCCACCAGCGACGAGTCGGCCAGAGCCCTGCCTGTGGTTCGTCAGTACGGGTTGGCCACACTTTGCCGTGTCCTCTACAACAGTAACGAATTTCTGTTCATGCCCTGAGCCGATCTTTCAGATCGATTTTCCAAATATCTGAATAGTGAGTGGCTTAAGTGGCGTTTCAGAGACTTTTCCCTTGGAAATGAAGCATGAATCAGATGCCTTTAAACTCACGATCTGGTTCGCCTTCGGGTCGTCATCTGCTTGATCGTCGGGACTTTCTTGGAAATTCTGCGACAGCTCTTGGATCGATCGCACTGACGAGCCTCTTGAGTCAGGACCGCTTATTGGCAAAATCCGGGCCGGCGATCGATCCTGCCAACCCCTATGCGCCCAGATCGCCTCATTTTGTTCCAAAAGCCAAAAACGTGATCGTAATTTTCTGTGCTGGGGCGGTTAGCCAGCTTGAAACCTGGGATTACAAGCCGGAGCTGATCAAATTTGATGGCAAGCCATTGGCAGGGGGTCCTGCGGTGACGTTTCAGGGACCGGCGGGAGAGCTTGCCAAGCCTCAGTATCGATTTCGGCCACGAGGTCAGACGGGCAAAATGGTGTCGGACATGATTCCCCACCTTGCCGATCTTACTGACGATTTTGCCTTTGTTCACTCGCTCACCAGTAAGAGTAATACGCACGGGCCGGCTGAAAACTTCCTGTCGACTGGATTTGCGCTTGACGGGTTTCCAAGTCTTGGTTCATGGGTCACTTACGCGCTTGGCAGCGAGAACCGTAACTTACCTGCATTTGTTTCGATTCCGGACCCGCGCGGAGTTCCCCAAGCTGGTTCCAATAATTGGGGGCCGGGTTTCCTGCCAGCCGCTTTCCAGGGCACGACACTCAGCACCAAAGAACCCGTACGACACCTGATTCCTCCTGGAATCAGCCCTGATGCCGACCAAGCCGCTCGGAAACTTCTTCAAAGAATGAATCAGGAGCACTATGAGCAGCATCCTGCGGATGGCAAACTGGCGGCCCGAATCGCCAGCTACGAACTGGCAGCCCGCATGCAGTTGAGCATTCCTGAGATCAGCGATCTCTCCACTGAGCCGTCCCATATTCTCAAGCTTTATGGGGCAGATGATACGAACAATCCAATAAAGGCGGGATTTGCGCGGAATTGTATTCTGGCACGTCGATTGATTGAGCAAGGGGTTCGGTTCGTTCAGCTTTTCAATGGTGCCTATGCCAGCGGCGGGGAGCTGAACTGGGACGGCCACAGCAAGCTCAAAGAGCAATATGACAAACATGCGGCCATACTTGATCAGCCTGCTGCGGGGTTGATACGCGACCTGAAACAGAGAGGCCTTCTTGACGAGACCCTTGTGGTCTGGTGTACAGAGTTTGGTCGTATGCCGATGTTCCAGAAAGGGGCTCAGGGACGGGACCACAACCCTGACGGCTTCACCTGCTGGATGACCGGCGCAGGTGTCAAGGCCGGTGTGAGTCATGGGATAACAGACGAATTGGGCCGAAAAGCGGTTCAGGATGTGCATCCACTTTATGACTTCAATGCCACGATCCTTCACTTGCTAGGGCTGAATCACGAACAACTGACCTATGAGCACAACGGAGTGCAGCGCCGGCTGACCAACGTGGAAGGGCATGTGATTCAGGAGATTCTGAGATAGCCGCCTCTGAATCCCATTTAAGCTTATGAGAAGCGGCGATGGGGATCTCCAAAATCGTGATCACTTTGTCTGCATGAGATTCGCAGGCCAGAATCAGAGAAAATTCAATTACTGCCAATATGGCAGACAGTGATACGCATAGAACTTCGTGTAATGAGCTTATCCATATACATTATAGTAGTTTAAGCGACACCAAAAGCTTATGGCATGGCAATTGCATGTAGAGTATTATCAGATTACCCCATTTGTTCGCCGACGTGGCGGATTTGGTTCTCTCAAGTGGGGTTTGTGGGTGGATTTCGAGTCGGAGAGAGTGGATCACGATGAAACTGGTTCCCTTGAACGATCGCGTTGTTGTAGAGCGGGAAGAAGCCAAGCAAACGACAGCAGGCGGCATAGTTCTGCCTGACACAGCCAAAGACAAGCCACAGCAGGGCATTGTTTTGGCAGTGGGCGAAGGCCGCTTGGCCAAAGACGGCAAGCGTCGCGAGCTGCAAGTCAAGATTGGCGACAAAGTGCTGTTCACCAGCTACGCTGGCGATGAATTCAAGCTTCCTGAAGGCAAAAAAGTCCTTCTGATGCGTGAAGACGACATTCTAGCCGTTGTTGGCTGAATTTCCTCCATCAAAACATATCTAAAACTCTATACAACAGATTCTTAGGAGAGTGCTATGGGCGCGAAGATGATCGCCTTTGATCAGGAAGCCCGTCAGGCCATGCAGCGCGGTGTGGCGAAGTTGGCCCGAGCGGTCAAAGTCACACTTGGACCACGTGGCCGCAACGTGATTATTCAGAAGAGCTTTGGCTCGCCAACGGTCACCAAGGACGGCGTGACCGTTGCCAAGGAAATCGAGTTGGATGATCGTTATGAGAACATGGGAGCCCAGATGGTCAAGGAAGTGGCTTCCAAGACATCTGACGTGGCCGGCGACGGCACGACAACGGCCACAGTGATGGCGGAAGCCATTTACAACGAGGGCCTCAAGGCTGTCGTGGCCGGTGTGAATCCGATGTTGATGAAGCGTGGTATGGACAAGGCGGTATCTGACATCATTGAGAAGCTCAAAGCGATGTCGGTCAAGGTATCGAGCCGTAAAGAGACGGAGCAGGTTGCGACAGTGGCCTCCAATTTCGACACCGAAATTGGCGGAATGATCGCTGAAGCCACCGAAAAGGTTGGCAAGGATGGCGTGATTACCGTTGAGGAAGGCAAGAGCCTGAAAACGGAAGTCGAGTGGGTCGAGGGCATGCAGTTCGACCGTGGCTATCTGTCACCTTACTTCGTGACCAATCCCCAGACGATGGAAGCGGTTCTTGAAGACGCTTACATCCTGATCCACGAAAAGAAGATCAGCTCGGTCAAAGACTTGGTACCTGTTTTGGAGCAAGTGGCTCAAACGGGTCGTCCTTTGCTGATCATTGCTGAAGAAGTCGAAGGCGAAGCCCTGGCCACTTTGGTGATCAACAAACTGCGTGGCACATTCCGCTGCGTGGCTGTGAAGGCACCAGGTTACGGCGATCGCCGCAAGGCCATGCTCGAAGATATTGCCGTCCTGACAGGTGGCAAGCCGATCTTCGAAGCCTTGGGCATCGACCTTGAAAACGTTGGCTTGAACGATCTTGGCCATGCCAAGAAAATCGTGATTGACAAAGACAATACCACGATCATCGAAGGTGCGGGTGCCACGGAAGAAATCAAGGGACGGATTGATACCATCCGCCGCGAAATTTCTGACACCAAGAGCGACTACGATCGCGAGAAGCTTGAAGAACGTCTTGCCAAGCTCTCAGGTGGTGTGGCCAAGATTCTGGTCGGTGCCGCGACCGAATCAGAAATGAAGGAAAAGAAAGCTCGCGTTGAGGATGCCCTGCATGCCACACGTGCGGCTTTGGAAGAAGGAATTTTGCCAGGTGGTGGCGTGGCCCTGCTGCGTGCTTCACGCAATGTGGTCGCCACAGACCTGACAACCGATGAAAAGACCGGATATCAGATCATCGTCCGTGCCTGCTCGGCCCCGATTCACCAGATCGCTGAAAATGCCGGTCAAGATGGTGGCGTGGTTGTCAGCAAGGTCGCCGAAGCCACTGGCAACAATGGTTATGATGCCCTCAACGATGTCTATACAGACATGGTCGTCGCTGGCATCATTGATCCCACCAAGGTCACACGTTCAGCCCTTCAGAATGCCGCCTCCGTCAGCACTCTGCTCTTGACGAGCGATGCCCTGATCGCTGATCTTCCTGAAGACCGTAAAGAAAAGGCCGCTGGCGGCGGCTATGACGACATGTATTGATTGAAACCATCTGTGGGCCGTTAAATCTGCTTACGGATAGTTCTCAAGAAAACGTAAGCCGAGCGAACCTTTCGCTCGGCTTTATTTTTTATGGAAACTTCATTTTACAGAGTTTCTCTCGTGGTCTCATAATTCAGGTTAAGTCGATGTGGTCATGAAACACCCTCTCAGCAAACAGAGTTGATCTGTTTATTTCCCCAACCAAATTGATCACAATGATTCGATTGGAATCCTGAAGGGTGAGTTCTTGAAGATCACGGATACGCAAATCCCATCAACTTTCGATCGACCACGGAAACAAACATGGATCTCGGACTTTCTGGCCATACGGCACTAATCACTGGTGGAGCAAGCGGGATCGGGTTAGCCTCAGCAAATGCATTCTGTCAGGAAGGATGTTCCTTGATTCTCTGGGACAATTCACCTCTTGTCAAAGAAGTGGCTGAGGAGCTGGCGAAGGTTTATGGAATCGACGTGAAATACAATGTGGTTGATATTGTCGATTTCCATTCGGTACAAGCTGCTACAGAGGCGTTTTTTTGTTCTGGTCATCGCCTGGAGCACCTTGTGCACTGTGCAGCCATTGGATCGGCCAAGTTCGGCTTCCCTTTCACGAATCTTGCGCCAGGGGACTGGAGCCGTACGCTTGAGGTCAACATTCTAGGGATGGTCAATGTGGCCCATGCCATTACACCACATATGATTCAAACCAAGAATGGAAGCATGATATTTCTGGCATCCGTAGCCGGTCAGATGGGTTCTCAGACGGATCCTCCGTATAGTGCCAGCAAAGCCGCCAATATCAATTTTGCCCAATGCATGGCAAAAGATCTCGCGATTCATGGAATTCGGGTTAACACCGTTTGCCCTGGAATGGTCAAAACTCCGCTGAATCGCTCAGTTTGGAAGTCGTGGTACGATCAGACTCCTGAATCAGATCGGATCGAGTATGAAGAATGGGCAGATAAAAAGATCCGTGCAGTTGTTCCACTGGGCCGATGGCAAACGGCAGAAGATGTTGCATCGATGATTGTATTTCTATCGTCTCAAAGGGCTCAGAATGTCACAGGCCAAGCAATCAATGTCGACGGTGGATTTGTCATGCACTGGTGATGGATGCGACCAAACCATGGTCAAACGTTGAGAGCTGAGAAATGGAATCCAGTGGCCTTTGACGAAAAGTCCAAGCGACCCAAAACCCTTCAAGCGTTTTCATTTGGACTTTTCGGCTGCGCAGAACGTGGGGGGGAATCCATGTGCCGGTCAGGGTTCTCCAAGCTCTTTTTTAAGTTGGCGATGCGCCTTCATAAGTTCGGAAGCAACTTCGTTTTTGCGTTTCAGTTTGGCCTGAAGCTGCTCGATGGTTTTTTGATGCTGTGACCGAGTCTTTTTGGTATTACGAGCAAATACTGTGGAGCCATTCTCAAAGAGCTGGGTCTGCCATTTGTAGAAAAGCGTGGAGTCAATCTTGTATTCTTCGCAGAGATCGTTGATTGGTATCCGGTCGACCAGATGCCTTCTCAGGATGGCCACTTTTTGATCTGCCGGATAGGGTGGATCGCAATTCTCTGGCATGGTGGGTAATCCGTGTGGAAATGAGGGCGGATTCCAACAGGTTGTTTCTTCCCTTTTGTTTGGAGCGGACCAATCGGAACGGGCCTTTAAAAAGATCAACGCCCGGGCCTGTAATATCCTGGGTTAGGCAATGAGCTTCTCCATCGGTGAAGCAACCAATAGCCGCAGGGTACAAGCACAGGCCGAACTAGAATTGCGTCAATCGTGATCCCAATCACGAGAGCCAATCCCAGTTGTCTTAGCGAACTCAATGGGCTGAACAAGAACGCCGAAAAGCTGCACACAGTGATTGCTGCCGCAGAACTGATCAGCCCACCTGTCGAACCAACGGCTCTGGCGACACCATTCTTCAGTCCATGTATCTTGGTCTCTTCGCGCACCCGGCTCATCAGGAAAATGTTGTAATCCACCCCCACGGCCACCACAAGCACAAACAGGAAGTAGGGCACCTTCCAGTCCAGCCCCTCTGCGCCCAGCATATTTACAAAGACCAGGTGTGTCATGGCCAGGCTGAATGTGTATGTCAAGATCATGGACAGGACGAGTGCTATGCACGTTATTGGCTCTCTCAGGGCGATGATGAGTACGATCAGAACACCCAGGGGAACAACAATCCAGGTCTGAGCCTGATCTCGTTCTGTCACTTCCCAGACATCCGCATTCCCAGCCGCTGAGCCTGTGATCTGAACACGGGCGTGAATCCAATCCAATTCATTCAGAAATTCCGTGATTCGTCGTCTCAGGCTCTGTACTCGCTGCATGGCTGATACGGAAAACATCGGATCTTCCGGCTCAATATCCAATCGAGTGATCCGGCCGTCGCTTGATACGTAGACATCCAGAGCCTCTCTCAATCGCGGCTCAGCCTTGATATTCTCGGGGGTGATCAGGAGTCGATCCAGAGCCCTCCGACCGACAGGACTTTCAATGATCGTGCTAAGCTCTTTTTGGGCCAGGTCCGAACCTGTTTTGATACGCAAAGCTCCGTCAGCCGCTTTGGTCAGTTCAATCAGAAGTGCATCGGTCGGGTCGGCGGTTGCAGCTGGCAGATTGGACTTGGGTAGCTCGGCATTCAAACCATTCAGCTTGACCTTATCCTTGGACTTGCCGCCGATGCCGCCGCCCATCAGATTGAAACCTGTCTGTCGACTAAGCAACTTCGCAAATCGGATCTTGGCACCACCCTCAACCAGCCCCGTCTCTAATTCATGAGCACCGTCATTGAGCTTCAAAAGGCCTTTGTGAATGGCCGACAATCGGCTTGATAATCGGGCCTGCTGCAATGGGCCAGTGCTTCCAAGCGGCTGTGTGGCTGATCTGACTTCTCCAATTTTTCGTTGATGTGCGACGAATCGACTCAAGTCGTCGATCAATTCCAGGCCATCAGGATCCCTCATGTCACGATCGGCTTGAACGATCATGGTAATGGGTGCCACCACCCCCTCGCCAAACGACTTGGCAATCGTTCGCAAGTTCCGGCCCGGCAAATTGCTGGTGGGCATCTCCGAGAGGATATCCATCACAAAATCGACTCGCAGACCTGCAAGGATTGGCAAAATCATGAGCAGCAACGTGGCGGCCATCGTGCTGGCTGGCCTCGACAAAACCAATCTCGCCACTTTCAGCCAGAATGTCCCTGACTCCTGTGAAATTCCTTTAAAACAGCCAGGCCGTCTTTTCGCAAGTAGCACCAGAAGGGCAGGGGTCAGTGTCAGCGATGCCGCCAGAGTTATGGCCAAACCCAGCCCGACACTTGGACCTGTGCTTGAAAAAAGCTTGAATTCTGTCGTTCCCATCAGTAATAAACCCACAATCACCGTGCCCGCACTTGTTACAAGCGGTTCCATGGATCTCCTTAACGCCACCCGCATCGAGCGGGCCGGTGCGTCGGCATTGAAATGCTCGCCATATCTCCAGGAAAGGAGCAGGCAAAAGTCGGTGCCACTGCCAAACAAAATCACGACCAGAAACAATTCCACCAGCGGCGAAATCTCCCAGCCGGATGAAGCCATCCATGCCAGAGCGCTGCGCGAAACCAACAGCCCCACCCCAATCGTCGACAACGGAATCATTGCCAGCAGAAACGACCTGTAGACCGCCATGAGTACGGCAAGCAAAAGGACAACGGTAATGACGGCGGCCCTGTCAAGCGATCGCTGCACATCCAGCATATACTCTCGGCCGATCAAGGCATCGCCGGTCCAAAGCGTTTCCAAACCCTCTGGAAGTTTACCGACCTCAGACTTCATCGTCCTCTCAATCCAATCAATCAAGTCATACGTCCGTGGATCAACAAAGGATGTCTCCAGCGGAACCACTATCAGTTGCATCGTGCCATCGGCAGAAACCAGCCGCGTAGAAATCTCTGGCCTCGAATCCGGGCCCATCACTCGCAGAATGCCCTTCGGCCGATTCGTACTGGTTTCCACACTCTGTGCCAGACGTCTGGCAATGGCTTGATCCGCTGGAGTCAGCTTGGAAACCCGTTTCAAACCCAGTACCACCGTGCACTGATACGACTGATCTGGCCATGTCTCGCGTACAAGTGCCGCTGCAACAGAGCTTTCAGCAAATTTAGGGACCAGATTCGCCTGCCCCTCGGCCGCCAGTTTGGTCAGATCCGGTGACCCAAGCACCAGCGCCAATGTCAAAACGACCCAAAATATAACCACCGGCACTGGATGCCGCGTAACGAACCAACGAACCCGTTGAACTGTCATTGTCTTGCATTCCTTGCTGGAGTTCGTTTGTTGTCAGTCGCTTTATGAATCAGACAGGATCGTACCCAAATCGAACTCTCACGGGCATTATGCCTTGAAACCGCGGATTCACTCAACCCCGAATTAAAGCCGAGGGATGCATTTTTTAAAATCCTCAAATCGCCCCGAACGCACTACAAATTGCCTGTAACTCCTAATCTGCCATAGATTTTGACTGAAACCGGTCTTGGTAAACTTCTGAATTGCCCGATACCCATGGGCGATAAGTGTTTGCAAATTCTATTCTTTGGCCGATTCCAGGGTGGGTGGCACGCCAGAGCCTGTAAAATAAACCTGGGAAGGGGACACTCAGATTTTCTGTCTGTAAGATCGAAAAAGCGTGGGCCACCGAAGCTGGGTCATGCGTCATTTCGATCGCAAATCGGTCCGCCTCATGCTCCATCGTCCGGCTCACGAGATTTGACACCGGTGAGAATAAAATTTCACCAAGTGTGATTAATAGCACCGCCAACAAAATTGCCGACACGTTCGATGCCTCCGCCACATGAAAAATCTGACCTGCTCTTGGAACCAGCCAACCAAGAACTCTTGCCAGCAGAAACAAACCTCCAAATGAAGAAATTCCGCCCATCAATACACCCCAGCGCACATGGCCAAGCACATAATGCCCAAGCTCATGGGCCACTACGGCTTTCACCTCACGAGGTGGCAGGGTATTTAATAATGTGTCCCATAAAACAATTCGTTTTGAGCCAAATAAACCCGTCACATAAGCATTAACGGCTTTGGTCTGGCGGCTTTTATCCACTTCAAAGACTCTTGAACCCTCCACTCCTGCTCGGCTTGCCAATGCCAGAATTTCTGCCTCTAACGCTTGATTTTGCATCGCCCCAAACTGATTGAACAGCGGATCAATCACCAAAGGTGTCAGAAATATTCCTGCAACTAGAAAAGGCGTCGTCAGGCAAGCGGTCCATAACCACCAACTTTGCGGTAACCGCTCGACAAGAATCCCCCAGACAACCCCTGCCACCACCGACTGAATCACGACCATCACCGCCAAAGATTTGACAGAATCCCCAAGCCATGCCGCAAACGACTGGTTTGAAAGGCCGTAATCACGCAACCGAACATGGCCCGCCCAATAACTCCACGGCAGACGCATCAGAAAACTTGCGATCATCACCATCATCACAAATAATATCACGGATCGGACTCGCCCATGCCCGTATCTCCATGCCAAAGCTTCCAGCTTCTGACCAATCGGAGTGATTAACAGACAAAGTGGGATCAAAATCGAAAGCAACTGAGAACCAGCCCAGACCCATTGACCACCCTGATAAAATGCAATCGCCCGACGGGATGGTTCCCTGATTTCAACAATTTCAAGAGGTGAATAATCTGTCATGCTTTGATGATCTGCCATGACCTGCGAACCAAATCCCTGCATTCCCAGATAACCAACAACCATTAGCCTGAGATAATTCCCACACTCAATTCTCAACATCATTCCTCCCCAATTTCTAAGTTCTACTATGGCTGAATCATGGTTAGTCTGGAATTCACCTATTCAAATCGGTTTCGTGAAGAAAATCAAGGCAATTTGCATCGATTCAAGCAACTTCACCAGACCCGATCATACGCCCCAAAGCCTTTTTTCAGTTTTAATCCTGACTCTCCGCAACAAGGCTTTTATTCCTCTAAAACACTCTATTGCATGATTTTACAACCTATCTACAAACCCTCGCTGCTGATTCGTTTAACCGCGTCAAGTCATGATCTGAGATTGATTATTCCCCCATGCCATGGCTAAGTTCAAATACCCAGCCCTACAATTTTAAAGCCCATGCATTGGAATCTTTCTGAAGTGATTCATCGACGAAACGACCAAACATGATCCGCCTGCGATCCCTTCAAATGATGAAAACCCGAATGCAAAACAGCTCCGTTGAAGGCAAACTCCTGATCTTCCTCGCCGGAGTGCTTTGGAGCCTCTCAGGGGTCTGGACCAAGTCCTTGCCCGACGATGGGGCCACCATCGCCATCTGGAGGGGACTCTTCGCAGGGCTCGCGTTGGCTCCACTCGCCCGAGGTAGAGGCCCAAAGCGCATGGGGGCTCGCTATCTCTTTATTGCAATTGCTTTTGCGATGATGGTTGGCCTCTATATTGCGGCCATCAAGGCCACCACCGCCGCCAATGCCATCTTTCTCCAATGCTCGGCAACGGCATGGGTCGTGCCGATCGGATGGCTGTTCCTCAAAGAAAAGCCCGACCAGCGCACATTGCTCGGGGTCGGACTGGCCGTCGTCGGCATCTGTTGGATCCTCCTTCCTGAACTGGCCGGCTTGGGCAGTGGCCATCTCATGGGAATGCTGATGGGATTGACCAGTGGAGTGGCTTATGCCTCTGTCGTGGTTGGCTTGCGTTCTTGTCGGGCTGATGATCCCATTTGGCTCTCCGCATGGAATAATATGGCCGGTTCGCTGATTCTCGCCGGAATCATTGCTCTCAGCGGGGCAAGCATTCTTCCTTATCGCTCAAGCCTGCCTGGACTCGCGATTTTCGGCTTCTTGCAGATGTCTCTGCCTTACATCTTCTTCGCGCGTGGCCTGCGCACGACCTCACCGGCGCAAGCGACCCTGATTGCCCTCGTCGAGCCCATCCTCAACCCATTCTGGGTCTGGTTGCTGCACGGCGAAAAACCCCATGATTCCACCATCATTGGCGGGCTCCTCATGATCGCCGGAGTCCTCGTGGCAAACCTGCGTTTCAATCACCAGAAAAACCAATCCTCTAAACCCTCAGAACTCACTACCTAAAAAACAGACCACCGCGGAATCGTTTTTTTTCCTGATCCAACAACTCAATGCCAGACTTGCACATTAGTCAGCAAGCCTGGCTGGCGATCACAGATTCTCTCTGAGGAAATCCCATCAGGAGGGAGTCGAATCAATCTATCGGGCGCGAGCCTCTCGGCATCCCGGTGGCTGTGGCCGTCGACAATACACGTATCGTCAGATCGCTGCTCACACGAACCTGGCAGCTCAGGCGGCGATTGGCAGGCCAATCGGCCTCGCGTCCGATCCGCTCCATCTCCAGTTCGCCAATCGGGCCGGCATCGCCTTCTAAAATCTCGACCCGACAAGTCGTGCAGCGCGAATTGCCACCGCAGCGGTGTAAAATGTCGCACCCGCATTCGTCGATCGCCAAGACCAGCTTAGTACCTTCAGCAACTTCAAGGGTTGAACCGTTTTCGAGCGTGATTTTCGGCATATTCCAACAAGCTCCAGTTAAGATCTACAAGACAATGTCACTCGCCATGAACATGACGGATCGACCGCCATTCGTCAAGCCTTAAAACCAACTTTTCATCAACTTGACGGAATCGTAATCAACTTTCCACCAAGATCTTGGATCATGCCAGCCAAACGCTCCGCATCAAAGCCGGCCCGATGCTCTGGCGAATTCAAGAGCGTCAAAAAGCCCGGCTCTTCAATGTCAAAATGCACTTTCAGACAGCCTGCGGCTTCAAGATTGCGGCGGATTTCTGACATCCACTGCGACTGCCGATAAAGTCGCCAGTCACCCGTCGAATTCCGAACCAGTAATGCTCGAATCATGCCATGACTTTTTCTTGATCCTGAGAGAAAAGCCCAATCAAAAGTCACTGTATCAAATTTGGCCCCCTCTTACAAAAAAACCCTCCGCGACTGCTCTGAAAACCGACCTTGTACTGCATTCACCTGAAAAACCGGATTGATGTTGGCCGAGGTGACCTCGCATGGTTGTTTATCACAGATCTCCATACGAGGTTTTGGAGTTCGATTCTAACAACCTGAATACAATGGCTTTAAGCACTAAAGGTGCGGCCCGTGAAAGCCCAGGGTCTGTGAGCCGTCGAGATGCGCCCCTACCTGAAGAGTTTATATATTATAGGCTTACGCCGCCCCAGGGCTTTGCACTGGGCTGACATGGGGCAGGCCGTTGACCTGCAAATCCACAATCTCTCCGAATGACATTGAATTGTAGATTGCGAGATGTGCAGTACAACCAGGTCAGGGGGACGGGCCCTACATTGGCCTTTTTTTCGATCGTCAATATTCCATTCGCATATTCAAAACAAGAATCGACAAACCAATGTCGGCCCGATGCCCTCATCGGGCGCGCACGACCCATAAGCCCGGCTGATTCGAATCAATCATAAAAAGCGACTGGCCGCCTGATCGAGCGCGTCGCCCCGTCAGGGGGGACGGGGCCAACTTTGGGGTTCTCTTTCGAAACTATCCAAAGATTTCTAAAAAATTTTATCTCATTGCCAATCCATAACTTGCGAAGATTTTTCAGGCGATTTCTGAAAAATTTTGAAAAACAGGTGTGAGATTTTGCCCACTTACGCTCTCAGACATTATGGGGTGTGTGGGGGTTCTCACTTTCCTGACACGTCATCGACTCGGTTGGCCCGTGGTTGCCCCTTGTGTGGGGGCGGGGATGGCTGGTGTCGGTTTACAACAAACATCCCCGAAAGGATGAATGCACCATGAGTTTCT
>CAMBEP010000019.1 GCA_945865635.1 Candidatus Kuenenia stuttgartensis
CCACCGGATCAGTTCAGGCCCGATGGAAGGCACGAACAACAAGATCAAAACCATGAAGCGACAAGCATATGGCTATCGTGACATGGAATTTTTCGAATTAAAAATCCTTTCAATCCACGACGCCAAGTACGCTTTAGTCGGATGAACCATAAACTTTAAACAAAAGATTGTGCCGAATCGAAGTAGAATGACCCCATTCTTTCCAGGCTTGTTTGGATCACCCTTTCAGGGCTCAATCGCGAATGGGTTATCGATGATCGGATTCTGAATTCTTCAGAACGATTTCTTTTCGTCTAAGATCGGAGAAGCCTCCCCATTTTCTAACTTCATTCAATCCGAACAGAATTTTAATCCAGCATTAACGAACTTCGATTCAAATAAGAAAGTTCTTAAAAGAATAGGTCTGACGAGTGACTTTCCAGGCAGTCGTTCGACCTGGCTCTGTCCTTCAGCGCAGCTAGCGCCCTGTCGGTGTTTAGCCGGAATTTTAGCTCTCGCACCTTACCGAAGGAATCACCCAAGATGAACTTCCGATCTCGTACTCGCGATGCATTCACTCTGATCGAACTGCTCGTCGTGATCGCCATCATTGCCGTGCTCATCAGCCTTCTGCTGCCGGCCGTTCAATCGGCTCGTGAAGCCGCCCGCCGAGCCCAGTGCGTAAATAATATGAAGCAGATCGGTCTGTCGATCCACAACTTCGAGAACGTCTTCGGGTTCATTCCACCCGGACAGCCGAGCTGTGTGGACCGAATGACGAGCTTCATCGCCCCGCCGGACGCCCCGTCCTCCGTAAACAACGGCATCACTTACGGCCCTGGTTATCGTGACCCTTCGAACATTCCGGGCTGGGTCATTTCCGGTACCCAGTTCCCCCGTTCGATCGGCGGCGAAGGCCAGTGCTACGGCGCTTCCTGGCCCTTGCAGTTGCACGGTTTCATCGAACAGCGGGCCTTGGCCGAACTGCTGGATCAAGGTCTGGTAGCTCCCGAAGAGTATTTCCAGGCGAATCCTGCTGACAACCTCGACGCCGGCCGCCCACAGTACGGCAGTCAGGGTGCCCAGATCATGCAGACCTGGCGCTGTCCCAGCGCGGGCACCGACTACAATATTTTCTTTTCCGGTATCAGCCTGGAATCGTTGCGGCGTTCGAATTACGTCGGCTGTTTCGGAGGCGACACCATGCTGACGTCGCTCGACGGCATGGCGACCACGAATCCGAACTCGGCCATGCTCGGCGTTTTCTCGATCAAGGCGATGGAAAAGTTCCCACCCGCCGGCCGTAAGGGCAAAGGCACCACGATTAGCCAGATCAGCGACGGAACGTCGAACACGGCCATGCTCAGCGAAATGATCACCTGGGATCAGGCCACACCTGGCGGTACCAACGTCCGTGACATCCGCGGCACCTGGGCGACCGCAGCCGCCGGCGGCAACTCGTTCACGACCAAGAACCCGCCCAACTCCAGAGGCTCCGATTTGGTTCCGTCCTGCGAGAATACAATTCCGATCACCAATCCGATGCACTGCGGCACGGTGCGGACGGACAACGCGGCGTACCACCAGAGTGTCAATGGCGCATTCCATGCCGCCGCACGAAGCCGACACCCTGGTGGAGTGAACGCCGGATTCGCAGACGGATCCGTTCGCTTCATCAAGGACAGCATCAGCCGCCCGGTCTGGGTATCGCTCGGAACCAGGGCCGGTGGCGAAGTCGTCAGCGCCGACGCTTATTGATTATGGAACATTTGCCGACTGAGGCTGAGCGGACCAGAAACCGCTCTTACCTCGGCGGTGATTTTTCGGTTCCCGGATACGAATCTTTCCGATCGACAAACACCGCAGGTGATTAGGATGAAACACATTAGAACAGACATCGTTTTCGTTTTGGCCATGTTCGCGTTCGCAGGTTGCGGCGAAACACCGCAAGTCACGACGGACGTTTCCAGCACCGATTCGCCCCTGATGCTGGCCAGCATCGTGGAATCGTTTTCGGACAAGGTCGGGTCGCCCCAATTCATCGACGCCTTCGCGGACGGCTCCAGGCCCACTCCAGATCAGGAAAAATCTTATCACAACATGACTTTCGAAGTCGTGGAAACGCCTTATGTCAGCGGCGACACCGCGAAAGTGAAAGTGAAAGTCATTCCGATGGTCCGAAAGAAAAGAAGTCCATCCAAAGGCAATGGTGAGGATGGCGGAAGCTCATCCGGCGAACGAAACGTTGAATGGACTCTGGTCAAGACCAAGGACGGTTGGAAAATCAAAAATGCCCCAGTCAGCCTCTGAAACAAGTCGGAAGCCGGCGGGTCTCTGGATATTCGACGCACGTACCGATCTGCTGTACGTCGCGAACCTTTACTGGCCCCTGCTGCTGATCCCCAGTCTCGTCGTCACGGATCGTCAGGGGCCACTCGATTTTCTCCAGACATATTTTCTCAGTACCCCACATCGCTGGATCACGTTGTTTCTCGTTCTGGCTGACTCTTCGAGACGCGGCAAGAACACCTTGAAAATGGTCTGGCTGGCGGTGGCCACGGCGATCGGAATCGGAATCGTCCACGGCCGATTCGGATACCTGATCTGCCTTCTCTGGCTGGACTTCGTGTGGAACGCCTGGCATTTCGCAGCCCAGCACGCGGGTGTGCTGGCGATTTACGCCCGTAAGTCCGGGCATGTCCTGCCGAACGCTGTCAAGTGGTCGATGAGGTTGACTCTGACGACCGTCATCGTCATGGTTCCCATGGACAACTACGTGTCATCCGATCTCGGCAAGTCGTTCGCCCTGATGGCTGCGGGCGGCATGCTCGCCATGTCGTTTCTCTATCTTCAGAGCCGCGTGCGCCACTCGATCCCGGCGAATTGTTATTTTTTGAGCGTCTTCGGCCTCTACGGCGGCATCTTCTGTTGCGGGATGGCGAGTCTTCACACGGCGTCCAACGCACTCTTCTTCGGCGCATCACTATTTCATGCCGTGGAATACCTGGCGGTCGTCTCCCGATACGTCATCTCCAAAGAGTCTGCCGGCGCATTCATCACAGGTTTACCTCGAACGCTCCCGTGGAACTTCAGGCTGGGGGCCTATTTACTCGGATGCGGATCTGCTCTTATGTACATTCAGTCGAACTGGCCCGAGCTTTCCGCTGCCGTCAATTTATGGGCGGCATTCCTGCATTATGCGTTCGACGGGTGGATCTGGAAACTAAGGGACCCCGCCACGGCAAAAATGGTCACAGCCAACCCGGTGACTTTCTCGTTGGGCGGCAAACCTGTTGCGGTCGTCGTACCGAACTGATTCATGAGAAATCTCCAGCTTGTCACTTTCCTGACTTCCCTTCCGCTCGCTTTCGTCGCTGGCGGATTATTGGTCGGCAGAAGCTCGGTCAGCAGTGGTTGGCGGAAAGCGGCACTTCGTAGTCTGATCGCAATAGCCACTGGGGGGTGTCTGCTATGGGTCTCACGCGAAGATTACTTCGATCTCGGACCGAAGCTGCGAATCCTCGTGGAAGTGTCCGCCACGGCACTTCTCATGAGCCCGTTCCTCGGCATTTTAAGGCGAACGGAGGATCCGGCAGTGGAGATTAGAGACGACATGCGCAGGTCGATACTCGAAGTCTCGGGGGCCGCTTTCCTGGCATGGTCGATCCCGGTTTCATTTCTACCTGTCGAGCAGATACGCCTTCAGGCCGAACTCGAGAGTCGACTTTCGTCCGATCAGGTCGGGCCGGCTCTGGAAACCGTGGAACAGCTTGAACGGATCGGAAGGCTGGATCCGGATCTTGAAACTCTCCGCTCAAGACTCCTTCGCCAAAGTGAGGAACTCATCAAAACCACAGAGAATACCTCGGGCCAGGCGAACCCGCTGAAACGCGCCGAGGCACTGGCGCGACTGGGGCGCTGGGACGATTCGTTGTTTGCTTTGGATTCAGTGTCGGCTGATCGCCCGGAGCGATGGCTGCTCAATGGTGCTGTGATGATGGAGACAGGGCGCTACGGCGAGGCGATCGACGCGTATCACAAAGCGATTCAAGCACTTAAAGACGGCAACTATCACACCGACGTGCATCGCAAAGGGACGCGACGATGCCTGGTGGCTATGGCACGATGCCGGGCAAGACTCGGCGACTATGAAGGTGCGATCGAAACCCGCGGTCTCGCTGCGAAATCCGATCCGTCGCTAGCCTGGTCGGATCAGTTCGAAATCGCCTTGTTCAACTATGACCGGGGCGATGCCCGAACCGCAATCATCCAGATGGAAGCCTTGACGCCTCTTTTGCCCCCGTTCGATCGACGGCGAGCCGAGAAACTGTCGCGAGCATGGCGGTCAGAATACAGACATTGCTTAATTCGATCGCAGTAGTTTTGATGCACTGCTGCGTGTTCATGAATCGACACGAATCTCTGTATTCTGGGATAAAGGGGGCATGGGACACAAGGGACAAAGTCGACATGTTTCTTCATTCATGGCAAGTCACTACAAAGCAATAGGATAGACCGTTTGCCTCAGGATGCCCTTTCTGGTCCGGGACGGACCCTTCCTGCACAATTTCAGACCGCCTTTGTGGCATTTTGCGAGAGTATCGTACGGAACGCAGGAATCGAAAGACATGAACCCGCCCGGCCGAATGTCAGCGGGTCACGTTCAGGATCTCTCTTGCCTCAGCAAGAAGGCATTAAGTTATCGTCTCATGCATGTCCGCTGAGGTGTGAAGATCGGCGACAGCGGTGAGGTCAACTCGAATTGAAGGTTTGTCATGACGAATGAGTCACAGCGGGCGAAGGCTGCAGGCAAGGTATGCATCGGCCTGTTCGGAGGAATCATCGGAGGAATCCTGCTGGGTGCCATCACGGATGGAAATGAGCATCTAAAATTGACCCACCCTGAGGCAAAATGAGCATCTAAAATTGACCCACCCCCAGCCGCCTTCTGTAAACTGAACTTTTCCACAGGGAGTTTGGCCTGGCAATGCGAGCAATTCTCTGGAATATATGGCACAACATGATCGATTCGCTCGATCGGGAGTGGACGACGATGATGTCCTGGGTGTCCCGGCTGACCACCTTGTTTACGCACGCCTCGAGGTTTGGCTGGACGCTTGGGAGCATTGAGCGGATTGGCTGAAGGCGGGATCGAAGAGTTGGATGAATTCTGGTTGAGCCGTTGCCGAAGCTCAAAAACAATGGCTTCCAGATCGGCGATGCGAATGAGCAACTTGGCGCAATCGGGGCAATTCGACGTTGGGGCTGGCAATGGATCGTTCATAACCAAGAGGTTACGAGATTATCAAAAACAGGATAGCCCAATTAAGACGACGATAAAATCATGAATCTGTGAGTTACTCTGTGAAAATGCGATGGGACCTCGGCATTTTTATTAGCAGAATGAGGACTGAACGGTTACTAAGAAAATAAGTGGTGGGCTGAAGAACCCACCACACTTTGATTTTCAAAATATCAGCGCTGCACGCGTGCCGTGCCGCCCTTGGCCAGGGCTTCCACTTCGGGCAGTCTAGCCATGGTGGTATCGCCGGGGAAGGTGGTCAGAAGGGCGCCGTGGGCCCAGCCCAGGCGAAGGGCTTGTTCGGGCTCGCGGCCCATGAGCAGGCCAGCGATGAGGCCGGCGGCAAAGCCGTCGCCGCCGCCGATGCGGTCGATCACGTCGAGCTGCATGGTTGGGCTGACATATTTCTTGCCATTGAGCCAAAGTACGGCGGCCCAGTCGTGTCGGTTGGTGGAATGGACTTCGCGCAGGGTGGTGGCGACCATTTTGATGTTCGGGAATTGATCGACAACGCGGTCGATCAGGCCGAAGAAGGTTTCGGGGTCAAGTTTCGACTTGCTATGCACGTCAGGCCCGGCAATGCCCAGGCCCTTTTGGAGGTCTTCTTCATTGCCGATCAGGCAGTCAAGCTTGCCGGCGATGGTTCGCATGACCTGCTGGCCGCGGGCGTCGCCGCCAACGCTGGCCCAAAGCTTGGCGCGGTAGTTCAGGTCGAATGAGGTGACGGCGCCGGCGGCTTTGGCAGCGTCCATGCCCTCGACGATCAAGGGAGCAGTCGTTTCGCCAAGAGAGGCGAAAATGCCGCCCGAGTGGAACCAGCGAACACCCGAGCCGAAGATGCCGGCCCAGTCGAAGTCGCCCGGCTTGAGCAGTGCGCCTGCTTCGTTGGCGCGGTTATAAAACACAACCGGGGCACGCACGCCGTGGCCTTGGTCGGAATAGACCGTGGCGATGTTGGGCCCGCGCACGCCGTCGTGCTTGAAGTGCTTGTAGAATGGTGTGACGCCCATTTCGCGAACGCGGCCCTGGACCAGTTCGCCGATGGGGTAATCGACCATGGCCGTGGCCACGCCGGTGTTCAGGCCGAAGCAGTCGGAGAGATTGGCCGAGACATTGTATTCACCGCCGGAGACGTGGATATCCAGCGAACGGGCCTTGCGGAAGGGGATGATGCCTGGGTCGAGTCGTGTGACAAGTGCGCCGAGTGAGAGGAAATCGAGGCCGCCTTTGCCAGCAGGAATGGTCAGATCACTCATTTTTGAGATAGCTCCCTAGTGGTTGGAATATGGTTTTTGGAAGAGATAGATCAGGTTGTGTCAGATATTGATGAAGACTTTGAGGGCTTCTTTATCTTCCAACAACTGCATCATTTTAGTGTATCCGCCCAAGCCGTCGACCGGGTGTGTCAGAATACGTTCTGTCACGCCCGGATAGGTCATTTCGCCGTGGGAAAGGGCTTGTAGACCGAGCTCAAAGTGGCTGCGGTTGCCATTGACACTTGATACGAGCAGCTTGTTGCCCAGAACCCATTCGAGGTTGATTTTGGCTCCGTCGAAGCTCACATCGTGCTTGCCGCCGGTGATGCTTGTCCAGATCAAAGCCCCATTGAGACCGAGATATTTCATGGAATCAAAGCAGACGGAGGCATTTCCAGTAGCTTCGAAAATAATATCGGGCCGACCTGTGCGAGCCAGCAGATCTTCGATCGGTGTCTGGCGCGTACTGATGTAATGTGCGCCGTAAGCTTCAGTAATTTCTTGCTTTAGATGTGGTCCTGGCCGAGTGGCCAGGGTGTAGACCTCAAGCCCTTTAAGGCGGAGCATCATGGTTGCCAGTAGGCCGATTTGCCCGGCACCCATACAATAGGCCAGTCGTGGTTTCCAGACTTGCAGGCGCTGCTGGGCCAGATAGGCCTGTTCAATGGCCTTGGCACAAACGCTTGCAGGTTCTGACAATACGCCCAGATGTTTGAGATTTACAGGTACACGGACAACATATTCGGCATCTTCCACGACGAATTCGGTGAGGTAGCCGTTGCAGAGGTTGATACCGCGTTCGTAGTAAACTTCGTCGCTGGTGATATCATTACGGCCGATGGAGTCGAAAAGCGACTTGCCAGGCCTGCGAACGGTGCACGAGACGTAATCGCCGATCTGGAATTCGTTGACTTTTGAGCCCAGTTCGACGATCTGGCCAAAGCATTCGTGGCCGATGACCAAGTGTTGCTGGCCTGGAGGGGCATTGCCATAGAGGGCTTCGTTGATTTCGCGGTCGGTGGCATCGACACCCACCTGAAGCATTTTGATTTTGACGGCCCGACCCTCTGGCACATGGCACACATGAGGATGCGGCTGATCGGCAAGATGCGGCTCAGGAACGTCCCGCAAATGCACACTATGCGACTGACCCGGTATGACGGCAACGGCTTTCATGGGGACGTATTCATAGCTCGCAGAAGGAGTCTGGATTTCATCAACGCATGGAACTGCCGATCATAAAGCGTATCCATGGAAACCTCAAGCGAGGTTTTTGGATTGAGCAGCTTTCAGGATTGGCATGACTGCGCCACAATGGCCTTCAGGCAAGCTTTAAACCAGCGCTGGCCGTGCCTTGTGCAAGTCTCCTTTGTTCAGGCCTTTTTGGCAATCAGGCGGGTGATTCGGAGATGACGGTCGTGGTGGGCTGTGGCGATGGTCAGGCCATCGGCGGCAAGATCCATATCCCTGAGGATATTGGGCAGGCCCAGGCGATGAATTTCTTTATCGCCATCGGGCTTGAAAAAGAGCAGGAATCCGCCCGTGCTCCCGCCTGAGGCACCCACCAGAGAGCCGTCGGCCAGCCAGCGGAAGCTCCAGAAAATACCGCCTGGAATGGCGTTGGCCACCCACTGGCGAATCATTTTTTTGTCGGATGTCTGAAACACCAGGCCAATGGGTTCGTGTACTGCTCCAAGCGGATTGGTCGCTTTGTAGAGACCACCAGCGGCGAGCAATTTCGAGTCAGGTGTATAGGCCAGTGCCCGCACACCACCAAAATCGACCTGCTGGCCACCTTCATAAGTGTGCAGTGGCTTGGCGTCGTAGCGGGCAGTTTCTTTGCCGTCGGCCACATTCCAGGCCACCACAGCGCCCATAAGATCGCCCGAGGCGATCAGCTTTCCATCCGGCGAGAATACCGTGCGATAAATGTCTCGCTTACTGGCTGTGATTGTGGCCAGAGGCTTGGCATCGGCCATGTTCCAGAGCCTGATCTGACCATCGTTGCCGCCCGAGGCCAGTGTCTTGCCATCAGGGCTTACCGAAAGCGTGCGAATCCAGCCCTTGTGGGCTTGGACCAAATGCAGCTTGACAGGCTTTTCGCTTGTCAGGTCCCACCAGACAAGTCGGCCATCACCACCGGAAGTCACGCACCGGGTGCTGTCCGCAGACCATGCTGCGTCAAACACCCAGCTTTCGTGGCCACCTTCAAGTTTTACGATCTTGCCGTCGGCAATGTTGACACGCTCAGGTGTGGCCCATTCACCACCGACCAGCACGAATTGGCTTTTGGCGTCGATCCGGCAGCAGTTAAGTGGCTTTTCACACTTCCACTGGGCCGCCACATGCGCGGCCTTGATGTCGAAGCCCGCAGGCAGAGCCAATAATGAGTGAGACATTTTGAGAAAGGCCTTTTTGCTGAAGGATCAGGCCAGAATCGCCTTGATTGGCTTGGATGCAGGGTCGGCCATGGGCATGTCGCGACCATCAATGTCGAACGATTCATTGGATTGCAGCCCGACTGCCGAAAGATAGGTGTGGAACAAGTTGGCGTGATCCACCTGGCCATCGGTCACCTCTGTACCTTTGGGCCCAGTTTTGCCATAGGCGGCACCCTTGATGACGCCACAGCCTGCCATGGCCACGGTCCAAGCACGCGACCAGTGGTCGCGACCATAATAGAGATTGATGCCAGGTGTCCGGCCAAATTCTGAAAGCACAACGACCAGTGTAGATTCCAGCATGCCGCGTTCGGCCAAGTCGGCAATAAAAGTGGCATAGGGGCGATCGAATTCGCCAACCTGTTCGAGATGGAAGTTGAAATTCTCGTTGTGGGTGTCGTAGTTGGAGTGCGTGATTTGCACAAAGGTGGCACCTTTTTCCAGCAATCGTCGGCCCAGAAGGCACTGGCGGCCAAGGTCGCTTTTGCCATATCGATCCTGATCACGCTGGGGTTCTTTGGCAATGTCGAACGAATCTCGCTGAGTCATCAGGCGAAGAGCCAGTTCGTAGGAGTGCGTGTAGGCATCAGTCATCGCCGTGCGGCGCCGGTTGAGGAACTTCTTGGCCGCCTCGCGTCGTATGTCCTGGCGCAAGCTCTCGTCGGCTTCGCTGATGGAACCGGGCCGCTCCGTATTTTGAGGTGGCTTGCCGCCCCCAACGGCGAGGCTTGAAAAGCGGGGGCCCAGATAGGCAGCCTCATTGCCACGGCCACCACCGCCGCCAGGTGTAATCAGAATGTGCCCTGGCAGTGAGTTTTGCTCGTCAGCCAAAGCCTTGGCCATGACCGAGCCGATTTGTGGATATTCAGCCGCTGGCGACTGGCGTCGACCGGTCAGCATCATATAACCGCCCTTGCCATGGTCGTCTTCCGATGTGTTCACGCCCCGGACCAGGCAAAGATGGTGCATGACCTTGGCCGTTTCCGGCATCAGTTCGCTGATTCGAATGCCAGGAACACTGGTTTCAATTGAGCGGAATGGGCCACCGGTGTCTGTGCCTGGCTTGGGGTCCCAGCTCTCCAACTGCGAAAGACCGCCGTACATGTTGAAAACCACCACACGCTTCTGCTGGCTTTTCAGAGCTCCGGCTGCCCCGGGTCCGGTAAATACGCCCAAGCCTCCGACAATTGACCCCGCGGCCATGGTGCCCATGAACTGCCGACGGGCGATTTTATGTTCAGGGCTATGACAGGCGTAATCACAATTGCGTTTCATGGCTTTCAGTCTCCTGATAAATGTCGTGGACTACAATATCCATTGGGATATCAATGATTGAATCGGTATTCGGGTGATGTCATCAAGCCCCAGACCAAGTCGCTGGCAATGGTCGGGCGGGTTTTGTCAGTGGCCGTTGCCAAGGCTTTGGCTACGACAGCAATTTCATCGGAGTCGGGCTGCCGGCCGAGAACTCCAAAATAAAGCGCCTCAGCCGCTTCAGATGAGGTTTTCGCCTTGACGATTCCGTCCGCAGGATTGCCGCCCGAAGGCATGCACCAGCTTGCCACGGCACCTCCATTTGAGATGTAGAGGGCTTGGTCGGCGGTCGCGAAAAAGTCGGCCTGCGGCTGACCTGCACCTGCACCATAAAGCGATGCAAAATGCTTGGGATAGTTTCTCAGCTTGGTAAAGACCTGCGCCTCGATTTCATAGTCTCGGTTCTGATTCCACGCCAGATCCACTTTCTGAGCCGCACTAGGTGGTTTGGCTTTTTCGAGCACAGCCTTTTCAGCGGCCCAGTAGCTGTCATAAACCTTGGTTGTTTTCATGATCGACCAAGCCAGCGACTCGGGTGAAAGCGGTTTCAATGCCGCCATCTGGAACCGCTCTGTTGCCTGACGCACTAGGTTTTCCATCAGTTCGCCCGTTTCAAGGGCGGCTTTGGTCCGACGTTCCACCAGCGATTGCATTTCCAGAGATAGCAGATCAGCCGATTTAGAGGCGATCACATGTTGCTCCTGAGCCATTCCGGATTTTGTCTGAGCCTCAGCAAGGCTCGTCTCAAGCCGCTTAGTTCGATCACGCCAGCTTGCAAGGTTTGTGGTGTTTTGTGTGGACTGAACTTGAAGCTTGTCGATTTGCGATTGCATCTGCGACAGCAATTGGCCGAATTCCGCCATCGGTGACAGCCGGGCTGCATTTTGGGTTTCAGTCAGGGCACGCTTGAGCGATTGGAATGCATGATCCGCATTTATCACCGATTGCATGGCCATCACAATTTTCCGATTCAGCTCAGAGAGTTCGCCCTGACGCACGCTGGCCGCGGCTTCCGCCTGGTCGCGATTCTGTTTCGCAGCAAGACTTTTATTACGTGCCGAGTCAACCAGTGGTTCAATCTGTGCGATCTGGAATGCAATTTCCTGGAGACTTTGCTGATTCTTCTGATATTTCAATCGGGCTGTGTGCCAGGCGATCGAATTCTTTAACTGGGCGATTTCCACGGATGCTTCGTCGAGCTTCTGACGAGCCGCCCGGAAAGGGTCTTCCAGTTGTCGCACCTGGGTCATGATACCACCAAGCTCAGCCTCTGCCGACTTGGCCTGCACGCGGAATGCTGCCAGTTGCTCTTCGGCAGATCGACGCTCGACAGCTTTTTTGGCTTGTTCCTCAACCAGTGTCGCCTTTTGTGTCTCATTTTTTGCGAGCTTGTCGGCAAAGGCTTTAGCGCCTGCCGCCAGCTCTTTGTCGCCTGAAACAGCGGCCACAGCTTTGTCTGCTGCCGCCTTGGCATCAGCCAGAGGCAATTGCTGCAGATCGATCTCAGAAAGCCGGACTGAAATCGCAGAGAGGCGAATGTTAGAGGCGTCCAGCTTGCCACCGAATTCGTCGAGTTTGGCTTGCATGGCATCGCGTTTTTTCTGAATCGGAACGGCCAGGGCCTGAGCCTTGTGCCAAGCCGACTTGGCCTTAACAAAATCGGCTTCGACTTTTGGGAATTCTGTCGAATGTCTGGAGAGTTGCGACTCCAATTCAGCCAGGTCGCCCGGCTTTGGTGCCGCCGCCAGGTTGTCTGTCAGATCAAATGGCTGTTGATACGGCTTTGAGAGCACAATCGCCTTCAATACCGGCTTGATCCGATAGCCACTGGCGGCGAGTGAGTCCGCCAGGGTGCCGAGCAGTTGCGAATCCACCGGCGGGTTTTCCGGGTGGCTGAAGTCGGGCGGATGCACAATGCCACGGCCAAAGATCAGGGCCCAAAGACGATTTGCCCAATTTGTGCGGAATGCAGGTGCGTTGATGAGGCTCTCAGCCAGCAAGCCACGGCGACTTTGGCGCGGCTTTGCGGATGTGGTTCCTGTCTGCCTGCGCTCATATTCATCGCCAGGAATCGGCAAGGGTTCGTTCAGGCTAGCCAGGCCTGGTAATCGAGGGCCTGTGATCAGGCTGTCGTCCTTGACAAAAACACTGTCAAAAATGATTTTGCCGCCCGGTTTTTCGCTGATCAGGTTGAATTGGTCCTTGCCCAGCTTGATTGGAGCCACACTTGTGGGAGTAAAAAAGGCGAGCAGGCTCTGGTAATCGCTTTGCAGGTAGCCGTCTACAATAGGGTGGTCGTGGCACTGGTTGCACTGCATGTCCCGGCCCAGAAAGACTCTTCCGACATCGCGGGTCATCAGGTTTGGCTCGGCATCGCGATCCATCAGGAATCGAGCCCGGACCTGATTGGGCTCCTCGGCGGTGGCTGTCAGTAGTTCGCGGGTCAGGCCATCAAGCGGCTTGTCGAGCCGGATGAAGTCCATTAAATAGGCCATCCAGATATCATCTGTTGAGATTTTCGCTGGACGGCGTTCCAGCAGGGTCAGGCTCAGCCAGGTGGCCAGATGGCGGGTGGCTTGTGGTGTTTCGATCACTTCATCCACCAGTTTGACACGCTTATCCGCCGACGTGTCCGCCAGGAATGTTCTGAGCCTCTCAGTTGATAGAGGCATTCCTGTGAGGTCAAGACTGACCCTTCGCGCATAGGTAGCATCGTCGATGACGATCGATTTTCCGAATAAGGATGGGGCACCCTGAAAGGCCCGGTCTATGCGATCAACCATCGCTTCGCTTCGCGGCATAACCGTTTGGGCAAAAGTGAACGGTTCCATGACCATGAACCAACTGAAAACGCAAATCGATGCGATCAGGGTCGGAAATAAACGCCAGGGGGCGATCGAAGGCTTCATGGCTGGTGCCTCCTCTATAAGCGAGGGGAAGGAGGATGCCGCAACTTCGGGGGAATCTTTGCAACAAGTAAGCCATGCAAAGGCGAAAAAGCGGCCAGACTCTGCCTCGGTCGGCAAAGCGGAAGGTTCATTAACGATTATACCACACTTTGGGTTGTTCAACAAGTCCTTAATTCTGTAATTGTTTACAATCAGGGAGTTATCGTAATCAATGGGGTAAACCGGCGCTGCCCTGATTTCGTACCCTGATTGACGTAAGTCGCTGGTATTTGATCCGGTTCTTCTGGTATCGGTCCTGTGCGGGAGGCCCAATTTTTAAAGTCATTTGCACCATGGATAAGGCTTGGATCTGGTTACAAGAGCCATGCCGGATCGAACCGTTTTCAAGATCCAGAGGCGAACAACAAAGATGTAAAGTTTATGGTCTGTTTGGCAGAATCTTCGAAAGAATTTGGAAAAAGACCTGTCGTACAACGAGTCGTTAGGCCGAAGTTTTAAATCTCAATCAAAAATCGGAAGTTCCGATCTGGTTCGTCATTCTGGCACATGCTATTATATGATTTAAATGGCGTTAGTCGCATGACCGAGACAAGATCGCCAAGCCCTACCTTCAATCAAGCCTCTGATCCCTCCATGTTTCTGCTTGGATAACCTATAGGGAGCCGTTTGCTATGCCGTCCCGTTCAATTCATCCGGATCGTCGTCAACTTCTCAAAGGCTTCGGCGCCACAGTCACGGGATTTGCCGTATGGCCAAATGGCCGAAGGGCTTATGCCGGATTCGGCCCGAACGATGCACTGAACATCGCTGGAATTGGTGTGGGTGGCAAAGGGGGCTCGGACATTGACCAGGCTGGCAACCATGGCCGGATTGCCGCTATTTGCGATATTGATGAAAAGCGACTTGATGCCAAGGCCGAGAAATTCAAGGATGCCGCCAAGTTTGTCGATTATCGCAAGTTGCTGAGCGAGCTTGGCAATAAGCTCGACGCTGTGGTTGTCAGCACGCCTGACCATACCCACGCTCCGGCTTCGATCATGGCCATGCGCATGGGCAAGCACGTCTATTGCCAAAAGCCACTGACACACAGTGTGTGGGAAGCACGCATGATGCGCCAGATTGCCAAAGAGAAAAATGTCTGCACCCAGATGGGGAACCAGGGCACAGCCGATTCCGGCCTTCGTGCAGGTGCTGAAATCGTGCAGTCGGGCGCCATTGGCGACGTCAAGGAAGTTTATGTCTGGACGAATCGTCCATTCAAATACTGGAAGCAATCGCCAGACATCGTCGCCCGTCCCAAGGAAACGCCTGAAGTGCCGAAGCATGTGCACTGGGATCTCTTCCTCGGGCCAGCACAGGTTCGTCCTTATCACCCGGTTTATCACCCGCACGACTGGCGTGGCTGGCTCGATTTTGGGACCGGAAGCCTGGGCGATATGGCTTGTCACACGGCAAACCTGGTCTTCAAGGCGCTCAAGCTTGAACTTCCGAACCGAGTCTCGGCAGAGCACGCGGAACTCAATTCGGAAACTTTCCCCGCCTGGGCTGTAATCACCTACGAATTCGCGGCTCGCGGTAATCTGCCACCCGTCAAGCTGCACTGGTATGAAGGTGCTCGCGATGGCAAGCGCAATTTGCCTCCAGAAAGCCTCTTCCCAGCCGGCTTCAAGCCATCCGACAGCGGCTCCCTGCTGATTGGATCCAAGGGCCAGATGTATTCACCATCGGATTACGGCTCAAAGCAAATGCTATGGCCTGAAATGCAATATGCCGATTATAAGGCCCCGACACCTTATATCCCACGCCTGGAAGGCGGCCGGGGTACGGACGACAACCACAAACGCGAATGGGTTGAAGCCATCCGTGCAGGCAAACCGTCACATGCCCAGTCGAACTTCGAATATTCCAGCCGCCTGACAGAATCGATGATTCTGGGCAATGTGGCCATTCGTGTCAACAAGGCAATGGATTACGATCCTGCCACAGGCAAGGTCACCAACGTTCCTGAAGCGGCTCAGTATATTCAAACCGAGATGCGCGAAGGCTGGAAAATCTGACTTGGCCCACAATAAATAAAAATAAGGCCGCCAGTGATATACAAATCGCTGGCGGCTGTTTTGTTTTCAGTGAATCACCTTTGTATCCACCAGAATTTCGCGGATATGAGTTCTGTCAGACGGGCTTAGATGCCGGAATTTCTCGGACTTGTCATTGCCCGCCAGAATCTCCTCAAGCCGCTTGAGAATATAATCCGCAGCCTCTCTGGGCAAATTCTTATAAGAATCGGAATAGACCAGATAGCTGCATGGATATTTAAACAATCGTGTTTTCAAATCAAATTCGCGCAGGCTTCGCCCTTTGCGGTCCAATTGACCACGACTGGCAAAAGTCTTTGCAAATGTTGACGAACCGATAACTTCCGAATTCAGTGGAGTCTCTTCTGTAAAAAGCATGTACTCCAATAATGGCTCACAGGCGGATTTAATGCGAGACGTGGTGCTTGGCCATCGGTGGCCGGTGGGCTCGCCCAAAGCTTTGTTTAAAGCGTCTTCATAATGCAGTGCCTGGCGGGTCTGGAAATTGGCACGCGTGATGCGATTATGCATTTCTGATTGGTGAGTCAAAACCATCAAGGCTACAACATCACTGCTATTTTGGAGGTATGGGCTGGTGTCGACAAGTGTGTCGAGCAATTTCAAATTCATGCCTTTTGACCAGTCCACATCGCGATGCGATTGCTGCTTGGTAAAGATCTTGTTTCCAAGATGAAATTGCTTGCCAAGGTTTCCCGTGACATACCAGCCGCCAAAACGCTCTGCAAACGGTGATGTCTGATCCGTGCGAAAACTGCCTGAAGCGAGCAGTGGCTGACCATCGGCATCGGCAAAAACGGATCGCATCAGGTGGCCTGGCACCGACAGTGTCTGTGACCCACCATGACAGAGCAGGCAGGAGTCGGTCTGCCGCATGAAAAACGGCGTTTTTGAGCGTTCCTGATCAAGCGAATAAAAGACAGTGCCGAGCCTTGGGTCGGCCACTGAAATCTCAAGCACTTCACCTGCCTGTGTATAGCCAATATAGAGATCGTCGTTGAAGTATAGGGCACGAGGACGATCAGGCGAGATGCGCTCTCGCTGCAGGCTAGTCTTTGAGAAGACCAGTGTCTGCGAGTTCTCCGGCACATCCAGAGCTTTGAGCAGGCTGGCCAGATAACCGCTGAGCGGGCTGTAATCGAGCGATTTCGTGCTGGATTTCAATGCCTGTTGAAGCTTGGAAATCGGATTGTTGGGCTCCGAATCACGATATCGGATCGGCTCCCGATCGAAATCGTCAGCAATTAGCTGCATGCTGTGGCCAGAGACCGCCAGGATGCAAAGAACCAGAAAAATGACCGCCTGAATGAACTTGTTTTGGGAACAAACAGATTTTCTCACAACAATCTCCAGTGACACCTCATGGATGATCCATACAGTGAACTATAAGAAAAAACGATAAAAATGTCTAGTTATCCAATAAGCCACGAGAAAAAAATTAGATTCTGGGGCAATTCCGGATCCATCTGGGTCGCATTGACGCCTTTAATCCTATAGTTTAGTCAACATTCAGAAGATTTGAACCTGCTCATTTTTGATGTAGGGAATTAGAGGTGGATCATGTCAGGCATCCGCAAGAAATGGTTGTTGATGGTCCCTGTTGTCAGCTTGGTGGCTGCTGGAGGGTTTATGGTTTGGGCTCAGCCACCTGAGGGCCCGTTTGGCCGTGGTCCAGGTGGTGGCCGAGCTTTACCGGCCATGCCACTGATGACAGCGATCGACAAAAACGCCGATGGGGAACTCTCTGCGGATGAGATTCAAAGCGCATCCAAGTCTATCCTGAGCCTGGACAAGGACAAGGATGGCAAAATCAGCGTGGAAGAAATGCGGCCGGTCTTTGGTCGAGGTGGTCCGGGAGGTTTTGGTGGTGGTCCGGACATGTCGGGCGACCTAGTCAACCGCATGATGGCTTTTGACAAGAATAAGGACGATAAGCTCTCAGCCGACGAGCTGCCCGAACGGATGAAGAGTTTGATGGACCGGGCCGATACGAACAAGGATGGTTTCCTGGACCGTTCGGAGCTTTCGGCCCAGGCACGTCGCCAAGGTGGGCAGGGCGGTGGCCGCGGTGGTCCGGGTGGTGAAGGTCGTGAGCGTGAAGAAGGCAAGGGTGGCAGGGAGCGGCCACGTCCGCCTGCCGATACCGAATGATTTGAAAAACTTCATAAATGGGGTGAGTTTGCCGATCCGCAACTCGCCCTTTTTCGGATTCCTGACACACAAGAATTGATCTTATCCAGACATGCAAAGTGGAGCCCGTTGTTTCATGCAACCTTATCGACCCTTACTGCTTGTGGCATTGGTTCTGGCCTGCGTTGAAACGGCGATCACGATGAAATCCAAAGCGAATGGGATGCCTGAGGCTGGTCATCATCATGGCCCAACCAGGGAATATTCATTTCGCCATGAAAATGTGCTGGGAACTTCACTTGAAGTTCGAATTCGGGCGACTTCTGAAGAGTCTGCCAGAGCAGCCGAACATGGTGTTTTGAATGAAATCGACCGCCAGGCGAAAATCTATAGTGGTTATGATAAAACCAGCGAACTGAGTCGCTGGATGGCTGGCGAGATGCAGGACGGCCGCGTTTCCCGTGAATTTTTTGAATTGCTGGCCCGCTCGCAAGCCTGGAATGAAAAGACTGACGGTGCTTTTGACATTCGAATTGAATGCATGTCGCAGCTTTGGTCAAAAGCAGCCAAGGCTGGCCAATTACCGGCAGAACGGGAAATACAATCTGTTTTGCAGAAAGTTGCATCGCCCGCCTGGCAATTGAATTATCAGGATAAAACAGCGATTCGAATCGGCACGGCACCGATCACATTCAACGCCATTGCCACAGGCACAATCATCGACCAGGCCTGCCGCGTGGCCTTGGCTGATTCGCAGGCGGTTTCAGGTGTTTTGATTGATATTGGCGGTGATATGAAAGTCGTGGGCGAAATGTCGGCCCTGATCGGGGTGGCTCCGCCAAGGGGCGATTCGGAAACGGCCCGACCGATTGCCCGATTGCAACTCAAAAATCAGTCGGTGACCACCAGCGGCGACATGTTCCGTGGTTTTGACATCGCCGGCAAGCATTATTCGCATATTATTAACCCACGCACAGGCAAGCCTGTGAAGCACGTTGTCAGCTCTACGGTGATCGCCCCCAGCGCTGAAGTGGCCGACGCCCTGGCCACCGCCTTCAGTGTCATGACAATCGACCAAAGCCTGGCCCTGGCCGCCACACAGCCCGGCGTGGAGTGCATGCTCATCAGCCAGGACGGCCAACTGGTCACAAGCTCTGGTTGGGCCAAAAATGTAGCACCAGCCGGAGGAATTGCAAGTCTGCTGGCCTCAACGGCAATTTCCACAATGCTTCAGCCGGTTTTTGCACCAATGGCCGACGAAAAATCAAAACTTCTGCCACTGGAAGTGCAATTTGAAATCAGCCAGGGCGATGAATCGCGGCGCTATCGTCGGCCTTATGTGGCTGTGTGGGTGGAAGATACGGATGGACTGACTGTGCGCACACTGGTTTTGTGGCTTCAGGCCCGTGGAACCCGCTGGCACCCGGACTTGAAACGCTGGTATCGCGACGATCAGGCCCGCCGCCTCCTGGACGACACCAATTTGATTGAAACCTTCTCTCGCCCCACACGTGCACCCGGCAAATATAATGTGGTCTGGGATGGCAAGGACGATGCCGGCCAGCCTGTGAAGCCCGGTACATATACCATTCTGATTGAAGCCGCCCGCGAGCACGGCACCTATCAACTGATTCGCCAAGAGCTGTCGCTGGGCGATAAACCGATGGAAAAATCCGTAACGGGCAATGTTGAAATCAAATCAGCCAAACTGATTTACGGCAGTGCCGCCGGCAAGTGATTCATTGAAAAAAACGCATGACCACTAAGCCGGATTCACCAGAACAGACCAAGCCCGTAGCCAAGCCAGTGGCACCCATGAGTATGACCAAACGCCTGAAGCGTCTGGCCGCTTCCTGGCTGCGGTGGCTGCATATCTATGCGTCGATGTTCGGGCTGGCTGTGACCCTGTTTTTCTCGGCAACGGGCATTACGCTCAACCATTCAGACTGGTTCGGCGAGACCCAGCTCACGGAATCGGCTGAAGGTGAATTGAAACCGGAGTGGGTCAAATACAATAAACCTGCCGAAAACAACGGCCAAGCCGCCCCTGATGAACTTCAGGGAGTGGCCCGGCTGGAAGTGGTCGAGCACCTGCGCAGTAAAAACAGGGTGCGTGGTGCATTGGCGGAATTCAGTGGCGACGACCGCGAATGCATGGTTGCCTTCAAAGGCCCCGGCTATGCCGCCGATGCTGTGATTGACCGCGACACAGGAAAATACAAATTGACACAAACCTCTCACGGCTTGGTGGCCGTTCTGAACGACCTGCACAAAGGCCGCGATTCAGGCCCCGGCTGGTCGCTGCTGATTGACATTTCAGCCGCTTTGCTCTGTTTCATTTCCATCACCGGCCTGGGGCTGATTTTCTTTTTGAAAATTCGGCGCGGGCCAGGCTTAATGATTGCTGCGGCGGGCACGATTGTGACTATGGCCATTTATTACGCTTTTGTGCCATAATGAAACAAATACCAAATCAAAAAAGGTACGCCAAGATGGCGTACCTTTTTGTGAAATGTCATTTTCCCTTGTATTCTGAAAAACCATCAGCCCAGCGTCCACCCCTCGCGATATTTCCGCCGAATCAGCGGTTCGGTCTCAGGGGCGTTGGTGCATTTCAGGTTCTTGCTGTCCCATTCAATGCGCTTGCCCAGCCGATAGGCCACGTTGCCCAAGTGGTTTGACTCGGTCAAAAGGCCTGAATAGGAGAACGGGCACGTGGTGGCCGAGCCCGTTTTGCAGGCCTTGAGCCACTCCGCATGGTGGCCGATGGAGTCGGGTATGCTCTTCTCAGGCCGTTTGTAATCGGCAAATTGCATTTCCGGCAGAAGCAGGTACTTGCCATAGTCTGTGAGCAGCATGCCATTGGAGCCAATAAAGAGCACGCCGCTGTCCCACTGCGGAATCTTCTTTTCGGTCCATTCCGGCGGTTTTTCAGCGCCTTGGTGCCAGCTCATCAGCACGGGGCCGCGCTTGCCCCGGGCGGGGAATTCAAAGGTGGCGCTCATGCTGGCCGGGGCCAGTTCCGGGTGCGGGGCGGGGCCTGTGGCGCTCACGGCAGTGGGGGCGTCCAGGTCAAGGGCCCAGAAGGGCAGGTCGTTCCAGTGGCTGCCCAGGTCGCTCATGGTGCCGCCGCCGAAATCCCACCAGCGATACCACTTGGGGCCAGGAAAATAGGTGCTGTGGAAGGGCCGCCAGGGGGCGGGGCCAATCCACAGGTCCCAGTCCAGGTTGGCGGGCGGTTCCTGAGCCTCAGTCGGTCGTTCCTGAATGCTCACAATGTCGCCATTGCGCTTGGCGTCTTCCGGGCTTTGGCGGCCCCAGGCCCGGCCCACCCACACGCGGGCGGTGGTCACCTCGCCAATGGCCCCGGCGCGGATCAGCTCCACGACGCGGCGATAATTCGACCCGGCGTGAATCTGTGTGCCCATCTGCGTGGCCACGCCCGCCTTGGCGGCGGCCTGCATCACCTGACGCGTTTCCCAAATGTTATAGGCCAACGGCTTTTCGCAATAGACGTGCTTCTTGAGCTGAAGTGCCGGCAGAGTGGCGAAGGCGTGGGTGTGCTCAGAGCAACTCACCACCACGGCATCGATGGCGCTGGCCTTGTCGAATATCTTTCGGAAATCGGTGTATTTGGTAGCCCCAGGATGCTTTCTCGCGGCGTTCTCGAGGTTGTTGCCGTTGACATCGCACAGGGCCACGATATTTTCGCTGGAGACGTCGGCGAGGTTGCCCGCGCCGCGGCCGCCTGTGCCGACAATGGCCAGATTCAAGCGTTCGTTGGCACCGCGGGCTTTAAGGATCCCCGGAAATGCAATTGCAGAGGAAGCAGAAACACGAAGAAAATCGCGACGTGATGGTATATTCATGATTGTCTGAACCTTGTTTGGCGGTTTGATTCGCAGGAAAACGACGCAAATTGGTCCAAAAATAAAATCGGAAAAATGACGAAAGACGGGGTTCAAGCCGTCCTTCGTCATCATGTTTGCAAAGTCAGGCCGTAACTTCAAAGCCCTTGCGTTGTTCGCGGGCTTGCCAGGCATTGGCCTCTGCATCACCCACGATTTCTTGCTTGGCGGCATCCCAAGTCAGGGTGCGGCCCAGACGCATCGCAATGTTGCCCAGGTGGCAGGTGGTCATGGCGCGGTGGTGGCTTCCAACGTCTGAAATTGGCTTGCCGCGGTCGCGCACACATTCCATGAAGTTGCCCATGTGGCCATCGAAGCGCTTGCCATTGCGCATCTTCATGAGCAGGGCTTCGCTCACGGGATTCTTGTAAAGGGCATCTACAGGCATCCCCTTGAGAATGATTTCACCACGGCTGACAAAAATCGAGCCGGCGGAACCTTCAAAAGTGATACCGTTTTCGCCTTCGTCCACAATGTTCAGCTCCACGTTGCCGGGGCAGGTACACTTCACATGGAAGTTGGTGGCCACGTTGTAGCTGTTCTTGTCCTTGGTGTAGCCCTTTTCATAAGCCACTGGGTGAATGGCTTTGATGACTTCCACCTTCGAAACGCCGCTGTCGTCCAGGCCCAGGGCCCACATGGCTTCGTCCACGTGGTGTGCACCCCAGTCGGTCATCTTGCCGCCGGAGTATTCGTACCACCAGCGAAATTCATAGTGGCAGCGCTCTTTGATGTAGTCAGTCGGCATCGTTTGGCCTTGCCACATGTCCCAGTTCAGGCCCGCAGGAATGGCTTCCGTCTTGAATGGACCACCCTTTGGAGCACCACCGATGGAGCAGGTGACCTTCTTCATCTTGCCCAGCCGACCATCGCGAACCATCGCCGCTGCCAGCAGAAACATGTTGTTGTTTTCACTACGCTGCTGGGTGCCCACCTGCACCACGCGTCCTGTTTCCTTCTGCACCTGAAGAATCTTCTTGCCTTCATCAATCGTCAGGGTCAGCGGCTTTTGGCAATACGCATCTTTGCCAGCCTTCATGGCTTCGATCAGAATCTTTGAGTGCCAGTGATCAGGAGTGCTAATCGTTACAATGTCGATATCCTTACGATCCAATACCTTACGGTAATCCTCGTAAGCATCGGCCTTGCCCTTGCCGATCCGGTCGCTGTTTTTCGCCTTTTCGGCATGACTCTTGTCAACGTCACAAACAGCCACAACATCGCCATAACGAGCAGCGGCTGATGAATCGCCACTGCCCATGGAGCCTACCCCGATGGAGCCTATGCGTGGGCGGCTGTTGGGGTTTTTGGTTTCGTCTGCCATGGTGCGGCCTGTGCGCAGATAAGGCAGAACCAAGCCGCTGGCGGCCGTGATGCGAATCATCTCACGGCGATTTGTAGAAATATTCATCGCTTTTTTTCTCTGGATGAGTGGATCAAGATATTGGTTTTGGGATTCATGTCGACACAAATGTGTTGGTACAATTGTGCCCATTTGAGGCTTTAACGGAGTTGCTGGACAACTCGATTACTGCCCACCGGCGGAAGCGACATCGCCCCAAATCCTCCGTTCCTTATTCGGCTGAAGCCGAGCTTGAAAACAGATTTTTTCAGAGTGATAAATCTAGGTATAGCATGACGCGTTGGTCGGTTCGGGTCAAGTGGGTGCGATTCTGGAGAGAATCCGAAGTGCGACAATCTCCAGCCATTCATTTCAAATAATGTTTCGGATCCACCGGCCGTATCAGCAAATTGGCGACAAGCGCCAAACCAAGAAGGGCTGACATCGTAAACATTGTGGAATTGTAAAGTGTGCCCGTCGGGTCGGAGGCACCAGGCAGCAGTTCCAATAGTCGAGGAATTGTGACGGAATTTGATTTGATCAGTTCGTCAAGTTTTTCAAGAGGTGCCCCAAACTTTGCTGAAAATGCAGTTCCATCAACCTTCGACGCCAGATCATGAATCGCCGAAAGTCGTGACTTTTCTCTCAGATAGGTAATGGCAACCGGCCCCAAAACCCCTGCTGTACTCCAGGCAGTGAGAATCCGACCATGGATTCCGCCTACAAACTTCGATCCAAATAAATCCGCAATATAAGCCGGAATCGTTGCAAAACCGCCCCCATACATTGTGAAAATCAGCATCGTTGCTCCATAAAATGTATACAACCAGACAGCTTTGTGTGAAATCGCTGCCTGATGTGATAAAAACGGTATCGACATGTATAAACCCAGACCAAGCAGGAAAAACACTGTGTAAACCTGCTTTCGACCAATTTTATCAGAGACACTGGCCCAGAAAAATCGCCCTCCCATATTAAATACACTGATCATCAGGACATAAAAACTGGCGAACCGTGCCGTCACCACGTTGGGGTAAGCCGATCCAAAAATATCGGTCATCATGGTTTTGGCCACACCCAGAACACCGATCCCAGCCGTCACGTTGAAACATAATACAACCCAGAGCAAATAAAACTGTGGTGTTTTCAAGGCTTCATTGATATCCACATCGTGTCGTGAAATCATCTTTGCACCGGATTGGTCAGGAATCCAGCCTTCTGGCTGCCAGCCATCGGCCGGAACTCGAAATGCAAAAGCTGCCGTGAGCATCACAATCGCATATAATACTCCAAGAAACAGAAATGTCTCTACCACACCGGTTGTCCCACTGTTGACGGCGTAAATCCCAGGCTTCAGACTGGCTTGACTCTTGGCCGATTTTGAATCCAGTACAACCACTTCGATGGAGGAACCGTCCTCTGTTGTCGCAATATTTATACCTCCCTTGTTTACGATTTTAACAGCACCTTCAGTGCCAATAAATGTCGGGCTATGGGCAAAATATTTCAATAAGGCTTCGTTCAGGGGCGCTCCAATAATTGCGCCTCCACCAAACCCCATAATCGCCATGCCTGCCGCCATGCCACGCCGGTCAGGAAACCACTTGATCAAAGTGCTTACCGGCGAAACATATCCCAAACCAAGCCCACAACCTCCAAGCACCCCATATCCCAAATACAATAGCCACAAGAGATGAAAATGAATTCCCAGAGCTGCGATCATAAACCCGCCGCCCCAACACAGAGAGGCCGTCGAGCCAACCATGCGCGGGCCAGCCTTTTCTACCCAACGACCCGCAAATGCGGCAGCCAGACCAAGAAATACAATCGCCACCGTGAAAATCCAGATCACCTGACTAAGCGACCAGTCGTCTGGCGAACTGGCAACAACTCCCCTGACTCGTGTCAGGGGAGTATTGAAAATGCTCCAGGCATATACGGATCCAATACAGGAATGGATGGCAACCGAGGCTGGTGGAATCAGCCAGCGATTGAAGCCGGGCTTTGCGACGATTCGGCTGCGCTGGAGCAATTGCATGGTGATGCATTCAATTCTGGCATGTGGAATATGGAATTTTTAGGATTTACGCGTCACAGGCCCTGACTGGGCTTCTTCCCAAAGCTGTTTCCATCCGGCCGATCCATCATTTGGCACGATTTCCGTACGTACCCCGCGCTTGAAGTAAGGGTACAAACCTTTTTGGCCTGCGGTCAGCATGAAATTGATCTGTCCATCATTTGCAGTATAAATCACAGTGCCATCGGACCACGATGATTTTATCAATCGTGCTGGATCAGGCCGATTGGCAGGCCGCTCAATGGTGTATTTCTTGAGCGCCTCCCGGTCCAGCTCATATCCCAGCCCAGGCAAATCTTTCACCTCGGTCTTGCCTTGTTTCACGACCAGTGTCTGCTTTAATAAGTCGTGCTCATAAAGCTGATGGCAGTTGACGGCCGGCCATTTGGCATTTTTAAGCACAGCACCCACTTGGGCGCTCCAGGCCGCTGTGATGCCTGTCCCCACAATCTGCAGCCAAAATGGTCGATTGGTTTCTTCAGCCTCATGGCCCTGTTTCATCAGTCGAGTGGCTCCACCGCCAACGACAAATCCATCGCAACAGCCAGTCTTTACGACCACTTCAGGCGATGGTATGCCATAATGCATGGCAATCTTGACCCGCGTTGCCTTGCTGATTTCAACATTCCCGGCTGCATCTTCTTGCGGAATCGGTGTCTCAAAAATATCCATCTGTGGATATTTAGCCAGCTCCTTGACAATCGGAATCCCTTTCTCAGCAGTCAAAAGCGTGTCATTAAAATCAAAATTCACCTTGAAACTTTCTGGCATGGCCTTGGCAATGGTTTCCACTTGGGCATAAACGTCCATCCATGGCCGACCCTTGGTTTTGAACGACGTATAACCCGCCTTTACGGCGTCCTGGCACTCTGTCAGCCAATCGTCGGAGTTCATCTCGATCGCCCACCATGAAAGTGGTGTGATCCGGTTCACTTTCTGACCCAAAAGGGCATGCACAGGCACACCGGCCTGCTTCGCTACGGCATCGAAAAATGCAATCTGTAAACCGGGACCAAACGAGTCGTCCCACATGATGGTTGCGGCATTGCAACCCTTGGCACGCGCAATATCTTCGTCGGTTGTGAAGCCCCACGAGTAATACATGGACCCCTCACCAAGACCCACCACACCCGACTTCAAATGCACTTCAAATATTTCAAAATATTCCCAATGTGGCAATTCCCGGGCCATGTTTCTGGCAGCCACCGGACGAAACGGAATCCTTACACTTGTTCGAACAATCTTCTCGACAGTCAGTGGATTGTTTTCGATCAGAGCATCGGCAGCAAGCACGTCGTCTGAAAAGTATCGCCCTAATATGGCCATGCCACCAACCCCACCTGCATGCCTGAAAACCTCACGCCGGGAATGACTCTTCAGATCCGATGTTCTGTAATCTGTTAGATCCGTTATCATTTTCAATGGTCCTCGAAAGTATCAGAAGGGCTGCTTGAAGAGGAGCTCGGTTCAAAGGCATGGTCAAGAACTCGTTTGACTTACTCATTCATGAATTCTGCCAGTCGCTATCGGAATATAGCCTATTTTGATCGAGATCAGAAATCAAATGAAAAGTTCATGGCTCATACCGGATTTCGGGGTGGTCCTTGAAATGCTTTTTTATTGGCTTTAAGCACCAACGGTGTGGCCCATACCAGCCAAGGCCAGCGGCCTTGGTCTTGAGGACGAAAAAGTAGAAGCCCTACCTGATTCCTCCCACCGCTCGGCCCCAGGACCAAAAGGTCCTGGGGCCGAGCCGTGGGAGGATGGTAATTGTTTACCTCTTATTGGCTTACGAGTACCTTGGGCGTTGCCCAAGGCTGATATGGGTCGGGCCTTTGGCCCTAAAACCAGATCACATTCAATACCATCACCCCGGAATCCGGCATAAGCCAAGTTCATAATCTGCCAGAGGTACTCACTTCTTGTTCCTCCCGGCAATTCCATGTTATGATTCAATCAGGCCAGATCCGAATGCAGAGACCTACCATTTATCTCCATCACCAACCCACAGCTCCCTTCGCCTTCGAAACAGGCTCTTTCCATGTTCAAGCAATCCATCATTACGTGCCTGATCCTGATCACAGCCCAGTGCACCGCTTTATTCGCGCAGAACGGCAAGAGTGAATCCGGAAATACACAGGGAAACGGCGCTGTCGAAGCCTTGTCGATTGCCGAACGAGCGGATCGAGAAGTCTTTTTTGAAACCAATATCAGGCCGATACTTATCGAAAAATGTGTAAAATGTCATAACGAAAATAAAAAAAGCGGTGGCCTGAAACTTGTCAGCTATCAAGATCTGCTCGAGGGTGGCGATAACGGCCCTGCCATTTTACCACATGATTCAGTGAAAAGCCTCGTTTCACAGGCAATCGGTCGTACGACGCCAGATGTCGCCCCGATGCCTCCGAAAGAACCTTTGACAAAAAATCAGGTCCTCAATCTCAATCGCTGGATCGACGATGGAGCCATTTGGCCTGAAGCCAGCAAAAAACTTGTGTCCAATCCCAATAATCCCACAACCGATCAGACACACTGGTCGTTTCGCCCCCTACAAAACCAATCCATTCCAGCCGATCCATCAGGCTGGTCGCGAACGACGATCGACCACTTTGTCGCCTCTGCCTGGAATGGCCTGAAGCCAGCACCTGACGCCGATATTTTAACCCTAGTCAGACGAATGTATTACGACCTGACAGGGCTGCCGCCTGATATCAAGGTTGTGGAGCAGATCACATCCGGAAAAAACGCGCAAATCAATCTCGATAAACTGGTGGATGACCTATTGGATTCCCCAAGATTTGGCGAGCGGTGGGCACGCCATTGGATGGATGTCGTCCGGTATGCAGATACAGCCGGCGACAATGCAGACTATCCCGTGCCTGAAGCCCGATTCTATCGCGATTATCTGATTGATTCGTTCAATCAAGACAAACCTTTTGATCAGATGGTTCGAGAACAGATTGCTGGCGATTTATTAGCAAGGGATCTGGTTAAAAATCAAAGAAAAATGTCAGCCGCGGATCTGAAACGATATCGAGAATTGATCACAGCCACAACTTTCATTGGCCTCTCACGGCGATATGCCACTGCACCTTTTGAATTGATGCATTTGACGATTGAGGATACCATTACCACAACAGGCCAGTCGTTTCTGGGCTTGAACCTGCGGTGCGCTCGTTGTCATGATCACAAGTACGACCCGATCACCGCACGTGATTATTACGGTCTTTATGGCATTTTCAGCAGCACAACCTATCCATTTGCAGGAAGTGAAGAATTCCAATCCAAAAAACTTCCCCGTAGCGGTTTTGTTCCTTTATTGCCACCATCACAGTCAAATGAGCTGATAGAAAAAAACAATCTCAAGATACAGCAGCTCAAATCCAAAACAACCGACTTCATCGGACCATTGACACCTGAAATTCTCAAGAAACAAGAGATGGATCGTCTTCTTGTAGAACGATATCGTCGTCTTGGAAACTTGCCCGACGATCTTGAAACAGCATATGCAATCTCGGATGGCAAGCCCCATGACGAGCCCCTTCAGCGCAAGGGCGAACCAAATCAGCCTGGCGAAGTGGTTCCGCGATCCGTTCCCAAATTTATTGCAGGAAAATTTGCACATCTGAACCCTGGCAATGAAAGTGGTCGACGCGAACTGGCTCAATGGCTTACTGATCCAGAAAATCCACTCTTGGCAAGAGTCTATGTCAATCGCCTCTGGCAACATCTTTTTGGAACCGGAATTGTCTCAACACCCAATGATTTCGGCACTCGTGGCCTTCCTCCAACACATCCGGAGCTGCTTGATTATCTGGCAGATCGATTTGTACAAAAAGGTTGGTCTACCAAAAAACTGATTCGAGAAATTGTCAAATCAAGAGTTTATCAGCTATCGAGCCTCGACTTTCAAAATCAAACGGAATTGGACCCTGAAAATCAACAACTTTGGCGTCATAGCCGACGGCGTATGGATGCCGAATCGATAAGGGACAGTCTATTGGCTATTTCTGGTCAATTGCAACTCGAAAGGCCCGGAACGCATCCATTTCCGCCCATTGAAAACTGGCGATGGAGCCAGCACGACCCATTTCGTGAGCGTTATGACTCTCGCCATCGAACCGTGTATCTGATGACTCAGCGATTACAGAAATATCCTTTTTTAGCGCTTTTTGATGGTCCTGATACCAATACTTCCACAGGCAGACGCACGGATTCAAGTGTCCCTCTGCAATCCTTGCATTTGGCAAACCACCCTTTTTTTCATCAACAGGCCAAAGCCGTTGCTGATCGGGTCCTAACAAAACATCGCTCTCAAACAGATAATGTGAATACCATTGAATTTCTCTGGAGGATTACATTGGGCCGCAATCCCGACGACAAAGAATTGCTACTCGCCAAAGATTTTCTCAATTCCGCTCAGGAATTCTCGACAGGTCATTCCAAATCCGCCTTAAGTTTACTGGTGCATTCACTCTTGATGAGCAATCCATTCCTCTACATCGATTAATTAAAACGGGAATCCATTTCATGGCCCTCACAAATTCACATGACCAACCCAACCTGAATCGACGTCAAATCCTAAGTGGAGCATCTGCTGCTGGACTTTGGCAAATGGCCGCTGCATTGGGAAATGCTCAGATTGTTCTGCCTCAGGCTCGTACCCACCATACTCCCAAGGCAAAACGATTCCTGATGATCTTTCTAACGGGTGGAATGTCGCACATCGATACGTTCGATCCCAAGCCTGAATTAAAGCGGCTGCATGGTAAATCTTATGATGGTTTCAATTTGCGTGGCACGTCGCAACTGCCTTTGTTGCAATCGCCTTATCAGTTTCAACAACATGGCCAGTCTGGAATATATGTTAGCGATCTCTTTAAGTGTCTTCCACATGTCATTGATGATCTCTGCATTATTCGATCCCTGAAAACAGATATCGTCGAACACTTTCAAGCCACTTTGGCAATGCACACGGGTTCAAGCACGGTTCCCATGCCCAGTATTGGCTGTTGGCTTTCCTTTGCGTTGGGCACGGAAAACCCAAACCTTCCCGGTTATATCGTTTTTTGCGAAAATCTGCCTTATGCCGGTGCACAGGTTTTTGATTCCAGTTTTTTACCACCAGAATTCCAAGGTGTTCGAATTGTACCTGGCCCCGAACCGATCGCAAATCTGCAATCACCTTCGACAGAAAGTCAGCCAGAAAATATCAGTCTGAAAAATCTGGAACAGAAATTTCTGGATCGACTTAATGAGCATCATGCAATCAAAAGACCAGAAGACCCTCGTCTGAAAGGGCGAATGAATAACAATCAGGTTGCTCGTGGACTTCAAAAACAGGCTCCGGAAGCGTTGGATCTGAACCAGGAAACGGATCAGACCTTAACCAGATATGGACTAAAACGCGGCGATCAGAAATCCTTCTCTGCGCAATGTCTGATGGCTCGTCGACTACTTGAACGAGGTGTTCGCTGTGTCGAGATTATTGACACGGGGGCCAGTAATAATTGGGACAGTCATGGCAACATGGCAGACCATCGCCCCAAGGCTCTGAGGGTTGATCAGTCCATCACGGCTCTGCTAAAGGATATCAAGGCCCGAGGCCTTTGGGATGATACACTGATTGCAATTTGTACGGAGTTTGGAAGAACCCCCTGGGGTGACGGTGCAAACTCACCTGGAAGAAACCATCTTGCAAGCGCTTTTACCTGCATTTTGGCTGGCGGAGGCGTCAAAGGCGGCATGGTTCATGGAACGACTGACGACATTGGCGCCCATGTGGTGAATGATCTCGTGCATGTTCACGATTACCATGCAACAATCCTCCATCTCATGGGTCTGGATCACAAAAAATTGACATATCGCTATGCAGGGCGTGATTTCAGGCTAACCGATGTGGCAGGAAATGTTGTTCAACCGATTCTGGCCTGATTGTATTTGTCAGGAATACGGTTTAATCAAACATTCTCCACAGATACCATGATGCAATCGATCGATAAGGCTTCCATGGGTGTGTCAAGCGTTCGCAGTCAGAAGGTTTAGGATGTTCTGCCAATTCAAAATGCTGCTTCAACCCTTCTTTGATACCAAGGTCGGCCACCGGTAAAATGTCTGGTCGATTCAAGGAGAAGATCAAAAACATTTCCGCAGTCCAGCGACCGATCCCTTTGACTTCCATCAGGATTTTAATAATGTCGTCATCATTAAGTTGATGAATCTGTGATAAATCCAGTTCTCCACTTCCAACCATATCCAAAAGACTCAATAAATAATTGCGTTTCTGCTGCGATACGCCACAAGACTGAAGAAAAGAGCTATCCAATCGACCAATGGAAACTGGTGTCCATGGGTCAGGAATCACAGTCGCAATACGGTCAAATATGGTTTTGGCTGACTTCGACGATATTTGTTGTGAAATAATGGCTTGCACCAATGTTTTCAAATAATCCTCTGAAGGTCTCAATTGGCATGGTCCAACTTTGTCAATCAGCATGGATAACTTTGGGTCAGACATCTTTAAATGGTCAATGGCATTAGACCAAATTGTTTGTTGCTTTTTTTGAGGCATCGGCTTATTTCTCGATTTTCAGGATGCGATGATTATAGCTGTCGGTAATGATGATTTGCCCATTCGGCAATTCAAAGAGACCATGAGGTCGATTCAATTGTGCTTTTGTAGGTGGTCCATTCAAGCCTCCTGTTCCAGCGATTCCAGTACCTGCAAGAATTTCGACGCGATCTGCTCTTGGGTCATAACGTAGGACCTGGTGGTTTTCGGCATCGGCTATTAAAACACGATTATTACGGTCTATTTGAATGTGTTTAGGGCCATTCATTTCAAAACTGAGGGCAGGGCCAGATTCTTGGGTACGCCCCTTCTTGCCTGATTCATTGACGACCGTTCGAATTTTGCCATCAGAATTGACAACCCGCAAGGCATTTCCGCCTCGCTCCAGAATATAAAGGTTGCCAGCACGGTCTACGACAACAGCTCGGGGATCAATCAGTGGCTCTTGAATTGCAATACCGCCATTGACTGGCTTTCCACGCTTTCCATTTCCAGCAGCGCGACGTATCATACCGGTTTCTAAATCCAAAACCCTTATACAATAGTTGTGAAGGTCTGCCATATACAAGTGCCGGCCTTCAGGATCTAGTGCCACACAATAAATGCCACCCAAACTGGCTTTCATGGCATCATTACCATCGCCTGAAAAGCCTTTTAGGCCTGTACCTGCAATGGTAGAGACAGTTTTTGTTGCGGCTTGATACTTTCTAATGACACAATTCCATGTGTCAGCAATATAAATGTCACCAGTTACCGGATGAATTGCAATGTTATGGATCCCATCAAATCTGGCATCCAATGCATTCTGGTTACCCCCAACGGGCTTGCCCTTCGTTCCAGTTCCGGCCAGTACAGTCACTTTGCCGGAGCTCTCCAGGCGAAGTATCCGTTGACCTTCCTCCATTTCTGCAATGATCAGCCCGCCCTGTGGATCGGCCTCCGTATAAAACGGCTCTTTTAATTTGACGGATCGAGCATCGCATGGTGGCTCAGAAGAGCCACCACCTGCCACAAGCACGAGTTGATCCGCCTGAATCGTAGGGATTCCCATGATACTGATTATGGCGAATATTCTGAATATCTGAGACATTTTCACTTTCTCTTATTTGGATGACTGCCAAGGGATTTGGCCGCCCCGCTGGATATGAAGTTGCAATCGGTCGATCAATTCCCGTTTTTTCACAGCGTGTGAATTCGATAAATCTTTGGTTTCAAACGGATCGTTATCGAGATTAAACAGATGGGCATTTTCAAAAGGTGTATTTAAGACAAGTTTCCATTCGCCTGCACGAATGGCTTCTATCGTCTTACCTGCATAGAGTGGCCCACCTTCCCGCCTGACAAAATATAATTCGCGGTTCGGGAGCGAACCAATATTGGAGGGATGAAAAAGTGATGGAACCAAGCTCTGGCCTTGAAAACTATGCTTGGTTAAATCGCCACCACACAACTGTAGCAATGTGGGGAACCAGTCAAAAGTCGCAGCGGGCAACTGGGTTTGTAATCCTGATGGTATATGATCAGGCCATTGTGCGCCACAGACGACTCGGAGGCCGCCCTCAAAGGTTTGGCCCTTTGTTCCGCGCCATGGTCCATTGTCGGCAGAATGACTGATTTGTCCGCCATTATCGGATGTGAATACAATCAGAGTTTTCTTATTGATCCCCGAACGTTTTACGGATTCGATGACTTGGCCTATTCCGTTATCCATTTGTTCGATGAGGGCGACTAGAGAAGCACGTTTTTGAGATAATTCAGGACGGTTTTTACGCACACTCTCCAACCACTGCTCTCCTGGCTCGATCGGGTCGTGTGGAGCATTATAGGCTAGATAAAGGAAGAATGGCTTATCAGATTTCGTTAAATATTCTACTTCATCCAAAGCCCATGAGGTGAATAAGTCGGTTGCATGCCCTTTGGGTTGTATTTCCTGAAGGTTGTGACGCATCCAATTCTTGCCACCTCTCAGATGCGTCAGGTAATCATCCATCATATCGCCCAGAAAGCCATGAAATCTCTCAAAACCACGATGATTTGGCAAGTTGGGAGTATCGTATCCTAAATGCCATTTGCCAATCATAGAGGTTTGATAGCCGAGTTTTTTCAATTCAGCAGGTAATAGGGAAACGTCAGGTCTGAGATAGCCCCAACTCTCTTTTGCGTTTTGGCGTAATACGCCTGGGACACCAGCCATGTCAGGATATAGGCCTGTCATGAGTGCTGCCCGGGTTGGCGAACAGACGGGTGAATTGGCATAGAAATTTGTGAATGAAACGCCCTGGCGAAATATGCTGTCGATATTGGGAGTTTCAACACCATTCAGGTGTTTGCCATAAAACGAAATGTCATGACGGCCAAGATCGTCTGCCATGATAAAAATGATATTCGGGCGATCATCCGCCATGAGCGAGCAAGTCATGGCGACGTAAGCGACCATTAGTTTCCAGGGAAATCTGTAGATCATCATTTTTGTTTCACCTGATAATCAGGATTCTTTCTTGGTTCTTTGGCCTTGACATCATGTTTCCATTCCTGAAGGCGCAATTTCAATTCCATTGCCAGATCCAATTCCGCATGAACAATATTGCTTGTTTCATAAGGATCTCTGATTAAGTCATAGAGTTCCGTTTTCTGGTCTTCAGCGTAATGAAGCAATTTGTAGTTTTTGTGAATGATACAAGAAACAGGTTCAGTGGTCTCATAATAGTGGGGATAATGAAAATAAAGTGGCCGATCTGGCCACTCAGCTTCGGCTGAGCTGATCATAGGTAAGAGATTGATTCCATCATGGTGGTCTTTGGGTTCCTTTTCTTGATATCCAGCGATATTCAAGAGTGTATGATGCAAGTCGGTTGTAACAACACGCTGATTCATGATACAGCCTGATTTGGGTGCAAAAGGTAATTTCATCAATAATGGAACGCGAATGCCACCTTCATAAAGAGAGCCTTTGCCACTTCTTAAAGGGTTATTTGTAGTCACTATTTTATTTCGACCTTTGGTGTCGCCGAGGTAGCCGCCGTTGTCGGATGTAAACAGGATCATGGTCTGATCAAACTTGCTGTTTTTCTTGAGATGTTCAAAAATCCGGCCAATGTTTGTGTCAAGGTTTTCAATCATGGCAGCATAAGTTGGGTTTTGATGATTGTATTCAGGTCGAATTTTCTGTCGATATTTTTCAGTCAATAATTCTGGGGCTTCAATCGGTGTATGGGGTGCATAATGGGCAAGGTATAGGAAAAATGGCTGATCATTGGCCTGATCGATTACTTCTAAGGCTTTGTTTGTCAGTTGATCGGTCAAGTAATCGCCGGTCTTGCCAAAAGTTAATCCAGGAATATAGCGATACTCACCACCAAAACGCTTGTCATTTTTAAATGGCCAGAAAAAAGTGGCAGGTGCTCCCCAGCGGGTACCACCAATATTGATATCGAAACCTTGGGTTTCAGGAGCTTGATCGGTATCGCCCAAATGCCATTTCCCGATTGATGCAGTCCGATAGCCAATGGAACTTAGTTTTTCGGCAAGGGTCTGATATTTTAGAGGTAGATGATCAAGCGATTCACCGGGAATCAATTTCTGAAGGTTGTCAGGCTTTCGAGCGCCTTCGGACCAGATTGTGATTCCTAGACGTGCGGGATGTAGTCCAGTCATTAGGGCGGCGCGGGTCGGCGAGCATACAGGCGATGCGGAATAGGCGTTTGTAAACCGGATGGAATTGTGGGCGAATTGGTCAAGAATGGGCGTTTCATGGAGATCGGCGCCATAGCAGCCGAGGTCAGACCATCCAAGATCGTCGGCAATAATGACCAGGATATTGGGCTTTACGATGGATTTGGCTTGTATCTTCTGGAGGTTATTGAATGCAGAGACGAAAATGCAGATTTGTAGAAAAAGCATTCGTAGAGTTGCAGGACGCATTGAATCATTATAGACAACTCTCATTTTACGCTTTTACCTTTAGAAGGAATTTCTAAATAAGATTTGACATCGGGAGTTAATTCGGGATGAATCTCAGGAAGCTCAGCTTTGGGATCGATCTTTTTAAGTTCCCAGTAGATTCCGTCAGGTCTGTTTTCGATCAAGCGAGAAACGCTTCCCGGAGCTGGATCAGCATTTCTGACGGGCAACCATTGAGCCAAGTCGGCTTTAATATCATTCATTTTAATGTCGCCGGCAAGATTAAACCATTCGTTTGGGTCTTTCTGTTCGTCATAGAGTTCTTCAGATTTGTCAGAATAACGGATGTATCGCCATTTTAATGTTCTGACGGAATGATTATTTTGCCCATGAGTGGTCAGAGCTGGTCTAAATCGTGGTGTCGCCGCATGTTGTAATTGTGGGAGCAGGCTTAAGCCTTCGAGGTGGTTGCGAATCGGTAATTTGGCAAGTTCGAGGAGTGTGGGGTAAACATCGAGCAGTTCGACAGGTTCGTTGCATTTTGAGCCGGGTGTGATACCGGGACCCGACCAGATTAACGGAACCCTTGTGGATCGCTCCCATAAGGTATTTTTCCCAGTGATACCTTTTTCGCCCAGATGCCATCCGTGGTCAGACCATAAAACGATGATTGTATTCTGATGAAAACTTTGTTGATCGAGGGCATCAAGCAAGCGGCCCAGTTGGGCGTCCATGAAGCTGATACTGGCGAGATAGCTGCGAACAAGGTTCTTCCATTGATTCTCACGTTGGAGCCATGCCAGCCTGGGTTCAGGAAGGGACCAGTGAAGGTAATCGGCAAATTTTGGCAAATCGGATCGATCATCGGCTTTGACAGGTGGCAGATGTAATTGATTTTCAGGATAGAGATCAAACCATTTTTGTGGAGTAAAACATGGCACGTGGGGGCGACGAAATCCGACCCCGAGGAAGAATGGCTGAGGCATATCAGAGTTCAATTGCTGGATGGCCCAGTCGGCCACTTTGTAGTCTTCCAGTGAGGAATCTTTTGAGGGAAAAATGCCCCAGTCGACAGCGGTCATGAGGGATGGAGTCTTGACGAACTTTACAGGTGGAAATGGCCCGTGCGAGCCATGATGCCCCCAAAGGTCAAATTCTGTGCCGGGTTTTCTGCCGTCAGGTTCTGGATAGGCATCGTGCCAGATTTTTCCAGTTGTGCGGGTTTGATATCCTCCAGCTACAAGTGCCTGGGGCAGGCTAACGACATCTTTGAAACCGGGCACGTTGCGGACGCTTGGTTCCAAGGCATAGATACCGGTTGTGGAGGGCCTTAGGCCTGTCAAAAGGCTGGTTCTTGAGGGGTTGCATAGTGGCGACTGGCAGTGGGCGTTGGTAAAAACGGTTCCCCGGCTTGCGAGACGGTTGAAGTTTGGCGTTTTGACCTGTGGGTGGCCACTGAGGGGTTCGACCCAGTCGTTAAGATCATCCACAGCGACCATCACGATATTCGGGCTTTTCTGTGGCAAAACGGCCTGATCAGCAGCAAGACTCTTACAAAGACTGAAAATGGATGATATTGTGAGGACTGTGAATAATAAAATCAGATGTTTTATAGGGAGGGAGTGTGCAAGCATGACGTTTTCTGGCCGTTGATATTGAGAGAGGATTAGCAGTAATCATGATAAGGAACTCAGATTCAGCTTGGAAGAGTTTACCGCAAAAAAAATTGGGACTTGCGGGAGTGTTAAGAACGGATTAACTTAAGAAGCATCACGACGGACTGAAAAACAAAGCCATTTGAAGAACATCATCAAGAGGAAACGGGCAATGTTCAAGAGCCGAAACATCAATCCATGGATCATGGCGGGAAGCTATCTTTTCCTGAGCTTGTTTGGCCGGATCAGTGAAGGAGTGGAGAATCCCAAAATACTTGAGGTCCGAAAAATCTGGGATCAGGGTAAACATAATGCATTTACAGATTTAATTCGTTTTCAGAACAAATGGTATTGCACTTTTCGAGAGTCGGAAGGGCACGTAGGTGGCGATGGTTCAATAAGGCTCTTGGAAAGCCAGGATGGGGAGGAGTGGAAGTCTGTTGCGAATATTACAGAAGCAGGAATTGATTTGAGGGATCCAAAATTATCGATTGCAAATGATGGAAGATTGATGATTGTATCGGGCGGTTCGGTTTATCGTGGTGGAAGGGTGCTGTTGGGCCGCCAACCGCGGGTGATGTTCTCGAAGGATGGAAAAAACTGGACGTTGCCAAAACGAACGCTGGAGGAAGGCGATTGGCTTTGGCGGGTAACGTGGCACAAGGGAGTGGCGTGGGGAATCGCCTATGATCCTCAGGCTCGCGAGCAGGCATCAGCCAGGGCGGCAGCAAATCAGAGAGATGCTATTGTGAAGGGGCCAGCGGACTGGAAATTAAAGTTGGTGAGAAGTCTGGATGGTGAGAATTATGAAACGGTGACATCTCTTGATGTGCCGGGATTTGCGAATGAAACCACGGTGCGATTTTTAAAGGATGAGACGATGGTGGCTTTTATCCGGAGGGAATCAGGCAACCGCAATGGCTGGATTGGGACGAGTAAGCCGCCTTATCGGGAATGGTCCTATGAGGAATTGAATTACCGCTTGGGTGGGCCGAATTTCCTTGTCACTGACGATGGTACGATATGGGCCAGTTCAAGGGATCATCGCCAAAAAATTGCGAAAACAGCCATCGGGCGAATGACGACCAAAGAGTATGAGCCAGAGTTGGTTTTGCCGAGCAGCGGAGACAACAGTTACGCAGGGATGGTGATGCATGGCGGATTGTTATGGATGAGTTATTACAGTTCTCACGAAGGAAAATCGGCAATTTATCTGGCAAGGTTACAATTGCCGGAAGGTAGAGATGTGATTAAACCGCCGGCGAATTTAATGAAACGGGTGAATATGATCATGGTGGGAGATTCCACGATGAGCAGTTACCTGAAACCGCCTGCGGACAGGCCAACATTGACAGGCTGGGGGCAGGTCTTTGGGGAGCAATTTCAGGCTGGGAAGGTCGAAGTGAATAATCGGGCGGTATCTGGCATGAGTACAAAAACATGTCTTGAGAGTGGTTATTGGGATAAAACATTGAGAGAGGAAGGGCAGTATGTGATGATTCAGTTTGGTCATAATGACCAGCCGGGGAAGGCGAAATCCTCACCTGCGGAGAGCACATTTCGCGACAATCTCAAGAGGATGATTACCGATGCACGGCAGCGGGCGATGCAGCCCATACTTTTGACGCCGGTGGCCCGTAGAACATTCGATAAAGGGCATGCGACAAGTACGCTTGGGCCATATGTGGACGCTGTCAAGGCTGTTGGGCAGGAAATGAACGTGCCGGTTCTGGATTTACATCAGGCCAGTTTCGAGATGTTTGAAAGGTTGGGAGATCAGGGCTCGGAGGATTACAGTCCATCGGAAAATGACAGGACGCATTTTTCAAAGAAAGGTGCAGAAAAGATTGCAGCGCTTGTTTCACGGCTATTATCTGAAAATAAAGAGTGTACGAGTCTGGCCAGAGAACTGAAATAAAAAAAGACCGTCGCAGGATATAAAAAACATATCCTGCGACTGAAGTGGCTCAGGACCTGATTTAGAAGCGCAGGAAAATCTTGTGTATGTAGAGGAATCGGGCGTAGAGGAATACGAATGAGAGCCCGACGATGACAAGCAGTAATGAACCTGCTCCTGTGGCAATATGGTAATCTACCCAAGCCTTGACATCGCCACCTACGAATCGATCAGCGAGTTTGCCGAAGCCGAGGAGGCTGTTTGTGAGGTAGAGTGTAATTGCATTTGAGCCGATCCAGACGAAAGGCCAGGCCCAGGATTTGAAACCGATGACTTCAATCACCAAGTAAAACAAGCCGAGTAATGCCATGCTGAAGCCACCTGCCACAAGGACAAACGAGCTTGTCCAGATCTTCTTGATGATTGGGAGATATTCGTTCCATTGAAATCCGATGGCGGCCAGGGCCAGGCCCAGAGCGATCAGGATCAAGGCCTTGAAGAGGGGTTTCATTTGGCCTTCGCGTAATAAGAGACCAGCCAGGATACCCAGCATGGCAGAGCCTATGGCGGGGATCATGCTGAGAATGCCTTCCGGATCAAAATAAGTATCATATTTTCGGCCTGGGAGCAGGCGCCAGTCGATGTAGTTGACAAGGTTATAGCCCTTTTCAAATTGGCCTTTTGTTGTGGCGGTAATTTGTTGAAGGATTTCAGATGGCTCGCTGCTGCCGGCCTTGGCAATCAGTGGTTCGAGCGATTCTTTGGTGAGTCGGACATCGGGAAATGGAATGAAACTGAGTGCGGCCCAATAGCCCATCAAGATTGCAACAGTGATTCCGATCAGGGTTTTTGGACGTTTTGGTCCGACAGTCAGAAAAATCAAGGCTGCACCACCATATCCGATTGCAATTCGTTGAAGCACACCGAGAACGCGGATATTGGGCCAGAGGTTGCTCATTCCGCCTGAGTAAAAGATGCCGCAGAGGAATAATAAAACGGTGCGAATGATGACACGCTGAAAGGCCTTGCCACGTCCACCGTTTTCATGGGCTTTTGAAAGTGAGTAGACGGTAGAAACGCCGGCCATGAAGACGAAAAGTGGGAAAATCATGTCGTAGAAATGAAATCCGGCCCAGTCGACGTGGGAAAGCTGGGTAGAGACTGTTTCGGTGACGGGATTCTTATCCATTCGGTCGAGGGCGCGGGCCAGTGCGTCGCCGCCGAGGATCCAGAACATGTCAAATCCACGAAGGGCATCGAGGGCCATCAGTCGATCGGTTTTGGGTGTCGAAGAGTCATTGGCCGTGCCGGAGAGGGATTCAAGCAAGGCGGCCGATGGCGGATTATCCGGTTTTTGGGCAGATTCGAGATTCATTTGCAAATGATTCCTGAAAGTGTAGAGAGACTTGACAGAGGTCATATGGATTCGCTCAAAAGGCTGTCTGTTGATCCATAGTATGATCTGGTGGTGCAATGACAGTCCAGAGATTTCCGGCTGGGAAGTCCTTGAGGCCTTCTAAGAAGTCGGTTAGGATTCAGAAATCGTTCCAGACCAAGTTTACAGGTCTTGAAAAAGACTCTCTCCATCAAGAGGAATCGGAAAACCCATGATAACGCGTCGTGATCTTGTGCAAGGGATTGGTCTGGGCATTGCTGCCGTTTCCATCACAGAAAACCGAACAGAGGCTGCTGAAGGCGAAGTGATACCACTTTGGCCAGGCGAGGCCCCGGGCGAAAAGGCTGGGGAAGTGGGTGAGGAAGGGCTGATGGAGCCACTGCCGAAGCAGAAGCAGGTCAAGCGGCGGAAGAATGTGACGAAGCCGCGGCTGACGGTGCATGAGCCCAAAGGCGATAAGCGGTCCGATGCGGCGGTGATTATTTGTCCGGGTGGTGCTTACAATATTCTTGCGGATGAGCATGAAGGCACGATGGTGGCCGACTGGCTCAACGGGCTTGGAATTACGGCGTTTGTGCTGCGTTATCGCGTTCCCCGGCGCAAGGGCAAGCCGATGTATGAGCCCGCTTTGCAGGATGCTCAGAGGGCGATCAGGCTGGTGCGTCAGAATGCGGCCAAGTGGAAAATCAATCCTGACAAGATCGGCGTGCTGGGTTTTTCGGCAGGCGGACACCTGGCAGCCATGGCCTCGACCGCTTATGAAAGGGAGATGTATCCAGCAGTGGATGCAGCAGATAAGCTCTCTGCAAAGCCCAATGCCTCGATTTTGATTTATCCTGCGTATCTGGCAGAGAAGGGGGCCTTGGTTGAAGATGTGAAGATCACCAAAGCGACACCAGCGGCGTTTCTGGTGCATGCACACGATGATCCATTGTCTTCAGAATCAAGCGTGTTTTATTATCTGGCCCTTAAGAAGTTTGGGACACCTGCCGAACTGCATGTTTACACCAAGGGTGGGCATGGCTATGGCATGATGGATGAAGGGCTGCCGACCAACCAGTGGCCGGCCCGATGCGGCGAATGGCTGAAAGTCATGGGCTGGCTGAGCTGATAATTCAAAAAGTCAATCAGGGCGATCCTAGCAGACCGCCCCGATTTGATTTTGGTTTGCTTACGAATAACCGCTTGCCCGTTTGCGGATTTCATCAAATGAGGCTTCGTTTTGTAATTTCCCATCAACATAAACAGGTTGTAAAACACTTTCAGGGCTTTGATCGAGCGAATCCGGAACGGTGATGGTCTGCAATTCGCCATTCGTATTTCTTATTAAATCCTGGCGGCCTGCTTTTGACCATTTGCCTTTGTCACTGGCAGGTTCTTTACGAATCGGGATGCGTTTGCCATCGATGGTTGCTTCGCAGACTTTATATGCGAATTTCTGGGTGTCGCGATTCACCTTCTGCAACAATGCCCCGCCCATGCCAAAGACAACATTCGACGCCGAATATCCTGCCCTCAAGACCGTATTCAAGATCTCCTGAATGGTGTTCAAATCAATGCCATCGCCCTGAATTACCCGAACATGGTTCAGCAATTTAAATCCTTTGGAATTGAGCTGGTGTCCAAAGGCGTTGTCTAATTTCGATAGGGCACTGACGACTTGCTGGACCGGGTCGCCTGAATCAACACGAATGACAATTGTGGCGCCTGATTCCATGACTTTTGATTTCAAGACCTTGCCCCAGATATGGGCGATGGCGTGGTCGATATCGTAACTGTCGCTAACCACGGCGAGGATTGCACCCGGCTTGGCGAATTGATCGAGCATGGATTGATAGGCTTCGGTCTCGCGGCTGCGGCCCCAGCTTGTCATGGTCGAGTGTTCGGCGGCGGGAATGGAGTAGCCCGCCATCGGGCAGCCGTAATAATTGCGAGCAGCGACAAGTGCAGCGACTGTATCGGTGCCCTGAAAATTCACGAGATGAGCCAGGCCGCCCAGCATGGCAGATTCGCGGCTTGAAACCCCTCTGGCGCCGAAGTCGTGGAGTTTGAATGGAATTTCAAAGGCAGGGTCATCGGCCGATTGTATTAAAGCCGTTTCGATGATTTGCCTGGCCTGGAACGACAATGTGGCCACTGTGACAGGATACCAGAGCCTCAGAATCATGGTCTCCAGATAGGTGACAACCCAGGGCACGGCGGGGTCTGTGGATTCTACGGTCATCAGTACGTTGTGTGTGGGAACCAGAGTGCCTTCTGGAACAGCCCTGATCCTTACGGGCCAGTGCCCTTGGTGGTGATTCACGATCCGATCAAAGCCTGGTTTGGCAAACGGCAGACCATGCTGGGCGAAGAGTTCGGCGGCTTCAGCGACATGTTCGCTGGTGATGGGCTGAAGCAATTGAGATTTGAGAATCGCCTGAAGGCCGAAGAAAAGGGTTTGAGGGAATCGGCCGCCGCGGCTTTCAAGGTAAGCAAAAAGGCCCGTGGTGGAGGGCGGATATTGGAGGAAGTGTGAAGCTTTGTAGCTGTCAGTATCGAGAATTGGGTTGAAAGTGATGTTTTGCATGGTGTGAAGAGCGAAAGCAGGCTTTGATTGTTTGACTGAGTATGGCGGGAGGGTGAGCTTGTCGATGAGTGATGAGACGTTTCTGATAAGTTAACCGGAATCGAGTCGATTTCGAAAGTCGAGGCTCGAAAATCCGAGAAATTTTTAGAAAAAGGTCGAGTAACCACTTGCCACACTGCCACAAATCTGATTAAAGAGAGTAGATACCCATGAAAAAATGCGTGAAACGGCTCGGATTGATCCGAACCGCCCTCCGAGTGAATCTTCTCCACCACTGCTAAGGATAGAAATAATGATTAAGCGACGTGCTCTTGGCCAGATTTTCGGTGCGGCCCTGTGCCTGATGATGGGCGCAACGCTCTCCGCCCAGGAATTGTGGGTGAAATACCCGGGTAAAGCAGGGGCTGGCAAGGGCAAGAAGGTGGTCTTGATCAGTGGCGACGATGAATATCGATCAGAAGAGTCGATGCCGCAAATGGGCAGGATTCTTTCGGAACGCCATGGTTTTGATTGCACTGTTCTGTTTCCTGTCGATCCGAAAGATGGGACGATCAACCCGAGCGTGAACAACAATATCCCCGGCCTGGAATCGCTGAAGGATGCCGATCTGGTCATCATGTGCCTGCGGTTCCGGAACCTGCCGGACGACCAGATGCAGCATGTGGTCGATTATGTCGAAAGCGGCCGGCCGATCATCGCGCTTCGCACATCGACCCACGCCTTTAATATCAAGGCTGGCGGCAAGCACTCCAAATATTCCTGGAACGACAAAAAAGAATGGGACGGTGGTTTTGGCCGCCAGGTGCTGGGCGAAACGTGGATCAGCCACCACGGCCACCACGGCGTGCAGGCCACCCGTGGCCTTTTTGCACCTGGGCAGGAAGGCAACGTGCTGCTCAAGGGGATCAAGTCAGGCGAGATCTTCGTGCCAACGGATGTTTATGGGGTCACCATCCCATTGCCTGGCGACAGCAAGCCGCTGATTCTGGGCGAAATTGCCGTGGGCATGAACCCCGAGGACAAAGCCCTGGATGGCCCAAAGAACAATCCGATGATGCCCGTGGCCTGGACAAAGACTTATCAGACCGCTTCAGGTAAGAATTCCAGGATTTTTACAACAACCATGGGAGCCAGCCAGGACTTCTCCAACGAAGCACTCAGGCGGCTGATTGTGAATGCCTCGTATTGGGCTTTAGGGCTTGAAAATGCGATCCCCGACAAAGCCGATGTCGCGATTGTGGGCGATTACAAGCCCACGAAATATTCATTCAATGGCTTTACAAAAGGGAAAAAACCAGTCGATTTCGCACTGAGTCCTTGAAATTCAGAGAAATCGTTACCTAGGATAAAAACAACCATGGATCATGCGTGATTTTTCAGGATCGCACATGATTCCATTTTGGGAAGTCCCGGATGATCCCGGGCAAGTCGTGCAGAGCGGACGCTATCGGTTCAAACCGGATGGCGTCCGTTCTGTTTCTAGTTCGTGAAACTTGGCCAAAGCGGCTTATTTCTTGGGATCAAGGCCGGTTGTCAGATCCTTTTGGGTGGGCGACGATGTCACACCGCCGGCTGGCACATCGACCTTGGCAAGCCAAATAATGGCGTTCAGGACCAGCTTTCGGAAATTCTCGTCGGACCAGTTCTCGTGATCGTGGCCGCCGGTGAAGCCAAACCCCCGGCCTCCATCAGGCCGGTCGATGGCCCATGAGATCACTTCCGAACGTCCCTTGGCAGCAACGATCTGTTTATGAGGTCCAGGCGGGTAGCTCGTTTTGCCTTGACGGTCGGTGTCGCTGGGCGTGGCAGTCAGGATCGGTGTGAAACTCTTCTGATCCGGATTGAAATGGATGTTGAAATACCACTCGTCTTTGACTGCAAAAGGCTTCACCCCCTGCGTGATCTGATGCTCGGGCAGTGACTTGATTTCAGCCGTCCAGTGCGGGTTGGTCGAGAAACCGGATTCATAATAGCCGCCGATCCATTCCAGAAACCGGTTGCCAGCCTGACCGTTTGGCACCTCAACGGCATAATGCAGGCAACCCAGACCAACACCTTTGTCCAGCAGAGGTTTCATGACCCGTGCCAGTCGATCGCCTTGGATCATCGGGTGATTCCCACCACCGTCCATGAAGAAAATGACGGCCTTGGCATCCTGAAAAATGGATTCGTCGGCGGGCCAGCCGCCGCGTACAACCACTGGCTCAACGAGTCCGCTCTGGCCAAGGCATTTTGCCAGCAATGTGATACCGGCATTAAATTCGTGGTCGCCGGGCCCGTGGCTTGGCTTGCCGGCGATAAGGACGACTTTGGGGGCTTTTTGGGCAGCGCCCTGAGCCGATCCATCTGTCAGTTCTGACAGTAACGGCGCGGCTGCCAGAGCGGCCAATAATTGACGACGATCAAGCATTTTGTTTGAGTCCAGTCATGATTTGTGGTTGCGTGTAATGGGATGGAAAAAAGCGAAAAGCCGACTCGACAACATCAGGTTGAGCCGGCTTTTGATCAAGAGATTTCAGTCGCGAAAAAACAAGCAAAGGGGTGCATGCCGAGATGGATTGGCCGGCACCTGTTTTGCTCGAAAAATCGAAGTCAGATCAAGTCTGTCACACCAGGCATGGCGACCTTTGGAACAGGATTTGGTCCAAAGGTAAGGTTCTTGGCCATGGTGTCCTCTTTGGAATTGAGGGCTTGTTCCCAGGTCACAGCCTTGCCGGTATAGGCTGACATGCGGCACATGATGGCCGTCAGTGTGCTTTCGGCAACGGTCTTGAGTTCGTTCAGAGGCTTGCCGGCACGGATCGAGTCGATCAGGTCGGTGTGCTCTTGCACGTATGGGTTTTTGCCCATCTCGCGGATACGGGTTTTGGATTCGCCCGTGAAACGATACCCATTCGAGCTCCAGGTTCCCTTGGTGCCTACCAGAGCTTCGCTTACGTTGTTTTCGCAGCCTGGAATCTGGCGGGCCATGGAAAGCACGTGGACACCGTTTGGATATTCCAGGTCGGTCGCAAAGTGATCGAAGATCTGGCCATAAACTGCGTCGGTGCGCTGTTGGCGACCACCCAGAGCCACTGCGCGGGTCGGGTGAGCCTGGAAGGCCCAGTTCATGACGTCCAGATTATGCACATGCTGTTCGACGATATGATCGCCGGAAAGCCATGTAAAATAGAGCCAGTTGCGAACTTGCCATTCCATTTCCGACCAATCGGCCAGCTTATCTTTGTGCCAGAGCGAGCCCTGGTTCCAATAGCAGCGGCCGCCGACCAGATCACCAATCTCGCCAGCGTGGATCCGGCTCATGCTTTCCAGGTAAGGAGCCTGGTGACGGCGCTGGGTGCCAGCCACAACCGCCAGATTCTTTTCCTTGGCTTTCTCATAGGCAGCCAGAACTCGACGGATCCCGGGACCGTCAACGCCAACGGGCTTCTCTGTAAAGAGGTGTTTGCCCTTTTCAATGACATATTCGATCATCATCGGGCGGAAGCCCGGCGGAGTGGCCAAAATGACCAGGTCCACATCGGAATCAATCACCTTCTTGTACGCATCAAAACCACTGAAGGCATGATCGTCGGCAACATCGTATTTATCGCCCAATGCACCCTTGAGACGCTTGCGGCATGTGTTCAGGTGATCAGGAAAAAGGTCGGCCATGGCATGAATCTTGACGCCAGTTGTGCTCTCGGCACAGTTTTCAGCAGCACCGGTGCCGCGCCCGCCGCAGCCCACCAGGCCCACCTTGATGGTGTCGCTGCCAGCCGCATGAACAGCCGGTATGACTGTTGCGGAAAGAGCGCCTGCCACTGTGGCGGACGTGCGCAGAAAATCGCGGCGCGAGGCTTGAGGATCTGTCATTTCTGGAAGCTCCTGGTCATTTTGTGAAGGTCGAGAGGTCGCTGTGCCCATAAACATTCGCCATGTTTGGGGAAGGCGAAATTATGAGTTTACGAGGAGGAATTGGGCACATGAAGGGTTCGTTGCTAGAATTGATTATAACAGACCCAACCGAAGGGAAAAGAGAGGTTTTCCGTCTCTGAGTCCAAATTGTCTTAGGATTGGACGGAAAATATCGAACGTATCATGCGTCCTTCGGCGTAAAGCCCAGAACCACATCAAACCGGCCAGCAACCTCACCGATTTTTGATCCTTCCACTGGCTTGAAATCAACCATGATACTATCAAGCTGCTTCATATCCTTTAGGCCTTTCAAAACCATGTCCTGCGCGTTGCCCGGGTGGCCTTTGACATAGCACTGCGTCGTGAGCAGATGTTTCCCGCCCTGACTGATCTTGTAGTGGATGTGCGGCGACCGGCCAGGATAGACCACAGGCTTGATCGTCCGGAACCCATAGGCCCCATTGGAACCGGTCAGAAATCGGCCATATCCCTGAAAATGACGGTCCCGCTTTGTGCCGTTGTCGCTCCCGGAATGCAGGTAGGCACCGTTGGCATCCGCTTGCCAGATTTCCACCAGAGCATTGCGCAGAGGCTGGCCCTTGGAGTCGAGAATTGTGCCGCTGACCCAGGCTACCTCACCGGCAGATGGATGGATTGAGCTGTTGATGATCAAAAGGTCGTTGTCCGTATCCAGCGGCAACTTGTCGGGATAAAAGGGCCCTTCGGTCTGGGCCGGGGTGCGCACCAGCTCGTCGGCATAGGCTCCGGCGTGGCTCCCAAAAATGGCTCCCATGGCCATCAGTCGCATCATCCGGCGACGATTTTCATCCACAAGCTCAAAAGTCTTGGCGTTTGTCAGGTTCATCGCAAAAATTCTCCCCGAAAATGGCAGGCAAGGAATTTCTATTCCAGCTCTTTTACTTCGCAGTCATACACATTCTATAAGCGTCAGCGCCGCTCAGAAAGGACTCTTTTCATCATTTCTTTTTCTGACGGCTCCAAACATATCTCAGGAAATCAATCAAACCGGCAAATTCAAAGTCGGGATCAATGTAATGCTCTACCACATAAAATGCGAAATAATAGGCTCTGGCAAAGGCCCAGATCGAAATGGCCAAATAAATGGCCACATCCCATCGAGGCATCTCCAGGATCAATAAACCAGAGGCCGACAGGCCAATGATCATAAACCCGACAGCCTTGGCGTACATCCACCAAGGGCTTGTCAGATCTTTGGTGAGTTTCATGATTCTCTGGAGAGATATTTTTCAATGTCGCCCGAGAGACTCGCAGGTGTCGATGTCGGAGCATATCGCTCCACTACTTCGCCCGGACGGTCGACCAAAAACTTCGAGAAGTTCCACTTGATGGCGTCGAAGCCAAAAAGTCCACTCTTCTGGGCCTTCAAATATTTGTAAAGAGGATGCTCATTTTCCCCATTGACGTCCACCTTGGCGAACATCGGAAATGTCACTCCATAACTCAACGAGCAAAACGACTGAATCTCTGACTCTGTGCCTGGCTCCTGACCACCAAACTGGTTGCAGGGAAAGCCTAAAATGACCAGCCCATCGGTTTTGTATTTCTGGTAAAGCGACTCAAGCCCTTGATATTGTGGCGTGAATCCGCATTTGCTCGCCACGTTGACTATCAACAGAACTTGACCACGATATTCGGCCAAGGTCGTCTCTTTGCCGTCAATGGTTTTGACAGAGATGTCATAAATCGCGCTGCTCATGGAAGTTGCTTTCATTCAAGTGATCGTGAACCGGTCGGCTCTGAATCGTCTGGAAAGAGACTCGGTATCGGCAATCTTAAACGGTGTTGTCACAATAAAAAAGTCGAAAAGGCCAAGCTTCTCACCAAGGCCTTTTCACAAAAATCGATCCGTTCGTCTCGCCTGAGTTATTTCGTGCCTTTTTGCTTAACGATTGGCGACTTGAAATCGTCAAGCCCTGGTTTGGCCTTATAGGCACGCATGATCCGGAACCCGACGAATGTCGCATCTGTGTGCCACCAGATCGACTGCGGACGCTGTGGATCCTGTACCGACCATTCCTTGTCAGACCCCCGCCGAACTGAGGAACGCAGGTCTTTGGCATCGTCATCCCACGATCCTCCACGAGCCACATACGAATATTCCTTGATGTCAGGCATCTGCACGGGATTGGCGCTGGTTTTATCCGCAGGCAGTTTTGAATACGCGTCCGCGGCATAATGATCAAGCACCCACTCCGCCACATTGCCGTGCATGTCGTGTAAACCAAACGGGTTCGGCTTCTTCCTGCCCACCTGCTGTGGTTTCTCCGTGTTCTCCACATACCAGGCAAAGTCGCCAATTTTTGAGGCATCATTCCCAAACGAATACTTGCTTGTCGTGCCGCCGCGGGCCGCCCATTCCCATTCCCCTTCCGTCGGAAGCCTATAAGTCTTGCCCAACAGTGTGGAAAGCCAGCGGGAACACTCCATGGCCGAGTGGTGAGTCATGCAAATGGCCGGCTGATTGTCGTGGCCCATTCCAAAAGTCATATCGGCATAAGGCGGTGTGGGCCGAGTCACAGCGTCCGCAGCCTTGGCGGAATCGGCCTGTTTGGCCAAATCCACTCCAGAATTCGTCTTCCGTTTGATGTCCAGACTGAAGGAGTAAGTGTCAAAAATGTCCCAGATGATTTCGTGCTTGGACATCCAGAATGGTTCGATCCGGATCGCCCTTTGAGGCCCTTCATCCGCGTTCCGATCCGCCTCGGTTTCCGGCGAACCAATCCAGTAAGTTCCCCCCGGAACCGGTACCATCTCAATCTTGAGATTTGTTCCTGGAATCGTTTCTGTGTAAGGCTTCATGTCGGCTGGAAGTGGCTCAACCACAATCTTGACCGGCGCTGAAGTCTGCGCCCCGGCCCCCACTTGCGAGAAAGCCCAGGCCAAGCCCACGATAGTCAATGCCAGAACGCGACTGCAACTGGCATGCGTTGCTTGAACCAACATTTCAAAGAAGCTGGGCATTCTGGTTATCATGGACATGATCTCTTGTAGTTCGAAATGGTTTGGAAGAAGTCTCTTGCATGGGCTTTGGCTTGCGATGGCCGCTCTACTCGCCGAAACGCCTTGCCTGCTTCACTTTTGCATCGCTCGTTCGGCGCCACAGCCGCTCCAGCGTTTCGAATTCACCGAAACGCACATGGGTAGCCCCGTTCATATTGTGTTATACACCACGGAGACACAAACCGCCAATAATGCTGCCCGCTCTGCCTATGCCAGAGTCGCTCAGTTAGACCAGATTTTCAGCGACTACAACCCCCAAAGCGAACTCATGAAACTGGTCGATCATTTTGCGGAACAAGATCACGAGCCAGTCTCTGTCAGTCCAGACCTATTCTTTTTATTTCAAAAATCGCAAGCCATCTCTGAAGCCACCTGTGGAGCATTTGACATCACCGCTGCGCCCGTGATCCGACAGTGGCGCCGCGCCAGACGGGATCGTAAGCTCCCAACCACCAAAAACCTCCAGGAAGCCATCAGCCGAGTTGGTTATCGGCGGATCAAGCTCATGCAGCCCGGTAGAAATGTCCTACTAGAGCCGGGAACCAAGCTCGATCTTGGTGGAATCGCCAAAGGATATACCGCTATGGAAGCACTCAAAGTGCTGCGCATGCTCGATATTCAAAGTGCTCTGGTCAGTGTTGCCGGCGATATCGCCGTGGGTAGTGCTCCGCCTAATCAAGCGGGCTGGAGGGTTGACGTTGCAGGCTTGAATCCAACAAAAGACGAGCCCCTGTTTCATTTGCAACTGATCAATGCCTCAATTTCAACCAGCGGCGATGCCGAGCGATTTGTTGAGATCGAAGGTCGCAGATATAGCCACATCGTAGACACAAAAACCGGCTTGGGCATCGAGCGACGCGCCACAGTCACTGTGGTGGCAACCGATGGCTCCGCAGCGGATGCATACGCAACAGCATTTTATGCATTGGGTGTGAAGGGCCCGGATTTAATGGGCCACCTCAAAAACCCACCCGAATTGGCTGTGAGCTGGCTGGAGCAATCTGCCAACGGAAAATTCCATAAACGAACCAATCAAGCATTTGACAAACTGGCAAAAAATGAAAACCCGACCGTCTTACATTAAGAAAATGCAAGACGGTCACATGTTTCACTTCCCTGGAAGGCATTTGATCATGGATATCACTTCGCCTTCAGATGCTTGTCTGCAAAAGCTATGAACTGGTCCCAGTCATAAGCCACCACATCGTGTTCGCCCGGGCGAATGTGATACCCCAATCGGCCCATGACAGGTGAGGATATCGCAGGCATTTCTTTTACAGGAATGCCGTCGTTTGTCAAAAGTCTGTAGACCGGATCAGCCCCCACTGTACTGAGGAATTCACCCTTGGGGTCGGCCCAGGTGTCTTTTTCTGCACTCGCAATATAAACGGGGCGGGGGGCCACCAAAGTGATAAGTGAATGGGCGTCGAATGCCATTTTCGCTTCGTTTTGATTGTATTTCCGAAAGTTCAGGCTAAACCAGTGTGGAAAAGCCGTGTTGATTCGAAAAACGGTCTCGCCAATCTCCCTTCTCTCAATCGCAGCACCGCCGCAACCGGAATTATTGGCGATCACAAGTGCAAATCGAGGGTCGGCAATGCCTGCCCACAATGAGGCCTTACCAAGCCTGGAATGACCGATCACGGCCACCTTGGAAGTGTCAATATCAGTGTCATTCTGGAGATAATCCAGCGACCGGCTCAAACCCCAGGCCCAGGCCGCGATCGAACCCCATTCATCGGCCGTTCGCCCTTGCTGGCTCGGATCTCGAAACAACGAATGCACCCCATTATGAAACCCATCGTCAAAATCAGGATCAATATCCCCATAATAAATGGTGGCCAGGCCATATCCATTCTTGAGAATCTTCTCGACTTGCCAGCGACTGGCCTCGCTGCCCCTGAGCGTCTCGGTCGCCCGATTATTGATCACACTGTTGTTCTTGTTGGGTCGCATCCAGGATTTAGCAAGCGGGAGATCCGGTTCATTTGTCACAGCCTGGTTGCCATTGAAATTCAAGCCCATGAAGAGAGGCACTTTGCCTGTGGCTTGACTGGGCGTGTAAATCAATAGATCAACAGGAATATCTTTACCATTGCGCTTCAAGTGCAGTGTCACCAGCTTTCGCTTGGCCAGTCCACCCAACGCATCGGTTTTAATCTGCGGCGTATCGGCTGAAATTTCGACAGACTCGTTCGGTATCCGGCCAAACATTTCCCGAGTCACAGTTTCCAGAAGTTCAGAGCGGCGGGCGGGCCACTCCTTGGCTGAGCCCACCTTTCGACCATCATTAAAAACTAATGGGTCAGGCAGGGTGTAGGGCTTGATTTTCGATTCGTCGTAATTGGCTGGCGGAACTTTGGATAAGTCCTGAGCCCAACAAGGCGAAACGGTCAGGACCGATGCGATCAGAATTCGAAGTAGTTTCATTTGATTTCGCGTCCGTCGGTTTTTGAGATTTCAAAAGGTACTTGAAGGTGCCACCGTTATCGGGGCAAGGCATGGTTGCGCTCTCGAAATCATAAGGCCTGAACCAGGTGTACTCAATAGCCCTTTGAGGAAAATTCATGCATGCCGATTCTACCGATCGTGACTTCATGCTGGAGAATGTTTCCCGTTTCTTAAAAAATTCTCTGGCATATCGAATTCCGACGGATGATAATTGGTCTTATCCCCACCGCGTGTATTGAGCATGCCCACAATCTACCCTTGAATCGATATCCGCAGACTTTTCCATAGAACAGCAGGAGTCTCTTCACCATGTCCAAGCAGATTCATCGTCGCGATGCACTGAAATTAAGTGCCGGTGCTGGCCTTTTATTCGCCGTGAGCGGCACGAAAAGCTCTGGGCGGATTCTCGGAGCCAACGACACGATTCGCCTTGCAGTGGCAGGTGTCAATGGTCGAGGTTCGAGCCATGTCCAAGAGTTTTCAAATATCAAGGGTGTTGCGGTCACGCACCTGATCGACCCAGATACCCGCACCTATGCCAAGTATATCAAGGGCCTGACAGAGAAAAATGGTCATGCACCGGTTTGTGTGCAAGATTCTCGTAAGGCTCTGGAAGATAAAAATATCGATGCCATTTCCATCGCCACGCCCAACCACTGGCACTCGCTTTTGACAATCTGGGGCTGCCAGGCAGGCAAAGATGTATATGTCGAAAAGCCGATGAGCCATAACATGGCCGAAGGCAAAATGGCTGTGGAAGCGGCCCGGAAATATAACCGGATTGTACAGCACGGCACACAGGGCCGAAGCTCCAAAAGCTGGGCACAGGCTCTGGACTTGATCAAGAGCGGCCAGGCAGGCAAGGTTCTCGTTTCCCGGGCTCTTTGCTACAAGCCACGCGGCTCGATCGGGATCAAGCCCGTCAGCCCTGCACCCAAAGAAATCGATTTTGATATCTGGACCGGCCCAGCACCAGCGCGGCCCCACCATGCCAATCTTGTCCATTACAATTGGCACTGGTTCTGGGACTTTGGCAACGGCGATATCGGCAACCAGGGTGTCCACCAGATGGACGTCGCCCGCTGGATGATCCCCAATGCCACGGTTCCCAAGTCGGTCGTGAGCCTTGGTGGGCGATTTGGCTATAAGGATCAGGGCCAGACGGCAAACACACAGATCACGGTCATGGATTTTGGCGGGCCGCTCCTGACATTTGAAGTGCGCGGCCTGAAAACCGGCGAATTCATGGACGAAAAGGTCGGGAATATCATACATCTCGAAGGCGGCACAATTGCCGGCAACAAGTGGATCGCCAAGGGCGAAACCAAGCCTCAGGCAATACCGAAGCTGGGCGAAGCCAAGCGCGGGCCCGGCGATGGCAATCACTTTGCCAACTTTATCGAGGCTGTACGGAGCCGAAAAACCGACGATCTCAACGCCGACATTCTTGAAGGGCATTATTCCAGCGCCTGCTGCCACCTGGCCAATATCAGCTATAGGCTCGGTCAGCCGGTTGCATTTGGATCCAACAGCACACCATTTGGCACCGTGGCCGATGGCAATGAAGCTTTCAGCCGCATGCGCGACCACCTGAAAGACGATAATGCCATTTCTCTGGAAGGCCTGAATTATATTCTCGGCCCAACACTGAAATTCAATGCAGCCACCGAGCGATTCATCGACGCACCTGCTGCTGATGCACTGCTCGCGCGCGCTGGCCGCCAGGGATACAGCGTGCCGACAACTCTGGCAAAGCTTTGATTGTTGACTTTAAACGGCAGGAGTGTGGGAAGTGCATTCCTGCATTCCTGCATTCCTGCATTCCTGCATTCCTGCATTCCTGCATACCTGCATTCCTGCTTGTCGTTTTGTATATTGATCGATTACGATGACTTCCAGGGCAATAGGCCTTGAACAGTCAAATGAAATCGAAAGACTTGGTCAACTGCTGTGACGCAAAGGCTGCAACCACGTGGCCCGCACCAGGCCAGGTTTGATGGTCGTTTGGGTGTTGCAATGATTCCCAAAAACTGGCCTGTTGGCCCGTAAACCCAGATACCACCCAATACCGCCACATAGATGCGCCCCTCGGTGTCAACCTTGATACCGTCGGGGCCACCGGGGCCATCGGTATCAAATTTGGCGAAAATGCGGCCTGACCCGATTTGTATTTCGCCACTGTTTGTCATTTCAAATGCGCGGAGGTGATAACGAAAGGTGTCGCAGACATAAAGCGTTTTTTCATCAGGCGAAAAGGCCAGGCCATTGGGCCTTTCAAAATCATCAAGCAGTAATTTGGGATTTGCCCAGCCCGGGCGATAGGAATAAACGCCCTGAAAATGCAACTGGCGATTTTCCGGCTCGACTCCATAAGGTGGGTCTGTAAATAGGATCAAACCATCCCTGCGGGTGATGATGTCATTTGGGCTATTGAGACGCGCACCTTGCCAAAATTCCAGTTCTGTTTGCAAATCGCTGCCGTCGGGCTTCATGCTCGAAAGCCGCCGGCCATTTTGCTCACAGATCCAGATTCGTCCATCCGGGCCCCAGGTTTGGCCATTGGCCGCGTTGGTATTTTCACGAAGCAATTGCAACCCGTTTGCCTCCGACCATTTCCAAGTTTTGTCCGATTTTAAATCTTCGAAAATCAAGGCACCATCTGCCAGTTCCAAAGGGCCCTCTGTGAAGACAAACCCTTCGGCCAAAAGCTCCCGATTCGGCTCGGCGAGGAGTGAACTCACGCCTTGATCACGTAAAAATGTCACGGGTTCGTGTTGGATGACCATTTGAAAAATCAGCCCTTTTTATGTATTTGTTTTGAAGGTTTCAATGGAATTGTTCAAAGAAGAATCCATTGCCCCGGCTCGATTCTGACAGACGGCATCGCACAGGGCGATCACCATGGGATCTTTGATGCTATACCAGACCCGAGTGCCTTCTTTGCGTCTGGCCAACATGCCGCTCCGGGTGAGGAGCGAAAGATGCTTGGAGACATTCGCCTGGCTTTGGCCCGTTCCGGCCACAATTTCGTTGACGCTCAAAGCCCCGCTCATCAGGCTGCGAAGAATCTTCAGACGCGATTCATCGCCCATGATCTGAAAGATCTCTGCCATGTGGGTAATCATAGTGTCGTCGGGCAGATGTTTGGACGATATTGACATTATAACCCGCTGGTTATATATTAGGAGATGTTGAGCTTGTGCCGATCAATTGAACAGGGGCAACGGATCCGATGCATATGAATATGGAGCAGGAGCCGGGCGAAGGTCAAGCCCCAATGCAGGTTCAGCGAGCTTTAGGGGGTCGCGAGAGCATGGAAACATGGGTCATAATCGGCGTACTGGTGGCCTATCTGGTATTGATGAGGTGGGTCTTGCCGCGCATGGGCGTGCCGACCTGAGGCTCGGGTGATTGTGCTGACATGCCGTCAGCGGTGTCTCAGTCTGAGACACAAGAGACCAGTCAATAAATCGTCGTTCGACGGGTTTAGTTGATTGAATCCATGATATCAATTCGGTGGAAGTGGTCACTCGAAAGGTTCTGATTCCATGAGCGATAAATTACCAGTGGCATCCATTACGGTCTCTGAACTTGCTGCAAAAATGGCAGGTGGCGAGCGGATTGACCTGATTGATGTCAGGACACCGGCAGAATTTACCGAAATTCACGCAGAACCGGCCAAGCTTTTGCCACTCGATAAACTGACTGCGGAATCTGTGAAGCAAGTTCTTACAAAAAATGACACCGCAACGATTTACGTGATTTGTAAGTCAGGCGGGCGTGGCCGACAGGCTTGCGAAAAATTGCAATCCGCCGGGCTGAATGTCGTCAATGTGGACGGTGGAACAACAGCCTGGGCCGCTGCTGGGCTGGCCGTGATTCGTGGCAGAAAAACGATCAGCCTGGAGCGTCAGGTGCGAATCGTGGCAGGAACACTTGTCTTTGCAGGCACACTATTGGGGGCGTTCGTAAATCCCCTGGTTTTGATCATCCCCGGCTTTGTGGGTGCAGGCCTGGTTTTTGCAGGAGTCACGGATACTTGTGGTATGGCCATAATGCTTGCGAAAATGCCTTGGAATCAGCGAGGTGGTGGGGCAACCTGTTCTGTCTGACAACTGACTGGCCGAATGATCGCCAAACTACGGTTTTTGCAATGTAGCCAGTTGTTACATTCTTGCCTGAATATCGCGGAGCCGTTTGGCGACGTCTTTATAGCCATAATCGTTGGCCGCCACTTCATTGAAATGCTCTTCAGCCGGTTGTAGCTGGCCATTGCGTTCGGCAAGGCAGCCGAGCCGATAGTGCAAATTGTTGAATGTCGCGGTATCCTCAGCGGCAACAGACTTTAAAGCGTCGGTATAAGAACGCTCCGCCAGCTTAGCAGACCCAACCTTCTCAAAGCACTGACCCGCTTCAGTCAAGGCTTTTACTTTCCATTCCGCAGAATTTCGGGCCTGCTGGAATGCGGCAATCGCTTCATCAAGCCGATCGGCTTTGGTCAAAGCGGTGCCAAGCTGAAAGTGGCTTTCGGCGTCGGCATTGTTGAGAGCGATTCGGCGCTGAAATTCGCTGATCTGAAATTCGTTGCGTTTACGAACGAGTTCGGCACGTTTCCCGATGGCCTCAGCGTCGGCGGGATGGTCTGCAATATGCTTATCCCATTGGTCCAAGGCACGTGCCATGCGCTCCAGACGCGTATCGGCATGATTCAAACGCAGATAAAGATCATTTGGCGAAAGTTTCAATGCCGAATTCAGGGCCCGGTCTGCTTCCTCCCAGCGGTTGCTTGATTTGTAAAAGTCTGCCAGTTGCAAAACGAGTCGAATGTCGGTTGGACTTTGCTCCACCTGTTTTTTGAGACGTTCTTCAGGAGTTAAACCTGGCTCGATATTTGCCGTCCCTGCCGGATCTTTTCGGTCGTGAGAAACGCGCACCTGATCGCCTGGCTGTTCACTTCCAATTTCGCCGCCTATCGGTTGGGTTGGCTTCTTGGATCCTGATTCCAGACCAGACTTTGCCATCATCGCCTTGGCAGATATCGAATTGATTTTCGAGGAAATATCCTGATCGGCCGGCACGAGCTCACGAATGATTTCAAAGCAGCGAATGGCTGCGGACCATTTACCTAACGCTTCATAAATACGAGCTTTAAGACGCAGATAACTGACCTTGTCCTCAGCCTCGTCAGCCACAGAAGCGAGATTCCACTCCGCCAGTTCCGGTGCACCCAGTTCCAGAGCGCATTCGGCGGCTTCCATCGCGATATGCACATCCCACGGGTTCAGCAGGAAGGCGTCTTCGCATGTTTCCAAGGCTTTGAGCCATGAACCGGTGGATTTTGTGATCCGAATCTGGAGACTGATTGGCTGGACTCGGGCCTTGGCCATCATCCCAACCTTGCCTGGATCATTCTCGTATTTCAGTCTCTGCGTTGCTCTAAGACCTTGTCTATAAGGAAGATGAGTAGGCATAAGCCGACAGGCATCGTTTAGCATCTGGAGGGCGTAGTCTAAATTACGTTTCTGGGCCGCATCCAAGCCTGTGTCGTAATAAGCCTTGGCTCTTTGGATTTTTTTGGCTTCGATTTCGGTGCTCATGACCCGCATTGTCCATTGGTCGAAAGGTGCGTTCTTGAGAGACGCTGACAACTTTTTACTTGCCGGATTGTTATTCTAACAGATCTGCGATCAATCTGAATGGATCGGTGCGCCGATTTGTCAGACACCAATTCTTGTCAGCAAGCCATGTCATGAATTTAGGGGATGTGAAAACCGTAGTAAGTCCTGGAATTGAGGCCAGTGGGAGTTGGATTGAAGCCTCTTGATTCGGAATCAGAATTTCGAGGTGGACGAACCCGGAATCATCGCCATTTGAGTTTGCGAAGGATTCGGGTATATTTTTGCTTCTTTTCCTTGAAAATGGCTTTGAAATAATTGCGTGGAGAAAACTGATTTTTCAGCGAAATATCGCTGTATTCGCCGGTGGAGTCGATGAATTGAAATTCGCGATCTCTGTTCTTCCGCATCAGGAACTGAGAGTGTGGAAGTGCCCAAAGTGTGGCACCCACGGCTTCTGCAAAATAGACTGTAAAAGGAAAAACCAGAGATGGCTCGAAACTTGCCGAATGTTGCCAGACGGTTGCTGTAAAGTCATCGCCGCCAATGAATCCACCGGTTTTGATCTTGGGAAAAGTCGCCACAAGGTCAATCGAAATGCCCTTGAGCGTATGGTCGCCATCAATATAGGCAAAATCAAGGGATTCATCAGCGATTTCGTCGATGACTTCGGTCGTTTTTCCGCGAAGAATCACACGTCTGGAGGCGGCCATTTCGGTTTTTGACAGGGTTTCTTCCAGATAGCGGTTGAACGAGTCGTTGTTCTTGTTGGCGGGTTTATTCCAGTCGTTCAGATGTCGCCAGGGGTCGATCATGTAATAAGTCGAAATGCAATCACATGCATTAAGTACCTTTGCCGCAAAATCGCCTCGATAAACGCCCACTTCGGCCATAGATTCCACTCTTTGGGTCTTAATGAAATGCAGCCAGGTGTCGAATCGGGATGTTGGATCAGTTGCAAGGTACTGATCCATCGGCAGCGAGTTGTTCAGGCTGAAATGCGGACCACCCTGCACAGGCTGGTGAATCGTTCTGAGCGTTGTTTTGATCTGCTGGGTCATAAAATCAACCTTCCATCGCTCTAATCGGGATTATCGGTTTCGAAATATTCTTCGAGGGCGATCATGATTGAATTTCAGGAACGCGCCCAAAAATCGAGGGTAAGCCATCGTGCTGGCCTTGTTGTGCACAAGGAATTATCGAACAATCGCCTTGAAGCTGACGTGGCCGCTGTCGCCGGGCGCAATTGAGCCAGGCAAGTCCCATCGCAGTTCTGTCGAGCCGCCATCATTGGCATTGGCGGAAAAGACTGTGCCTTTGGGGCCTTGGGCCGTGGCTTTGACATATTCCAGTCGTGGCAAGAGGCTGTCGATCACACTCACCGCGCGAATTGCCACATTGCCCATATTGCGATACTGAATCACAAATTCCACTTCCTCGCCCGGTACGGCTTCATCTTTGCTCACTCGTTTGATCACTGCCAAGCCTGGCATGTCGGGAACCGGCTCTGTGCCAACCTCTTCATAAGGCTTCCAGTGCATGACTTTCTCAGACGCGGACTGTTCAATGCCAGTCACCACGACCGATTCGGCCGTCCTGATTGCAATGGCTCGCTGGATCTCTTTACCCAGCATGGCCTTGTTGCGATTGATCAACGCCATGGGAGGGTTCACCATGGCACCGATCTTCGGATTCAGGACCAGATCAAAACCACCCAAAACGCGAAGCTCGATTTTCGAATCGGTCGCCTGGCGGTTGATCAAACCCGAGGCACGTTGTGTCACCCGATTCATGATCGGTGGCTGGTTGGCTGTCAGTCTGACCCCAAGTTCCCGATTCCTCAAGGCTTCCATCTGCTGGGCGTTTCGCTTCACAACAGGGCCTTGTACAAGCACATTTTCATTTGCAGCGGTCAGCACTTCCGTGGCAGCGAACCTTGGGGCATAGAGACAAACGATGTTCGTGGGCAGTATCTTACGTGATCTTGGCCCATCACCGATAGCGAATTGCACCACGGCGTCCTGCGGTTCGACACCCACCGACGACCCACGTGTCGACGTGGCCAGACGGCCATCATCGCCGCCATCGCACAGATATTCATCGCCGGGAAGGCCCGGTTTCTCGGGCGGTTTGCAACTGGCTGCCACGGGGGCAGGGGCACAGGTAATGGTTGGGCAGCTCATGCGACATCCATCGCCCGTTTTGGAAACATGTAGGCAGCGAACGCCAGAGAGTGGCAGACGGCTTACCGAAAGCATCTGGATTTCTTCAGCATTCGGCTCGCGGGTACCAAACCGGACCACGGCCATGATGCGTCCCAGGGCCCGGGCCACACGGAATGGATCTTCCGCAACCCCTAACTCTGTTGTGGGAAGTCGATCAGGACTCACCTGATAGGGAATGGCCATCTTTGGGTCTTCGAGATAAATCACACGGGTGATCATTCGGCCCTGATCAAGAATCAGCTCGATATCCTGATCTGATAGAGTCACACGAATCGGGTATTTCAGCGGGTCGATATCCGAAGGGCGATGCAGGTGGCCATAAACTTCGATACTTGCAAAAATATTTTTACCGATTCGACCCTGTGGGCTGGTGAATTGAACAATCGACGTACTGCCCACCTTCATGCCCGCAATCAAATGCCCCTGAGGCGATGTCTTTACACCAAGACCCGGAAACGGCTCCGGCCCAAGCAGGGTTTTTAGCACACCTTCTGGTCCTTGCAGCGAAATCACCTGAACATCCTGTGGAATTATCACATGCGGAGGTTTTGCAGTAGAGACCGGAAGTGGATTCGGGGCAGCCGTTCCCGAATCCAGTTTCGTGATGGCTTCGATCCCGGCGCTGGTTTCGGTTGATGTCGAGGTGGGCTTGGAGACAATCACCCCTTCGGCCGTAATGGCTGGCTTGGCTTCAACCGCAGCGGCCAGTGCAGGCGGAGATGGATTGAAGTTGGGCGATTGGCCCTGGGTCTGCAACGGGTATGCGGCAGCACAAAGTAATAATAAAACGGTCTGGATACGCCGACTGGTGGGCGACGTATTGCGATTGAGCTTCATCATTCGATTTCGCAACATGGCATCCTGCCCCCTCGTCGTTATCGGGTCGCGGTTGATCTCAAAAAGCCGTCAGATAGGGACTTTATTTTGAGATGGTGGTATCCGTGAAATCTGGATAGGTCTTAACCGAGTATTCCTTGGAATCGAAAACCAGCACCCCGGTCTGAGCAGGACCAGGGTGCCAGTATTGACCAACAACACCAAATCAGTTTGGTGTTGAAAGTTGGATTTCACCAGGCTCTGCAGCAGGCGGAACCGCAGCGGGCGGTGGCACAGCGACAGGAGCCGGTGGAATTTCATCAGAAAGCTGAGGCAAGCCAATGCCATCACCTGGCAGGTTTGCTGCGGTCTTGGGAGCCTCTACCTTCTCCGGATTCACAGCCGGAGCTGCTGGAGCCGCAGTAACAGGCGCACTGTCAACAGGAACGATTTCTACCGATGGGCGGGCATTTGGAGCCAACCCGGGTGGCAGGTCGCCTGGAGGAAGAACTGTACCGGCAGCGGAACCTGGAATGTTGGTTGGTACAACATTGGGGATCGAAATACCATGGCCAGGCATTTCCAGATCGATGGCGCCCAGACGAACGATGGCCAGAATCGAACCTCGGCGATCCGCTTCGGCAACGGGATCGACACCTGGCTCAAGACGTGTGGATACAAGCGTCTCCACACCGGCTATGGCAAGCTCCTGATACTTTGGATCAGGCAAATAAATGACCTTGGTCACAAAATTGCCGGCTGTCACCTGATCCAGATCCTCTTCAGTAAACTGAATTGGAATCGGATTGTGTGTCAGGTAAGCATCTGTCACAGGTACAGAAGGTGCGACTTCGATTGTCGGATAAAGTGACTGGTTCGGACGACCAGTGATATTCGACAGCTTCAACCGGTAAATGTAACCTTGGTTGAAGTTATAACGGGCCGGAACAGTCAATTGATTGCCAACATAAGCCCTTTCGCCATTCGACGAAGTGACTTGCCAGCCAATCGACATTCCGACTGGATCCACAAAGTACAATTGGCTGCGTGTGTTCGGGAAGCGACGACCCGCGAACGGATCAGATGCCCCCTGACCGGTCATGCCAGCAGCCATTACAGGTCCACCTGGAGGTACCGGACCATTGGTCACGGCTTGATTCCGGTGAAATTTCAATCCACCTACGTGCGGCTTGCCCAACTCGTCGGCATTGACGGTGGCAGCCGCCAGGAGCAGCAGTCCCAACTTTTTCATGCTTCCCTCCTGGAAGACAGGGGGCACCACTCAAGATCAAGTGTGCGGCCCTAAATCCAGACCATCCTGGACTGGAAAAACTCACTCCATTGTCGCGTGCCATGCTTACATACATGGCCAACCAATCTGCCCTCACCAGGCGTTTCGATCTTGCGACGTTGGACGTACAAAGGTTATCATCGTCTTATCCAGCCGTTCCCTTGAGCGTTTTCGTCACAGGCGTGCCATGCGACATAATCGGATGACCCAGGTTCGATCCATTTTCAACCGTGCAATTGCCATCCAAACCAGCGTTTTTACGCTGTTTTTTGGCCAGTTCCCGCTCGATCATCAAGCCCTTGCACAAGCCCCAGGCCAGCCTGCAACAAAGTCCGTCACCGCTCCTCCAGGCTCCAGCCCACTTGGTTTCAAGGTCGAAACCGACCCCACTAAAAATGCTCCCGCAGAGCCTCCAACCGAAGCCGAAAAATTTATTGACGCTTCCATCCAAAAAGTTCGTGCCCTGCAATCAATATCCGCAGATATTACCCAGACTGCCGAAATTCTGAATCAGAAATTCGAACTCAAGGGTCAATATCTCAAGGCTCCGAATCAGAGAATTCGCATGCAGCTCACTTTGAGTGGGCTTGATTCCGCCACTGGCAGCATGTTGCAGGTGTGTGATGGAGAGATCCTTTGGGATGTTCAGCAGGTTTTGGAGAGCCAGTCCTACCGCAAGCGCCGAATTGGCGAAATCCTGAAGAAGGTCAACGACCCTCGTATGGATGTGACCCTACGCGAACAAATTCTCGCCCAGCTTGGGTTTGCTGGCCCTGAATCGCTTCTGGTCGGGCTTCGAAAATCAATCAAATTCGAAACCATGACGGATGACACCCTCAATGGCAAGAAAGTTGTGATTGTTCAGGGTGAGTGGAAAGACAGGGCTTCGCTTGTCGCCCCTGGTCAACAGCCGTTGCCGACAAATGCTCCATTGCCAGCCTATGTCCCTTCAATTGTTAGGGCCTGGATTGGTAAGGATGATGGCTGGCCTTACCAGCTTCGACTCGTTGGTCGTGCCCCCTCTGAAATCAATCTCAATCAGGCCCAGCTCGGACCTGACGGAAGGCCAATGAGACGTCCATCCGCCGGCCCCAAAGTTACACCTTCGGCCATGACCCTCTCCTACAGCAATGTTCAGCTCAACATCCCACTCAAGCCCGAACAATTCGCTTACACAGCACCGCCGGCTCTTGTGGGACAGGTGGCCGATGATACAGAAGAATTTCTCACCGTGCTGGACCGAATCCTGGCAGAAGCTGAAGCTCGTCAGAGAGCCGCCGGAAACGGTGATTCTTCACTCAAACAGTCAATCCCCATACCGAAACGGCCTGTCGAAAACTCCGCGGCACCTGCACCTCTGACAGCCCCAGGAGCACCGGCCACAGGGGCTGCCCAGCCGGCTCCGTCCGCTCAGCCCAAACCAGGCGGCGCGGCCAAGCCAAAGTCGTAACCTAAACCAGATCAAGAATCTATGTCAGAACAGACCGTCACCCCTGTTCCGGCGCAAGAGTTCAGGTTCGATCCCTCTGGCCCACTGACTGTCAAATCAAAAACGCGTCTCATAGCTCTTGACGCCATTCGAGGCTTCGCAATATTGGGCATCCTTATGCTCAATATTGTCGACTTCGCTTGGCCAAACCAAGCCTATGACAATGTCACTCAACTTTATTACTCTACAGATTCTGTTGGCAAGATTCCTGAACAAGAAAAATCTCCCGCAAATGACAAGCGGAACGATTGGCAAAATCTTGATTCCCACAAACCTGACCTGAAATCGTTTTATCCCGCCGCCAAAATACGCATTGCCGCCGTCTCCTCAACCGCCGACGTGGTCGAGTGGATACTGGCCAATATCCTATTTGCAAACAAAATGCGTACCCTCTTCTGCATCATGTTCGGTGCGGGAATGATTTTTCTCTCCAAGCGATCGACCGATAACGGCAATCGCCACATCGGGATCTACTACCGACGAATCCTCATCCTGCTCCTCTTCGGCGCACTGCACGGTTATTTGATCTGGCATGGCGATATTCTTTTCGCCTATGCAGGCATTGGGCTATACCTTTATCCATTTCGGAACTATTCCTCTAACACTCTGTTGTGGATCAGCTTCAGCCTCTTTTTTGCTTTCATCAGTCTGCTCTGGACCAGCGCAGGTGTGATTCATCACATCCAGACTCATGGCTTGAACCTGGAACGTCGTGTCAGGGCCGCCGCGCCGGATCTTGCTCGCCTGGTGCAACAATCTGCTTCCAAAGATCTCGAAACTCTTGAAAAAACGCGATCCCAAGCCCGCCGATCGGCTGTGCAATCCCTCTCCGCGTTCGATCAACTGATTCTACGAGCCCACCTCGAACTGAGCCGAAACGACCTCGCCCAAAAACCTGAAGAGCTAACACAAAACATTCATAAGTATAGGTCTGGAAGCTACCTGGGCATGGTTCAAGATCGTGCGGGCGAAATCTTCGGTATGCAAATCGCCTTTATCACACCGGTGAGCCTGATTTTTATAGGTTGGCTCATGATCCTCGGCATGAGCCTTGCAAAATCAGGTTTCTTCGCGGGTGATTGGCCTCTGGCCACTTACCGGTTCTGGGCGTTTCGGCTTGTACCGCTCGGCTGGATCATCGAGGCGGGATTGATCTTCATTGGAGCAAATTCGCTCCAGAAAAATCCTCTCATGAGTCTCACCATCTGGACTCCGATTCATCAGGCGGTCATTCCGATGCTCTCCCTCGGATATGCCTCAGCCTTGATTCTTGCGATCCGAACGGGATATCTCACAAGCATCACAGTCCGATTGGCTTATGTCGGACGAATGGCCCTTTCGAACTATCTGGCACAGTCTGTCATATGTACTTTTATATTCTACTCTTATGGATTGGGCCTGTATGGCAGGGTGCCGCGATTGGGGCTTGTTCCGATCGTTTTTGGTGTCTGGATTCTGGAATTGTGGTGGAGCCCCAAATGGCTTGAAAAACACGCGTTCGGGCCAGTGGAATGGCTCTGGCGAAGTCTCACCTATCGAAAACTCCAACCCTTTCGGAAAGATTGAAAGCCATTGTCTCCTATGGATGCAAAGATGTCTGATCCCACCCTGATCCAAGAACAGTTGCATCTCAAGGTAGAGCAATTCTTTAAGCCCAGAAAGTCTGAACCCACTCCAAGAGATTTCGATCTGTTGGGCCAAGGTCGCAACCTATGGACTGAATGCGGCCTGGCCGCAACCGCATGGGGCGAAGGCCCTCCGGTTCTGCTGGCTCATGGCTGGGAGAGTCGCAGGACGCACTGGGCCGCATTTGTGCCACTTTTTGTCGAATCAGGCTATCAGGTGGTCTCCATGGATGCCCCGGCACATGGCGATTCACCAGGCGAACAAGTCAGCGTACTTCAATATGGCTTGTCAATTCTTCGTTTAGGGCAAGAGTTAGGTCCTTTGGCGAGCGTCATCGGCCACTGCTTTGGCGGATCCGCTGCAACCATCGCCTGCCGACACGGATTGCAGACCCATTGCGCGATATTGATCAGCACACCCTCTTCAATATCAACGCTTTGCGTCAATTGGGCCATCAAAAACGGTGTTACATCGGAAGGGATTCCAAGGTTCCTGGAGCTTGTGGCGCAAAAAGTCGGCGTCCACGTCAACGACCTTGATATCAGCCGTGTGGCATCGGAATTGAGCCATCCAGCTCTTGTCATCCACGACCAAGGCGATGATGAGATCCCACTGTCGGAAGCCATGGCGATTGCCGCTGCATGGAAAGGCTCAAAGTTATTAGTCACAGAGCGTTATGGACATAACCGAATCCTGATCGCGAAAGATGTGATTCGTCAAGCCATTGCCTTTATAAAAGAATATAAGTCTATGGTTTAATTGAGGATGGAGTATATTATTCAAGCCCTTGTGTCCGATTCCGATTCAACCCCACTGTGCATTCGCGGGCCGGGTGGCTGTAGGGCTAGAATTTCGGCTTCCCTGACAAGCAAATTCTCCCATCGGTCCGCCACTTCAGGTGGCCGTATTATGCCATTGGCAAGTTTCAGAAACACTTGGTAATGTCCCAGCTCGCTTGTCCATAAAGTGCGATAAAGCTTTGCAAGTTCGGCATCGCATTTTTCCGCAGCTTCGCCCAGCACCGCAAACCGTTCGCAACTTCTCAGCTCGATGAGGGCAGAGATCAAAAGCCGATCCAAAAGTTCCAGAGATCCACGCCCCTGGCGGACCAAGCCACGTAATCCGTTGGCATAACCATTGGTATGAGAACGTGTTAAGTACCCGCCTCGCCGCCCCAGAATTCGCACTACCTGAGATAAATGGATTGCCTCATCGCGTGCGACTCCAGCCAACACGTTGACCCAATTTTTTGGAGGCTTGGGTGGCGGCCATCGGCTGATCAATTCCAGAGCGTTGGCAGCCGCCTTTTTTTCAAGCCAGGCATGGTCGTTTAATAACGCCAATGGATCCTTAAGGGCCTCCACCGCCCAGATCGTTGGTGTGAGGCTCTTTAAAGGGATATCCGATAAGTCTGCTATCGAGTTCGCCATTTTTGATATACGTCCATCATGGACTTGCCACCGATCTCATTTCTGAGTCGATTGAAGCACCCATTCTTCGTCAAACACGCAGTGATGGATGATTGTGCGCTTATCAGACGTATAAATCGCGTGGATCTTGCCGTCTCTGGCTTGGAAAAAGATCGGATAAGCGAAGGCGTTGTACTCGGTCTCCAAGTCGCGCCGATATGGCCAAGTCTTTCCGCTATCTTTAGATACAGCAACACTCAGCGGTGTTCGCTCGGCCATGTTGTGATTATAGATCAACATCAGATCGTTGTTCTTAAGCTTGATCAGGTCCACGGCCGAATTCGGGTTTGGGAATGCGGTATCCGCACCCTTTGACCATGTTTTGCCTCCGTCAAGCGACTCGCCTGCGACAATATAGCCTGAAGACTTTGGGCCATAACCACCACCACGACGACAATACGCAAGCAGATGATTTGGTTCGAGTTCGACAATGGCGGGCTGAATGTTGCCTCTATCTGACTTGATCGAGCCAAGACGAGCCCAGCCATCACCCGGTTTTTTGGGGTCGTAACGGAAGCATGTGGAAACACTTCCTTTACCGACATCCTCTTTGTCGTCTCCGCTTTCTTCATATCCAGGAAGGAGATACGTACCATCAGCAAGCACAATCGGACGGTTCCGAACCATCAGTCCACGTTCGAATGTGATGACGGTCGGGTCGGACCAAGTCTCGCACAAGTCCTTGGAAACCTTGGCCTGGATTCGACTGTCGGACCAGGTTGGCCCGAAGCGGACAACGTAGAACATCCAGACAAGCCCGTCCGGGGCCTCCCAAATCACTCCGTTACCCAGCGAACGAATCGGATCACGAGCAATCACAACAGGCTTGGTCCATTCAGAACTTCCATTTTTCAATCGACTTGCGAACACAGCAGTGTCATTTGCATATTCGCCCTGGCCTCCATAATAGACCATGTAGAGGTCGCCGTTGGAGAGCTCCTCGAGACAGGCCGGGTGCTTATAAGGGCCTGTGGGAATCTCTGGGCCGAAGACACGGCGAAAAACGGGGTCGGCCGCTTCAACAGGGGCTGTTGATAAGCTCGCTGATATGAGACAAGTCGCTGCAATTACAACACTTCGGATAATACGGCCTGACATGGTCTGCATTCCTTAAAATGGCTATTTTGCCGGTAGGCGTTTGGCTGCGGCTTTGCTCACGACCTTTTTGGTTGCGGCACCGATCATGTTCCCAAGATACTCGTATCGATCAAAAAGTTCACCTCCACCCAGCTCCCTTGGATCTTTGGATTCCCGTAACCTGTTACTCAAAAAAATCTTAAGATCTTCCTTAATACGCCCGTACTTGGAAACTTCTGCCACGTTATGAATCTGGGCGGGATCTTTCTGAAGGTCATAAAGCTCAAACTCCGGCCGCTTGCCAAAAGCCAGGTCAAACAAAGGCTTTACCCTGGCTTCATCCCGGTGCAGCGACATCCAGGCTTTACTTGGCGAGGCATCGCAATCCCCAAACGCGACAAACGTATTCCCCGAAAGCTGATCAAAACGAACAGCAGGCTTTACTCCATCGGCCAACTGTCGCCAATCACCCATCGGCCAACGCTCCGGCTTGAAGTTGTGGATCAATAGATGCTCTTTCGTACGAATCGCACGCATCGGATAACCGCCCCAAAAATTCCCTTTCTCAAGCTCACGGCACGCCGTGTGGCGTTCCATGCCAGTCAGTGTGAACGAACGATCCGGATCGATCCAGCCCGACTTTGACGAGCCAAAAATCCTTCCCAGTGATCTTCCTGTCCGACCTGGAAGTCCTTTTAAATCAAGGAGATCAAGAAATGTCGGGGCCAGGTCGGTCAGGCTGACAAAGTCGTCGATCACACGTCCGGGCGACTTGATCCCGCCCGGCCAGCGAATCGCGAGCGGAACATGGGTACCGGCATCGTAAAGTGTGGCCTTGCCGCGCGGAAATGGGCGGCCGTTATCTGAGGTGATCACAACCAGGGTTTGATCCAGTTCACCACTCTTTTCGAGCTTCTTGAGAATCTCACCGACAGATTGATCAAATCGCTCGATCTCTGTGTAGTAATCCAGCATGTCAGAACGAATCAAAGGGTCATCGGGATACTCTTGTGGCAGCCGGACTACCTTTGGATCCTTACCCGTCCTGATCCCCGACCCATCGGAGTAAGGCCTATGAGGATCGGGGCTTCCATACCAGAAACAAAAGGGCTTTTGGTTGGTTCTTTTGGAGAGAAAATCGTCGAAATCGGCAAACCGGTTTCCAGCCGGATTTCTGATCCGGCCGCCCATCGTTTCATCTCCTGGCCCCCAGCCCTTACCGCTAAACCCTACTTGATACTGACTTTGCTCAAGAATGTCAGGGTAGACCTGGAACTTGGCGGGCAGAAACTGGTGAAGGCTCGCACCTTGCTCCAGCCGCCAGTGATATTGCCCGGTCAACAGGGCCGCCCGCGAAGCCGTGCACGACGGAGCCGAAGCAAAGGCGTTTGTGAAGAGCAGCCCTTCACGCGCCACGCGGTCAAACACAGGCGTTTTCAGCTCCGGCTCGCCGGCGATGGAGGCGTGCGGCCAGGCCCAGTCGTCGGCAATAAGCAGGAGGATGTTCGGGCAAACCGGTTCGGCCTGAATGGGCACGGTGGAGAGAATGGACCCAAGAAGAAGAAACGAACGGATGTTTTGTGAGATCATAGGTTTTGATCCTGCGGTGCTTCCTGGAGTAATGATTGTCCTATAATCGTTCATCTGACTGGAAAAAGCAAAGAAATCTGGCTCAACGCACACGTCATTTCGATAGTCGCATAAAACAGAAAAAATTCGTACGTGTTGTTTTTTATAAACATGGCTTGACATAGGTTTGCAACATGTTATGTTAAACTTTCTTTTATTAGTCTACGTAATGATGCGATTCAAGAAACCATCCGTATTGATCCTACTAACTGTAGGAGTCTTAGTTCCTACTTTGGGAGTATTACTTTATAACCAGAATTCAATCATCGTTTACCCCTCAATGATCGATATAAGATCCGTTCAACCAAACACAACTATATAAGATAGCCGTTCTGATAAAGAATCCAAGCATCCATAAGATTGAGATAACAGGTATAAAAGCTTCGTGCGACTGCACTATTGTTGATGATAGAGCTTTTGAACTGACTGCGAGAGAAAGCCGTGTTTTGGAGTTTGAAGTTGTATCGCCCGATGGAACAACACCTTTTGAAGGGATGCTCACTATATTTCATGGAAACCCAATTCGTACATCCTTTATTCGATATAAAGGATTCTCGGTTAGTTCTCACAACCAATCGAGTGAATCGTGAGTTTGATAGTACCACACCAAGAAGGAGCCTCGAATGTTGATTTCGTCTCACGTCGGCAAAATTCAGAACTATCGAAAGTTTCGATGGATTTGTGTTTTGCCAATTACCGCCCTAGCCTATATGCTCTTCTCCTACACGGCAGTTGCGGGGACAAGTTCTTCCGTATACGATTGCGGAACAGTCATTTACGCCAAGCCTGGTTTTTTTTCAGGGTGTAACAAAACTGGTTGGTGCTGGCCTTGGAACACATGTGGCGGTCAACCATATGGTTACGATCCCGCCACAGGTTTGACAAATTGGCGTTGCGTCTGCATTTGACTCTTCAATCTAGTTTATTTTCCAGGTCGGTCATTTCGACCTGGAAAACCTGAAATAGAGGACTAAGATGGCGATACGATCTCGAAAAGTTGTCTGTTACAGCATTTTACTCATACTGGTCTCTGTCGAATCACTCAAGTCCGATGATTTTGATGATTTTTACGCCATCTATAAAAACGAGTCGCGTCAGGTTTCTGACAAGCTCAGAAATATTAAAGGCGCCTATCGTATGAAAACAATCATCAGAAATAATTCGACAAAAACTAATGAGTCGAATATGGACACAGGTGAATTCGCTGTTTCTGGTTCATTTGGTAAAGCGACGCTTCATTTCGAGAAATCGTTTAAAGGAAAAGACTATTCAACAGATTACGTGCATTGCAAGACAAAAGATTACTTTTACAGCATTTCAAAAAGAAAGGATGATACAAAATACATGTTCGATGATTTAGGTTTTTATACTTCTTCGAATAAGCTCGCGGCCGTGAATTATGACACCCAATTTGGTCACTTTATCGAATCGCCATATCGTTTTTTAAATATCGACATCGCCGATATGATTGTCGGAAAGGCTCTTTCCAAGCCAATTGTTGAAAAGACCGTGAAAGACGGAAAAAACATATTGAGAATTCGGAGTCATGTCAAGATGAACCCCGCCTTGTTCTATGAATTTGAATTCGACCAAGATTCGCTTTGTCGATTAATCAGGGCATCGCATTTTGCGGACGATAAAATGCTATTCCAGTTTCTGATCCAGTACGACTCTTTAAAATTGGATTCGGTGATTCCGCAAAAAGTAATTTATGAAAGACCCGATCGGGTCAATGAATACTATTTTGATCAAGTTGAATTTGTCTCAACGCCGGAATCCGAGTTTCTCCCATCTTTTTACGGACTACCCAATATTCAAGGCTCTTCACGTTCATTCTCGTTTTATATGATCTGTATTTTGGCTTTTTTATTCCTGACATTATTGATCCGACACTATTTCTCGCATGGTTCTCGACCTTTGTACCAAAAGATCTAAAGCATCGGACCCCATACAATGAGTATAATCAGAAATAGAAAATCTATCGTTCATACCGGGTTTACACTTATCGAAATGCTCTTTAGCATTCTAGTCATCTGCTTGATGATCGCGCTGCTTATTCCCGCGGTATTACATTCAAGGGAAGCGTCCCGGATTTCCACTTGCAAAAACAATCTTCGGCAAATCGGTATTGCTCTTCAATCCTATGAGTTACGAGAGAGTTGCTTTCCAATAGGACGTTATCATCATTTTGACCGGCGTGTCAATAATATTCCACCTTATTGTCTGAATCGAATGGAGGATCGGAGCTTCCTTTGCAATATTCTACCTGATTTGGAGATGAACAGCGCTTATAACTCACTGAATCACATGTCATGGATGCTCATGCCGGAGAATACAACGATTCATGCGATTCAGATAAATACGTTCGTCTGTCCGTCAGATTATTTGGCTCTGAGAACATTGGACGCATCGCTCTCGCCAAGATTTCCATCTTTCAGTCCTTGGCGAGATGATGTGGCCAGAAAAGTCGCTCGCGCAAGTTACGCCGGAATAATATCGACCACGTTTGTTTACGCGCTGCCCGACATGAAACTCAATTGCAAAATCGACCCGCGTGAAGTCCCGCTGGCAAACGGTATTCTCACCGATATTGGCCCTATCACACAAGCTTCGATCGGCGATGGAAGTTCAAACACGATGATCGTGGTCGAACGCGCGTTCTCCGTATCCGATTCAGGAAGATTCATCAGATTTGGTGACAATTCGCAATGGGCTTGGTGGTTTCTTTCAAGTTTATTCGATACTCATGTTACGACCTTCTACCCACCTAACTGGTCAATTCGTCAAGAAATTAATACTTCTTTTCAATTTCTGAGCGCTTCCAGCATGCATACAGGAGGCTTGAACGTCCTTTTTGCGGATGGTTCCACAAAATTTTTAAGGGATTCAATCAACGCGACAACGCCGCGAGATGACATTAGCAAATATCAAAATAAATCAAGCGGGGTTTGGCAAGCGTTAGGGACACGAAATGGCGGCGAAATCATTGACAATGATTCATTCTGATTCAATCTCGGCGTTCATCATGCACTCATGCAATGACTCACTTAATTAATCCAATGCAACTACCTTGACGAAACTCAGTCAAAATGAACCTTAAGATTTACTATGAATCCACTGATAATTTCAATTGCCGACTTTAGATAGAAAGACCTTGCTTTCGGAAGTTGAAAGCAAGGGGGATTGGCTTGTTGCGATTCAGTCAGGCGTGCGGGTTTCAACCGCAGCCCATTGAGTTACCACAATTGAAGCAGCGGTAGCAGGTGCCGCAGCGAACTGTCAGGCTGCCGCAGTTATCGCAAGCAGGTGCATCGCTTTGGAATCGAGCGAACTGCTCTTGCTGGATCGCAACGGTCTCAAGTCGTGCGTTTGCACTTTCTAAAGAACCGCTTGAAGGCGAAGCTGAAAGCAGATACTGGGGCATGGCAACAGGAGCGGCGGAAGGTACTGCGGTGGTTGGTTCCGTAGCAACTTCCAACTGTTCGCGTTGCGGGGCGTTGGCTTCGCGATAGCCGGCAACGAACTGAATCCCGAGCCAGCGGAAGATGTAATCGGTGATGCTCTTGGCGATCGGGATATCCGGGTTGCGGGTGAAACCGGATGGCTCGTAACGGCCGTGGGCAAACTTCTTGATGAAGACTTCCAAAGGAACTCCGTACTGGAGACCCATGGAAACCAGTGTCCCGATCACGTCCATCAGGCCGCCAACAGTCGAACCTTCTTTTGCCATCGTGATGAAGAGTTCACCAGGCTGGCCATTTTCGAAGAAGCCAACCGTGATGTAGCCTTCATGGCCCTGAATGTCGAACTTGTGGGTCATGCTCTGACGCGTATCCGGCAGGCGTATCCGGCGCGGCTGAGGTGTGGCATACACCTGAGGAGCAATGATGGCAAGTTGAGCGGCCGCAGCCGCAGCCGTTGCTGATGCCGCTTCGGCCTTGGCCTCTTCCTTGGATGTCTCCGAGGAAGTGTTTACCGGCTGGCTCCCCTTGGAACCATCGCGATAGATGGCAAGTGCCTTCAGACCCAGCTTCCAGCCTTCCAGGTAAGCGTTCCGAATGTCAGCAATCGTCGCTTCCTGCGGCATGTTCACCGTCTTGGAAATGGCGCCCGAAAGGAATGGCTGGACTGCGGCCATCATCTTGATGTGGCCGCGATAGTGAATGGACCGGCCACCGCCCGCTGGCGAGAAGGCACAATCAAACACAGGAAGGTGTTCAGGCTTCAGTCCGGAAGGGCCTTCGATGGTGTCGTTCTTGTCGACGTAGTCAAGGATCTTTTGGATCGTTGGCTCATCGTAGCCGAGCTTTCGGAGGGTCATCGGAACGGTCCGATTGACGATCTTGAGCATCCCGCCGCCGGCGAGACTCTTGTACTTGACCAAGGCAATGTCAGGCTCAACACCCGTGGTGTCGCAGTCCATCATAAAGGCGATGGTGCCAGTCGGTGCCAGAACCGAAACCTGACTATTGCGGAACCCGTTGCGGCGCCCCAGGTCAAGAACTTCGTTCCAGAGCTTGCGGGCTTCGGTCAGGAGGTCCGCTGGACAGCTTGGCCCGATATTCTCCACAGCGTCGCGGTGCATCTGCATCACACGACCCATGGGCTCGCGATTGAGCGAGTAACCATCAAATGGCCCGACGAATCCGGCGATTTCTGCCGAAGTGCGATAGGCTTCGCCATGCATCAGAGAGGTAATGGCCGCAGCCAGGTCGCGACCCTCGTCAGAGTCATACGGACGACCAGAGGCCATGATCAGACTGCCAAGATTGGCAAAGCCCAGGCCAAGTGGCCGGAACCGGTGACTGTTCAAAGCGATGCGATCGGTTGGGTAGCTGGCGCGATCGACAAGAATTTCCTGGGCGGTGATGAAGACGCGACAGGCAGCCCGGAAACGTTCGCTTTCAAACGATCCATCCTCGCGGCGGAACTTCATCAGATTCAGGCTGGCAAGATTGCAGGCCGTGTCGTCCAGGAACATGAATTCCGAGCAGGGGTTGGAAGAGTTGATCGGAGCCGTGTTGGAACAGGTGTGCCAGCGTTGAATCGTGTCTTCATACTGCATGCCCGGGTCGCCACACTGCCAGGTGCCTTGTGCTATGGCTTCCATAACATCATTGGCTGGCATGGTTTCCAGAGGCTTTCCGGTGGTCACGGCCCGTGTTGTCCAACTATCGTTGTTTTCGACCGCCCTGAGGAATCCGTCTGTGGCTCGGACAGTCAGGTTGGCGTTTTGGAATTGGACCGAGCTGTAGGCTTCACCATTGAAGTTGGAATCGTAGCCCTGGCGGATCAGGGCGTGGGCCTTGTTCTCTTCCTTGGTCTTGCACTGAATGAAGTCCATGATGTCCGGGTGCCAGACTTTGAGAGTCTGCATCTTGGCGGCACGACGGGTCTTGCCGCCCGACTTCACAACCGAGGCAATGGCATCATAAACCTTCATGAAGCTGACAGGGCCCGATGGACGACCACCACCCGAGAGCTTTTCACGGCTCGAACGTAGTGTGGAAAGATCCGTTCCCGTGCCTGATCCATACTTGAAGAGCATGGCCTCGCTGGTGGCAAGCCGCATGATGTCGCCCATGTCATCAGAGACACTCTGAATGAAACAGGCTGAACCCTGTGGATATTTATAGGCACTGTCGGCAGAGACAACGGTGCGGGTCTCTTCGTCCCATCGCCAGTTGTTGGCCGGGCCTTCGATCCCATACTGGTCGTACAGACCAACATTGAACCAGACCGGTGAATTGAACGAGCCATACTGCTGAACCAGCAAGGATGTCAGTTCATCATAAAATGTGTCGGCGTCGGCATCTGAGGCAAAGTAGCCGTCCTCGATACCCCAGTCGGCCATGGTCCGAGAGACCCGATGGACGAGCTTGCGAACACTGTTTTCCCGCTCGGCGGTCCCGTTCTCGCCGTAGAAGTATTTGCTGGCGACCACATTCGTGGCCAACTGGCTCCAGTTCCTGGGGAACTCGCAGTCAGTCTGTTCGAAGATCACTTTGCCTTTTTCGTCTTTGATCGACGCTGTGCGAAGCTCCCATTCCACTTGGGAAAATGGGTCGACGCCCTCGCTGCTGAATACTCTATCGAAAACAAGGCCAGGTTGCTTGGACCGGGCACTGGATCGGGTCTTTTTGTTTCCAACGCTTGCCATCAGTGGTTCTCCGAACAGTCCTGGTTTCGGTGGAATCCATCAAGAATTCAGGGGGAGTTGACCAATCATACTCGCATGCAACACTCGGTCGATGTTCGGGACATCCTCACAAATCCATGAGTTCCCGAAGGAATCGACCACTGAAGCTCACCTGCCCTGAATTCCATCATCCATAAGTTCCGCGTTTGAATCATAGCCAAACCACTTGCCGAAGTTATACCCGCAAGTGACAAATCCATTCAACTGATCGAGAAGACCTTCCTGTAGTATCGATACCGCAGTTTGCGGGGTCTTCACAGAATCTGCACATTCCATCTCGCAACCGATTCCTATCAGACTATCTTAAAGCGAACATCCCACCTTGCAAGACTCTTCTGAATAATCGCTCCAACCCGCACAAACGGTATGGGTTAGAAAAAAAGATTCAGATCGGTTTGCAACGGTCGTTTCACATTGTTCAACATTTCCTGATTTTTGCCAGCTTCCAGCCCCTCTCGCGGTTACAGGTACAGAATTACACTAAATCAATTTACCATATCGTCCGCCGTTAGTCAAGAGTTGAATCTGTATGTCTGGTCACTAGTACAACTGAACACAGTTTTAGGCATCACACCTCATGGTAAGCATTATAAAAACGAAAAAAGCCGCCGTGAATCATCACATGGCGGCGGATTTTATCTTCAGATCGGTTCGCTGGGCGACTCAATACAACCGCAATCAGGCCTGAATGCCTACGATTTCGATTGCCGTAAGTTGCTGGCGGTGGCCTGTGGCCTTGCGGTGATTCTTTCGGCGGCGAAATTTCTGAATCACAATTTTCTTGTCTTTAAACTGACGCACAATCTTGGCTTCAACCTTCGCTCCGGTCAATGTCGGCTTGCCAATCGTGGCATCGCCTTCGCCAGGGGCAATCAGCAGAACCTTTTCGAAAATTACGGCCGAATCCGGCTCGCCATCACGAAAATCCACAACAATCTTGTCACCAACCGATACTCGGTACTGGTGGCTTCCATCTTCAAAAATTGCGTACATCTCTATTCCCATTTTTCATGAGCCGATAGATCGGTCGGCGTCGGATTCGCAACATGCCTCGCAAGTGCTTGATGGCCGTAAGGGGCTGAGATCTCTCTCGCCATACGGCGACATGCGTGTCTCTCAATCATTCTCAGATCAAGCGACGATGGTGCTCTCTATTTCGGAATTCCACATTTACTAAGTTAACAGACTTTTCCTCGTTTGACAAGTCAGCCTCCAGCCCTCTGATAAATATCTTGTCATTCAAGAACCGTTTACGGATTCCTAAAGCCATACTAATAAACTGCTTGTATGCCATTCTGAAAATCATTCGGATGGTTCCTGGATCCGTTTCGATTGCCGTTTCGATCGTCCCTCCCTGTCCGCCTGCCAGACTCCTCCGGATCTCACATCCAGAGCCGTAAGCCAGCCCCCACCACAACAAAATGTGTCGATACAAATAATATGGCCCGCATTCAGAATCGCTCCCGACTTCTGTGATGTATGGCCCACAATCGCTTGCTTGCCCGACTTGTGAGGAGCCGGAATCTCGTCCCGAAGGCTGGTCCAGAGCAGGTCGTCGATCGATTGCTTCTCAAGCTCCAGATTCGGGTTATAACAGGCATGCATGAAGATGTGGGAGTCGGTCTCCACGCAAAGTTCACAGGCCGACAAAAAATCCGTATGCTCAGGCGGAATATCACGGATCGAGCCATAGGCTTTTACCGTTTTGTCTCCGTCCATCTCCATCCAGAGCTTCGGCGCAATCTTCCCAAAAATCGCCGCCAGCATGACCTGATCGTGGTTGCCAAGCAGCGGAACCAGCTTACAACGCCGCCTCAGGGCAATCAGTTGATCCAAAACCCCAGGCGTGTCCGGGCCTCGGTCTACGTAATCGCCCAACGTCACAATCACATCATCATCCGATGGGTTGATGGAATCAATGATCGACTCCAAAGCCGCGGAACAGCCATGAATATCCCCGATCGCGATCAATCGGCCAGTGTCTTGCAAATCGATTGGCAGCATGCTCAGAATTTAGACCTTTCTCAAAAGTTTTTGCTTCGATCCAGCCCACTTCACGCTTGACCCAGTCGACCCAGTCGAGTCTAACATGAATAGTATAAGCACTTCAGCTCCGCCACTACAAAACGGAATCTTTCGATGATGAGACGCCACAGACCGCACTTTTCAAGCATCTTCAAGTGTGTTTCGATCACATTAAGTCTTTTGGTGATCAGTTCTTTGGCAAACCAAAGCAACGCTCAGGACGAGGCCCGGGCGGCTCGATCGGCTGAGGATCGAGGTGAACAGCCTCGAAGCATGGACGACCGACTCACCATCTCACTTTTCGCCGAACAACCTCAAATCGTTACTCCAACAGGACTTGATATCGACAATAAGGGCCGTGTCTGGGCCTTGGAATCCAATACACACTTCCGGCCTGAAAACTACAAGGGCCATGATTCCGACCGGCTTCTGGTCTTCGAAGATCTTGACCACGACGGCAAACACGACCGCTCGACCACCTTTGCCGACGGTTTCAAATTCGCCATGAGTGTGATCGTCAGGCCCGATGGCAAGGTTTATGTTGCCACCCGCCGCCACGTCGAAGTGCTTGAAGATACCAATGGCGACTTGAAAGCCGATTCACGAAAGGTCATTCTCACACTTGATACCAAAGGCGATTATCCCCACAACGGCCTGGCAGGCCTGGCCATTGATCCGCTCGAGAATCTCTATGTCGGCCTGGGCGAAAACCTCGGCGAAAATTATCGCCTTGTTGGATCCGACAATCAAACTCTTGTCGGAGGGGGCGAAGGTGGCCATCTCTACCGGCTACAGCTCGACGGATCCGGGCTGACCCATCTGGCCACTGGATTCTGGAATCCGTTTGCATCCACATTCGACGGTTTTGGACGCATGTTTACTGTGGACAACGACCCCGACAGTCGCCCGCCATGTCGTCTCATCCAAATCGTTTCTGGTGGCGACTACGGTTACCGGTTTCGCAATGGCCGGCGCGGTACGCACCTCTTCACAGCCTGGAATGGCGAACTCGCGGACACCCTGCCCATGGTGGCCGGCACCGGCGAGGCCCCATCGGGCGTGGTCAGCTACGAGGGCGATGGCTTGCCATCTGATTATCGGGGCAAGCTTCTCGCCACAAGCTGGGGCGATCATCGTCTGGACCTCTTTGATCTTCAGACCAAAGGGGCGGGACTCCAAAGCCGCTTGAAGCCTTTGATTGTGGGCGGCACAAACTTTCGCCCAGTGGGTGTGGCCGTGGGGCCCGACGGTGCGATTTTTATTACGGACTGGGTTCTCCGCGATTACACAATTCACGGCAAGGGCCGAATCTGGAAGATTCAATCCAAAACCGCGCCGCGAAGTAATCCGCGTGAATTGAAATTGCAGGATCTAAAAACCACTCAATCGGCTCGCAATCATCTGAAAGATGCAGATATTGTTGTGCGAAGGGCCGCTGCAAGGAGTTTGGCCGAGAATGCCGTCGGACAAAAAATCTTGCGTCTGGAACTCCACTCGAAAACCGAGAATGTACGAACCAAATTGGAATCGCTTTGGGGCCTGGCCAGAATTGCGCCGGATAAAGGCGGTTTAAATGCAAATGATATCGCGGAGGTTCTCAAAACACGCACTGTCCTGGCGACTTCAGCGGTTGAAGTGGCCAGAATATCTGCATTTTTCAAATCCTCAGAAATCCAAATTCCCAACATGCCGAAGTGGACAGCCGCTTTACAGGAAGCCTGGAGCGATCCCTCGGGCGACCGAACCGTCCTCAATGGCCCTCGCTCTGACTACGACACCCGTTTTGCACTCGCCGTCATGGATTACTGGGTGGCTCATCCTTCTGACAAAATCGGCTGGGCTCAGAAAGAAGACCTGGATCGAGCCTGGGTCGACCCCTTCCTGAGACGCGCCGTAATTCGTCTCATGGCGGCTCATCCAGACCATCTCGAGCGCATTTCTGAATCCTGGAGCAATGCCTCCACTCGTTCAGAAAAACTCATGATCTTGGCGGCAGCCCGGATGTCGGAACCCAAAAAGGCCGAATGGGCCGCGCATGTCCTGAATGACACGGATCCCGTCATCCGAACTGAAGCCCTACGCTGGATCGCCGAAGAAGGCATGGTGCCGCTCCTGCCAGACTTGAACCTCGTTCTGGATCAACCGGGAGTCGACCTCAACCTGATCACAGCCCTTTCGGCAACCCGATGGCAGCTCGAAGGCAAGAAGCCGGCCGACTGGGAAAAACGTGGCTTGGGCAATGATGCTCTGGAATATCTCAGTGGCAAGTGGCCAGCAAGTCTGCGACTGGCCGTGCTTCAATCCCTGCCAGTCAATGCCCCTGAATTGACAGAAGCCCGACTCCTCGAACTCTCAGCTCAAGCCGATGGAGCCTACAAACAAGCCTTGGTATTGCGTCTTGCATATCTCGCCAAACCCTCCGCCAAGGCCACTGCGGAATTGTTTAAAAACTGGGATCAAAACCCTTCTGCCGACTTGGCCGACGCTCTTTCAGCCTGGGCAACACGCTCCGACGAAACCGGAATTGCAACGCGAAGGCGATTGATGGAAGCCCTTTCCAAAGCCTCTGACACAATTGCATTTGCATCTGCCAGAAGCTTGCGGGGCCCAATTCGCAGCAACGACAACGCGGCTCGAAATGTACTGCTCGAACGTGTTCAAAAAGCCGTGACAGAAAAATCTGACGATGCGGCCGAATGGGCCGATCAACTCAGAGTCGCATTGGGTGGTTCCGAGAAATTGCCTGAACTTGTGAGGCAAGCTCTGCCCAAGCCCTTGGCCGATACGGCCGCATGGGTAAAGGCTTTGTCGCTCAATGCAGATATTCAGGCGGGTCGTCGCGTTTTTGGCCACCAACAGGGACCCGGCTGCCTCACCTGCCACAAGGTGGAAGCACAGGGTGGGCTGGTTGGCCCCGACCTGACCGGATATGCACGTGGCCGATCATTAGAAATCATGGTTAAATCCATCCTTGAACCCGCTGCTGAAGTTGCTCCCCAATTTGCACCCTGGATTTTGGAAATGAAAGACGGCCGCACACTGGAAGGCATGATCGTTCACGAAAACGAGGGCAAGATCATCATCGGTCGAGCCGACGGCACCACCGAAACTCTCAATTCATCCGATCTGGCTTCCCGATCGCCCACAACCGGTTCTGTCATGCCCGCAGGCTTGGCCGACCGCATGACACGTGGCGAATTCAGGGCGGTTATCAACTATCTGCAAAGCTTGAAATAAAGCTATAATTAGTGGCGGTTGATTCCGGGTGAAGTTCTCGAGGATCAACCGGGGCTATCTCCAAGACCGGCTAGCCGCAGGGCGCTAGGAATCTAGCCACAGGGCGCTAGCCCCCGGTTTCGGCGACTTACAAAACCAACCGGGGCTAGCGTCAAGACCGGCTAGACAAGATCCGCAGTGCGCTAACCCACGGATCGCTTTAAAAGTGGAATTTATTCTTGGCCTGTTCCTTATTCGCCTTAAATCCGGTACAAACCGTTCTGATGCTATACTTGTCGCGGTCTAAAAAGAGACATCCCGTAACAGAATGATGCCGGAGGCATCAAAACGAGTCGCCGGTGGTTGAGCGAAGCGACACCTTCCGGTTATGAGATGGGGGTAAAAGCTGCTGGCACCCCGGCAGGGG
>CAMBEP010000020.1 GCA_945865635.1 Candidatus Kuenenia stuttgartensis
AGCGGAGCGTATGGCGACCAACCCATGCGACGTAACGAGCCAATTTTTGAAAAGACCAGGCAAGTTGAGTTGCACATCGGCCAAGAATAGTGTACATATAGACCAGTAAGATCTGTTGTTTCAGTGTCTACTTTTCGTGGGGAAGTCCAACCCGCCCGGCGTGCCCGCCCCATACCCGTTCAGTACGACCAGCAAGACTTTCGTCATGCCCCCGTCGCTGGTGGAGGACGCGGAAGCGGCGACTGTTGAAGAGGGTGAAGAAAGTGCGGAAGCAGAAAAGGGGTCATTCAACATTAACCTCGCAAAAGAAGCCGTAGACACTTTTTTTTAAAAGGTTGCGGTCAGCCGATCCAGGCACGAATCGACGAGGGTTGCCCCAACGAACGTTTGTCTTCATCCTTCCCGAGCTGATCTACCGCTCGTCACGAAACCAACGTTCTACGAAATCTCGCGAGAGTCAAAGATTTCCCTTGCCCCCTTCCCACGCATCATCGAATGTTAATGAATCGTGGTCGGTTGGTTCGCAAATCACAGATCGCCCGAAGTTTGAGTTCTGATGACACTCACCCCCGAATCCTCACCCAACCTGATTCAGCCCAACTTTGCCCTCGCCTACGACTCGGCGGGCAACGTCGGCACGATCACGCACACGGTGGTGGGCGGCTCGTCGCTGGCGACTATCGCCTACGCTTACGATGCGGCCAACCGGCTGACGCATGAAACCAACGCTGAAGGTTCGGTGACTTACACTTACGACAACACAAACCAGCTTACTTCGGCCACCGGGGCGAGAGCCACTTGGGACAGACGCTAGCCCGGCCAAGGCGGCCAAGCTTTTGCGATGTGTCTCTGTCTGTGTTCGAAGCTCTTGAATGTCAAGGTGTTAAAGAGTTAGATTCCGTTGATGGTGCGCACCCTACTTGCCGATTCAGTTCTTCAACCTATACTGGTTAGGTATGTGACCGATCGCCAAATTACGGAGCCTGCGTGATCCAATCTCTCGAAGAGCCGACTGTTTTGGATACGACTTTGATGGATTCCGCAGAGCTTTCAGAGAAACTCATGACGACTCAAGCCTCGGCCGAGCCTTCTTCAGGCCAAAGCCATCAAACAAACCGAGTGAATCAGCCAGTGGACTTAAAAACTCAGTCAGATATGAAACGGGTTTTGCTGCCCATTCATCAGCGCAATCGTGCCGGGTTCAATGACACGTTCGAGCTTTCGGCTCACGAAACCATTGAAGCCATGAACCAAAGCGGTCAGGACATTGCCAGCCAGCAGCCCGAATTCAAGCTGCCGCTGAAGAAGATGGGCGTGACACGCACCGGTGTACCCGTGCAGATCGTCAATCCATTTGACAGTAACGACTTTGTGCAGATTTCTTGCGATGTCAGCATGCATGTCAGCGTTGCTGAAGACCGCCGGGGCATTCACGTCTCGCGTCTGGGCGACACCTTGGCCAGCCACACCACGGATTACTACCAGTCGCTTGACGAATATGCAATGCGCGTGGCTGAATCCACCCGAAAAGTGCAGCATTCAGACCATGCCGTGGTGCAGGTCTCCGGCCAGTTTGCTTTTCTTGAGCCGCTTAATGGTGTGAAGTCCAAGGTTTCACTGGAATCTTTGCTGCTTTCAGCACGGGCGGAAGCATCCGAAACTGGCACGAAGCTGACATCGGGCATCACGTTTAATCACATTACAGCCTGCCCGTGTGTTCAGGAGACTTTTCGCCACAGCCACGGTCCTGAGAGCGATGAGCTCATGGGCGAGATCAGTCGGCGAGAAATGCCTTTACTGACACACTCACAGCGTTGCCGCACCACGGTGCTGATTGATGGAGCCAGTCAGTTGCCGAATGTTGCGACCCTTTTGGATTGCATTGATTCCGTCGTTGTTCGCTGCCAGAACACGATGCCGCGTGAATATGAGCTGTTGACAGTCTATAAAGCACACCATAAGCCGCAGTTTCTGGAAGATGTGCTGCGTGAGCTTTCAGTGTCCATTGCCGGGCTTTTGCATGGCAACTCGCCTGAGACACGTGTGCGTGCGACTTCGATCAGCATGGAGTCCATTCACGACTTCGACCTGGACGGCGAAATTGATTCGAGCCTGGCCGACCTTGAAGCCATGCTTAAAGACGAATGAGACCCTTCACATATATCAATCTGGCCATATCCATAGACGGCAAGCTGACCACGGCTGACCGCAAGCTCCACGGTTTCGGTGGCCCCGAAGATCGTGACCTAATGGATGAGCTGCGCAGCCGCGCCGACGCCGTGATGATTGGAGCGGCCACCTTGCGCGAGGAAGACCCGCTGCTTTGGGTTCGTAAACCGGAACGTCTTGTGGTTCGGGCCGAACAAGGGCGAGAGCCACAGCCCTGGAATGTGATCATCAGCCGATCCCTGGATCTGCCATCGCTGGAGGGTTCCATGTTCTTCAACACACCTGACTTTCGCCGATTGGTATTCACGGGGATGAATCATTCTGAAGAGCGAGTGGCTGAGATCCGTAAGCTTGCAGAGGTTTACTGCGTTGCCGATGTGGACCAGGGCCTTGATTTGCAAGCCGTTTCTGAAAAGCTTTATCAAATGGGTGCGCGGAAGCTGCTTTTGGAAGGCGGCGGCACTTTGAATTTTGCGATGTTGAAGCAGGGCCTTGTAGACGAATTGTATTTGACGCTTTGCCCGCTGATATTTGGTGGCGATTCAGCGACGACGGCTGTGGGCGGTGCCGGCTTTGCATTTGACCAGGTGCGGCAACTGGAACTGCTGGAATTGAAACATGGCAGCAATGACCGGATTTATTTGCGATATCGCTGCAAACAGGTTTAATCTTTTAGAAAACGAATGAAACCCAAAGTTTATATTAAAATCTGCGATTCCGGCTGGATCATCGAGAAGATGGCAAAAACACTGGCTGACCAGATACCTCACGTGCTTTATGGGCTTGAAGAGGACGAGAACGCAGACCTTGTTTATCATATTCCTTACCTGACTTATCAAGGCAGTACAAATGTCAGACGCATTGGATATTTTACGCATATGGAGCAGGATGACGTTCGTCGCAGGAATTTTCTGAGTGCTGCTGCCGCATTTGAGCATCGCGTGTGCCAATCGAATAAAACAGCCGACATATTGATTTCAAATGGGTTTGATAAAATCAGTATCATTTCGCCCGGGGTTGACCTGCAAGCCTTCACGCCGGAGCTTCGAATTGGTGTGGTGGGCAGGACCTATGATTCTGGCCGAAAGGGTGAAGAGCTAGTGAGATCAGTGATGTCGCTGCCCGGCATTACCTGGAAGTTTACGGGCAAAGGCTGGCCTGGCGAGCCAAAATTGCTGGCTGACTCTGAAATGCCCGACTTTTATCGAAGTGTTGATTACATACTGGTGCCATCACTGAATGAAGGCGGCCCGATGTGCGTGCTGGAGGCATTGGCCTGCGGTCGGCCCGTTATTGCGCCTGATGTTGGCTGGGTATCGGAATTTCCACATATTCCTTATGAAACTGGCGATCCAGAATCGCTTCGTCATGTGCTGCTTAAAATTCAAGACGATCAAATGCAACTTCGGGCCTCTGTGCTTTCACGTACATGGCAAAATTGGGCTGCCCAGCATGTTGTATTATTCCAAAGCCTTCTCGCAAATCCCAGGAATTCATAAAACCATGAAGATTGTCATGTGTTCCATCAACCCGCTTTTCGTCGACAAAGTCATTGGAGGATCGACCAAGCACCTGAGGCGCGTTGCCGAACACCTTGCCGAGCTGGGGCATCAGGTGGTCATTCTTTGCACGCGGCGCGATGATTCGCAGAATGACATTCGCTGGCATTCAAATATCAAAGTTCGCGCAGTGTTTAAATTCAAGCAGCCGTTTCCACTGCCTTACGACATTCCAGCTTATGAAATGACACATATTATTCAGCAAATTCTGGATGAATGCGCGGACGCTGACCGGCTCTATCTGCACGACGGTGAAATTCTCTTCCCGCCCATCTGTCACCGCCTGCCAACGGTGATTTCGCTGCGAGACTGTGTTTATCCGGAGACGATGCTGGGCAGCTTCCTGTTTCAGGGCGATGCCATTATTACGCTTAACGAATATTGTAAAAAATCGCTGATGGCCACTGCTGGCACGTTTCTTCAGGACTTGCCGGAACGTGTTCGCGTGATACCAAACGGGTTTGACTGGGATTTCTTCAAGCCAACGCCCCCGTCCCATGAATTGCTGGAGATTCTCCAGATTGACCCGTCGCAGCACACCATTGTATTGCATCCGCACAGGCCTGAACTTTCAAAGGGGCTGATGCAGACGATCAACACGGTGGATCAGCTTGTGCATCAATATCATTTTCAGAATCTGAAAGTCTTGATTCCAAAATGGTTTGATGCCAATCAATCGCCCGACCTGTTGAAATTTCTGCATAATATGCAATCCGACATCAGTCAGCGCGGGCTTTCGGATATCTTTATTTTTCACGACTGGCTGCCACAGCGGCTCATGCCTGAATATTTCAGCCTTGGGCATGTCACACTGGTGCTGGGCCATTTTGTGGAAGCCTTTGGCAATGCAACTTATGAATCGCTGGCCTGCGGCACGCCTGCCGTCGTTTCCAGAGTCAGCAGTAATCGCGACCTGGTGCCCGACGCGCTTTTGGCCAAGGTGCATTTTGATGATATTGACGCGGCTGCCCGCCTGGCCGCCGATATTTTAAATACCAGCCAGCGCACTTCTCAGGCCACTCTTGAATTCCTGAAAGAGCATTATGGCGTGCAAGAGCAGTGCCAGGCTTATGCTGAGACCATAGTCAACGCTAAAAAACTCTCGCCTATGCAATATCGGCTGGATGCAACCTCGGCTGATTTGCGGTATGTGCTGGCGCCGTGGTGCTATACATGGGACGATTCGGTTTATCATGATCATTTGGCAAAGCATGTCCAAAATGCAATGCTGGTGAAGATCAGCCAGGCATTTCCAGCCGGCGCCACCCGATATGAGATGCTGATGCTTGGGGCTGATGAGGCTGCTGTTCAGTCGTGGATGGATGATGGTTATCTGGTTCGGGCGTATCCATAAAAAAAGGCGATTTGAAATCGCCTTTTAATCAAATGTAAATCCCCAAGCTTCCCCAAAAAAAACGGATAGATTTCTCCTTCAGGTTTTGTGTGTAGGTCAAATTGGCAGGCGGAGGGTTTCCGGATCAGGATTTAATGATGTCTCGAACTGTTCCGCCGGATGGAATCATAGGCAGAACGTGTTTTTGGTTAGGTACCAGCACGTCCAGCACATAAGGGCCTGGATAGGCGAGCATCTCTTCAAGGGCCGAGATCACATCGGCTTTGTTACGAATCTGGCAGCCCTGCTGGCTGGCCGCGTTGCTGTGAACCTTGCAGGCAACAATATTTCCGATAGCCATAGCGTAGGATTCAATTTCGCTGAAATGGGTGAGAGGCCGGGCCTGCCGCTCTTACTCCATGGTGCGTTTCAGATAAGCGACAGACTCTTGGTATGCCAGTGGTTGAGTATCTAGTTCCAGAGTCGTGCGAGCCATGACAAAGTTCTCCGTAACCGTGGTGCAGAGGCATCATGCCAAGGAGCCGCCTCATTATAGAGACAATCAGGAATCCGCCATTGACATTTTCTGAATCAAACAAGGCTCGCAAAGGTGTTCCTGCACCCGAAGACGGAAAGCAACACTTTTTGACTTGCTTGTAAACCCTGCTGCGGTTATACATAGAAGTTCCGAGCAATCAAAACCCGCAAGTCAGTTGGTCCACAATCCATCCGTTTCAAGTTACCCCATGCTGCCGCTGTCATATAAACCAGCGGTTTTCAGAGATGGACGTACCTGCAGAACCGATCCGTTCGAAATCGCAGAACTTCAAATAAGAACCCGGGAGCCCAGATTCAGATGACACCTCCGAACCCGTTTGACCGTCGTGATTTCCTAAAGAATTCGGCCGCCTTGTCCGCAGCTTTCGCGGGCCTGACATCCGAAGGGGCCAGGTTGAAAGCTGCTGACGAAGAAGCGGCCGACACGGCGAGTGCCTCCAAAAAGGCCAGCGCCAATGATGTACTCAGGGTGGCAGTGATTGGCGTTCGCGGCCGTGGGATGGACCACGTGGGCGGCTTCCTGAAGCAGTCCGACTGCCGGATTACGACCATTTGCGATGTCGACCTGAGTGTCACAGGCAAAGCCAAGGCGGCCATCACAGCCAAATATGGCACCGCCCCGACTGTCGAGCAAGACCTTCGCAAGGTCTTGGAAAACAAGGATATCGATATTGTTTCATTCGCCACTCCAAATCACTGGCACGCCCTGGGAACCATTTGGGCCTGCCAGGCCGGCAAAGACGTTTATGTCGAGAAGCCCGTCAGCCACAACGTGACCGAAGGCCGACGCATGGTCGAGGCGGCCCGCAAATATAACCGGATCGTTCAGACAGGTACCCAGTGCCGCAGCCATAAAGGCATTCAGTCGGCCATGGAATTCCTGCACTCGGGCAAGCTTGGCAAAGTCTTCATGGCCAAAGGCCTGTGCTACAAGCGGCGTGATTCCATCGGAATACAGCCCGACAGCGTGGCTCCCGAAACCCTGAATTATGATCTATGGACCGGCCCAGCCGATCTGAAGCCCTTCAATGCCAACAGGTTGCACTACAACTGGCACTGGTTCTGGAACACCGGCAATGGTGATCTTGGGAATCAGGGAATCCATCAGATGGACCTGGCCCGCTGGGGCCTGAATAAGAACGAATTCCCCAAGAGCGTCATGTCGTCCGGCGGCCGGCTTGGCTACAAGGATCAGGGCGAAACCCCTAACACGCAGATGGTTGCGTTCGAATTTGACGACGCCCTGATGCAATTTGAGGTGCGAGGCCGCGACACCAACGACGAACTCGGTGTGCGGGTCGGCGACATTTTCTATGGCACCGAAGGGGTTCTGGCAATCACCAGCTACACCAACTGGCAAGCCTATATGGGGCCGAAGCTTGTGCCCGGGGCCACGGGTTCTGGTGGGGGCGACCACTATCGCAACTTTGTCGATTCGGTACGGGCTCGCGATTACAAAAAGCTCAATGCCGACATCGAGCAGGGCCACTTCAGCAGCGCCTATTGCCACCTCGGCAATATCTCTTACAAGCTCGGCCGCAAGCTGATAATCAATCCTGCGACCGAAACGTTTGTCAACGACAGTGAAGCCGACGCCCTTCTGACCCGCGAATATCGCAAAGGTTTTGAAGTACCAGCCAAAGTTTAATACAGAGCCTCGGACTTTCCAGAAAAAAGTGGAATGGGTTTCACCCGTTCCACTTTTTTGGTTTAGAAGTGATATTTTGGGATAGATTTCCAGGCTAAAGGGTTGACTTAACGCGCATTGCCCGTCAACATAGGGGTTCAAAGTGTTGTCAGAAGAATCTTCCATCCAGATGTTCTCCCGCATGAATTCTGAAAATCTGACCTCAAGTGCTGAACCCCTTGCCGATAAGCCAGTCGCGCCGACTGTGATTTCCGGCAGGCGACTTGCGCCCTCCGCCATGAGCCTTATCTGCGGGCTTGTTGCGTTTTCATCGACAGTCGACCTTGATCAGATTCGCTCCATACAAAAATATTGCACCACTTGCTGGTCGAATGCACGTCTTGATCCGGGAGTCTGGGAAGATTGTACTCAGGAGGTCTGCGTAAGGCTTTGGGGCAAAATGCGTGACGGGCTGATCAACTGGTCAGGCCTACTCGAATTGAGCGATGCAGAGGAAAGCCCGGAACATCGCGAATTGATCCGTGTAGTCGATGCTGTTCGCAAGCAGGCCCAGCGCCTGAAGCGGTTTCTTCCGCTTGAAGAAGTGGCCCATGTGGGAACCACACGACGGTCTGAAAGCGATCCTGCTGAGTCCTATGCTTTAACAGACCTTTTACGCACCGCCAGAGAGAAAGTTTTAACGCCCCGACAAGACAGAATTATTGAGCTTTGGACAAATGGCTTGGGCATCTCCGAAATTTCGCACGAAATTGGGCTGAAAGTCGCTCAGGTGAGCGATGAAAAATACAAAGCGATGTGTAAACTCGAAAATTTCCTGGCCAAATATCGCGATGTCTTTGGCTTTAGGCAGGCCGCTCCTCAATTAGCCTAAATTGATGAGAATTTCGCTTCCATTTTGTCGCCTGATCGTTTTAAATTTAACTCCTGATATTTTCCAAATTGTCATATTTATGATTTGCACCGATTTTGCAAAATATATTCTGATTTGATAGTCAAGTCGATTATTTCTTAAAACAAATTGCGTTGATCATTCTTCCTGTGAATCAAATGTTGGAATGGCCTTTTTTAGTGCTTAAAAAGATTGTTGCATTACAATGAAACGCTTTTGCATCACAAATTATTTACAATACCCACATTAAAAATACATTTGCAGGCCATCCCTGCATTTGCGACAATAGGAACCAGATCTAGCGGATGTAAGCCATTCCAGGTATGAATGCGAGCCAAAGTGTTGCCATGCGAATTGCCCTGATCACCGAAACTTATCCGCCACAGATTAATGGCGTTTCGAGAACACTTGGCAGGCTTACAAGTCATTTGGCAAGCAAGGGTCATGAATTATTGGTGATTCATCCGGAATACAGAAATTATCAATATGCAGCCTCACCTGATTCAGGGGCAATTAGCGAACATATCCGGGTTTTGAACATGCCATCCATGGCATTACCATTTTATCAGGAAGTGGTTCTGCCCAGGCCCCCATTTACGAAATATAAACAGGCATTGATCGAATTTCGACCGACTCTTGTACATATTGCTACCGAGGGTGGCCTGGGTCTATCCGCATTAAAATTTTGCCGAAAGCAAAGCTGGCCGGTGGTCTCCAGTTTTCATACAAATTTCGACGCCTATGCTCGTCATTATCGGATGAGTTGGACGGTACCAATCGTCGCGAGATATTTAAAATGGTTCCATAACAACACGCTCGCCACTTATGTACCGTCGCCATCGATTATCAATCGGCTTCAGGAACTCGGTTTCAAGCGATTGCATCTCTGGCCCAGAGGAGTCGATACGAGCCTGTTTCAGCCTGATCGTTTGGGTGCCAAAGCCGTTCGAGAACAGTTTCTGATTCCGTTGGATGCAATCGTGGTCGGCCATTGCGGGCGGCTGGCCGCTGAGAAAAACATTGATTATCTGGGCGATGCTCTTGCAATCGTTTTAGAGCAGAATCCTGAGATCCACTGTTTGATTGTGGGCGATGGCCCTGCCAGAGCCTCATTGGAAACACGCCTGGATTCCATTCCGCAAGCCACATCCAGGATTCACTTTACAGGCTATTTGACAGGCCATTTACTGGCCGATGCCTATTCGGCAATGAATCTCTTTGCATTTTCGAGCAGAACCGAAACATTTGGAAACGTGCTGCTTGAGGCCATGGCCAGCGGTTTGCCCGTGGTTGCACTGGCAGATGGAGGGCCATCCGACGTGGTCCAAGATGGTCAAACCGGTACTCTCCTTCCGCCCGAAACACCAGCCGTTGAGATGGCGAACGTCATAAATCACTGGTCAGCAGATCAAAACTTGAGAACAAGACTCTCATCAGGGGCAAGAGTTTACGCCAAATCACAGACTTGGGAGCGAATTATGGACCAACTCATCCGCGACTACGAAACAGTCCTTGAACATAACCAACTTTAAATCTTGTTTTTTCGTTTCTGGTCTATTTTTGTATATACTCTTCGCGGCCATGAATGACACTTTTTGATCGCGACGATGCCGGAGGCATCTCAGCCAGTAGCCGGTGGTTGAGCGCAGCGGAACCTTCCGGATTTGCATTCAAAAAAGATTCTTGCACCCCGGCCGGGGTGCAAGAACGTTGGTCGAGTCGTCGTCCGGCAGGGTCGTCGCTGACGCTGCTTGACCACCGGCTAGAGGCTGCAATGCCTACGGCTTCGTTTCGATCAAAACATGTCATTTATGACCGCGAAGCAGGTGCATATAACCCCCCTAGCAGTGGATTAAATCCAAGTTCAATGACTTTGAAGCCATTGAATTGAAGGGTTTTGATTACAAGATTACCATTGCCGCCAGCATTCGCGTAAGCACCTCTACCACCGACTATTGTATAAGTGCCGGAGCCAAATCCACCTGTAGAATTCGTCGCGGCGGCGGCCTCTTCGGTGGTTATTGTAAATTTCAGGGAGATTTGTCCTCCCTTGACCTTGATTGTCATCGAGCCAGCCGTAGGATAGATGGTGTCATTATAATCGGCCATTGAGATTGCTCTCGTCTTAGAACCATTGATAAGCAATGGTCCCAATAATGCGGCCTTGGTCGGAGCTCCCATCATACCTGATTTGCTTGGGATTACGGTCCCTGCCATAAACCCACTTATTTGATAATCCATTACGTAACCGGTAGTCTGCTGCGTGTGAACGGGCTTTGCGGCCGCTGCGTGTACGATTTTCGCACCCGTGGCATGAATTGTTGGCACCATGGTCGACAAAACCATGATCGACTCAAGAGACTGAACCTCAGGTTGGAAATTCTTATTTTTTTTCATCGCGGTGTGATTCCTGTGATCTAATGAGAAATAAGCCTACTCAACCCGGAAACCCAAGTTGCCATAGAAGACCTATAATACCCAATTTAACAAAAGCTTGTACATGGGTCAACACTTTCCTCAAAAAACCGTGAGCTTTTTTACATATATTCCGAATATTACCTCAAGACATTATAAGATATAGCTTTAGAGTTTTTTATCTTCACTGATCGTGCACTTCCAGAGCATTATCCATCGCCACTTGTCGTTTTGGGCCCTCTTGAAACCAATGCGAGTCGAGCTTTCCACTCTATAAAACCAAGAGAGCCTTGAGGAGTCCCGTTGCTTTGGATCCCAAAAACCATGAATGACGGACCATGGCCGGTGGGCTACAATCTTATTTATAGATGGTCAAGAACCTGGAGAACTTTCTGAGAATCAAGGAGCCTGAGCCAAAGATGCCTGAACCAGTCAAACCTGATGTTTTGAGTGAAGACACGAAGCGTGCGCAGCGTATTCCACCCGGGCAATTCCAAACGATTAAGTGGCCTGTTTTGCATGCAGGCAGTGTACCACGGATAAGTCTGGAGAGCTGGCGGCTCGAACTTTTTGGTCTGGTGGCCAATAGGGTCTCGCTCAGTTGGGAAGAACTTCAAGCCCAGCCGAAGGTTCGGGTGTTTGCAGACATGCACTGCGTCACTCGATGGAGCATGCTCGACAATGTTTGGGAAGGTGTTTCGACACGGCATCTAGCGGCCCTGGCAGGTATCAAGGCGGATGCAAAATATGTGATTGCCCATTGCTCACATGGGTTTACAACCAATATGCCGCTCAAGGATTTTCTCGATGACGATTGCCTTGTGGCCTGGAGTCGCAATGATCAACCGTTAGAACCGGACCATGGCTGGCCATTGCGTCTGATGATCCCAAAGCTTTACGCCTGGAAGTCGGCCAAATGGCTTTTAGGGCTTGAGTTTGCGGCCAGCGACGAGCCTGGCTTTTGGGAGCAGAACGGCTATCACAATCATGGAGACCCTTGGACGGAAGAGCGTTTCTGGGACTGATTCATGGCAGAGATCGTGGTGAGTTTGATCGGACCGGGCAGCCGCACCTTCCCTGGTGGTTGACCCGGTCGTTATACTTTGATTGAATCGCAATGCAACTTGACAAGCAACAGTTTTGGCACGTCGTCCATGGACATGAAAATCAATCGGTTTCCGGGAATTCCACCTGGCCTGATTTCGGGAATGAATCGTCGTCAGTGGCTTGGAGCCATATTGGGCGCTGGGAGTCTTGGTATTGGTGGTCGGAGAGCGGTTTCACAAAGCATGATGCAATTGGTAAAAACTCCGGGTACAGAGCTCTGGGGAAAGCCGATTCCGATTGACCAGGAGTGCAATGTCCAGCTTTTTTCGCCTGAACGGCCTGCAGGAACCTCAAAATCGGTTCTGGCAGATATTCCGCTGATTTTCCTTTTTGGAGGCAATGGAATGGGAGCGGTTGTGAAGTCGAGCCAGGCTTTGCAATTGGCTGGTGAATTACAATCTCGTGGCTGCGCTGCTGCTGTTTTAAATCACCCGGAATTACAGACCAGAATGGACTTTCACCGATCCATCATTGGCCCCATGCACAAGATTATTGGAAGCGACTGGGCGAAACAGAATTGTATTGACACGCAGAAAATTGGAGCTGCTGGTTTTTCGGCGGGCGGGCTGATTGCAACCCTGCTGGGAACGGTTTATCAACGCGAATTGAATTTCAAGGTCCAGGCCGCTTTGAATTATTATGGGCCTGTTGATCTAAGGCAGTGGTTTGCATTCCATATGGTCAGGGCGGGCGAAATGCAATACGACAGTTTTTATGATGGGCTGCGTGGTCCAGACGAGATTGGTCATTCCGCAAATGGTGCGATTCGGTGCCGGGATTTAAGCCAGCGCGTGATTTTGAAGGTGGCTCAGAATTTGGGCGGAATGGCGCCGGGCAGGCTTCATCCATTTTCTCATGAATGTTTATGGAATGACCGTTCTGATTGTGGGCTGGCTGAGCCGATGCCGATCATGGGGATTTTCGGTACGAAGGACGACAATTGCGACTCCGTATTTCAGTCGCGACTTTTGATGCGGATGGCGGAGAAAACGGGTGCCCGCCATGAAGTTCGGATTTACCAAGGGCTGCATGGTGTAGGCTGGGATGCCTGCCCGGAATCTGTCGACTGGCTGATCCAGCAATTGGAATCGGCAGACCGATCACCTGCGACGCTCATCGCGTAACCCGATCAGTGTGCCCATGAACATGCCTGCCACCAGCCCACCGGCATGGGCTCCATTGGCGACTGGGCCCAAAGCGCCTGTGAAGCAGAGAACCATCCAGATTAAAGCCCATTGAATGTCAGATGCTGAGAGTCGGAGGTAGGTTCCCCTGCAATTCTGGGCATACATCCAGACGAACCCGATCATGCCATAAATGGCTCCCGAGAAACCTCCGAATAAAATCGTATGTTTTTCGAGTCCATAGATATCCCAGAAGTATTCCGCGAAGCATGAGGCGATATGAGTGAAGAGAACAATGGCGAGGAACATTTTCGAGCCTTTTTCGCGCTCAATCATGCCTCCCAGATTCACAGCCCATGACATATTGAACAGAAGATGCATAAAATTCATATGTAAAAACATCGGGGCCACCAGGCGCCATGGCTCATAGCCCAAGGCCCCATTAAGGCTATCAATCACCCATCCATCCTGATCGTCATAGCGTGGAGTGGTGAAATTGATATATTCAATGACAACGCTGAAATTTTTCCCGAAATTTGTCCAAAGGCTGACACCGATGGAGAGAGCAACGATCATGGTTACGACCGGGGTTCGCCTGAGGAATCGCCCGGAGTCGTAGACACTGCCGGCGTCGACCACGCGGCGGGCGTATTCAAGTTCGAGCTTTGATTCCGCTTGCCTCAAGGTTTTTGCCTGTTGAGACGCGCTGGCAAGTGCGGGCAAGTTTGGGTCATGAAGGTATTCTGCCAGCAATTGGCGAGCTTCATCAAGTTGTGATTCGTTAATCAGCCATACGGAAATTGTTTGATCGGAGTTCGTACGAAGCTCAGATTTCATGCCCTTGGTGAGCAGGTAATCTGAGAAGAGAGAGGCAGACTTCGGGTCTGGCAATTGGCCGATTTCACGCATGATCCACGTTTTTGGCCCAAGGCCAAACCCCTATTTTGTATTGTTGTTTCGGCTTCAGAATTCTGGGTCTGCCAGAAGATGAATCCAGTATAGCGTATCGAGGCAATGCGGAAAACGGGCCAGAGGTCAAGTGATTGAGTTTGAACTGTGGGCCGCAGGCTTTTGCGATGGTCCTGCCAGTCAAAATCCGCAACGAATCATGGCTTCATCATAATCTCCAAGAATCCTCACAAAAACTTCATTGAAATACATGTGCCTCTCAATTGACTGGCAGCTTCCCGGACTCTAAAGTGAATGATGTAGTCAAGAACATCCACATATATGCTTATGTGGATTTGATGAAAGAATGATGAACAAATGATGAAGAGAGCCATGATGAATCGTCGCAAAGGGTTTACTCTTATTGAGTTACTGGTCGTTATCGCGATCATTGCCGTCTTGATCAGTCTGCTTTTGCCCGCAGTGCAGTCGGCTCGCGAGGCGGCTCGCCGCGCCCAGTGCGTAAACAATCTGAAGCAAATCGGTCTGGCATTTCACAATTATGAGAGCTCTGTCAGTGCATTTCCTATGCAAACCATTGTCATACCCTCTGCAACGGGTGCTCCTGGAACCTGGAGTTTCGAATCGTCCTGGAGTGCGTTCGCCCGAAGTGCACCATTTCTTGAGCAAAACGCTTTTTATACTTCGATCAACTTCAACCTGACTTACAGTGATCCATCGAATACGACCGTTTCCAACATTCCACTCTCGTTCTTGTATTGCCCAAGCGATGTCGGGTCGCACATTGATGACTCCTCAATGGGCTCAACCTTTTATGGGACAACAAGCTATGGTGTGAGCAATGGCGACTGGTACGTTTATCAAACCAACTGGGGTGCGACAAATACGGTTGGACCAATGAGCCGGTCTCTATTCGGGCCAAACTATTCTCGTACAATTTCCATGATGACGGACGGCACAAGCAACACTCTGATGGCTGCTGAAGGGACCATTGGCCACGCACAATTCCGGAGCTGCCTGAAAACACCGTCGCTCCCAAGTGCGGCTTCAGTTGGGACTTTCAGCCCAACCAACGTACCTGCTCCCGGAGCCGATTCGATTGCCGCATTGCAATCGCTTGTCGCTTCCTGCGCAGCGGCCTCGGGTAAAATCAAAGCCGGTGGTCCTATCAGCCACACACGCTGGTGTAATGGTGGGGTTTATTATTCCGGATTCACGACAGCAATGACACCCAATCATAAAATCATGGCAATCAGCCGTGCGACGGGTTTTGCCAATGGTGGCAAGATGGTTGAAGTGGACTGGAATTCTGTGGATGAAAACGATGGTGGACCAACTTACATGTCAAACTCTGCCTCTAGCAATCACTCCGGTGGTGTGAATACCGTGTTTGCCGATGGCAGTGTGAAGTTCATCAAAAATTCGATCAATGCTGGGACATGGCGAGCCCTTGGAACCATGAACGGCGGCGAGGTTACCTCAGGCGATACTTACTGATTCTTGATCTCTTTTCAAGTTCAATCACACGAAACGGACCCGGCTGAGCACAGTCGTGGTTCGTTTTGGTTTAAGGAGAAATTCATAATGGTTAGAAGAAATTGCCATCTTGCAATCATTCCTGTTCAGATTGCAATGTTTCTCTCGGGATGCGGTGGAGAGAAAAATCAAGCTGTGGAACGTACGGCAGCCGTACCTGTCAAAGGGAAAGTGAGCCTCAAAGGCAAACCGATGACCCAGGGCTCGATCAGTTTTGAGCCAATCGATGGTGGTCGGGAAGCGCATGGAACGATCGGCGCCGACGGAACTTTCAGTCTGAGCACTTTCAAGGCGGACGATGGGGCCATCCGTGGATCACATCGAATCGCAGTGAAGGCCTCCGGCGGTGGCAAGAAAGATCTTGTCCCGCTTAAGTACCAAAGCTATAGCTCTTCAGGTATTGAAATTGAAGTCAGCGATGGGAAGACTGATTACCCGATCGATTTGAAATAACATTTCAAGCAGATTTAAACCCGGGTATGCCATTTGGGAAGATGGCATACCCGGAATTTTCAAGGTTATTTAAACGACAGGTTTCTTCTTAAACTTTTTTGCCAGATCGTCAAACAGAGAATAAGCCACAGGAGTGACCAGCAGAGTGGGCAGAAGTGAAAGCATCTGTCCGCCGATAATCACATTGGCAAGGCTGGCACGGGCGGCGGCGCCTGGGCCTCTGCCCAAAGCCAGGGGAATCATGCCTGCCACAAGCATCAGGGTGGTCATCAGAATTGGCCGAAGCCTGGTCCGGTTGGCTTCAAGAATGGCTTTCTCGCGTTCCATACCGCCGCGACGAAGCTCGTTGGTATAGTCCACCTGTAGAATCCCGTTCTTCTTGACAATCCCGACCAGCATGAAGAGCCCGAAAATGGCGTAGATATCCATAGGCTGGTTGAGAATCCTGAGCGAAACCAGAGCGAATGGAAAAGTCAGGGGCAAGGCCAGAAGAATGGTGATCGGGTCTACAAACGACTCAAACTGAGCAGCCAGAACCATATACATAAAGACCAGCGACAAGCCGAAAGCGATCAGGAAATTACGGGCGACGTCGTCCAGGTTTCTTGAGCGAAAGCCTTTACGGAATTCATAGCCGGGCGGCAGGCCCAAAGCGCTCGCTTCCCGCACCAGAGCGTCGACTCCCTGGCCTGTGGAATAACCTTTGGCAAGATTCGCGCCGACAGTGGTTCGGCGCATTCTGTTGAGGCGTTCAATCTGTGATGGTCCGCGGCGTTCATCGCTTGAGGTAAAGCTGCCGATCGGGACGAGGGATCGAGTCACATAGGATGGAACGGTGATTTCATCGATCGAATCGCGGGTATCGCGCTGACCGACCTTGGCCCTGAGCCAGACGTCGTATTGCTCGTCGCCGTCCTTGAAGGTCGACACGGGTTCGCCACCCACAAGAATGGCCAGTGTGGAAGAGACTGTGGCGGCATCAACACCGAGATCGGCGGCCCGGTCGCGGTCGATTTCGACCTGAAGCTCTGGCTTTCTGGCGGAGACAGAGGTGTCGACATCGACCACCTCGGGCACTTTGCGGAGCTTTTGGACCAGCAATTCCGTGTAGGAGTAAAGGACTTTTAAGTCGGGCCCGATCAGGTTCACGTCGATGGTTGATGAAAGGCCACCCCCACCGCCACGATTGCTGGCTTCGGTCACGCCAGACCGGAAGTCGGGATACTGGGTCAAAAGCTTGCGAGCCTTGGCCATGACTTCGAACTGTGTATAATCTCGCTCAGTAAGATCGATCAAACGGACCAGAATTGAGGCTCGTGTGACATCGCCGGAGCCCTTGGCCACCCGGGTCGAGGTCTCGCCAATGGTGGTCAGGAGGCTCGTCACACCTGGCAGAGTTTTGAGTTTGCCTTCAATTTCCTGAATTTCCTGGTCAATAGCGGTCAGGTTCGAACCCGGTTGTGCGATCAACTGCACCACGAATTCATTGGTATCGTCTACCGGAATATATTCGAGAGGCGTATTTTTCAGGAGCGGGTACGCCGCCCCAACACAGGCCAGGCTGGCCAGAATGATAACGAGCCGGTGCCGCATGCTCCAGCCCAGTGTGGCCATATAAAATTGTTCGATAATGCGCCATAGAAAACCACTCTTAGAGGAACTATGCGATGTTTCCTCGACTTTCAGAAACCGGCTGCAAAGCATTGGGGTCAAAGTAAAACTGACAAAAAGACTGACAAGGATCGCAAACGCGATTGTCAGCCCAAAGCTATTAAAAAGCCGCCCCACCTGCCCTTCCATAAATGCAACTGGCACGAAAATCACCACCAGGGAGAAGGATGTGGCCAAAACGGCCAGAGCAATTTCGGAAGTGCCCTTGAATGAGGCTGTCATGGCGTCCTCACCCTTTTCTTCCATGTGCCGGAAGATATTTTCATGCACCACGACGGCGTCATCAATCACAATTCCGATTGCAAGGACCAAAGCCAGCATGGTGATATTATTGAGGGTGAAGCCCATCCCATCCATCAGGGCAAACGTGGTGATGATCGATGCCGGGATGGCTGAGGTTGCAATCAAAGTGGTTCGCCAGTCGCGAATAAATGCCAGAATCGTGATCGAGACCAATAAGCCAGCCAGCAGAAGGTGGGTTTTCACTTCATCAATCGAGCGTTTGATGAAAATACTCTGATCCGAAACCGTCTCCAGAATCATATCCCCCGGCAATCCCGCCTTTAAGGATTTCAAACGGGCCTTGACCTGATCCACCACCGCAACGGTATTGGCCCCTGTCTGCTTGCGGACAAAAAGTGCCACAGCCGCCCGTCCGTCCTGACGGGCCAAGCTTCTCTGATCCTCCACTCCCTCTTCAGCCCGACCTACATCCTTAATCCGGATCGGATATCCGTCGCGTACGTCGATCACAAGCTCATTGAATTGGCTGGCAGATTCAAAACGTCCCAAGACTCGCAGAACCAGCTCCCGCCCCGGCTGATCGATCCGACCGCCGGGCTGTTCCAGATTTTGGGTCGTCAGGGCTCGCCGAACGTCTTCAATCGAAAGGTTGTATTCCTGTAATTTTTCGGTGTCAATCGTGACCTGAACGGCTCTTTGCTGACCGCCAGCCAATGTCACAGCACCGACTCCGCCCACAGTTTCAATATTCTCCTTGATCCTGCGGCGGGCCAATTCGGTAATTTCCCTAAGGTCCCGACTGCCTGAAACCACCACGGTAAGCACCGGCGAGGCGTCCTCGTCAAGCTTGTCGATCACTGGAAGAGTCACACCACGTGGCAGTTGCGCCACCATGGCATTCACTTTGTTCTGCACTTCCTGGGCCGCCACATCAGGGCTCTTGCTCAGCAGGAACCGAATAAAAACCCGGCTGACGCCCTCGCTCGTTATGGACCTTAGCTCGTCGATGCCCTCAATGGTGTTGACCGCCTCTTCAATCGGTCGGGTGACCTGCGTTTCCACTTCCTCCACGCTTGCCCCACGAAGAGTTGTAGTGATGAAGACAAACGGCAGGTCAAGCCTTGGCTGCAAATCGACCCCGAGCCGAAAATAAGAAAAAAGCCCGAGCACGATTGGCATCGCCGTCAGCATCGTTGTGAAAACTGGCCGACGGATACAAATTGCAGAGAGATTCATCGGGGTGGATGTCCAGAGTGTGACAGCTCAGGCAGAGGCTCGGCGAGGAGGGCGGCGGACGCAACCAATCGTTCAAAGTCCAGAGTTATCAAAACCGATTTCCCAGATATTGAACATCCTGATAACATGCCATTCCAGCCCTCAGAAGTCAAGTGGTTGCTTGATTTCAAGCTTCATGAAACCTATGGATTTTTGCTCTTAATCAACCTGCAACCTCTTGCCAATTCCAATGGCCCCGCATTAATCTGTCATTCAGGGTGGATGCGTTTTCTGACAAGAGTTGTCTTCTATGCAATTTCAATCAAGCCAGGTGCCAGGAATGAAACCCACCAAGCCGACCATGTCTCTCTTCGCGAGCCTCGCTCTGATTTTATTTCTGAGCCCCTGGACCATAACGACCCTGGCAGCACAAGAACCCGTGAAGTCGTCTGAAATTAAAAAAGAAACCGAAATCACAAGCCTGCCGCCCGCCCAGAAAATCCTTTCCGAAAAACCGCCTGTGCTGGACCAATCTCTTGCCATGCAGGAAGTTCCTCTCTCAGCCAGAATTCGAAGTGCAATCGGCCTGATCCTGATTCTTGGTGGCTGTTATGCGTTTTCGTCGAATCGTAAAGCCATTTCCCGAAGAGTTGTATTATGGGGCCTCGGCCTGCAATGGCTTTTAGCATTCCTGGTTCTTTCCGACCCCCGCGGCGCATCATTGCTGAACTGGCTGGGCCGCAAAGTTGAATCCATTCTGGCATGTAGCGAAGCCGGTGCGTCGTTTGTTTTCGGCGAAAAGGCGATCAACCCGGCGGGCCCGATCGGTTTTGTCTTTGCATTTCGAGTCCTTCCAACAGTCATTTTCATGTCGGCCCTATTCGCCGTGATGTACCATCTGGGCGTCATGCAATTTGTCGTTTCCCGGATCGCATGGGTCATGAAGCGATTGATGGGAATCTCAGGGGCAGAGAGCCTGAATGTTGCCGCCAGCCTGTTTCTGGGCCAAACCGAAGCCCCCCTGACCATTCGCCCGTTCCTGCCTAAATTGACACAATCGGAACTGCTTACCGTGATGGCAAGCGGCATGGCCCACGTCTCCGGAGGCATGATGGGCGCCTATTTCGCTTACGGAATCGAGCCTCAGCACATCCTGACCGCTGTCATTATGACCGCTCCCGGCACCATCCTGATTGCAAAGCTGCTAATTCCTGAAACTGACGAGCCTGAAACTCTCGGGCTGATCCAGGCGGACAATTCCACGCCCGACACCAATCTGCTCGACGCTGCCAGCCGTGGTACCAGAGAAGGGCTCGGGCTCTCCTTGAATATCGCTGCTATGCTGATTTCGTTCATTTCCCTGATCACCTTCACAAACCTGATTCTCGGCCAATTGGGCCTGCTTCTTAACGACCTGACGGGCACCAGTGCGACACTCTCCCTGCAATCCATCCTCGGATTCGTACTCTCGCCCGTCGCATGGCTCATGGGCATTCCATGGTCTGAATCCAGCCAAATTGGCGGCCTGCTCGGTACCAGAACCATTTTAAATGAGCTGATTGCCTATCAGGGCCTTGGTGCCATGAAGGCGACAATCCATCCGAGATCGTTTGCCATTGCAAGCTTTGCGCTTTGTGGCTTTGCCAACCTCGGCTCCATTGGAATACAACTTGGCGGCATTGGCGCACTGGCTCCAGAACGCCGTGGCGACCTAGCAAAAATGGGCTTGAAAGCCATGGTGGCTGGGACTCTGGCCAATTATCTTTCGGCTTGCATTGTCGGAATCATCATGTAATTCGTGAAACCCTCAATTGAAAGTTTTGTCATGCTCAAAGATACCCTTTACAATTCCGTTCAAGCCGCCATAGAGGCGATCCAGCACCATTTACCCGCCCCGCCCCGGGTGGCCATTGTGCTTGGTTCAGGTCTTGGCTTTCTGGCCGATCGAGTCATCCACAACCGGATCGTCATCGACTACGACCAAATCCCGGGCTTCGAACCGCCGACTGTCGAAGGCCACGCCGGCCGCTTGGTTTATGGCGATCTTGAAGGCGTTCCTGTGCTCATCTATCAAGGCCGGTTTCATTATTACGAAGGACATGATCTGGCGACTGTAACACTCCCAGCCAGGGTGGCCGCTGCCTTGGGCGTTAAACTGATGATCCTGACAGCCGCCACTGGAGGAATTGCAACCGGGCTTGCACAAGGCGATTTATGTTGCATTTCCGATCATATCAACATGATTGGAGCCAACCCCTTGCGCGGCCGCCACGACGAACGGCTTGGCAAGCGTTTTCCTGACATGACCGAGGTCTATTCACAGCCTTGGCGCCACTTGGCATTTCAGGCAGCGGCCATGTTGAATTTACCACTCAAAAATGCAATTTATGCCGCCATGCCAGGCCCCAGCTATGAAACTCCAGCGGAGGTGCGCATGCTCAGGGCTCTGGGAGCCGATGTCGTAGGCATGTCCACTGTGCCGGAAGCCATCGTCGCAAGAGCATCAGGCATGGATGTGCTGGCATTCGCCATGGTGACCAATGCCGCTGCCGGTCTGGCGGATGATCCAAATATGGAAATCACCCACGATGATGTGCTGGAAGTTGCCAAACATTCAGGCCAAAGACTCGGAGATCTGATTGTCAAACTCTTGAATTCTCATTTCATTCCAAAATGAGATCCCTCAAAAGTCTCAATCATCAGGCTGGAATGCCCATTGCGGTTCTGGACCGCACCTTGATCGCCTCGGCAACATCAATTGCATCCGCCTTCGCCTTCACGCCGCCCTCTAGCGATGCCTGGCCCAGTGGTGGAGCATACTTCTTGACCAACTTGCCAAATCCAAAACCAATATATCCGCTTCCAAAGCCCAGGCCATAACCCGCCAGATAGCAAAATTCCCGACCAAATGCATAAGCATTCATCAATGTGCTCACACGCGAACCTTTTTCAGCCGGCGCAATTTCATCAATTTTGCCTTGGTCTCGCAAATGACGCTCTTGAAAAACCCGCCGCGAGTTTTCCGCAAGGTGATGAAAATATTCAAAATCGTGGTAGACCGAAACCAGCATTCCCACAACCGGCACAAATTCCATACTCGTGCCTTCTGCAAATCCGGCTCCGATGCTTCTAACGATTTCCTTATTTTCTTCTTCAAGCTGCTCTTTTGATATATCTCCAGACTCCAAAACTCGAAGCCTGTCCAACAACTCCAAGCGTTTTTTAACATCCGTTTCATGGGTCAATACGATCAGGGTTTTCAAATAAGCATCTTCCTGGGCATCATCCAACGAGTAGCCATAACAATGGCCTAGACGCTTCATGAGCAGAATCACCTCACGCGCCTGTAGGGGCATGTTCAGCAATTCTGTCGCGATTCCACCTGCCTCGGATGCAAATGCCTCGGCCATGCCGATTGTATCGCCTTGCAAAGCGATTTTGTCGGCCAAAGCATCACACTGCTCCAGATCCCAGTCCTTGATCTCCGTAAACGAGCCAGCGCCTGCCAATTTCGTGATCTCGCCGGTCGTGTCCACCTTCTCGGCCATCTCAAACGATTTAATAAGAATCTTACCGACCTTCTCCTGTGGAACGAGTGATCCTATGGAGTTGAAAACCTTGCCCGTCAGGCGACCCAGCGTAGCTTCCAACAAACTCGGGCGCACAGATTTCCATGCGGCAATCTTGGCAACCTGGTTTGACTCATATGCTGTCAGGCTCATCGTGCTTCGCTCCAAAAATTAGTAGGTACCATCCACGGTGTGAACGATGCCAAGTCCAGAAATCCAGCAATCTTGACCAAACCCACCTCATAGCTCCTATCCCTATATAGATTAACCAGACCTGCTCAAAAGCACAACCAGAAACACACTACGAAAATTGACACCCTTCACTGACGACCAGCCAAAACGCAAATTGTCATGCGATCCTAAATTCTTTGGCCCCAAATGTGTGTCACCTCGTTTAAACGGAGCTTAGCCAGTCATTATTGATGATCCGACTGGCCTTGTGGGCTGTTCAACATTGCTAAAACCATGGATTTGTCCTACCTTTTGACTTCCAAAAAAAACAAGTGCTTCACGCGTTCGTTTTGAACAGCCAAAACATCCATCGCATGCGAAATATCGCTTGGAACCACTGGAAAAATCCAAACCAACTGATCATGATATAGGCTGAAGGCCAAAAAAACGAATCAAAACTGCCTGCAAGAATTGGCCAGAACGTTTTCTGGTCCTGCCTTAGGGTGAACTCAGCGATGGGACAACCGACAGTGGAATTATTAGAGAAACCGTTGGACCGGCTTGCGGATACAGAAGGAGCCTCTCGAACAGCCTTACGTTTGGGTGATGGCATTTTTGCGACTCGCAGGGAAACGCCGTCAAGTGTTTCTGATCTCTGCGCTTGCGTCGCACAATGTGCTGGTGAGAATCTAGGCATTTACCCCCAGGGTGGCCGAACATCGCTCGATTTTGGTGGAGTACCCGCCCGCCCCGGTTTAATTATCAACACATTGGAACTCTCCAAGGTCATTGATTACCCCGCTGCCGACATGACGATCACCGTCGAGTCGGGCATGACCCTGGCCGCCCTCCAGGCCATTTTAGACAAGCAAAACCAATACCTCCCGATTGATCCTCCACAATCGGATCAAGCCTCGCTGGGAGGAGTTATGGCGACTGGCTGGACAGGCCCCCGTCGTTTTTCTGCCATGCGTCCACGCGATCAGCTCATCGGTATTGGGTTCGTCAATGGCCTGGGCACACTGATCAGGGGTGGTGGCAGGGTTGTCAAAAACGTTGCAGGTTATGACTTTCCAAAACTTTTGACAGGCTCAATGGGCTCGCTTGGCATCCTGACGGAGCTCACCTTCAAGGTTCGGCCCAAGCCGGAAAGCACGGCAATTGCATGGGTTCCGGTCCGAAGTGCCGAAGAAGTCGGATCATTTCTTGATCGGCTCAATCTCTCTGCAACTCGGCCAACGGCGCTGGAAGTCCTCAACCACCCCGCAGCCAATAAAATTGGTAGTCCGCTTGGCCTGAAACCGGGCGATTATGTGGTTGCCATCGGCTTTGACGACACCGCAAAATCGATTCGCTGGCAGTGCGAGACGATTCTAAACGAACTCCCTCAAGGCGTTTCGGCCGAGATTTGCCTCGACTCCAGCGCCAGATCGATTTGGCACGCCCTGACGGAAAATTACGCACAAACTGAGGCCCGACTATCGGTCAGAATTGTGACCAGGCCAAGCCGCCTGGCAGAGCTTCTTGCAGATATCGACTCCGCAGTCTGGAACATACAAGCTCATGCTGGCCAAGGCATTGCGACTCTTAGCACAGAACTGGACCGGAGTCTTGCTGCCGTCGAGCAGGACTTGGCTCGATGGGCTTCCAAAGTGGCTCCCTCGGGCGGATGTGTGAGCCTGCCAATCTGCCCGACGGGCTGGAAGCCGCATTTGAAAATTTGGGGCGACCCAAAACCCGACTGGTCGATCATGGCCGGCATAAAAGCCGCCCTGGATCCAAATCAGATCTTGAATCCTGGCCGACTCATTGGGCTCTCATGATCTGAAAACGAGCTGTTCTGAATCACAATATCAGGTTCTGTCGAGCATACTCCTGATAAGCGTCGACAGGGATCGCCATCAAGTCATCGTCAAGACCGCAGAGACTGTCCTATGAAAATTGCTGACGTTCATGCCCCTGAAGCCCCCATAAAATCAACCAGCAATCCCGGAGTGGATCTGGCTTGGCTCGCTGAGCGTGTTGAATATGGGCTTTATCAGGACTGTGTCCATTGCGGCTTATGCACTGCCAGTTGCCCGACTTACGTCATGACCGGCGACGAAAACGACAGTCCCAGGGGCCGCATTTATTTGATGAGGGCTGTGGTGGATGGCCGCGCTCAAGCATCGGAAAAAGTGCGAAACCACTTGGGTCTATGTCTCGACTGCCGGGCATGTGAGTCTGCGTGCCCATCGGGTGTGCAATATGGCAAGCTGATAGAACCATTTAAAGTGGCTCTGGAACTCTCTGCCAAGGGCAATGAAAAGCCACCGATTTTGCTGCGGCTCATGCTCAAGCATCTCTTCCCTTATGCCAATCGCATGAAACTGGCCTTGATTCCCGCCCGAATCGGCAAGGCCACCGGCTTGCTCAACCTGCTCGAATCTACTGGCCTGATCCATTTATTGCCAAAGACCTTACAACGCATGCAAGCCATGCTGCCGACTAAAATGCCGCTCTTTCCCCCAAAGGATTTGGCATCGAAATTATCGCCCGTCGGCCCCCGACGTGCCAAAGTCGCCCTCTTTACCGGTTGCGTGACAGAAGCCATGACTCCTGAAACCAATCAGGCCACCGCCCGTGTCTTGCAGCACAACGGCTGTGAGGTGGATGTGGTTCATGGGCAGGTCTGTTGTGGAGCCGTCAGCTATCACTCGGGCGACGAAATGTCGGCCAAGAGCTTCATGCGTCAGAACTTAAAAGCCTTTGATCCTTCCAAATACGATGCCATCATCATGAATGCCGCCGGCTGCGGTGCCATGCTCAAAGATTATGCACACCTCATGCATCATGACCCTGAAGCAGAACAGGCTAAAGCCTTTACAGCAAAAGTCAAAGATATATCGGAATTCCTGGTCACTCTCGGGCCTGTCAAACCAAAGAACCGGATCGACATTCAGGCCACATATCACGATGCCTGCCACCTGTGCCACGGTCAGCAGATCAGAAACCAGCCTCGCCAGCTTCTTGGAATGATCGACGGGCTTGAGCTCAAGCCGCTCGAAGAGACGGAAATCTGCTGCGGAGCCGCTGGCACTTACAACCTGACTCAGCCTGAGATGAGCCATAAACTGGGTCAGCGCAAGGCAGAATTTATCGAATCCACGGGTGCCACCATGGTCGCAACCGGTAATATCGGCTGCCAACTGCAAATCCAAAAGCATCTGCATGATCGGGGCAATCATAGCGATGTGGTTCACCCTGTCCAGCTCTTGGATCAAGCCTATGGCCCAATTCCGAATCGGAATTCATAACCCTTTTCTGGATCACCTGTTTCAGGTCTCGCTCCATGGTATTGCCTAATCATGGCCGCATTTGAGCAAATCTGAATTCCTCGAAAAAAGGCCCTGGCGACACCGATGTCCAACCCCTATCGCGACGTTTTCTATCAGCAGCAATCGGCATGGCACCAATATCAGACGGCCGCCGATGTCTCAGCCCGCCACGAAATCAGGCGTAAGTATTATCAGTGGTACACCCGAGGCTGGCTCCCCGATTACAAGACCGGCGAACTGCTCGATATCGGCTGCGGTAGTGGCCAGTTCCTCTATTTTTTGAAGTCCGAAGGCTATGAACGATTAACCGGCCTTGATCTCGACAAAAAACAAATCCAGATCGCTCGCGAACTTGGATTCAATGTTCATGAACAAACGGCTCTCGATTTCCTGGTTCAGTCCAACGATGGCTACGACATGATCGTCATGCTCGACATTATCGAACACTTCACTCGCGAGGAATTATTCCCAATCCTCCGAGAAGTCTATCGAAGACTCGGACCAGGCGGCAGATTTCTCGTCAGTGTGCCCAACGCAGAAAGCCCCACAGGCCCTGCCTGCGTTTATGGCGACATTACCCACGAAACCTCATTTACATCGTTATCGCTTGCTGAAATGCTTTTCTGCCATGGATTTGAGCTGGTTGAAGTGCGCGATCCCTGGCCTGCTGCGATCGACTTTAAGCGTAGTCTCTATCGCAAGTTTGTCCTTGCCATGCGATCCCTTGCGGCTCTGAAATACCGAATGCTTGGCCTTGATCCTCCAAAATACTGGAGCAACGTCATCTGGGCGCTCGTCACCAAGCCAGGAATTCGCGAAGAATCGGTCACGCACACCCCCCTGCCCGGCCCACTCATGAACGCAGACCAAGGCACACCGCCTATCCGTTAAACATCGCCTCGCGCGATTCTCATAACAAAGCAAAGCCCTTTTTCTTCTGAGGTTTAGACCAAAAAACCAGAGACCATCACTGGCAAGCCTGCCAATACCAATAATCCCGTTAGCCCTAATGCTTCATCAAGCTCAAGCCGAAACAGCACCATGAGGCCAATCAATGTCAGGCCTGTCAATGGGAAGGCTCCTAAAATCGCATCGTGATAATTGAAAAACGCCCCCCAGGATAGCAACCCGGTTACAAATAGCTTTAAAGCCGTCATCCCTTTTTCTTCAAATGGCAAATCAATAACCCGCAACCAGTTGCCCGCCATCAGCCCTAGTATGGTCATGGTGGTTACCACCCCGACAGCACCAAGCCTGGCCACGCTTAGAACGATGCTATAGTCCATGCCAAATTGGTCGTACCACACTCCAGACACCCATACACGACTCGCCCAAATCATTCCGACCCCTAAAACCGAGAACAAGGCCATGGCGGTCAAGTCAAACACCAGAAGCGATTTTTCCGTTAAGCCCTCATGCCAGCCAAACACCGCCGCTTCAAGATCAGGCTTCATAAACACCCCTGATGTTGCTCTCAAAGGTGCATAAGAAAACGACTTGCGACTTCTACCTGTCATGATTTTCTCCCTTTTGTCAAACACTTCGAAACTTCTGCTTCAAAATACTATACGTAAAGAACTCAGAAACGGACGTCTGTTTTTTGTTTTTTTTAAAAATAACTCTACTTCTTCTGAAAAAGCCACTTTTAAGCCGAAATTTCTAACGATTCTGGTGTTTTTTTTCAACAATGTGTCTCAACCCATAAAAAAAGTCGGTGAAAATGCGACTACGATAAATCGAAGAGCTGGCCTGAATCTTTATCCTAAAGGCTTGCCATAAAACTGGCAAACCACTTGGATAGAATTTGGGCAATATACGAGAAGTTTGAGACTCCTTAAAAAAGAAACTGGATTCCTGTCATCAATAATGCAGGCCGCTTTTTCGAAGATGAATGGATGGCTCAAGCTCTTCATTAAGAATGCCGCCTGAAATGACTTGCGCCACAATCAAGTCGTGATCTCCCGACGTTGTAAAAGCTTGAATCATATGGCATTCCATAAACGACATGGCCGATTCAAGCACGATCGACTGATGGGTTTCCGTGTGCTTCAAAGGCTGCCCGGAAAAAGCCTGGGCATCGGGATCAAACCCAGCTCCAAAATGCTTGAGCAAGTCTTTCTGGCCCTGGCCCAACTGATTTAGGCAGAAGTACGGATTTTGCTCCAGCCACCCCGCCACAAACCGACCTTTCCTGACCGCAACGCTCACCATCGGAGGCTCGAAACTCACTTGCTGTACCCAACTTGCAAGCATTCCTGTTGAACTGCCCCCAAGCTTGGCCGTCAAAATGAACAGACCACTTGGAATTCGCCCCAATGCTTTCGCCCAGTCACCACCGACCAATTTTTCTGTCATTTTTTTCTCGTTTTCTAATAAGCGCGACGGCTTTGAGGCTTTCTGATGGAATACTTTGGCAGAGTGTCCTGATCCGTAATACTCTTCACGATTCGGGTCATGACGTTTCGCCAAAGTACTTATACATGCTTTATACGGGATTTTTGAAACGATTGTCGAGCCCATTCCGACTGACCTGACTTGGAATATTAGAGCCAACTGGATGCTAAACCCTCCATGTTTGTTTATAATCCTGTAAATTCTGTTGAATCGACAAACCCATCCAAAGAGCAACCCCCAACTCTCATGAACCAGCCTAAAAATGTTCTAGGTACCCCGCTAATCGCCTGTTCCACCGACCCAATGACCGGCTTTTTTCGCGATGGCTGTTGCAACACGGGCCCTGAGGATTTAGGCCAACACACTGTTTGTGTCCAGTTGACCCGCGAATTTCTCGAATTCAGCCTTGTCCGCGGCAACGATCTCGTCACGCCTCATCCGGAATGGAACTTTCCCGGCTTGAAGCCAGGCGACTTCTGGTGCCTTTGCGTGCTTCGCTGGCGCGAAGGTTTTCTGGCCGGCTGCGCCCCCAAAGTGCGTCTTGAAGCGACTCATGAAGACGCCCTTAAATATGTTCGTCTGGAAGACTTGCAAAGCCATGCCATGGCATCTCCCGATCTCCTTGACCTTGGCAGATCAGCCCCCACCCCAACGCCCAATCCCGAGTGGAATTGATAGCCCCAAGCGGCTCTGGATTTCCAAAAGCGTGCACTTTTGACCGCATCATCAGCTTTGAAGGGGTTAGAGCAGAATCCAGAAGCTTTCCGTAAATCTGACTGGATCAATCTTTCGATTCCTCAATCGCTTGCAAATCCCCAGCCGCCTGCATATGATAGACTCCCAGTGATCAGGACATCTCTTTCGATGGTTTCTGATGACCGTGTCGTTTTCAACTCAGCCCCATCATCGTGTTCGTAAAAAACGAAAATCATGAGCAAAGACGTCGCCCCTCCAAAACTTTCCGGCCTTGACAGCATCGTCATAAATCCGCTTGGCAACGGTGCGGGCAGCCAGGTGCTGCTCATCAGCGACCGAGCGACTGGATTACGATACGCCTTAAAGATCGCCAAACGCGACGAAGAAGACGACAGTCCGACAAAATACATTGACCAGACCCGTCGCGAGTTCGAAGCGGCCCAGAAATTAAATCATCCGGTGATTGTCAAAATCTATGACTATGCCGAGAAAAAAGGCATTCTGGGAATGTTCAAGCCGGTGGAAGGTCGTCTTTTGATGGAATACATCAAAGGCAAGACCGTTGACGAAGTGGAAATGCCGAAAATGGACCAGTTGGTCCTGATCTTCATTCAAGTCGCCTCAGCCATGGCACACATGCACCGCCGAGGCGTATATCACGGCGACCTGAAGCCTTCCAACATCATGCTGAGCGACACTGGCAAGGTTAAAATCATTGATCTCGGCACCTGCTGGATCAAGGGTGAGAAGAAGAATCGAATTCAAGGTACCCTTCAATACATGGCACCTGAACAGCAGTCGGAGAAAGTGGTCAACGAGCGCACAGATGTTTACAACCTGGGTGCGACCATGTACCGAATGTTTACGGGAATCCTTCCAGGGGCCAGCAAGAAGCTCAGGCAACCTTCGGAAATCAACCCGAAGATTCCTGGCACCCTCAATGAATTGATCATGAAGTGTCTGACATCCAACCCGGACCACCGTCCGGCGGGCATGTTCGAAATCCAGAATCAACTGACAGCCGTTGCAAAGCATCTGGGCGTATCTGAGGCCGATCTCAAAGGCGCTTCCAGCGACTCCGAATAATCCGGCTTCGGTGGACATTTTCTCGATCGGCATGGATCCGATCACATATCAGTATAAATCATATCAGCCATTCAGAATGAAATGAATTGTATTTCATTCGTATGGCTTTTATCATTTTTTGAACTCCCAGGACCACCGAGTGACGACCGCCTATAATCCTCTGAATCCTTTAATTGTTCAAGGCGATCGTACGATCTTCCTCGAAGTCAATTCTGCACTCTTTGAGCAGGCCCGCGATGCCATTGCCCCGTTTGCGGAACTTGAAAAAAGTCCTGAACACATCCACACCTATCGCATTACTCCGCTTTCATTATGGAATGCTGCCGCAGCTGGCATGTCATCGTCTGAGATGTCAGATGCCCTGGAACAATACACAAAGTTCCCGATCCCGCCCAATATCCACACTGACATTAGCGAAATGGTCAGTCGATATGGCAAGGTGAGGCTTGAACGAGACCCCGAAACCGGCCAGTTGCAACTCAGGTGCGATGACCTGCCCCTGATGAATGAATTGGCTCGCCTCAAAGGTGTTCGCGAGTATATTGGCCAACGGCTCTCGGACCAAGCCTTTCAAGTCGCAGATGTGATGCGCGGAATTCTCAAGCAGAATCTCATTGCGGCCGGATATCCTGCTGAAGATTTGGCTGGCTATACGGAAGGCGAAGATCTCGCAATTGAATTAAGAACCGATTGCCTATCGGGCCGTCCGTTTGTGTTACGTGAATATCAGAAACAGGCCGTCGAGGCGTTTCACGCTGGTGGCAGCCTGAGAGGCGGCTCAGGTGTCATTGTCCTGCCATGTGGAGCCGGTAAAACCATTGTGGGAATGGCTGCCATGGCCAGACTCAACAAAAAAACTCTAGTCCTGACCACAAGCACCACTTCTGTCGAGCAGTGGCGGCGGGAAATTCTCGACAAAACCGAATTGAAACCGGAAGATGTCGCCATTTACACTGGATACGAAAAAAACATCGCTCCCGTGACTCTGGCAACCTATCAAATTCTCACTTGGCGCCCGGACAAAACCGCAGAATTCCCTCACTTTGGCATCTTTGAAAAAAACAATTGGGGCTTGGTCATTTATGATGAAGTCCACTTGCTTCCAGCACCTGTTTTTCGAGTGACGGCGGAACTACAGGCCCGCCGCCGACTCGGCTTAACGGCCACCCTTGTTCGCGAAGATCACCGCGAAGGCGACGTCTTTAGTCTCATCGGGCCCAAGAAGTTCGACGTCCCGTGGAGAGTCCTCGAAAAAAGCGGCTGGATTGCAAAAGCCTTCTGTCATGAAATCAGAATCGCAATGCCTGAACTGCATCGCGTGGAATATGCGGTGGCCGAACTCAAAGATAAATATCGAATTGCAGCCGAGAATCCTCGCAAAGAGCACGTTGTTGGCCAACTGCTCGCCCGCCACGATGGCCCCAACGACCGAGTCATCGTCATCGGTCAATATCTCAAACAACTCGCCTCAATCGCAGAATTATATCAGGTGCCGGTGATTACCGGATCGACCCCGAATTCGGACCGCGAAACTTTATATAACGCGTTTCGAAGTGGAGAAATACGCCGACTGGTTCTCTCAAAGGTTGGCAACTTCGCAGTCGATTTGCCCGACGCCAATTGCATGATCCAAATTTCAGGCAGCTTCGGTAGCCGCCAGGAAGAGGCCCAGCGACTTGGCCGAATCTTACGCCCCAAAAGCGATGGCGAACCCGCTAATTTCTATAGCCTTGTGAGCCGCGACACTCGAGAAATGGATTTTGCGCAACACCGCCAGCTCTTCTTGACAGAACAAGGATATGGCTATGAAATTCTTGACGAATCCTCTGTCACAGAACCCTCGTTCATCATCCCTGAAATTCACGATAATGCAATCCAACTTGCACTCAATCACAATTTTGGAATGATCAAGCCAAAACGGACTCGAAAAAAGAACGATACTGGAGACCTTTGATCTTATGGAAAACCAATCGACCAACCAGCGAATCCCTGTCAAAATCCATCGTAATGTCTGCTTGATCCGCTGCGCGGATGCTTCAACCGCTCTCGAAATTACGAGCCGAAAAAACCTGTCAGAACACATCCTCGGACATCTCGACGAGCGTACCATCCTGGTGCGTCACGATCGGCTCCAAATTGTACTCGAAGAACTTCAAAAATCCGATCTACACCCGCGACTGGTCTGACGTAAAATATCATTGCGCATCTTAAAGCTGGAATCGCAATGAAATCCTTTGCCTGAAATGCCCAAGATTGGTTCAATCATTTTGCTTTGACCGTCGTATATTTCCCCAACTCAATTCCGCTCAGATTTTGCTTCTCTGATTTTTGTCCGCCAGTGCCCGGCCATTCCACTTCGACCACAACCGATTCCGGTACCTCTGAAGCACCAAAACCGTATACCAGTCGAGTCTCATGACTCGACAAATAACTTGTACCCGCCACAACCCATCTCACCTGCGGCTTCTGATCTCGTTTTTTTACCGTGACCTTAGCTCCCACTGGCGAATGGCCATGCCGATCTTTCAAATCAAGCCCAAGCCATCGATTTTGATTTTTTGTCCGATTCATCAAGACCCTGACAGGTCGATCTCGCTCGACAATCACCATATCCACAAAACCATCATTATTCAGGTCGCCTGCTGCCATGCCTCGCCCCACCGTGGGCCGGCTTAAATAAGGCATCGTTTTTTCAGGGATCAACTGAAATTTACCAAGCCCAAGACCCCGATAAAAAAGTGGTACCTGAGCCATCGGGGTCTGGATCCAAGGCTCGTCGTCCAGATGTCCATTGGTCACAAAAAGATCCACATGACCATCGTGATCCGCATCAAACGAACTCGCTCCAAAACCTGTCTTCGACAAACTGGATGCACTCAGATTTGCCGACAGTGTCGAATCTACAAAAAAACCGCCACCGAAGTTTTTATGAAACGTATTTGGCTCATTGATAAAGTTTGTATGAAATAGATCAATCAGCCCATCCTCATTAAGATCGTCAGCAACGACTCCCATCGAAGCCGTCGCCCTGCCGGCACCGTCCACTGCGAGACCAGCCTCCACAGCCATCTCACGAAATTTTAGCTCACCTTCATTATGAAAATAAAAGTTCGGCGATGCATCATTCGCGACAAACAGGTCGAGCCTCCCATCCTGATCCAGATCGGCCACCGCAAGCCCAAGCCCTCGACCATTTTCCGGCTTCTCTATCCCCGACAATTGGGAAATATCACGGAACTTGCCATCACCCACATTTTCCCATAATTTGTCGGCTTGAGCTGGAAACTTTCCGGGCGAACAGTGAATCGGATGATTGAGTTGATCCACGCACGCTTCAGCGCCTTCTAAAGGAGCATCCACATAAGTCACGCCCATTAAATCAAGATCGCCATCACCATCCAGATCCGCAAATGCAGATGCCGTTGTCCAGAGGTTGCAACCGACTCCCGCTTCTGACGTAACATCCTCAAATGTTCCATCACCCCGGTTTTTATAAAGTATTGTTAAACCATACCCTGTAACAAACAAATCTGGCCATCCATCTTGATTATAATCGCCCACCGATGCTCCCATTGCATATCCTTTGCCTGATACTCCAGCAGTGGTTGTGACATCCTTGAAGCTCTCGCCCTGAATGTTGCGGAAAAGTCGGTTGTTTCCAGTTTTTGTGATTGCACTTCCCGATAGTTGATTAAAATCACATCCGTTTGGGAAATACAAGTCGATCCAGCCATCTTTATCAAAGTCGATCATGGCCACTCCTCCGCCCATCACATCTGCAATCCGAAATTTCTGCCCCTCGAAGCTTTGATATTGATAGTCAAGGCCTGGAATTGGCTGATCCTGAAACGTGATGGATTCCACTTGAGACTCAATGGGCCTAAGAATCTTAATGGGGGAACTGCTTCCAGAAACAAGTCTCGGCCTGGCCATGAAAACGATCTCAGAATAGACTCGCCCGGAATCGCGATCCTTTTCAAAGATTTCACGAATGTTTGCAAGCGATCGCCAGGCAATGGCAGCCTTCTGATAAATCGAAACGAATTCGCGACACTCAATCAACACTTTCAATTCGTGATCCATTGGATCATTCAGGTCAGGCAGACGAAATGAGTCGCATAATTCCGCCAGATTTTGATATTTCTCTGCATTCCAAATCGTATCAGGATTCGAATTACAGGCCTTGCGAATAGAATCATATTTCAACCTTAATTCATTTGCATACTTTTGACATGATTCCGAAAGAAATTTCTGGCCGTTGGATAATGACAACTGGCCAAGTCTGACCACCGCCTCCAAATCAGCAGGATTGGCTCGAATCGAGAGTTTATATTGCTCCAGCGCATATTTGGAATCGTTTTGGACCTCATAAATTCGTCCACAGTTTAGATAATAACGCGAGAGCTGAACATCCGGGCAACCAGACGAAACTGGTGCAATCCCCATGATTTGCAAAACATCAACTGGCAAGCCCAGTGCCAACATACTCTCAGCCAAAGCAAATCGGCCTTGAGGATCATTCTCAAAACGACTTTCCACGGATTTCAGATTGTCAAATGCTTCCTGATAACGCCCGGAGGACCAGAGGAATATGCCCCAGGCGCGACGAATCCAGGGAAAATCGGGATCGTTCTCAAAAGCTTTTTTAAGATCCGTTTCCAGCCCACGCGTATCTATTTCATTTAAAAGTGGTTTCGCAATCCAATCGGCCAAGGCTCGGGGATTTTTTTCATCGAGAACTAGTTTCCAAAGCTCGTCGAAGCTTTCGCCCGTGCGGAATTGGGATGCATAAAGTTGCAATCGCTGCTCTGTTAGATTTGATGAGTCGCCCTTTCCCGAGACTTTCAGAGATTCCAGGGCGGTTAAAGCATATTCTTGTTGTTGCCAGCGGGAATCAGCCTGAGCAGCTTTTAATAAACTCGTCCAGTTTTTATATTGACCAATGATCGCATTTCGTTGTTGCATGAGGAGCTGAACGCGGGCATTTTTAAAGTCCGCATTCAGAAGACTGAAGGTGATGGCTTGCCATCGCGACAAAAATGTCAGAGGGTAATTTCGATTCAGGTTTTTGGCAACTAGCCCCAAGGCTTTGGTATCATTATTCTTGAGTGCAGAAGCAAGCGATGGGACTGGGTAGAAATATTGGGATGTATGAAATATGACGAAAACCGTAACGAAAACAAGGCAAACCATTGATAACAAGCGAAGTTTCCAAGATTTCCGTTTGGAAATCTTCTTAAACTCAACCATAGAAAGTGGAGTTATTTTTGAGTCATTTTTGTTCATGAGATCTGATCATGTAGAAGTGCTCTATCTTCTTACCTGCAAACTTTTTCAGGAGAAATACTTTTAGATCTCATTCCTGATCAGAAGCAGGTCCATTCTGTAAGTCATTCATCCCCACAAAAATAACGATTTATCGGTTTTTTTTCAATAGTCTTGGGGTGCAAAATCCACCGCAAGTAGATTTTAAGGAATTTCGAACTCGTTCTGAATTCAGACCTAATCGCATATCAAGGCGTTTTCTCAATTTGATTGAATCTTGAGATCGTGGCTGATTCGAAGACCAAGATGACTGAGCTGATTTAATAAGTCAGGGATTTCACTCTCATTCACTTTGACAGAATGCGGGCCAAATCGACGATCGAAAAATCTTGACGTTGCATCAAGATTAAGTAATCCGTCGATCAATTGCTCGTCGTCGCATGTCAATACAACCACGCGTTCCAATCCAATCGATTTTAGAGTTGTAGTTGGATTTGGAGTTGGATTGAGAATTGGGCTATGGCGTGCTGTTTCTTCTATTGGCTTTGAGGCTTCAACACATTTCCATAGCAAATAGACAGAGGCTGGGGTCGGCTTACCAGTCCGCTTGACGAAAAACGAGTTGATCCATTCGCTGGTCACACCTTTTTCTAAAGCAATCTGGAGCGAATTTGTATCAATTCTGAAAAAACGATAAGTCCCCGGACTCGAATTCTGATTAAAATCTGAACCAGGCTCTGATGGAGTTGCGAACCGATTTAATTGAGGATCCAGAGCCAAATCTGACTTGGTCGAATCCACTTCAAGCGATGTTCCATCGCCAATGGATCTGACACACGGAATTGGATCGCGCGTTTGATCCTGCTGCGCAACAATCCTGAGGCCCTTGAATGGAATCCGCTCTTCATCGGCAACAATCAGCCATGTGCTGCCAACAGGTTCTGTCAGATCGTCGGGGCCAAATCGGGCGATCAGGCCGGGGCGGTCCGCGGGATCAACCGCCTCAAGCAGAACGGCTGATCGATAGACTCTTATCCTATCTGATTTTCCAGCCCAGGTGCGAATCGTTTCAAGCACAGAGGTGGCGACTGGAATCGCAGAAAGGTCGGACAAATCGTCCAGCAGTTTTTCGACTTTATGACTTGAGGCAAACATCTGCCGCATCCAAGTTTCGTCAAGACGACCCTGAAGAACAGGCCCTATGGCCGTGAACTTCAGCAATCTAACGATCTTTGCAAGATTAGCGGCTGTAAGACCTTGCCGATAAAAAATCCCTTCCAGGTTAGGCTGGAGAAAGAGCGACTTTTCAATGGAGGGCATGGCTCTTGGAGGGTCGCCGTGGCCCATCATGAATCGACCTAGCGGTGTGATTTGCACGCAAAGTGATTCTGCATCGGTGGGTTGGGCAAATTGGACCAGTCCGCCAAGCCAAGCTGGGCCAGCAACCCAAGACTCGATGACGGGGGCTAAATCGGACAAGGCCAGATTAGTTGGTTTTGCGCGATTTTTGGAGGGCCGACCGCCTCCGCCTTGGGGCGGAGCCTGAAGTAGAGTTGTCAGATTTGATTGAATCAGAGAGTTCAGATCGACCCAGATATCTGGCTCAAGCGAGGCAAGTTCCACCAGCAAAATGACATTCAGCCAAGCGGCCAGGTCTGCGGCTTGTTTGACTGACGTTGTTCCGGTATCAAGGGTCGCGGAATCAAACGTGATGGCCATTGAGGATCTGGCAAGAAGTTGCGGGAGGTGGAAGGAATGTTCGTCCCACCATTCGCCGCTGGCGGCTGAGAATTGATCTTTTTCGGAGACCAAAAGCCCGACTCGCCAGGACCAATCCACAAGGGTATCAATCGCAAAATCCAGCCAATTAGGATTTTGAACCGGAAAAGCAGTGGGCGGGATTGCAAAAATCGGTTCACGCAGCAGTCGGTCCCGGTCCTTTTTATGAATCAGGCTATTGAGAGTCCGTCGAATAGGGTCGATGGTGGTGTGTTGCCAAAGCGACAAGAGACGGGCGACGAGTTCTGCCGGATCTGCTGCCTGTACGGTCTGGACTTCTTTGATCAGAATGAGTTCTGACATGGGAACAGGCGGTGCGGAGGGGGGCTCGATACGATCGACCAAACTTGGCCAGATCGCCACATTGACACCTTCCCTAAGACCGGTTTCCACGATCTGCTTGCGAAGTGCCAGTGGCAAAACCGTTACCGAGTCCGCATAAAACGGTACAATAGCCCCAAAGGCAATCAACGGCCCTATCGACTCGGCTGGTGAATGGCCCCAGATTTGCAGGATTGAAGCCAGTTCTGTCAGTCCGATTGGGCGATCCCAATGGCCCCAGGCCAGAATCCCGAGTGCATCACGGGCTGAGGCGGAAAAACCCTTTGCCAAATGCATGGCCGATGAAGGATCTGCCCAGACCTGGGAAATCCGGCTGACCCAATCTTCATGTGCGTTGGCGCCTTCTGGAACGTAAGAACCGAGGGTTCCAGCCAGGTCTTTCAAGGCCGCTGTGGAATGTCGGCTGAGGGCATCTTTGAGGTCGTTAATCACGAAGTCGGCCACTACCCTCGTTTAATTTTGAATCGGTCTGGAAGATTGAGAAGAATGGCACGAAGGCAGGTCAACCTTCGCAAAAATCCCCTTGATCACTTAGTAGATCGTTCATGATATCATAAAGGTGGTAGATCTACCAGCTTTCATGACCGAGATCAATCCAATGACTGGAGGCATTCGCCAGGCGAATCCAAAAGAACAATGTTGACAAAAAGCATCAAAACCAATTATTCGCTTTAGAAGGCGGCCAATTAAGTCAGACTGTAATTATAATGAGCAAAATGTGCGCAAACTTACCAACCTGAAAAAAGGCGAACATAAAACGCGAAGTCCCCATTTCGATGAAGTCGATCATTTTTGTATTCCGCATTCTGAATTCATCCCAATCTACTGGAGTTTCCCGCTCTATGACCACCTCATGCAAGATTTTGATTGGAATCTATTTAACGCTGGTTGCAGGATCATTTCAGCCCGCTCGGGCGGTGATCGTTTTTGAGGATCCAGGCCGATTGACAACGATGCCATTGGTCAATGGAACAAAACCTGGCTGGCAGTTCATTGGAACTTATGGCTCTTTTACGGGAATACCGATCGGCCCAAGATCTTGGGTCACGGCCGAGCACATTACAGGCCATAGTATCGGATCTGCCGGTGTTTTGAATTACGACAATGCCGGAAATTCTGCATCTGCAAATTATTCATCGACACTTGCAGCGATCAGTGGCGATCTGGCGGTGATGACGCTCGACAGCAACCAGCCGAGCTTTACCAGTTGGGCGCCTGTCTGGTCCGATCCAAACACTTTATCAAAAGGAACTTCCGTTTATATTTATGGCCGAGGAACTGAGCGGGGGGCCGCCACGACGGGAGGCTGGCTATGGGGGAATGGAGCAAGCAGCCTGAGTTATGGCACAAATCAGGTGGATGGATTTGCAGCGGATCCTCAGAACAACACTTATGTTGCCATGACTTTCAATCAGCCAAACTCGACAAATCAATTGCCAAACACCGAAGGCATTTTATCTTCTGGCGATTCGGGCGGCGGTGTTTTTGCTTTTAATCCAGCCGATGGCAAGTATGAATTGATTGCTGTCAATTATGGCGTTGACGTGGTCTCGCTAACCTCGAATGGACCGCTTTATTACGCCTCCCTCTACGATGCGAACGGGTATTATGACAACAACCAGCAATTATCCAGCCCTTCAGCCATTCCTCTGAGTTCTTACAGCACTTCACTTCCGAACAAGTATGATGTTTTGGCTCCATATATCGCTGTCCCTGAACCCGGCACTTGGGTCATGGCCTTGATTGCCAGTGTCGGGCTTTTCCTGTTCGGAAAAAGGGCGATTTAAAACCATTCAGCGACTCTGTATTAATTGAACTGCAAGTCGCGTTGGCTTGCCGTCAATCTGTTTTGCAATTGTGATAATGACTTGTGGAGCAGCGACTCTCTCCAGGTCGCTGGCGGTTCGGATGGGCCGGTCGTTGATTGCAACGACCGCGTCGCCCATCATCAGTTCCAAATTGTCGCAGAGACTACCAGGGATGGGCTTATTGTTTAGAATCGCATAGAAATTCCCATCGGGTTGAGAGATCAGATGATAAGCGATACCAAGCGATTCACTGTAACTGTCGACTGAGTCGTCGACTTCCAGAGGCTTTGATCCAGATGTGATTGGAACAATCAAAGCCCTTTCTGCAACAAGAGTTGAGCCAACCGTTCCGACCACCCTTTGACTGAACTCCCAGCGAATGCCCAGGTTGATTCGTTCCATTTGATCGAAAGCAGACTTGCGTCCCTGATCGCGATCCGCAAGAAGACGCCTGGTGTCAGGCACCACGATAAACTCATTCATCATGGCCTCAATCCCTGGCCCTTTCTCGCCTTTTCGAAGCTTGGCCAACAGTGCCGTAAAGCGTTCAATCTGAGCAGGATCAGCCAATTGAATGCTACGTCGGAGGGTCAATTCCAGATTCTCTTCAAGACGACTGTTTGTAGCCCTGAGACTGCCAATAGCTGAGATCAGTTCATTCAGCCGAGGATTTTTACTGATTTCGTAGAACTCGCCCATGGCAGGCTTTACAATGACCGATCCGTCGATATTGAGAACCCATTGAGCCTTCCCGTTGGTGAGTAGCTGGAGTTCGGCTCGGTCCATAATGCCTGGGTGCTGGTCATCGGTTTTGGTTTCCGACCAATAGTAGCCATTAGCATCAAGAAAAGGCGGTGCGGCATGAACCTGAGCCAAGCTTGAAACGAGCATCAAAATTCCAAAGGCCAAACCTTTCCGCCGAATAGTCGAAGTTTGAGGGCTCATGAAACCAAGACTAAAGAAAGATGGTGCGATCATGGCGATTTGCAGATTCCAGGAATGAATGAATTCGATGATTTGATGACTTGCGCCGATTGAGTTCTGGACCTTTACCGGAACGTATCGATTGATAGTCTTACGCATTATACATAGATTTTAGAAAAAAGACGATGCATAAGAACCGAAAGTTGACGAATTGGACAAAGTGGGATCCTACGACAGATTTCTCTGGAAAAATCGTTACTTCAGGCATTTTGGTGTTTGACTGGCAAAACAAGCGTTCATTTTTCCATCCGAAGTTTCGTAAGCTTCCCAGGCGTAAATGAATCCGAACCTAAGTGAGCTTCGTTTTGAACTTTGGCCTGTATCAGGCTAAAAAAGTCAATGAATCGTGATAATTGTAGAGAAAACACCTATTTTCAATCCAAAAACGGAAACACCAAGCGTGCCAAGCAGCTTGGTGTTTCCCTATCTTGATCAGCAAAAGCGTTTTAAAATCCAACGGAATGGATCAGGAGTTGGCCTGAACGAGGAAATTTGAGTCCGAGTCGATTGAAACGGTCATGGAGTTGACTGGCAGGCCTTCCGCCATAAATTTCAGGACTTCGATCGCGATCAATGGCAGGAGGGTCTGATTGATGATCCGCTCGACATTTCGAGCGCCCGATTCCACCTCGCGACATCGGCCGAGAATGGCAGTGGCCACATCCGGGGCGAATTGCAGAGGGGTCTTGTGTACTTCCAGAAAGCGGCTGGAGACCTTCTGTAGTTGCAGCCCAATGATGGATTTGAGCACATCGTCGCCCAGAGGATAATAGGGAACGACAGTCAATCGCCCGACAAAGGCGGGTTTGAAGGCTTTGATAAGCTCTTGTCGGATGGCATCCAGCAGGCCTTCTGGGCTTGGCCGGGTGTCGGGATCAGTACACAGTCGCGTGATGGTATCGGTAGCGACATTGGATGTCAGGAGGATGATCGTATTTTTAAAGTCGATCATGCGACCTTCGCCGTCTTCAAGCTGACCTTTATCAAAGACTTGATAGAAGAGCTCCAAAACATCCGGGTGGGCTTTTTCGACTTCGTCGAGCAAAACAACACAGTAAGGCCGGCGCCGAACGGCTTCAGTCAGAACACCACCTTCGCCGTAACCCACATAGCCTGGAGGGGATCCCTTCAAAAGACTGACGGTGTGTGACTCCTGAAACTCGGACATGTTGATGGTCACGAGACTGCGTTCGCCGCCATACATGGTGTCGGCCAGGGTGAGGGCGGTTTCGGTCTTGCCCACGCCAGATGGCCCGACCAACAGAAATACACCCAAAGGGCGACGTGGGTCGGTCAAACCGGCCGAGGCGGTCCGGATCCGTTCCGACAAGGTTTCAATGGCATGATTCTGGCCCACAACGCGGGCCTTCATCACATCGTACATCTGCAAGACAGACTGCACGGAAGATGTGATCATCTTGCCCAGCGGGATTCCTGTCCAGGCCGCCACAACTTCCGCAACGGCCTGAGCATCGGTATACGGGCGTGCCAATGGTGAATCGCCTTGCAAGGCGGCCAGCTCAATCCGGCTGGCTTCAAGTTCGGCCACAATCGATCCACGGTCCGTCGCAGGTGCCAAGGTATCAGCCGTTTTTGTTTGGTCCTCATTGGTAGAGGATGATGCAGCGATCGACTTGGAGAGTTCGGAGACCTTTCTGACAAGCTCCTGCTCAGCAACCCAGCGCTGTTTGAGCAGGCCTTCTTCCTCACTCAGACTTCCCAGAAGCCCATTTAATTCTTCAATTCGGGCGGCATCGACAGCATCACGGGTCAGAGTGTCGATTTCGGCCTGAATTTCGTTTCTTCGGGCATTGATTTTTTCGAGAGGTTCCGGAGTCGAAGATTGACCAAGCGAAACTCGGGCACAGGCTGTATCCAGAACGCTCAGGCTTTTATCAGGCAATTGGCGGTCTACGAGATATCGTGCCGTCAGGGTCACAGACGCCCTGATGGCTTCATCCAGAACACGCACGCCGTGGTGCCGTTCGAGCATTGGTGCTATGGCCCGCATCATGGTGATGGCTTTGTTGATTTCAGGCTCGTCGATTTTTACGACCTGAAACCGGCGTGTCAGGGCAGCATCCTTTTCAAAATACTTCTTGTATTCGCTCCAGGTTGTGGCCCCAATCGTTCTGAGTTCGCCGCGAGCCAGGGCGGGTTTCAGAAGGTTGGCCGCATCGTTCTGACCTGCCTGGCCACCAGCACCGACAATGGTGTGAATCTCGTCAATAAAGAGAATGATGGGTCTCGGGGAAGCCTTCACTTCATCAATCACCTTGCGAAGGCGGTTTTCAAACTCACCTCGCACGCCTGCACCTGCCTGAAGCAGACCAAGGTCAAGCGACCTGACATCCACATTCTTCAGGACATCGGGAATGTCTCCGGCAGCAATGCGGCACGCAAAACCCTCGACAACAGCGGTTTTGCCTACACCGGGCTCGCCAGTGAGAATCGGGTTGTTCTGGCGACGGCGGATCAGAATGTCGATCATCTGGCGGATCTCGGAATCACGCCCTGAAATCGGGTCGATCTTGCCGGCCTTGGCAAGGTCTGTCAGGCTTGTGGTGAATTGGTCCAAGGTCGCGGTCGAAGCTGGCCCACCGCCAGGTTTCTGCTGGCCACCGGGGCCAGCCGGCGATGCGGATTGCGACGCAATACCAGATGCTGTAGTGGTTTCAGGGGACCGAGCTGTGATCGCTTCAAAATTTGACTGAAGCCCAGCGGCATCAATCTTGCCCCAATCTGGAAGTATCTCAAGGAACTGGCGCTTCAGACGTTCGTTCTGAAGAATTCCCAGGATCAGAAAGCCGGAGCGTACGGACGACTGATTGAATTGAAGGGAACCCACAAGCCAAGCCTCGCGCACCAGCTCGTCTATCTGGGGGGCAAGCACTGGGACTCGGTTCCCCGAATCGCTCGACCGAAATTTGTCTACAGCCGACGTAAGACGTTTCAGAGTATCGGCGGATGAAATGTCAAACTGCTTGAGTATTCGGGAAACATCGGTCTCGCCCTTCTCCACAATCTTCAGAAACCAATGCTCAAGCTCAACAGAAGATTGACCACGCGATTGGCTCAGGCCAGCGGCTTCCGCAAGTGTGTCCCGCGTCAAAGGATTGAGAGTACGGATCAACTTGCTTAACTCGATCGCCATGGAAGAAGCTCCTGAGGATGATAGATTTTCCAATATTTTCGCAGCGGAATCTTTAAGATCGTACCAATAGATTCATCATAAATCCAGAATTTTTGAATCATTCCGATAAAACGGGGGCGATCGCTATTCATTAACCAGGGAGCCTGCGTTGATGCCATCGACATGGTTCCGCCCTCCTTCTAAAAATCAGGAAAGTCGGCTTGACGGTCGGGCCCACAAAATTTATAAGGCCTACAAAGGATGATGCTGCAAAGGATTTGCATGTCATCCAGCAACAAACTTCACCTGACATGGATGTCGGGATGGCCATGAGCCGTTTTAAAGAGGTGGCATGATGCCGACCAACTGGCTAACATCTATCTGGATAGTGCATTTGCGTCTACAATTCTGGGACGTAGTCAGGGCTTGCCTGATTTGTGCACTGACAGCAGGATGCACCGCTCCAACCACTGGCGGAGCCGCAGGGTCAGCCCTCGGAGCTCCGGGTGCAACCGCTGGAGCTCCACCAGCCACCCTTTGGAGCTTTTTGGGCTTATCCAAAGCTCAGAAAGCCGCCTGCCTGGCCCAACTCTGCGCCAATCCAGTGCTCGGCCCGGCATCCAATGCCATGCTGGCTCCACTCGGAGTGCTCACTGGCGGACTATTCGGTGGGCTTTGCCCACCTTCCAGCATGTTTGGGGCGGGTGGCTCGCCCGCTCAGGATGTCGCAGGTGCGATCGCCGCAGACGAAGCCAGCGCCAAACAACGAGTCGCCGCTGTTGAATATCTTGCCACTGTGGATTGCCATTATTGGCCCGACGTCGAAGAAGCCATCATTGCCTCCCTACGCACCGACCGAAACGAATGTGTTCGATATGCAGCCGCCAAATCGCTCATCACCGGATGCTGTTGCGGCAAGAAAACGATCGAGGCACTCACCATCGTCGTGAACCGCTCAGAAAAGGACGGGCACCCGTCAGAAAATTCTGATCGTGTCATTGCAGCAGCCTGCCTCGCCCTGCAACGATGCCTGGCTGTTTTCTGTGACGACAAAGCGCCCGTCCAACCCGAACTTCCAGAGGCCTTAACTCCGGAAAATGGCCGTGAACCCGCCACAGCCGGCTTCGAAGCCCCTGCGACAGGCGCTTCAGGCCTTCCGAATATACCAGGCATTTTACCAAGCCAGGTTCGTCAGAATTCCAAACCTCAGTCTGCGATGGTCATTCCCCCAGAGATCAGGGCCTATTATCGAGTCAAGCTTGCGTCCAAACCCCGCGAGACCATGATCAACGAAGGCTTCCAAACGCTCAGAATGGCTACGACCCAAAAATTCTGGCTTGGCACCAGCACCATCCCGCCTGGAAGCCAGAGCCTCTCGGGAATCCTCGAAAAAGCTGGGTCCATCATGCCGTCAGGATCCAAGCCGCTCTCGCGTGACCAAATCCTGAAAATGGAATTCCCGCAATATCAAGGCGCCGATCCAGGCACTGCCCCCTTGCCAAGCTTCGAGCCCGCCGCCGCCGCGCAACCAGACATAGATATGCCTGGAACATTGCCAGCAAGCCCGCAACCGGTCACCATCCCTGCGCCGGCCAGCAAGCCAATCTTTTTAAGCAACCCCATTCCGTAAGGCTCTCGCCAGATCGTAATCACTACAAATCCTAAGATGATACAGAATTTTGAATTCCACGCTCAGGCTTTGACAGTTTTGATTATTTAGGTCATGATAACATTTGAATAAGATGGGAAATCTTGCCCATCTTTTAGGGCTCGAAGCAGCCCTATCCCCAATCCATACTGATTTTGCCCCCCCCTGAGACGACTACGATGCCACTGCCTGAATTAGACTCCCTATTTATGGAAATCTCTGGAGAGAATCCGGCTGGCAGACCATTGGATTATGCCGTCAAAAGCCGGCTTGATGAGGACCGCAAAGAAGTCGACCCAAGCCTCTACGACGAAAACGATCCACAGCGACCTACCGAACCAAAATATGCCGACTGGGAAGATATCGTTGAGCTAGCTTGCGATGTCTTGACTAATCAGACCAAAGACCTCAACCTGGTCATTCGGCTTTTTGAAGCCATTACACGATCCGAAGGCTTTCCAGGCTTGCTTCAGGGCATGGAATTACTGGTCGGATATGTGTCGACCTGCTGGGAATATACCTATCCCGCTGTCGAATCTGAAGAAGACATCGACCTTCGTGCTGGTCCATTTCTATGGATCGCTGACGCCGAACGCGGCGCCCGCTTTCCCACCACTTTACGCATGCTGCCTATTATCATCACCAGCAATAACAAATATAGCGTGCTCGACTGGGCCAATTCAAAACAGCCAAATGCCCCCATCACTTTTGATATGATTACAAAAGGTATGGCGGAGATGGATTATGAACTGGCCCAGAAAAATTTTGAATGCCTGCGAGACTCTTTGCAATTGCTGGCCCAGCTCCAGGAAATCCTTGATGAGTACATGGCCAATTACTCACCTTCGCTTATTGGCCTCAGAAATGCAATGCTGGAATGTCTGAAGATTGCCGAAGGCATTGCAAATAAATTAAGGCCGGTCGAGTCCGACCAACCCGTTGAGGATCAAGAGACAGAATCTGACGGCGGAACCCCTCGAAAAACAGGCGGCGGACTCTCAGGATGGAACCCTCAGAATGCCCAAGCCGCCAGATCTGCAATCTATTCCCAGCTTCGAGATGCCGCCGATCTGCTGATTCAGCTTGAGCCTCACAGCCCGATTCCATATCTGATCCGCAAAGCCATCGACCTGGGTGACCTGCCCTATCCTCAATTGATGACTCGTCTTATAGACGACAGTGCAACCTTGATGTCGCTTCGTAAAGAACTCGGGCTGCCTGAAGAAGATTAAAGACTACCTATGTCCTGATCTGAATTCCTGAGTGCGATCCGGTTCTTAGAGCCTGGAACCAAGTATTTCAGGCTCTTCTGAAAACTTGGGATGCTAGAAATCCACCAGACTCGTTTTTTAAAAGGAACAACTGAAAACCAGATCGATTTTGCAAAGAATGTTGAAGAACTGAGATTGACTTTATTCCAGATAAAGTCATAGTACACCTGCCCGCAGAATGGATTCCGCGAATTGCAAACAAACACAGGATGTGTCATGTTTTCCAGCGATCTAAAAATCAATGATACGCACCGCAATCGCTGGGCATATTGCTTATCCCTATCTTTGTTGATCTTATTGACTTGTTCTGCCAACCCAAAAGCAACTGAATTCGGGCCACCAGACTCGTCAACCGAGAGCCCAAACCCTGCCCATCAGATCAGCAATCTCAATCTCGACAGCATTCCAAGTCTGCTTCCCAACAAAGATCACTTTCTTGAACTAAAACTTGATCCCAACGCCACGCCACCACCGCTGATCCAAAGTCCAGAACCTGCAAATGACCTCAGGCCTACCGAATTACCGTCATCGCTGCAGCCAAAAAACTTGCCTCAGATCAAGAATCCGATCCTGAATCAATCGATTGTAGTCATCAAGCGAACCGACAACTCCATCAATCAAGCGAATTATTATTCGTCTAATGACGTGCTAATGGATCCAAATGTCGAGCTTGTCGGCTGCACACGATGTGGACAACTTGGTGATCCGGGCAGCCTAGATTTTGGCTATTGCGCCACAGGCCGATGCACCCCCGGCAGGGCCATGTGCTATCCATATGTTGGCGATTCAATGGCCCAGCGCATTTCATCTTTGATTTATCAATGCCTTTCGTGCCCTGACCCTTGCTATGAAGCCTCATGGAACCCGCTTGCAAATGCCGGCTTCCTGATGGATACACCTCGCCCGCAAACCATGGCAAGAATTCAATACAATCGCTATTCCAACATGACCACCCCCGACAGAGCCGGCTTTTTCTGGTCTTCCGCCAACGGAACAGGCCGTGGCCCGAACCCTCTGCGACTTGCCCAGAGTACAAAAGGTGTAATACCACCCGTTCCACAGCCTATATTTGCAAATATCAATGATGCAACTTATTCCATGGAAGCTGGTGCAGGCGGCAAAATGGGCCTCGTCATGAGCTTCCCATATCGCCTTCTGAATACAAATGACACTTATAATGGAGCCTCAGGTTTTGGCGATATGAGCATCGGCACAAAGTCCGTTCTACTCGACTCGGAATTGCTACTGCTCAGCATGCAGTTCAAAACCTATATTCCCATTGGAAATACCTCTAAAGGTCTGGGCCTCGGAACTGTAAGGCTTGAGCCAACCATTTTAATGGCCATAAAACTCTCAGACACCACTTTTCTTCAAGGGCAGTTCGGTGAATGGATTCCAATTGGCGGCAGTTCCAATGGGTTTGGTGGAGTTTTTCTATCCAAATTTTCAGTGAATCACCAACTGTTTGAAATTATTCCCAAAGTCCCCTTGATCGGTGTTCTGGAAATTGATGGCTGGACCTTCCAAAACGGCAGCTATACACAGCTTTTCTATACTCCCCAAAAGCAGATTTCTGCCATTTCAAGACCTGCAAATCATCAATCCTACTGGAACATCGGCCCCGGTGCCCGGATTGCATTCAGCAATAAAGCCGACCTGGGAGTTGGTATGCTTATGGGCCTCGGCTCGCAATCTTGGGGCAATCCGATCATTACTGTCGATTTTCGCTGGATGTATTAAAAGTCCTCATTTAATTGCCCGACACACTTATTTTTTAAATCTGGCCATCAACCGCCTGACAAGCTCATGGCCTGAAGGCAATTCTTTTTCCAATTCAGGCTCGACCTCATCACCACCATCGATTTCTTCGGGAATCTCTGGCAACTTCATCGGCATGGCGAGCTTGCTCTTTTGATCTGCCACCTCCTGTTTCAGTTTTGATCCACTTTGCGTCAGCTCATTGGCGATGGCATTTTTTTGATCCATCAGTTTGGAGGAATCCTGCTTTGCAGACTCTTCCAGATAAGTCCAGTCGCGAGCCCTGTCTGAGATCTCCGCTGCCATGGGCGACCCCTCGGCCAAGGCAAGCAAGGTGGCTCTTTGCGTTTCGACAAGCTCTGCAAGACCACTCAAATCAGGCAAGGGAAGTGATTTTACGGCCTCAGCAAGTTTTATCAAACTCGCACCAGCCTCTGGAATAGCCTCTTCAGCCAATTCTTTGTCATTAACTGCATCAACCTTTACAGAATCGGTTTCCAAGACAGTTTCAGGTTTTTCAACCATCGATTTAATTTCAGGAATCGCCATTTTTTTTCTAATAATTGGGTCGGGCACCCAGACCCGGTCGCACGTAGGACAAAAAATCTTCATCCAAAGCCGATTCAAACAGTCGCCTGACAAACAGCCAAGCACGTGTCCAGGCAATGGCTCAATGACCTTGAAACAGCCCTTGCATACCTTCGGAGTTTGGTTCGCCTGCGAATCATTGCAGTGGGCACAAAGCCCTGATACGCCGCCAAGCGGCCGCTCCGCAATGACGACTGCCACAAAGCCCGCAATCTGGCTTCCCTGGAAATTAGGAGACCATAATTCCAACAATTCCTCGCGGCTTTTCATGAGATTTGGCCCATTTTGAGGGTCATTCAAAAAGACTTGACCTGCTTCCTGATCCAACTGAGCCAGCACAGAGAAATGGCCTGTTGGCTTCAGTCGATCAATCCTATGATTTATGATCACCCCAAAATCAGCCTCAGCAGATCTGACCAAAGCTTTCCAAGGCTCTTCCAGCCGAGTCACCATGGCCGACAAACCTAAATTTCTTGCATAATCCGCAAGCCGATGCGTTCGGATTCTAGGCACCCCATTCGGGCCAATGGTCGACAATTCTGCGGATATCTTTTCAGGCGATTCCATGACCCCATAGCGACCAAGAACCATTGCCAAAGCTGCGGCCCCACAGTTCCCAGCAGAGTCCTGAGCTATAAATGGCGTGTTTCTCATGTTCGTAAATTCGCCCCTTCAATCGAGATATCCATTTTGAATTTGAATCAGCCCGTCCGCATCATCCCGATTCTCATCCAATTAACACTGTCGGAGCCCCCGGCCCTGTGATCACACCGCCGTGAGCAGTCATGTCTGTCAGTCGTGCCGCCCCCAAATTGTTAAAAAGAACGGTCATGCTCCCTTTGATGATGGTGTCCGGTGGCCCGACACAAACACACATCCCAGTGATGGTTGCAGCAGGCAAATTCATGATCAGAACCGTTGGCACCCCAGGTGGCAAAATCGGTCCGCCCACATGCGGAACAGGCCCTGTAAACATTGGGCAAACATGTAGATCTGTGATTCTTGCGGCAGGCAGTCCCATTTTTTTTCGTTTCTTTTGAGGATTCTTAGATTAAGATCGAACAGAATGATGCTTATTCCAAAGGAAAAAGCCCTTCCGGAATTGCAGATTCCAACACCTCGGAATCCGCCTCATCCAAATTCTGCCAAGAGAGTTTACCTGAGTCGATCGCTCTTGCAAATTCAAGAAACCTCTTGATCGACTCCACACCATCAAGCTGGCCATGTTTTGCAGCAGAAAGCTCGACACACGCAGAAACCATTCTGCCAAACTGCTCAGCACTCGCGGGAACAACAGGCAGGGTTGCCGGGAGCATGCTTTTTCCACTCCAGGAAACAGCCTTGGACAGAAATTCCATCGGCGATTCTGGAACATCCGTCCAAGTCTCATTCAGCAGTTTCATCTGGATGGACTCCGATGGGTTCAGAACCCAAGCCATTAACTGATCGCTTGATGCGTCTGTTTTTTCTGCTCCACTCGCATCGGTTGCACATATTAGCCCCCACCAAATGGCATACCTCTTCGGCAAATGCATGGCAACCCATCGACACGTATCAACATGCAAACCTGCTTCAATCAGCTCTTGAAACGTCTTGGGATCATCAGGCCCGACCCGCTCCATAATCTTAAGTGCTTCAGGCGAATATAAAGCAAGCCCCTCCGTTGGTCTCATCTCAGTTGGTGGTTTGGAGTCGCCCATCTTCGTTCAATCCCAATCTTTGCTAGCCGAAGCCATGAAATCAATTCAGAAAATGACCTGAATTGATCGTTGATTGTATTTCCAGACCACCGGAAAAACCACCCTGCCCGCTGGCAATCGTACGCCTCTCCCATCCTTCAGGTAAAAGCTTGCCACTCACAACCTCTTCCCCAAGATGAATGAAATGCATCATCAATTTTTCATATCCGTGGCTTTTCAGACCACGGGCTGCAAAAGTCTGAATACTGCCTGATATCATATAACCTGTAACACCCGCGGGCGCCGCCACAAATGCTGGAATATGGTCCGGCAAAATGCTTCCTGAACTCCATGAAACAGCCCTCGCCAATAATCCCTCCGCATGGCTCCAACTCGTTGGATCAGAGACTTTTCGGCAAGCCAGCCGAGTCGTTTCACTCTCATCAAAAACCCAGTCCATACAAGCATCAACACAAGCCATTGATTGATCATCTTCCGCAAAGTCATCAATCATGGAACCACACACAAGACCCCACCAAAGACCATACCTGACTGGAATCGCCTGTGTGAGAATTTCGACAAGTTCGGCAGGCCGATCCGCCATCATCACTTTAAGCTCTATCCAGCTCGGATTTCCAAGCTTACGTATCGATTCAATCGTCTCCCTTTCAAGCCTTGCCAGGCCGATCCATGGTGACTGATTTATCCAAAAATCGATTTTTGCCGTTTTATGCTGCATTTGATTCATCATTTTAGCCTTTCGTTTCTGATCAATCCATGGTGATGCCAGCGGTCCGCTTGGCCATGGCTGAGCCTGACTCCTGAATCATCATCGACTTGACATTCGACTGGGTCGTCCCCTCAACCGTTGTCACAAGACCCTTCAAACTCGCTCCCGATGACGTCAATTCAAGACTGTTTCCCGACGCATTTTTCACTGTCGCAGTCTGCTGACCCGTTGCCGTAAAAGTCGCCCCCTGAATCGTCACCCCTTGAGTGGCCTGCATCGATATCGACTGCCCCTTGAGCGAAAGCGGGCCTGAACCAGCGTCAATCGTGATCCCGCCCGAACTCGACTTGATTGATATCGCGCCGGTACCAGCATCAATCGTTACTGCCCCATTGGCCGTCTTGATCGTAACCGCCCCACCATTGGTCGTAATCTCGACCGGCTTCTTCTGAGTCGTCAGAGATATCAACGACGTATTGATCAACATGTTCTGATCGGAATTTGCGGCATTGATCTGAACAGAGCCCGAAGAACCACTGTCAAGAATCATCATCCCATCACTATTGGCGCAGATATGGGCAAATTTATCACCGCTTTTCCCTGTCCCAAGACTAAAAAGCTGGCCGCCCATCATCACCAAAGAGCCAGTCGGACTGCTCCCGCCAGGCACCCCCTCTGCCACAATCGCAATCGTACCAGCCTTGCCACCACAATTTGGAAACACATTCGTATTGGCCGATGCCCTCATCAATATCGACTGCCCCGACCCAATCAAAGTCGTTCCTTCAGCCAACTGAACATTGTGACTGATCTTGGATGATACCCCCTTGCCAATCTCTGTCACCATGTCCGCAATCGCTGACCCCGCATTCGAAAGGGCGGTGGTGGCCGTGCTCATCGTCACACTTCGGGCCTGACCTGTCAAAGGACTTGCCGCCGATTCCACTCCCGAAAAAGTCGCCACTGCCGAAGCCCCATTGAGTGCTGATGTTACCACATTACCCACAAGTCCGCCCAATAAACTCTCGGCCGTCAAGCCGACAAGCGATCCCGCAACAGTCCCCTTGTATTTATCCGAAAACGAATCATCCGTGCATGCCGCCGAAACCACATTGGCGGCCGCTTTGCTGCAAATCTCCTTCAAAGCATTGTTTACGGCATCGGTGCTCGACTTCACCGTCCCAAGCACCTCCACCGACGACCCCTGATCAAAACGGCAATGGCTGCCAACTCCAATCCTATGCGTCGCACCAATCACAATCTGAGTACTGCCCGGCAGAGCCTTTGCAGAACTCCCAGCCAACCCCGTCGCTTCCGATACATCATCAATCCTGGTCACATCCATGCCGGCTGCCGTCAAGCCCGCAGGCGCCATAACTATCGACCAAGTATTGCCTAACGTCATTCGCGAATCCACCCCGACCACAGTTCCCAGACTACTCCCATAAACCATCGTCCCACGATAGCTCAGGCTCGCTGGAATGGCCTGCTCCCATGTCGTCCAAGACTCGCCAACGGCCTTGTCAATCGGGTTATTATCCTTCCAGTTCGTTCCTGGCTTGACATTCACACTGTTGGCATTCGGGCTTGCATCGCCACCACCCGATCCCGACCCTGAATTTGAAGCCTGATACTTCCCCCCAAACCGCTCAAAGGAATTGCCCGCAATACTCGAATAATTTGTCCCACCAATAGTTTGCATACGCGTGTTCTCCACATGAACCGTCATGTCACGCTCAGAGTGCAAACGCACCTCCTCCTGCCCCTTCGTATCATTAAATACAAAACCACTGAATTGATCGGCTGTGCCTGTCGATGTCGAACTTTTAATCGCACTGAAAGTCTTGTTCGTAGGCAACTCAAATGGTGGCATATTGCTCGAATTATAAACCGATCCAGTCGCGATCGGACGATCTGGATCGCCCTGCTCAAAACCAATCACAACCTCCTGCCCCTGACGCGGTATCGTCACAAACCCCCAAGCCGACCCCGCCCAAGGTTGCGAATACCTTATCCAGCAGCTCGAAGTCGTCTGGCCATCACTGCTCTTGCCAGCCACTGCCCAAGGAAAATTCACCTTGATACGCCCATATTTGTCCGTCAAAATCGGATCCTTATCATTCGAATCCGATCCGCTTGATCCGCTCGCCTCTGCAGCCGAAATCACCTTGGCCGTCAAAAGCCCACTAATCCTCGGCTTCGGCGTTTTCAATGGCGGATACCACGAAGCAGATGCCGGAATCGCCTTAAACCGGCTCCGACACACAAACGCCCTCCCTTTCAAACCAACAAAACCCGGCATCAAGTTCGATGTCTGATCATAATCAAGCTCCGTTCGAATCACCAGATAATCGCCATCCCCATTGAAATGCCCCGTCAAAGTAAATTTCGACGCCGCCTGCAACGATGCCGAAAATGATAGCCCCGTTATCGTAACAGCCTCGGCAGACGCTCTTCCTATATCTATACTAGCAAAGTGTTTATCAAGATCCTCCAAAGGGCTCAGAGCCGACGTGCTCTCCTTCCCATCAGAACTGATCGTATCTACATGGTGTGCCGGCATGGACGGAAATCGATTCAAATTTGCACTTGTCAACCCACCCGCTGATAAAGAATGACTGACTTTTCCAGACGTGATCGACGATTCCTTCGGCTTGGCCGTTCCAGTCACAACCTTCGTGGCTTGCTCAAACTGAAAATCCGTCAGAGTCGACTGACTTGGAACAAGCTTCTGTGTCTTGAGCCATTGCGTCACAATCGACGCTTGTTCTGTACCAGGAACAGGTTGTGTTGTATAAGACAACTTGGACGCCCCTGCGGATGACTCTCCTGAGGAACTCGGATTATCCGTTATCACCAAAGTGTGCGATCCTTTGGCAAATTTGAAAAAATACGAAAGACCCTCCTCCTCCAACAATCGGCTCACAAAGTTTAGATCCGACTCGTCAAACTGAACAATGTAGTTCCTTGCTGAAGGCTGAGCCGCGACCTTCAAAGAATAGTCCACGGATTCATTCTTCAGAATCGACTCCACAACCTGAAGCGCCGATTTGCCTTGAAAGATTCTCGAGTTCACATTCAAACCCAACGTCCAAAGCTTCGGCTGAATCCGCATTGAATAACGACAAAGTGCTGTACTTCCTTGACTCGAAGCCACTTGTGATCCCTGGGAAAATTCGGTCGCTAATCCTGAAATCCAGCGCGTCGTGCCATCACCAGGACTAAACGAAACGCTAACGACTTTCCCAAGAATAGACGCAAAGTCAATATTGGCTGTCGCTTCCGCGTAAAGATCAAGGTCGTAAACGAAGCTTTCTGAGAGAGTGTCCACCCCCTTCATGCTCCCAATGACCAAAACATCCGACCCAGTAGGAGTGAAAAGACTCGCAACACGATTGGTTTGACTAAAAAGACTCATCACATCACCCTTTGAATTAGACACAGACTTAGCGACACAATCTCAAGCAAGTCAGACGCAAACATAGCCCGAATAGAGCATGGAGATCAAGCCCCAGGCTTGTTGACTCACAAAATAGTTCGCTCCAAGTAACATGTATGATCATCAACAGGACACTCCAACAGAAATTTCCCGAGAGATTCTGACAATCCAAATGGGCAAGTATCCATTGTAACGATAAAAGGATTTGTAGCGTTAGTGTAGAATAACAAAAGTAGAGAGGTTTGAAAAGAACAGGGGAAAACGGGTATACTTCAACGATAAACAGATTTGCACGGCTTTCAGGCGAATTATGAAAAACAGTGCTAGTGCCCCGATCAGAACCAGAAAGGAAATGGCTATGGATCAGAAAATCAATGAATCCACTAGACATAGTGAAGAAACAGGCATACTAAAAAACAGACTCGAATTCGACACAATCGCAAGATGGCCAAGCGGAAGAAAGATCAGATTCATAGGCAAAACCAATCCACAAACTGATTGTATCGAAATCATAAACCCAGATGGTCAACTAAATATCGTTCTTCGATTTGACAGTTCAGGAACAACAATGGTGATTCCAAACGGTCGTATAGGACTGGTTTCGCCAGAGATAGATATCTCATGCAACGATTTAAGTTTCGAAGTCGAAAACGACGTGAACTGGAACATAGGTGGAAACTTTGAGATTGTATCGCAAAGTATATCAGCAAAGACTATTGAAGATATCGAAATGAACGGACGGTTTATCAAACTAAACTGCACAGAGACAAAAGCAGTTCAGGAGACTGACATAGAGGCTCAGAATCTTAAAGGTGAGAATTCATAAACATGAAAAATCTTAAGATTGGACAAGGAATGAAAACGACGCGTAACACACAATCATGGCAAAAGTTAACTGGGTTCAGTCTTAAGATCTCAGACATAAAACGACTCCGTACGATTCTTATCTTTGGGATGATTTTTTCTAGTCTAGTAAGTTATATCTGGATATCATACCTTACAACATGGTATTCGCCCATAATAAAACCAAATTGGATTGTTGTTTCAGAATCCTATGGCACAAACTTGATGGTACCACATAATGTGCATGGAAACAGATCAGCAGTTCGACTGAGTAATGAAATAGAAAATAGCCTAAGCAAAAACAAAGAAAACGATTTAGCAGGTCCAATAGAAAGTTTGTCGTATTTGGAAAATATAGAAAAAGTCATCCAGACAAACAAGAAATGGCAAGATTCCTCAGTAAATATTATTGTAATTCATGCACATGGACTAGTTGATGAAAAAGGTGCCTATCTGTTAAAGGATTGGTCACCAGATATAAGAATAAACTCAAAAGAACCAGAAGAAAAGGACAAGATTCGGCTAGAGAGTTTATTGGCAAAGATTTCAAAAGAGACTAGAAACAAGAAAAATGTAATAGTGCTGGACTGTGAATTAAGTTTAACATATCTTGAAATCGGTATTTGGGAGAATAAATTTACAGAAGAAGTACAAACGATGAACGAGTTCGTAGAAAGCTTGTCAAATATAACCTTGTTTTTATCAAGTAGATCAGGTCAACTTAGCCGCCATGATAGAAAGAATTACGAGAGTTTGTTTGGAAGACTTTGGAGAGAGGAGATAAGTAATGCAGCAGAACTAGGCCCAACATATAACATGAAAGAATTGTTCGCAAATGTTTCCGAGAAAGTAAATAAAGAATCGTTGAGAAACTACGGAAGACCTCAAGAACCCTTAGTTATCCCATTCAATGAAAAAGGTGAAAAGCGAGCTGAGGGAATCGAAATAAACGCATTAAAAGGTTACTCTGGAATAACCGACAGAACTATAAATTTAAAACCTTTAGAAACCATTTTTAAATCAATATCCAACAATCGGAACGGTTTATTAACCAGCATAGATACTGAAGAATCAAAAGAAGTCGATAAAACAATTATTAACTTATGGAGCGAATACGAAAGGTTATCAACAACAAATCCACACCCAGTATCTTTTCATCCATATTCATGGTCTATTTACAAGGCTTCATGCATACGATACGAAGAGCTCATCAGAGTAAAAGATTTGGAGCAAGCTCAAGAAATTCTTACACAGGTAGACGAATTAAAGAAAAAACTAGAGAACAGAGATCTTGACATAATGCCAATAAATATCGAAACATCAATGGCATACTCTGATATCTATTTCCAAAAAGAGAATGCAAAGACTAAGGAAATGATAAGTGACATGGTAGAAAAGAATTGGCATACGACTAGTAGTGATTTAGACACAGTAATAATGAATATATCAAAAGAATACAAAATGATAAAAGAACAAGAAGTAAAAACAGACATCAAAGTCAGTAAAGAACCAACAAGTGATACCGAAGAAAACAACCTTAATAAAACCAATGACGAAATTTTAAAGGATCGTACACTGAATAAAGAAGTTGTATTAGATGAGACTAAAGATTCAACTAAAGAAACTACTATCGAAAAACCATATAGTATAGATAAAGAGAAGAAATCTAAAATAGAAAAGCCAGATGCAAAAGTGCTGTACAAAAAAGAGACCACATCCAACATCAAGAAATCAGATGACAAATCAAGCAAACAAATGGAGAAATCAATTAACAGTTTAATAAAAACAGATGCGGACGCGAAAACCAATAGTCAACTAGATAAGGTACTCATAAGGAATCTTTTAGAAGTCATTTTAGAAAAGACACGTTCAGAATCAGCAGATTTAAAATCGTCCACAGAATGGATAGACCGAATACTTCCTTTAAACACAATTTATCCTGTCGAACTGCAGATCATATCACTTGCTAAAAGGGATCTCACTCAAAAAGAATTTAATCATAATGCATCTGAAAGAAAGACCAGCTTGCAGAATATAATAGATTTGAGTATATTGTCGGAAAAAGCATTTTCAGGTATTTCAAATAATGTCGATAGGGAAGGAGTTTTTATGAATGCATCTTATTTCTGGCTAAAGCCTCTAATTGTTAAAGCTGACCAGAATTTCCAGAAAGCATGGGATGCAACATTTTCTAGTAACGAAACAGAACGGAAAAAATCAAATGGATTTCAGACTGAAGCACTTGTAGATTACAGAAGTATACTCGAATACTCAGAAAGTATACACAAATCAATTGAAACTTATTACACATCAATGGATAGGGTGTTAGAATTATCTATATGGAGTCTAAGAAATGATATTATAGAGTCCATATATTCTGATAATGCATTTGAATTAAACAACCTAAGTCGATTAGAGAAAGTTTGGCTAGTACTTGACACAGTGTCAGAAATACTTCAGAAAGAATCAGACGATAGTCTTACCATCGAAGAGCGAAAAAAGTCAATAGATGAATTAGAACGTCAAATTAATTCTTTAAGGATATCCATAAAAGAACTAGAAATAGATTATGAAGTAATTACACAGAAGCTGATTGAGGGTAATATAAAACCGGTAAAAGAACAATTAATAGAGTTATTAATAGAGAATGCTCTACGGATTCCATCTTCTAAAAAAGAACATCGTTTTGCAATGTTAAAGACATTAACAATTAAAGAAGGTCAAGAGCCGAGTTTTTTACAAGACAGGACAATAAGTAAATCAAATCCTTTAGCAATTGCTTCCATCTACAATTTCCTATACCGGATCCAATCCAAAAGATTACAAATCTCTGAAGACATTTTATTTAATGACTCAACCTTCCTTTCAGGCATGTCAACAGTTCTACCAATGAATCGATTAGAAGCTTTTAGACAGATTAATGTAAACCACAAAGCAAAAAGCATGCTTGGTTCTTTATACTCTAAATATTACAATAGATCCAAGAATGATAACTGGAAATCATTTTGGAAGCTTGATCGAATGATTCGTACACTTCCCTTGTCTATGATTTCTGAAGAAAGTGATCTTCTGATAAAGAAACGAATAGTAGAACGAAACACAAATCATCTAAACGATATGGCATTACGAATGTGGTCATTCCACTGGGGATCAATTAATAAGACAACCTTACCTTATTACAAAAAAGCCGGTTTTTTAATTTTAAATGAAGCTTTGAAGATATCAAAAAATGATTCAGCACATTTAAAGGAGTCAGAGAATATTAAAAGGCTACTTCTAGATCCAGCGCTTCCTGAATTTAAAGCTCCATCCTACTTGATACTATCTGGATATCCAGATTTAGATTTATCAATAAATTTAGATAATTCAATAAAGACATTGTTTCCATCTGGTGAAGCAACTGTTTTAATAGATACAGATAAAAGTTTTAAGGTATTGAGTAATAAAGATATGAGAATTACACTTAACTCATTAAAAGACTCAACTACAGAAACTTTTTTGCTAAAGAATTCATTGTGGGAAGATTCCCTCAAGAACACTGGTATTCAATCTAAACCAAATATTTATTCAATAATCATGAACTTTGTGTTTAGAGGCAACTATGTGGAGCGTAAGTCAGCTTTAAAAGTGATCAATGAACCAGATTGGACAGATAATAGACCCGCCCCACCTAAAGGTGGAAGCATATCTGTCAGCGCTGATATAGAAGTTATGGAAAAGTTTGGATACTCTCAAGGTGAGATAGTTTTTGTTTTAGATTGCTCAGGTTCAATGGGCATAAGTCCTGGTACCATGTGGACTGAGAATGTCAAATATGACCAAGCCGTAAAATCAGTTCTTCATACTATTAAAGAACTACCAATCGGTTCAAGGTTTAGTATTTGGGTGTTTGGCGAATCAGTCGGGGAACTTAAGACTGCTGAATCATTGAAAACTATAAGAAGAGTCGTTCCAGCAGTTACCGTTGATAATGACAGAGATAATCTTATTGAAACAATCAAGAGTAAAATTTCTTACCCAGCTTGTGAACCCTGGAATAAATCTCCAATAATTGAAACAATAAAGAAATCGCTTTCAGATTTTACAGATAAAGATACACCCAAAGTTATGATCGTAATCACTGACGGACAGGATAACGATGATCTTTCAACACCCTCTTCCATTTTAACTAAAGGCAAGGAATCGAAAACCAACACTATAACAAGTCTTAAAAGTACAAGTCCAGATGAGTTTTCTCAAAGAATTAGAGAACTCTTTAACGGAACATCTGTTTCTCTTAACATTATCGGATATAGACTTAATAAAAGTAATTTTTTAAATGCAGAGAATCAGTTTTCTGTTGTAAAAGATCTTCCAGTACCTGGTACTTTTGCTTTTATCGACAACTACGAAAGTTTAATCAGACATATGAAATCTATTTTAAGACGAAAGATGTCGTATCGTATTGCATCAGAGAAGAATAGAGAAGTTTACAAGGATTTATCAAAGGGCGTTGAGATACAACCCATTGGGACAACAGAGAGATGGTTTTCGCCAACATTAGAAAAAGAAGTATATAAGATTTGGCTGAATACAGAGCAGAGAATAGATTCACAGGTTTTTATAGAAGATGGAAGAAGATTGTTGTTAACACTAAGGGAGAATTTAGGAAGCAAGAAAGTAAGTTTCAAGAGGGACTCATGGTTATCAAGAGAATACAGCTGGCGTCCTACAAATATTAACTCGGGTTGGAGAATGACTTGGATTGGATCTAAGTTGAATGCTTCAGATCTGAATTTAATGATCGGCTTAGACATGGAAACGATCTCTGACAGAGAAATCTCTGGAGATTTTATAAGCAGTCAAGAGCCTAAAGATTGGAATGTGTCTATAACACCTTGGAATCAAAATCAGAACCAGTTTTCGGGTGATGTTACAAGATTATGGAATTATCCATCTTTTGTTTGGAATATTCGATTAAAAGATTGGATTCATAATCAGACAAGAGTTAGAATACAGACTGACATACAATCCGGTCGAAAGTTCAAAGAGACAGTAACATTATTTTATAAGAAAGACTATTCATCACCCTACGATATTACTGGTAAGACTTACTTGATTAAAGGTCACACTGCATATATCGAAAAGTTTGAACGCATGAAAAGATGGTTTCATGACACGGATACTAATCAGACAAGTCAAAGAGAATGCTGGATTTTGAGAGTCATTCATAATCCAGGTTTTACAGTGAGAGGTGATCTCATATTTGAGAGACAAGAAGACAACGATATTCAATACAGATTTTACAAAGAGAGTTCAATCACTGAAACAATCATCTGGAGCAGTAAAGACATTTCCATGAAGGATACATTACCTACAATGGTCACATTAACATCCGTAAACGAAAATGATTTTAAAGATGACAGTTCACGAATTCATCTGGATCTTGGTAACGAACTCCCTATACCAACAGAAAATGACAGAATACCTTTACCAATACTGATCAAGGAGTATAAATCTCAAACAGACCCTGAATCTCCGTTTAAAACACTTCCAGATGCCTTATTACCAAATAAGGAAAGAATTATATCTGAAACAATATCACCAACCTCTACATTAGATTAGCAGACTAGAGATTCCAGATATTTCTCAGACTGAAACTAGTGAATCATACAGGAACAAAAATGAAAAGAACTTTCTGGAACTATCAGGCTAATAGCAAGAATGAGTCAGCATCTAAAAAGAGAGGCTCGGTTTTGAATCTTATAAAGATTGCTTTTTTTCTTTTTTTAACACTTTTTATCTTAGGTTTATCAGGCGGTATTTTGAGTTGGTATAGAACAGAATCTTTTATTTCACTTATTATTATAACAGATGAAAGTATATTTGATCCATCAAATAATCAGAATAATAACTTAGGAGATCTCTCTAATCTACTAAGCAGAAAAGATCTATTTCAGAATATTTTCAATTTTGATGATAGTATTTATACAGGTGGTGATCATTTAAGGGATTCATCTAAAACTAAGATTATTTATGTTAAAGAGAAAGCAGTATTGAATAAAGACAACAAATTAGTCATACCATGCAGATATATTTCATCACCTGATAATGGTAATATCCAGTTTGAACAGTTACTTAATTGGATAAGCTCACAGAAAACAAAAAGTTTTTTGTTAATATTAGATATCTTTGAAGAAGATAGTGACTTATTCAAAAACGGTTTTCAAATAAATCCATTAGAGTCAGTTGTAAATTCTCTTGAAAGGATCAGGCCATCTAATCTTAACGTTATCATTCCAAACAACAAGGGTAGAGCATCTATAACAATACCTGGAAAAAACATAACTTTGTTTAATCATTTTCTTGTACAGGGACTATCAGGGCTGGCTGATTCGTTGTCAGAGTTTCCTGACGGTTTAGTTACTACCAGGGATTTACATAAATACCTAGCCTCTCGTATGCACCAATGGACTAAATATTTTAACTACAAAGAAACAATTCCATTTACCTGGTTTGGTGACAGTCCATTAATGCACTTGACACATTCAGGAGTTATTACAAATGAAGACTTAGCATTACCTTATCTGAATAGAGATTATCCAGTTTGGTTACAAGAAGCGTGGCAAAAGTCAGACTCTTATAAGAGAGATTCCATAGATATAATAATGCCGAATGTTTATTCTTATTACTTAAATGTATTACTCGAGACAGAGCAAGTATGGTTTTACGGCATTTCAGAAAGTTTACTGAAAGAACGTTTTTTAAATACACAGTATCGAATAGATCAACTTATTAAACAATACTCGTTTGTATTCAAACCTAAGTCATATTCTGTAGCTCTCAACGACAAAGATTTTTTAGAAACCAGTGTTACTAAAAAAAAGACAGACGAATTAGAAATTCTGATGATTGAGTTGAATAAGAAGATTGACATTTCAGGCTTAAAGACAGAAGAGATTTTAACATTTATAAACGAGACTTCACAGAAATGGTTTGCAGAATCTACTAATTCTTTAAATCTTTCGACAAAATCATCTATAGTCATTAATACAGCTTTCTCTATGCAATGGAAATCCAGACATATTTTACAGTTTTTAGTCAAGTGCTTAGGCGCTTCTCGTGTTGATTTTCAGTTTGAAGTTGATATGCTTTATAAGTTATATGATGTTTCAAACAATAATCAATCTCACTACAGTATTGATCTTTTAAACAAAGTTTTCAAAACAAGCGTTCTACGCGAGAGATTATTATCAAAAGACGAAGAGAATTCAGGTCTTTTAAGTCACTTCGATGTTTTATTGATGAATCAGCATGAAATAGAGCTTATTGTAACGAATGACTTGTTCTATGATCCTATTGAGCTTGATAAAAGGTTAGATAATGTACTGGACGGTCTTTCATCTTACTCTGCAGATCAGAATTTACTTTCAGATGCAAAAAGAGCTCTTTATCGTGGATTTCATGATTTATCTTGGAGTAGCAAGGTGCTTGACCTATTGCCTGAACTTGATAGTCTTACTAGCAGTTATTTCGCTACTGTAAATGAACTTTATATTGAACTAAAGAATCTTGATCAACAAGTTGTCTTAAACGGATTACTTAATGATGATCAATCAGTTCGGATCAAAAAGCCTTTGGCATTAAATGACTCTCTACTCACTTTTACAAATCAGAAAATTAGAATAGATCAACTGAGGAAAAAGACCAATGATCTAAACAAGTATTTTTGGGAAAAGTTCTCTCCATCCGCAGTTGATAATATGTTAACTAATCTTCAGGACGAAACAAATCAGTTTGTTCATGTTGACGAAATTTTGACTGCTCTTTCTTTTCCAACCTTTGATTCTGGTACGCGGAAAAGAGTTTTTTCCGCAATAGAATCGCATTTTTTCAAAAAGTCTCAGAATTTTAGTTTTACAAAACTTAGTCCAAACGACAATATTTTTAATAATAAACTCTTTCTTATAAAAGACGTTTCAAACTTAAATCAAAGAATAAAGATTTTTTCAACAATTGCTTTTAATGTTACACCATCTTGGTCAAAGAAAAATGATTTTGACACCCTATTTGATTCAAATAAAGATTTGATCTTCTCACCCAATCTAAACTACACAGCAGAATTACTCTTCTCTGATTGGATTACATCTCTTCGGTCTACATTTATTTCTGATAAAGATCTTGATTATAATCCCTTACAAGCTTTGTTTTATACACTCTATGATCCGCAATCTTCACTTTCAGATAATAGGTGTCTGATCGATCAAAATCACCGTTTAAAAAGAACTTCATATTTTTTTGAATTTCTTAATCGAATACTAGCTTATTATGCAGTTGATCTTGATGGTTCTGCTATAGCTCGCTCGGCTTCGAACGATCTGAGAAGAATTACTGGTCATAAAGATTTTGATATACCTAGAATCAGTGTTTCTTTAGACAACGTCTCAATTGCAGAGAATCAGGATCAAGCAGAATGTTCAATCCATTTTCAATCTGTATTAGAATCTTACCGACCTTCAAATACGTTGATACGTTTTGAATTTTCTACTTTACCTGGCTCTAACTTTATTGTTGACTCAAGTCCCTTGATTTATCGACTAGATTCTAAAGATATTATCAATAAAAGACCTGGTTATTATGAGATCAATCTTAATCAAAAGATACTTGTCAAGCATGTAGATATTTTGAGTAAATCTTCTGACTTTATAAATCAGAATTACTCAAAAAGAAATGCTATTATGATAAAGACTTTCATAGGCGACACGCCTTACCATTCTTTTGTGGTTCCAAATATACCATGGCCACGTTTAAAACCAAGATTAGAGTTTTTATCTACTTTTAATTCCACCCAAGGGAGTGATCGATTATTTTTAAGGCCTTTTGATCAAATCCAGAGTCGGCAGATTCGCATATCCAATCCGTCAACTGATTCTTTAAAAGTTAATCTTCGGCTTATTGCAGTTGATTCTTTCAACAAGAAATCTTTAGAGCTTATTTCAAAGCCCCTAGATATTGCTTCACAAAGTAATTCGATTGTTCAATTACAGCCTTTGGTTGCTTCTTTGCCAACGAATACTACCAAACCTACGATCACTACTCCAGCCAATCCTTCAAGCGGTACTTCTCAAGTTTCAGAATCGAAATGGCCTGGTAGTCTTATTCCTGTTGATCCTATTGTTCAGATTGAACTTGAGGATCGATCCAATCCGTTATCTCCTGTTATATTAAAGAAGGAATTAAGTTTTAATATCGCGTCGCCAACTGATTTAGTTTCCTTGGATTCGCCTTATTATGAGCCATCTCTCAAAAAGTTGAGTGTTTCTTTGCAACCTCTCTCGTTATATATGGGTGACAAATCTTCGAAAATAGAGCTTAGAATTCCAAATGTCTCTACGAATTCTCAAGGTTCACCCTTAATGTCTATTGGTGGGAACCTTACAGGATCACTGGAATATAAACCTGATCAGATTTTTAACATTATTGCAAGTCCAGTAAGGGTCAATCCCAATATGAATGGAACACTTGGCCGGTTCTTTATTAATATTGACAATTATGAACGTGCTTTCATCTTTCAAAATCGATGGATTTCTGATTCTGGTGATCCTGTTCGATCAACGCTAGTTTTTAAACCTGAACTTAAAATGGTCGTTGATGACGTTGTCAATACCAGTCAACCTTTTCGTATTAAGTTCGAACCGATCAATGCTCCTGATAACAGTTCTTTGTTACTTGAATTTGGTATTGCTCGTGGTATTGATTCTGCGTTAAGAATGTCTAATGTCATGAGTTGGCCTACTTCCAGGCGAGAGCGATATGCACTAGGGGTTGACGAGAAGTCAGGTGAGTTGCTTATTTCTGTTGATTTTGGTGACTGGGTTTATGAGATGCCTACGACTGGTTTGGTTGGCAAGGTGACTTTAAGAGGATCCTTACTGGACACATCCGGTAAAATTGTTGCCAGTGACACTAGACAAGTTCTTCTTGACGATCAAAAGCCATTAGCTTCTCAAATTGTCGGCCTTCCCAATCAGGCTTTATTAGGCTCTAGTATTCCTGTAACTTTTTCTACGTTGGCACCTCCTAGTGGGTTAAAAAGTGTTACTGCGATTCTTGGCCCTTTGAAGGACAATGTGATCCCTCAGAATGCAATTACTTCTCAATTATCTCTTGTTGTTTCACCAATTGCTGGTTCCGATGATTCCAGTACTCCCAATTCTCAGTCAAAGAAATGGTCAGGCCAGTTGGAGATACCGAATAAGCCTGATCTTTTAGGGAAGTCTTTCGTTCATGTCAAAACGGAATCTAATACAGGTGTTGTCCAGTTTTTTGATCATCCAATCCTTATCGTACCATCCGATTTTATTGAACCTGGTCAGGTTTCTGGTACGGTCTTGTTAGGAGACATCTCACAACCTGATTTGCCGGTTGTTCTTAGAAAAATGGATGCCAAACGCACGGAAATTGGTCGTGTCAAATCCGATGTGCAAGGTCATTTTGAGTTTAAAATGATACCGCCGGGCACTTACGGTATTTTTACTGCCAAATCCATCAATCGCACTTCGGCTCAGGCTGAAGTCATTGTAAAACCAGGACGTCAAACGAATATCAGTTTATCACTAGGGCGTGTTGGACTTCCATCGAATGGCCCTGCTCCGAAGGACGAACCTTTGCCCAAATCTGAGACTCCCAAAGCCTCGAATTGATTATTTATTTGGCGTCTCAACTCTTTTAAGAGATCTTATTCCATGGATTGATCTTTTATATTAGTTGATCGATTTGACTTTTTATGATCGGACTCGTATTCTTTCAGGCTTTCATTCGCCAGTCATCTTTTACAAGTTCTTTTACGATTGCTTTCACTTTTGCTGAAATTCGGGTAAGATAAATTTCTACTTCCGTATGTGTGAACTAAGCCCCCTGCACTGCTCTTTTAAATACGGATAATCTCCAGTACGATTTGATGGAACAACTCGAAGGAACCCAGGTTTATGGAAGCGAATGTTTATGCCATTGCAACGATGGACACCAAAGGCGAGGAGCTGGTTTTTGTGGCCTCATGCCTACGAGATTCGGGTGTGAATGTCATTATGATCGATGTCGGTACGTTAGGGCCGCCTACGTTTAGACCAGATATTTCCATGCAGGGGCTTATTGGCGAATCAAACCTCGCATCCAGCGGTGATCGGGGCTTGGCCATTGCTCAAATGTCTCAGGCACTTCGTGATTTCCTGATCACTGAACATATGGCAGGTAAAGTTTCCGGTGTGATTGGCTTGGGCGGCAGCGGGGGAACGTCCCTAATCACTGCGGCCATGCGCTGCTTACCCATTGGGATGCCAAAATTGATGGTTTCAACCATGGCCAGTGGCAACACGGCGCCTTATGTTGATTGCAGCGATATCACCATGATGTATTCTGTTGTTGATATTGCGGGCCTGAACGGCGTTTTAGTGAAGATTCTGGGCAATGCAGCCAATGCGATGGCTGGGATGGTTTCACATGCGACACGCCCAGTGGATTTGAAACCGACACTTGGTATGACCATGTTTGGGGTAACCACTCCGTGCGTGACAGCAGTTCGTCAGGCTATGGAGAAGAAGGGCTATGAATGTCTTGTATTTCATGCCACCGGCACGGGCGGAAGGGCCATGGAGCAGCTTGTGGAGTCGGGCCTGATCCAAGGCGTTCTGGACATTACCACAACGGAGGTTGCTGATGAAGTGGTGGGCGGCGTGCTTGCATGCGGGCCTCATCGATTTGAGAAGCTTTTGGCCAGTCGCGTTCCGCTCGTGTTAAGCGTGGGTGCTTTGGATATGGTCAATTTTGGAGGTCTGGAAACGGTGCCAGAAAAGTTCCGGAATCGAAACTTGCATGTTCATAATGCCCAGGTGACATTGATGCGAACAAATGTCGAGGAAAACAGGCGATTTGCCGAATGGATCGCGGAACGGCTCAATCGGTCCGTGTCGCCTCTGGTGGTGATGATTCCGGAGAAAGGGATTTCAGGGCTGGATGCTTTTGGGCAGCCCTTTTATGATCCTGTTGCAGACCAGGCCCTGTTTGATGAGCTTGAGCTTCGTATCCATCAGAATTCCGGGCGACGTATTGTGCGATTGCCTTATCATGTGAATGACCCGGAATTTGCTGAAGCCCTTGTGACAGAGTTTCAGAAGCTTTGCCAGGTCGAAATTCCCCAAGAAAATGGAAGAAGCCGATGAACACGCGAGAAAACCGCGAAACGATTCTCAATAAACTTCTGGCCAAGCGTGCCGCCGGGATTCCGATTATCGGTGGAGGAGCGGGCACAGGCATCAGCGCCAAGTGCGAAGAGGCAGGCGGCATTGATCTGATTGTGATCTATAACTCAGGCCGATACCGGATGGCAGGCCGGGGTTCACTGGCCGGCCTCATGCCATTCGGGAATGCCAATGACATCGTTCGGGAAATGGCCCATGAGGTGATCACAGCGGTGAAACATACACCTGTGATTGCGGGTGTCTGTGCGATAGACCCATTTATGATTCGCGACCATTTTCTGCGTGAATTGCAGTCGATGGGGTTTGCCGGGATCCAGAATTTTCCGACTGTGGGTCTGATCGACGGTGTCTTCCGCTCCAATCTCGAAGAAACGGGCATGGGTTTTGGCCTGGAAATTGATTGTATTGCGGCGGCTCACGAACTCGGAATGCTGACCACTCCCTATGCCTTCGACGCGGATCAAGCCGCAGATTTGGCACGTGCAGGTGCCGATATTATTGTCGCCCACATGGGCCTGACGACTTCGGGCAACATTGGGGCACAAACGGCGCTAAGCCTTGCGGACTGTGTACCGCGAGTATCGGGCATCATGGAAGCGGCCCGCAGGGTCAACAAAGATATTTTTGTATTGTGTCATGGTGGGCCGATCGCCATGCCCGACGATGCCGTTTTCATGATGAGAGAGATTGCAAGTCTCGACGGGTTCTATGGTGCCAGCTCAATGGAGCGGCTCCCGACAGAAATTGCGATCACAAGCCAGGTTAGGGAGTTTACTCAGATTCGAAGATGATTGTTCAAGCATCGAGACCTGAGCCCCACCCCCCGATGGTCAACTATGTATCCGCAATCCGCCTTCAATATCTGGTCGGGCAGGTTCTTCCGCCTGTTTAATTGCCACGATGATCATGCCGTAGGAGTTGGCAAGCTCGACGACTTTGGCTTGGTCGATGACAATCGTTCTTTCGGCCTCGATGGCGAGAATTTTGGCACGTGCTTTGTGGAGGTTTTCAATCGTTTGAACGCCTATGGTAGGCACATCAAATCGCATATCCTGATCGGGCTTGGCCACTTTAATCAGAGTCCAGCCGCCGACTGGGCAAAGTTGGCCTGCGCGTTCGATGCACCGATCCGTGCCTTCCAGGGCTTCTACGGCCAATGCGGACCGCTCCTTGACAGCAACAGACTGACCGACATCGAGCCCGCCCATGTGCTTGGCGAGGTTCCAGCCGAAGTCAATATCTTCCCACTGCGCCCGAGTGGGCGAGCGTTTGGTCAGCACGCCTTGGTTCACGAGTAGCTCCGGGCAATAGTCTAGTGCGGATGAGAAATGCAGGCCTCGGCGTTGGAACATTTCAATCACCCCCAGAAGTATCGTGTCATCTCGCTTATCGGCCCGACAGACGCGATACCAGAGTTCAAACATGGCCAGGTCTGGCAATAGACGTGCCAGACGCATGGGTTTATGCATCACACTTTTTGTGATTTTGCCTGCCATAACAATATTGGTGATTCCCATGCGCTGGAAGTCACGCATCATTCCACCGAGTTTGGAAACACCTTGGACCCGAAACCCGGCACAAATCTGGCGAAGTTCCTGAGGCACTTCATAACGGACTCCCACGCAATGCACTTCATACCCCTGTTTCACAGCCCCTTCCGCGAACAGGATCGGGAAGCGGCCACTGCCTGCCAGGAGCCCAACTTTGGTGCCAGGCGGAGGGGTTTCCAATCGCGTTCGAAATCGGCTTGAGGGTCGATGTTTGGAAGCGGATTGCAATTGGGATAGAGAGTCGATCATGGGAGTCATTCGTCTGAATTTGTCATCGCTTGAACGATCGACGCGGGATTGGGTCGAAGCCAGAGCGAAAGGTCAGGCCGTTTCTTCGTTTGGATTGACTTCAAGAGGCGCCAGCGAGAGGCCGGCCTGAGCGGCCAGCAGTTTGATGCGTTCCATGGCTGAAACCAGTTCGCGGAGCTGCTTGTGCATGTCAGGGAGACGGGCCACCATCTGGAAGATTCGTCTTTGTTCGCGGATCGGCAATGCTGGCGAGCCCAGAACTTGCTGGCCACTGGGCACATTGCGATGCACGCCGGATTGTGCGCCGATTAAAACCTGATCACCAATTTCCGTATGATCCTTGACACCCACCTGGCCAGCCATGACCACATAATCGCCAGTCTTGCAGCTTCCGGCCAGACCGACCTGACCGCAGATCATGTTGTGTCGGCCAATCTGATTGTTGTGGCCAATCATGACAAGGTTGTCAATCTTGGTTCCCTCACCGATTGTGGTGGCTTCGAAAGTGCCACGATCAATCGAGCAATTGGCACCAATTTCGACATCATTTGCCACTTCGACAGTGCCCGTCTGAGGGATTTTGTGGTGCCGACCATCTTTCAGCCGGTACCCGAATCCGTCGCTACCCAGCACAGTTCCGGCATGAATTTCGACACGGTCGGCCAAGATGGTTTCGTCATAAAGCACCACATTGGCATGGATCATGCAATCTTCACCAAGAATGCAGTGGGCGTTGATCACTACTCCAGGCAATAGGGTGGTTCTGTCGCCAATCACACTAAATTCGCCAACGTAAGCGAATGGATGAATGGCCACATCTTTGCCAATCACAGCGGTGGCTGCGATATAAGCCTTGGGATGAATGCCAGTCCATTTTGGTGCAGAATCACCGCGAAGGTGTGTGCGTACTTTGACAAAAGCGTCCAGTGGATCCTCCACCTCGACCAATGGCAGGTTCGGAGCAATTCCTTGAGCCCTCATGCGGAAATGCGGACCAACAAGGGCGGCAGAGGCTGGGCAAGTTCTTAAAGCGCGTGCGACACGATCATCAGAGATAAACGTGATGTCGCCGGGGCCTGCGATTTCGACAGGCCGAGCGTCGCCAATGGGCACGTTGCCGTCGCCCACGACGCGTCCATTCACAATTGACGCAATTTGTTCGAGAGTGGTAGATGCCATGGGCTTTTCCTCCGTGAAAATCGAGCGGGGTGTATTCCTGCACCCAATCCATTTTGATGCCAGTCAGGTTTGTCTTTGAAAAGACTTGGACCGGCACGCTCGCCCATCTGTGAGCGGGAAACTACCACAACTCGGGATTTGCGACAAGTCGAAAATCCGGACCTTGGTTTCAGTCGGCAAACCACTGACTGGTAGTCAATTCCTTCAACGAGACGAAGCTGTTCGCTTTATTGCATCGGCTGTGACGATCTAAAAGAATAGTTTTGAATCCCATTTTTTCCGGAAATTCGACATCATTGATCCAATCGTCACCAATAAAAAGGATCGATTCCACTGGCTCATCCAGATGTTTCGCGACAAACTCATAAAAACCTCTGCCAGGCTTGCGAACCCCTACCTCAGACGAAATGACCAAATGTTCCTGAAGTCTCTCAACGCCCTCAAGCCCGTTCCAAACAAGTCTTAATCGAGCATCAAAATTTGATGCGACACACACCTTGATTGATTTCTGATCGAGCCAATCGACAACTTCCCTGACATCCGGAAAAAGTCGCCAGCTTGATGGTTGAGCAAAATGATCCCATAGCTTTTGGAAAGCGAGATCCGCTCTAGACTGATCCAGCTCGGGAAGAGTGGCGGAAACAATGTTTCGCCATCGATGAATTTCGGTGCTCAGATTTGTGTCGAGATCGCTGGATTTTTCGTCTTGGCCAAAAACCTTCCGGAACCGCTCGCGAATCAAGTCCGTAGGGAGCTCGAGCCCAACACTTGCTGCCGCTTGCTGATAAGCTTCAGCGACAGTTGGAAACGGTTCGATCAGCGTTCCCACAGCATCAAAAGCCACAGCTTTGATTTTGGCAGACATTCAGGTTCCTTCTCTATGATGGCCACATTTGCTGGTATTTTTAGAGCGATCGTTAAAATGGATCGATCATGGATCTAGCAATGATTGAGTCGTGAAACCGCTTAGATAAAAAGAACCATGATCATGGCCGGTCTGTGTTTCCCCAGACCAGCCAACGCCTCTTTCTGGCCCGACTTGTCTACGTAAGTGCTGCCTGACCGGGAGACGATTAACCTTCCTGTGGTTTGTTTCGTGCTTCCGCCTGCTGGTGCTGTGCGAGTGCGGCCAAGGGGCGAAGGATGGACAGGATGGTATTGAGATGAGCCAGGCGCGGGCCATATCGGTCCGTGAAATCGCCGAGTGCGAAATCGCCTTCCATCAGATCTGCCTGATGTTCATGCACATGGTTGACCAGTTGTTCGATAATCTGTCCATGAACCTGCTCCAGTGATTGGAGAACACCTCTTGTGTCAAACAAAATTGACTGGTGACTATTCTGCCATCGCTCCAGTTCCTGTGATTGCCGGGCCCGTTGTTCGCGGGCGGCCTGCGTGGCCTCTCGCGCACAATCAAGAGATTGCCGGTTCATTTCCAGCAATTGACGCAGCATGTCGTTGGTATTCGACTGAAGCTGGACCATCAATTGCAGAAGGCTCATCTGGTCGGCAGGAATGGGAACCGAAACGGGACTTGGCTGAGGCTGGCCAGTGGGAGATACCTCCATGCTGTATGTCCAGGGAGCAGGTGAACCTTTATCGGATGCAGACACTGTGGGATCCTCCGCAAAAAGCCCCAAAATTGCGACCTGATTCACCATATCATTACGATCGGTCAGGACGCCTTGGTTCATTCAATTTTAGATAGCCAGCCAAAAATGTCCATCTTTGGCTGGCCAGAATCTTTAGGATATCGTTATTAATCGTCATCATGAAGCGGGTCGAGGTGGTGGAAGACATCGCCCAGAGAGTCCGCGATATCTCCTGCTATCAAAGCTGTTACGCCATTGGCATCACGTGCGATGTCACCTGCGAGACCATGAACGTAAGTGCCCAAAACACAGGTGTCAAATGGGGTGTAGCCTTGTGCAAGCAATGCAGCAAGAATGCCCGTGAGCACATCTCCAGCACCGCCAGTGGCCATGCCCGGGTTGCCCGAAAGGTTCAGGTAGCCTTGTTCTCCGTCCGTCACCACTGTGCCATAACCTTTAAGCACCACGACTGAGTGCTCGGGCAGGTAGGAACGGATCCTGACAGCGGCCGCCAGCCGATCCTTCTGAACTTCTTCGGTCGTCACACCCAATAGCCGAGCAGCTTCGCCAGGATGAGGAGTGACAATAATGGTCGCTGGATGATTTTTCAGCATCCTGCCATTTTCTGCCAGAGGGGCAAACGCGTTCAGAGCATCGGCGTCTAGAACAAGCGGCTTATTGGTGTGCCGCAATAATTCGGCCATCAGGTCGCTCACCCCTGTGTCGCGGCCCATGCCGGGACCAGCGGCGATTACAGTGGCGGCTTCCACAAGTGGCAAAAGTTCAAACCAGGCTGCCAAGCCATCGACAGACCCCCGACTCGTCTGTGGCAGTGGCCACGTCATATAGGACGGCTCAACCGAGGCCACTGTGGGCTGAATCTCGTGAGGGCAGGCGACACGCACCAGACCGGCTCCGCTTCTGAGGGCGGCCAGACCAGCAAGTGCGGCAGCACCTGACATGCCCCGACTGCCGGCGATCAGCAGTACGTGGCCATAGTTGCCTTTATGGGAATCATCGGAACGCTTGCGGACTTGGGGAACATTCGTGATTGTTTGCATTTTTTTTTCAGGCGAGATCCAGCTACGGTTTCGAGAGAATGGGTGATTAGGGTTCTGTAAAGTGAGCGATTCCAACAGATTCAACAAGCCTGAATCAAGGCCCAAAGCCTTCGATGAGATCCGTGCCTGGAGCTAGTTGCGATGGGTGCAAAGGCGGGTTGGGGCGGGCTGCGTTCAAAGCGCCCTGAATTCGGGCCTTGCCAGCTCGATGGGCAATCAGACCGGCCATGTGCCCGCCATTGAAGCCGCTGTCGATATTGACCACAACCACATTTGAAGCACAACTGTTAAGCATGGTCAGCAGAGGGGCAAGGCCGTTCAAGTGGGCGCCGTAACCTATGGAAGTGGGCACGGCAATGACCGGACAATCGGTCAGCCCGCCCAGCACACTTGGCAATGCACCTTCCATGCCAGCCACAGCCACAATGGCGTCGGCATTTTCAAACTTGTGAAGCCTGCTCAAAAGGCGATGGATACCAGCCACACCTACATCGCTCAAAAGCTCGACTTCGCAGTTCCACGATTCGGCTGTCACCCGCGCCTCTTCGGCCACTGGCAAGTCGCTTGTCCCGGCCGTGACCACCACCACCTTGCCAAGCTTCGGGCCTTCGTCCTCAATGGGCGGGATCCGGAATGTTCGGCCAAGCACATTGTATTGGCCCGTTAGGAAGTTCTGGCACAAAATCTCGCCGACTTCAGGCGCAACTCGTGTCACCAGACTGGCATCGCCATGCCGCCTTTGCAGCTCAAGGATCGCCAGAATCTGGCCGGCTGTTTTACCCTGGCCAAAAATCACTTCCGGAAAACCGCATCGAAGCTTGCGGTGATGATCAATACTCGCCACACCTTCAAGGTTCTCAAACGGTGACCAACGAATCCGGCTCAGCGCCTCGGCGGGTGCCAATTGGCCGTTTTGTACTTCATTAAGTAGCTCAAGCAATTTGGCCTGGTCCAACACTTCGTGGTTCTCCAGCAGCACTTGGGCCTGATTAAAGGCGTGAAAAACAGTGCAGAACAAGTGAGCGGCCTACACGCAAAATCGTCACCTATTCTGGACCTCTTGAGTTCTTAATCGGTATACTAACAAAAAATGTCACTTATAAGTAGAGGGTGGCCTTTGGACTATGGCCGGTCCTGATCAAACCACACGCCAGCAACTGATCCACCATATCGATGAAGCCTCCAGTGCTTTCCGCGATTGGACCCGCGCACAGCTTGCCACCACCGGCATCTCTTTTATCATCCACCTCGCTTTGATTCTCCTCCTGATGCTTGTTCATGACCGCTTGAAACCAGCAGAAGATCTCAGGATTTCGGCCCGGTTTGGTGATCCAAAATCGCTCGATGGAGAAATGTTTGTGACCGATACCACCCGATTCGAGCCTTTGCAGATGCCTTCCATGGATGTGACCCGAATCGAGCCACCGATCGATCTTCAAACCATTCTGCCTCCCGACCTTCCAAGCATTGAATTCAAAAGTCCACCCGCCTTCCCTGCTGCCAGTCAGGCTACGGAAAAAGATACCACCAAAGGCTTTGGATTCACTCAGTTCGATGGCATTGCTGAGAAGGTCCAGGGCGTAAGTGTCAAAATTGGCGATCCTCAATTCACCCTCATCTGGGACACAGATGCCGACTTCGACCTGCACGTGATCGAACCGGGCGGCTCTGAAATCTACTGGGAATTCCGAAAAGGCGATCAAGGCGGGGAGCTCGATGTGGACGATGTCGATGGCCTCGGACCAGAAAACATCTTCTGGAAAAAAACCGCCGGCCCACGTGGCGATTATCACTGGTGGGTGCATTATTATGGCGGATTAGGTGGCAAAGTGTTTCGAACCAAGTGGCAGGTCAGGATCAAACACGATGGTCAGGTTGAAACCTTCGACGGTGTCATTTCGAAAATTGATGGCAAGTCGCCTGTTCAAATTCTTCACAAATGATGCCACTGGAATCCCACTGACTTTTCTGGTTTGATGCTTTTAATCGATCTCACTCACCAATCCGAATCCTCCCGACCAGCAATTTCGCTGAGACTGGCCATAAGGGTCTTCAATCATGCCACAACAAGCCACTCTCCAGAAATCCGCCACGGGCAAATCGCTCTGCGTAGCCACCAACCCCATTGCCGCCGAAGCCGGTGCCTCCATTCTCCGAGCCGGGGGCAATGCCTTTGACGCCGTGGCCGCCATCGGGTTCATGGAATCGGTTGTCACGCCGCACGGAACTGGCCTGGGTGGATACGGTGGCGCTGGTACCGCCTTTGTCGCCAAAACGGGCGAAGTCATTGGCATCGACGCCAATACCGTCGCCCCCGCAGCGGCCCGGCCAGAGATGTTCCCTGTCATTCCCGGACGCGACCCCAACGACTTCAAATTCCCCGACAGCCGTCACAAAATCGGTCCGCTCTCGGTGGGTGTTCCAGGAGTCGTTTCAGGCCTTTGCCTGATGGTCGAAAAATACGGCAGGCTCAAGCTGGTACAAGTGATCCAGCCCGCCCTGGATCAAGCCCGCAGCGGCGCGACCTTGACCCGCGGCAATGCCGAGACCTGGTACAAAATGGCCGCCGAAGCCCTCGGCAAACCCAAGCCAGAAACCCTACCCACGAAAAATGTTGGGGTTAAAGTCGCTATGCCTGGTCTGGCCAAAGCTCTTGAGCAGATTGCCGCACAGGGCCCTCGAGTTTTTTATGAAGGCGAGATTGGACGTGCCATCGCCAATCACATCCAAAAGTTGGGCGGGATCCTGACCGACCGCGATATGGCCGCTTATCAGGCCCGCGTGACACCAGCCCTCTCCATGCGCATTGGCGATTCCAAAACCTACACCGCCGAGCCCGCCGCGGGTGGGCACACTTGTCTGCAAATGCTTTTCTTGGCCGACACCTTCAAGTCTGTCACTCAGGGCCTTCAGTGGGGCACTCCTCAATGGTGGCATGGCTGGCTTGAAATCATGAAAACCGCCTGGGAAGATCGGCTCACGAAACTTGCTGACCCCAAATCTATGAAATCGTCGCCTCAGGACTTATTGACAGATGACTATCTGGACAAGCTTTGGCTGATCGTAGAACGCCGACTGAAGCAGCCGGACCTGGGCCGGATCGTCGCCCCAGACCCCCTGCGCGGCACCATCCACTGCTCTGCTGCCGACTCCGAAGGCAATCACGTGGCTTGGACACAGACTCACGGTGGCGGATACGGCTCAATGGTCATGGTGCCCGAGTGGGAGGTGGTTCTGGGCCACGGCATGTGCCGATTCGAGCCCCGCCCCGGCTGGGCCAACAGTGTCGCACCCTTCAAGCGCCCTCTACACAACATGTGTCCGATTCTGACAATGCGCAGTGGCAAGCCAATTTTTTCCGTAGGTGCTCAAGGGGGCCGAACCATCGTGAACAACGTTGCCGCCATTGCCGTAGGACACCTTGTTTTTGGCCGCGACGCCGGTTTGTCGCTCGCTGATCCACGAATCCAGTGCGAGACCATGGAACCGTTTCAGATCGAGAAATCTGCTGGTGAACAGATCATCGAACAGATCCGAGCCAAGGGGCACCTGCCAACCCCTTTGAACAAGGACCCCGGCAGCGCTCAAGTCATCGCCATGTCCAAAGATGGTCTCTGGACAGCACATGCAGAACCTCGATTGCCAAATGCCACTGCGAAATCCATCTGAGGTCATGTAAGGATCTGCTCCAGAACGTCTTGTAACGATGGCTCAGCCGACCAATCGGAGCCAATCGTTACATCATAATGCAACTCATTTCCTCATATTGACTCCCAAATGTTGTAAAACAGGATCGTTTTATACTTTCAAAGGCCAAGAAACAGACATTTTTAACCGATGCCAAAGGCATCATATACTCTTCGCAGCCATGAATGGCACTTTTTGATCAAAACGATGCCGGAGGCATCTGGAGCCAGTAGCCGGTGGTTGAGGAGCGTTTCAGCGACGACACCACCGGACACGACGACGCGACATTAGGTCCTGCACCCCTGCCAGGGTGCCAGCAGCTTTTTTTTTAGACCTCATAACCGGAAGGTGTCGCTTCGCTCAACCACCGGCTAATCGATTTGATGCCTCTGGCATCATACTGATACGATGTATCATGTGTGGCCGCGACAACTATAGCGAACGACAATGGCCCATTTCCCCAGAATTGCAACACCTCCCTGTAACGGTGCAAGCCTTGGCAATGCGTTCATTGAGATCACGTAAAGCTTGATCAAAAAAGATTTACCGCAATGAAAATCGCTTCCTAACAAGCAATATCGCCCGCACCTGAGCAGGCCAGGCCTTAAACCCTCATCCGAATTGTCAAAGATCACACCCAAAAAAAAAGACCGTCAAACCGCCCGCGCCAGCCTCATCTCCGCCTGCTTTTCCCGCGCCTGCTTCATAATCCGGGCCCTCTGGGCCTTGGTTTTGCCCTTCAGGAACCGCTCCAGCCGCCTCTGGAACTTGTCGCTGAATTCCGCTTGGGATTCTTCGGAAGCGTTCGACTTGTTGTTTCGCACCTGCGCTGCATCCTCTTGTGTAGATTGAGTTTGTGCGTTTTCAGATTCAGCCGGTTTGGCCGCATTGGCGGCGATGTTTCGGGCTGATTCCAGCAGCGCATTGAGCTCGTTTAAGGTGCCTTCGAAGTCGGCTTCAATCTGTTCCTCGGTTGGCATCACAACCATCGATTGCTCCAGCCTGGCTTGCCTGCGTGCCTCGCGCTCAGCAGCGGCGGCCTGGCGATGTTCGATCA